>JAEUHS010000129.1 GCA_016794035.1 Planctomycetota bacterium
AGAAGGTCGCGAGGCCCCCGGTACGGCGCCTACGGCGTCCATGAACCGCGTACCGACGTGCGCCACCCGACCGTCACTTCACGACTTCGCGTCACCGAAGTAGCGGCCCGCCAATCTCGAAACCGGATCGGCGGGCAGTTGGCCTTCCGTGGCGCAGACTCCTAGCCGACGCGGAACTTGCCCGAGCGGCGGATCTTGCGCTTGATGACCTTGCGGCCACCAGCGGTCTTGCTGCGGGTGCGGAAGCCGACCTGCTTGAGGCGCTTCATCTTCGAACGGCGGACCTTGAGCTTCATGGCGGCACTCGGAGTCGGGCGGGCGCGAACGGTTTCGCTGCCGGCCGAATCGGGGGAAGGAGCGTAGCGAGACCGGCGCGGCAGGTCAACGCGTTCGTCGGCGCCTCGCCGCCGCGCGTTGACCCGTCCCCCCTCGGCCGGCATCGTGCGTCGATGCGCGTGCTGCTGCTCTGCCATGGCTTGCCCCCGGACAGCGTCGGCGGCGTCGAGCAGCACGTCAGCGGGCTGGCCGAGGCACTGGCCGCAGCCGGGCACCAGGTCCACGTGTTCGCGCGCGCCGACCTGCCGGCGCTGGACCAAGGCGCCTTCGTCGCCACCGCGACCGGCAATCCGCGGGTCACGCGCGTCGCCTACCGATGGCAGGGCGTCGACTCGCTGGACGCCACCTACCTGTGCCCGCCGATGGCCGCCGCGCTGCGACAGTTCCTCGGCGAGCGCCGCGCCGCCGGCGAGACCTTCGACGTCGCCCACGTGCACCACCTGACCGGCATGTCGACGGATGCGCTGGGCGAACTGGCCGCAGCCGGCATCGCGACCGTGCTGACGCTGCACGACTACTGGCTGTTCTGTCCGCGCGGACAGATGTTCCACCGCCGCGAGGAGGTCTGCGAGACCGCCGCGCCGGCACGCTGCGCCGAATGCCTGCAGGCCACGTTCCCGCACTGGCTGGATGCAGCCAACCGCGACGCCGCCGTCGCCCGCATCCAGGACCGCGCCCGCGCCGCGCTGCGGCTGCCGCAGCGGCTGGTGGTGCCGAGCGCGCGGGCGGTGCCGCCGTTCGTCGCGCTCGGCGTGCCCGCCGAGCGCTTCACGGTGGTCGAGAACGGCGTCGACACACAACGGCTGCACGGCATCGAACTGCCCGCGGCGGGCCCGGGGCCGCTGCGCGTCGGCTACTTCGGCACGCTGCTGCCGAGCAAGGGCCTGCACGTGCTGCTCGACGCGGTCCTGGCGCTGCCGCCCGGCACCGTCAGCCTGCGCATCCACGGCAACGCGGTGCCCTACCACGGCGACGAGAGCTACCTGACGCGCTGCTTCCAGCGCCTGCGACCCGGCAGCGACGTGCACTACGGCGGCCCCTACACCGCCGACGAGCTGCCGCACCTGCTGGCGTCGGTCGACGTGCTGGCCGCGCCGGCGCTGTGGCACGAGGCGTTCGGCCTGACGGTGCGCGAAGGGCTGGCGGCGGCGCGCCCGGTGCTGGTCAGCCGCATCGGCGGCCTGCAGGACGCGGTCGTCGACGGCGTGCAGGGCCGCGTGCTGCCGCCGGGCGACGTCGCCGCCTGGCGCGCCGCGATCGCCGAACTGGCGGCCGACCGGGCCCTGGTCGCGCGCCTCGCGCGCGCCGCCCGGCCGCGCGCTCGCGGCTTCCAGGCGATGGCGGCCGAGCTGCTGGCCGTCTACGCGGACGCCCGCGCGGCGGTCGCGCCGGCAACTTGACCGCCGAGGGGGCCGATCCTACGCTCCTTGCCCTTTTCGCCGAGCCGCTGGCGCCGCGGCCAGGCAGCCACGCTGCCCCCGAAGCGCACCCATACCTGCAGGAAACTCGATGACGGACACGGTCACCAACGACCCCATCCCCTCGCTCGACCCGTCCAGTCTGTTGGCTGGCGAGATGACCGCCGGCAAGCTCGACGCGTTCCGCGCGGCGGTCTTCCAGACGGTCGACTCCGTCGAACAACTGCGCGACTGGCTCGCGACCCCGCCGGCGAAGGGCACGGCGCGCGGCGTCGCGCTGTGGGCCCTCGGCCGGCACGACGAAGCCGTGCCGCTGCTCAGCAGCGACAAGCAGAACCCGATCGTCGCGCTCTGCCTCGCCAGCAGCCACGCCGCGCTCGGCAACCTCGACGAGGCGGCGCGCCTGCTGCCGCATCGCGAACGCGATGCCGCCCAGGCCCTGGTCTGGTTGCGCGGACTCGACACCGCCGGCGCCGGTGAGCGCCTGGCCAAGGACGCCGCCAAGCTGCAGTCCCTGCTCGGCCCCGCCGACCGCAAGTACTTCGAGGGCCGCGTGCACGAACTCGAGCACGACAGCCGCGCCGCGATCGCCTGCTACGACGACGCCCTGGCCGCCGACGGCAATCACAAGCAGGCCCTGTTCCGGCTCGCGGTCAACGTCGACCTGCGCGGCGAGGACGAGGAGGCGCGCGAGCTCTACGAACGCGCCCTGATGGCGCCGCCCGTCAACGTCGCCTGCGTCGTCAACCTCGGCGTACTCTACGAGGACATGGGCAACTACCGCCGCGCGATGCAGTGCTTCGACCTCGCGCTGCAGGCGAACCCGGACAACGCGCGCGCGCGCCTGTATCGCCGCGACGCCGCCGCCGCGCTGAACATGTACTACGACGAGGACCAGGAGCGCCGCGACGACAAGCGCAACAAGCTCCTGCGCACCCCGATCAACGACTTCGAGCTGTCGGTGCGCAGCCGCAACTGCCTCGCGAAGATGAACATCAAGACGCTGGGCGACCTGGTCAAGAAGACCGAGGCCGAGCTGCTCAGCTACAAGAACTTCGGCGAGACGTCGCTGACCGAGATCAAGGAGATCCTGAAGAACAAGGGACTCCGCCTCGGCATGACGGCCGACGAACTGATGAGCAAGGACCTCGGCGAGGCCACGGAGCCGACCGCTCGGCCCGAGGAGCAGCCGGATCCGAACAGCCCCGACCCGACGCGGCGGCCGATCAGCGAACTCGATCTGTCGGTGCGCAGCCGTCGCATCGTCGACCTGCTGAAGATCCGCACGATCGGCGACCTGTCGAGCAAGACGGAGGCCGAGCTGCTGGCCTGCCCGAACTTCGGCCAGACGTCGCTGAACGAGATCAAGACCAAGCTCGACGAGCTTGGCATGTCGCTGCGCGGCTGAGCGCCGCGCTCCGGCGCAACCGCGCATGTACGACCACCTCGTCGGCGAAGTCGTCGAGAAGCACCCGTCGCGCGTCGTCGTGCGCTGCGGCGGCGTCGGCTACGAGTGCCGCGTGTCGCTGACGACCGTCGCCGAGCTGACGGTCGGCGCGACGCAGCAGGTGTTCACGCTGCTGCACGTGGTCGACGGCATGCCGTCGCTGCTCGGTTTCGCCACCCGTGACGAACGCGACCTGACCCGGCGCCTGCTGTCGGTCAGCAGCATCGGACCGTCGATCGCGCTGGCGCTGCTCGGCGTCTACACGCCGGGCGAACTCGCGGCGACGATCTCGCGCGGCGACGTGCCGGCGCTGCGCCGGGTCAAGGGCATCGGCCAGAAGATCGCCGAGCGCCTGTGCCTCGAGCTGCGCGACGCGATGCGGGCGTTCGCGAGCACGGCGACCGGCGGGCCGGTGCTGACGCTGCCGATGCAGTCGGCCGACGACGCGATCGCGGCCCTGGTGACGCTCGGCTTCACCGAGAAGGACGCGCGCGACAAGGTCGACCGCGTGCGGCGACGGCCCGACGCGGCGGCGTCCACCGACACCGAGTCGCTGGTCAAGGCCGTGCTGCAGATGTGACCGCGCCGGCCGCGCGTCAGCAGCCGAGCTTGACCAGCAGCAGCTGCACGTCGGCCTGGCGCACGCCGGCGAGACGCGACGCCTCGCCGAGCGTCAGCGGCCGCCGCTGCAGCAGCTGCGCCCGCGCCTCGTTGCTGAGGCCGGTCACCGCGCCGTAGTCGAACGCCGTCGGGATGCGACGCTGCTCCATGCGACGCAGCCGGTCGACCTCCATCGCCTGGCGTTCGACGTAGCCCGCGTACTTGACCTCGGCCTCCAGCTCGGCGAGCTCGCCGGCCGTCAGCGACATCGCCGCGAACGTCGCGTCCCAGGCCAGCAGGTCGGCGGTCGTGACCTCGGGGCGGCGCAGCCACTCGAGCAGGCTCTTGCCGCCGCGGCGCGTCGTGTCGAGCCAGCGCCGGGCCGCCAGCAGGCGCCGTTCCTTGTCGCGCACGGCGTCGGCCGCGGCCGCATCGACGAGCCCCAGACGCTCGCCGAGCGGGGTCAGCCGGCGGTCGGCGTTGTCGCTGCGCAGCAGCAGCCGGAACTCGGCGCGGCTGGTGAACATCCGGTACGGTTCGCTCGGATTCACGCGGCACAGGTCGTCGACCATGACGCCGAGGTAGGCGGTCGCCCGGTCGAACACGACGGGGTCCTGGCCGCGCGCGAAACGGGCCGCATTCAGGCCGGCCACGAGCCCCTGCCCGGCGGCCTCCTCGTAGCCGCTGGTGCCGTTGATCTGGCCGGCGGCGAACAGCCCGCGCAGCGCGGCGACCTGCAGGTCGCCGCGGATCTGGTCGGTGACGATGTGGTCGTATTCGACCGCATAGCCGTGCCGCAGCACCTGCACCTCTTCGAGGCCGGGGATCGTGCGCAGGAACTGCTCCTGCACCTCGGACGGCAGGCTGGTGCTGACGCCGTTCGGGTAGATCTCGATCGAGTCGCGGCCTTCGGGCTCGAGGAACACCGGGTGCGACTCCTGCGCGGCGAAGCGCACCACCTTGTCCTCGACGCTCGGGCAATAGCGCGGCCCGGTGCCCCGGATGCGACCCTGCACCATCGGCGACAGATGCGCGTGGCGGCGGATCACCGCGTGCGTCGCCGGGTTCGTGCGCGTCAGCCAGCAGCACATCTGCGGCCGATCGATGCGCCGGGTGCGGAACGAGAACGGCTGCGGCGGGTCGTCGCCGGGCTGCCGTTCGCAGCGCGAGAAGTCGATCGAGGCGCGGTGCAGGCGCGGCGGGGTGCCGGTCTTGTGCCGCCCGAGCCGGATGCCGAACGAACGCAGCGAGTCGCTGATGCGCGTCGCGGCCGATTCGCCATGGCGCCCGCCCGGCGCCTCCCAGCTGCCGGCGAACAGGCGCCCGCCGAGGAAGGTGCCGGTGGTCAGCACCACCGCCGGCGCACCGAGGTGCGAGCCGCAGGCGAGTTCGACGCCGTCGACGCGGGCGCCGCCCACGGCGGCGCGCAGCGCCACCGCCTCGCCGGTGATCACGGTCAGATTCGGCAGTCCGAGCACCCGCGCCGCCATCGTGCGGTTGTAGGCATCGCGGTCGCACTGCGCGCGCGGCGAACGCACGGCCGGTCCCTTGCTCGTGTTCAGCATCCGGAACTGGATGCCGGTCGCGTCGGTGACCAGCGCCATCTCGCCGCCGAGCGCATCGATCTCGCGCACGAGCTGGCCCTTCGCCAGCCCGCCGATCGCCGGGTTGCACGACATGCGGCCGATGGCCGCCGGGTCGAGCACCACCATCGCGGTGCGGCAGCCGAGCCGCGCCGCCGCCGAGGCCGCCTCGACCCCGGCGTGACCGCCACCCACCACCAGGACGTCGAAGTCTCGCTGCACGACCCGCATCGCTTAGCCGGCCGCGGCCGCGGCGCAAGTGGCAGCGCCGGGTTCAGTCCACCACCGGCACGGATCGCGCGTAGATGGCGCGCAACAGCAGCCGGTGACGCAACACGTAGTTCCACATGCCGGCTCCATCGGCAAAGGCGGCGGCGCCCCTTCAATGGCCCGGGCGGGCGCGTAGACTTGGCGGCATGCGCACGAGGTTGCCGTTCGCCCTTTGTCTCGCCGCGCTGGCGCCGGCCGCGCTGGCCCAGGTGGCACTGGCCGATCTGCCGCAGCTGGCGCGCGACCGCGCCGAACGCAGCCGGCCGGGTCAGGTGCAGGCGCTGGCGCCGTACCTGGCCGACCTGGCGCTCGACTACCGCGAGAACCAGGTGTTCCTCGACCAGCGCATCGCCGAAGCGGCGGCGATCGGCGACGGCCTGGTGCCGCTGTTGCTGGAGAAGCTGCAGCCGGCGACCGGCGGCGAGGCCGCGCGCAACCTGGCCGGCAACTGCCGCCGGATCCTCGAGCGCCTCGATCCGTCGGCGTTCGTCGATGCGCTCGGCGAGATGGCGAACGGCAGCCACGACGTCGCCCGTGCCGAGGCGATCCGCCTGCTCGGCTTCGCCCAGGCGCCGCGGGCGGTGCAGGTGCTGACCGACCTGCTCGACCGCACCACCGGCGAGGAGAAGCGGCTGGTCGTGCGTTCGCTGCGGCTGCTGCGCGCGCCATCGGCCGCCACGAAGGTGGTCGCGGGGCTCGGCTCGAACGACCGCCTGCTGCGCGAGGAGGTGCTCGCCTACCTGGTCGCCGCCCAGCCGGCGCAGGTGGCCGACACCGTGATCCAGGCCCTGGCCGCCGAGCGCGACAACCGGCTGCTGCCCCAGTACGTCGAGTACTTCATCGCCAGCGTGCACGGCAACGACGCGGCCGCCCGCGCCCTGCTGCCGCTGCTCGACCGCGAGAAGCTCGACTGGCAGGACACCCTGCGCCTGGTCACCGGCATGGCGACGATCGCGCCGAAGGACCACGATCCGACCTGCCGCCGCATGCTGGAGATCATCGATTCGGGCGACACCACCTCGCTGGCCGTGCAGGCCGCGGTGACGCTGCGCGCGCTCGGCGACCGCCAGGGGGTCACCAAGCTGCAGCGCGCGCTCAACGAGCAGCTGCGCCGGCCGCAGCGCCGCCGCGAGGCCGGCCTCTACGAACAGCGCGCCAACCTGTCGTTCGCCATCGAGGACTACAGCGACGCGATCGGCGACTACGAGCGGATCATCGAGTTCACCGAGGGACCGGCGATGACGCGCCGCGCCTACGTCGGCATCATCCGCAGCGAGGCCCGGCGCAAGAAGGTGTCCAGCATGATCAAGCAGATGCGCGCCTCCGGCATGACCGTCGCCGAACTGGAGGCGATCGGCTTCGAGGACGCCGTCGTGCGGGAGACCCTGCAGCAGGACAAGGTGCACACGTTCCTGCAGCAGCTGGCCAAGGAACAGGCGCCGAAGTGACCGGCAAGTCCGTGCGACGCCGCTCGACGAGCGGCGCGTCGCCTTGACCGGACGGGGCACGAACGCGATGATCTTCGGCCCGTTTCCCACGCCAGCTGGTCCCGCCCTGGGCGCCGACCAACCCCCGTTCACGCACCGATCGCCATGGAAGTCCAGGTAGCCGAGACCGGCCCCTGCAGCCGTTCCCTCCTCATCACGGTCCCGTCGGCCTCGGTCGACCAACACCTGGAGCAGATGTACACCGCGGCCCAACGGCAGGTGCAGATGAAGGGGTTTCGCCCCGGCAAGGTGCCACGCGCGATGATCCAGAAGCACTACGGCAGCAGCATCCTGGCCGAGGCCAAGGAGCAGCTGCTGAACCGGTTCTTCGGCGAGGCCTGCCGCAGCAAGGACCTGTCCCCGGTCGGTCGCATCGCGATCGACGACTTCGAGCACCTGGAGGTGAAGCCCGGCAGCGAGCTGAAGTTCACCGCCAAGATCGACGTGCGGCCCGTCGTCGACCTGCAGGAGGTCAAGGGTCTCGAGGTCGAGGCGTTCGAGGCCGAAGCCACCGAAGCGGACGTCGACAACGCGCTGAAGGAGGTCGTGCACCAGAAGCGGTCGATCCAGAAGACCGACGCCCCGGCGCAGGACGGCGACTTCGTCAAGGGCGACACGACCTTCCTCGACGCCGGCGGCAACGCGGTGCACACGCGCAAGGGAGTGCAGCTGAACACCCGCATCGCGGTGCACGGCGTCGACGAGGCGGCCTGGACCAGCGCCCTGATCGGCGCCACGGCCGGCAAGTCGATCGACGTGCCGATCACCTTCCCGGCGACCTTCGAGAAGGAGGCCGTACGCGGCACCACCGGCACCGTGCGCATCGACGTCGCCCAGGTGCTGCGGGTGCAGCCGCCGCCGATCGACGACAAGCTGGCCGTGGACCTCGGCTTCGCCGACGTGGCGGCGCTGCGGGCCGACCTGACGGCGCGCATCTCGCAGGAGAAACAGCGCCTGGGCCGCCAGCGGCAGGAGGAGCAGGCCCTGCAGCAGCTGCTGTCCCGCCACGAACTGGCGGTGCCGCCGTCGCTGATCGAGGAACAGCTGGGGGCGTCGCTGGCCGCCTTCGAGCAGCGCCTGCGCGAGAACGGCGCCGGCGACGACGAAGTGAAGAAGCGCCTGGAAGAGTCGCGGCCCGAGGCCCAACAAGACGCTTCGCGCCGGGTGCGCCTGTTCTTCCTGATCGAAGCCGTGGCCAAGAAGCAGAAGCTGTTCGTCACCGAAGGCGACGTCGATCAGGAGCTGCGGGCGATCGCGGCCGCGAACAGCAACGAAGGTCAGCAGATCACCGCGGCGCAGGTCCGCGAGCACCTGGAGCAGCAGAACCGCCTCGGCGAGGTGCGCCTGGGCCTGCTGGAGCGCAAGGTGCGCAATTTCCTCAGAGACAACGCCAAGATCGTCGATAAGAAGGGCAGTTGATCGAAGTCCCGGCACTGGTCCAGGTGCCGGCCCCCGGGCCGGCTGCGGTCCGGCGCCGACCCGATCGACGCCCCCACCGACGCCCCCACCCCCGCCCCAGCGGAGCGACCAGCGTATGAGCATCGCCAACGACTACATCATCCCGTTCGTCATCGAGAAGACCGGCCGCGGCGAGCGCCAGTACGACATCTACAGCCGCCTGCTCGAGGATCGGATCGTGTTCATCGGCTCGCCGATCGACGACGGCGTCGCCAACGCGGTGATCGCCCAGCTCCTGTTCCTGCAGAAGGAGAACAAGAGCCAGGACATCAACCTGTTCCTGAACACCCCGGGCGGCAGCGTCACCGCGGGGCTGGCGATCTACGACACGATCCAGTTCGTGCAGTGCCCGGTCGCGACCTACTGCATCGGCCAGGCGGCCTCGATGGGCTCGGTCCTGCTCGCCGCCGGCACCAAGGGCAAGCGCCACGCGCTGCCGCACTCGCGCATCATGATCCACCAGCCCTGGGGCGGGGTCGGCGGTACGGCCGTCGACATCTCGATCCAGGCCGACGAGATCCTGCGCCTGAAGCAGACCCTGAGCGAGATCCTGGGCCAGCACTGCGGCAAGTCCGCGGCAGACGTCAACAAGGACAGCGACCGCGACTTCTTCATGGGCCCCGCCGAGGCGAAGGCGTATGGGCTGATCGACGAGATCGTGCAGACGAGCAAGTGACGCCGCAGCGCCGGACACCTCGTTCTGCTACACTCGGGGCCGTCACACTGAGGCGGGTCTGGCGCGCGCCGGACCGCACACGAGGCTGATCATGGCTGGCAAGGGCAAGACCGTCGAACGCTGCACGTTCTGCGAGAAGTCGCGGCACCACGTGCAGTCCCTGATCTCGGGCCCGCCCGGCATCTACATCTGCAACGAGTGCATCGAGATCTGCAACACGATCCTCAAGGAGGAGGATCGCAAGCAGAAGGGCGGCAGTTCGCCGACGTTCGTCAAGGACCTGGTGCTGAAGGACAAGGTGCCGACACCGGCACAGATGTACAAGCGGCTCAGCGAGTACGTGATCGGCCAGGAGCGGGCGAAGAAGGTCCTCTCGGTGGCGGTCTACAGCCACTACAAGCGCCTGCACGCGCGGTTCGCCAACCCCGAACTCGAACTCGAGAAGAGCAACGTGCTGCTGGTCGGCCCGACCGGCTCCGGCAAGACGCTGCTGGCGCGCACGCTCGCCCGCGTGCTCGACGTGCCGTTCGCGATCGCCGATGCGACCACGCTGACCGAGGCCGGCTACGTCGGCGAAGACGTCGAGAACATCCTGTTGCGCCTGCTGCAGAACGCGAACTTCGACGTCGAGCGCGCGCAACAGGGCATCGTCTACATCGACGAGATCGACAAGATCGGCCGCACGACGAGCAACGTGTCGATCACGCGCGACGTCAGCGGCGAAGGCGTGCAGCAGGCGCTGCTGAAGATCCTCGAAGGCACGGTCGCCAACGTGCCGCCGCAGGGCGGCCGCAAGCACCCGGAGCAGAGCTACATCCAGGTCAACACGGAGCACATCCTGTTCATCTGCGGCGGCACGTTCACGGGCGTCGAGCACTTCATCGCGCGCCGGCTCGGCCAGAAGGTGATCGGCTTCGGCCAGGGTGTCGATTCGCCGGTGGGCATCGATCTCGACCTGGTCACGACCCAGAAGGAACGCGATCGCCTGATCCCCTACCTGGACCACAAGGACCTGATCGACTTCGGCATGATCCCCGAGTTCGTCGGCCGCCTGCCGGTGACCGTGCCGATGCGTTCGCTGACGCGCGACGAGATCCTCAACGTGATGACGCAGCCGAAGAACGCGCTGGTCAAGCAGTACAAAGCGATGTTCGAGCTGGACGGCTGCCAGCTCGAGTTCACCGACGAGGCACTCGGCGCGATGGCCGATCAGGCGATGCAGCGCGACACCGGCGTGCGCTCGCTGCGCTCCATGTTCGAGCAGCTGCTGCTCGACCTGCGGTTCGACATCGGCTCGCGCAAGGGCGAGCGCATCGTCGTGACCGCCGAGTTCGTGCTCGAGCGGCTCTCCTGCGAGCCGCGCGACGAGTCCCCGCGCCGCAAGCGCGAGACCGCCTGAGACAGCGGCGGCCATGCGGTCCCTGACCGATCTCACCGACACCGCGCTGGTCGCGGCCGTCGAGGCCTGCGGCGGCAAGCCGTTCCAGGCCCGTCAGATTCTGCATTGGCTCTGGCGCCACGGCGTCGACGACTTCGCGCAGATGAGCAATGTGCCGGCGCGGCTGCGCAGCTCGCTCGCCGAGCGCTTCACGGTCCGCTGCTCGTCCGTCGCCCGCGTCGATGCCGCCGCGGACGGCACCGAGAAGCTGCTGGTGCGCCTCGGCGACGGCGAGACCGTCGAGTGCGTGCTGATCCCGGAAGGCGACCGCACGACGCTGTGCATCTCGACCCAGGTCGGCTGTCCGGTGGGCTGCGTGTTCTGCGCCTCCGGCATGTTCGGCGTGAAGCGCAACCTGACCACGGCCGAGATCAGCGAACAGGTACTGCTGGCGCAGGCGCGCCTGCAGGCGCCACGACGCCTGACCAACCTGGTCGTCATGGGCATGGGCGAACCGATGCTGAATCTCGACGCCCTGCTGCCCGCGCTGCAGCGCATCCACGATCCGGACGGCATCGACATGGGCGCGCGGCGCATCACCGTCAGCACCTCGGGATACCCGCGCCAGATGGAACGTTTCGCCGCGGCCGATCCCGCCTACAACCTGGCCGTCTCGCTGCACGCCGCCGACGACGAATTGCGGCGCCGGCTGGTGCCGAGCGCGACCCACGCGGTGCAGGACATCGTCGCCGCCGCGCACCAGTACTTCGGCCGCAAGGGCCGCGAGGTCACCTACGAGGTCGTCTTGCTCGAAGGCATCAACGACCGGCCCGAAGACGCGGTGACGATGGTCGACGCGCTCGGTGCGCTGCCGTGCACCGTCAACCTGATCCCCTGGAACCCGGTCGAAGAGCTGGCGCTCGCCGGCGGCCTGCGCCGGCCGTCGTCGGCGCGCGTCGATGCCTTCGCCGACGCCCTGCGGCGCGGCGGCCTGAAGGTCACCGTGCGCCGACAGCGAGGCGCCGATCGTTCCGCGGCGTGTGGCCAGCTGCGGCTGCGCGCCGCCGATTCGGCACCGCGTGCCTGACCGGCGGCGCCCGCGGCCTGGGTCAGCGGATCTTCGCCGGACCGCCGCCGTCGCTCCGCGGTTGCAGGCCGCTGGGCTTCGGTGACGCGTCGTCGCGCTTCGCCTCGGCCGGCCTGGCCTCGGGCTTCTTCGCCGTCGCCACCTGCTGCGCGCCCTTGCGCAGGAACGTCACCTCGACGGTGCCGCCGGCTTCGATGCCGGCCAGCGCGGCCTGCACGTCGGCCGGGGAACCGATCGATCGCGTGCCGATGCGCACGACGATGTCCCCGGCCTCGAGGCCGAGCGTCGACGCCAGCGAATCGGGCGCGACCGACTGCACCATCAGGCCGACCCCGTCGTCGAGGCCCAGGTGCTCCCGCAGTTCGGCGGCGATCTCCGGCCGCACGGCGACGCCGAGTCGCTGCCCGGACTGCACCTCGAGGTCGGCTGCCGCGTTCGGCGCCGCGCGCTGGAAGCCCGGCACGGGCCGCGTGGCGAGCGGATCGCCCAGGCTGCCGCGCCGCAGCTGGAACAGCGGGTGCCGCATCGGCTCGTCGTCCGACCAGAGCCGCAACCCCAGCCCGCCGAGTCCGCCGCGCTGCAGCACCCCGGGGTACTGCGACTGGAACGTGTCCATGTCGGGCGCCTCGTAGACCTTCGTCTCCACCTTGCCGTCGGCGTCGGTCTCCTTGATCTCGACGCGCACTGCGCCATCGGGTCCGACCTGCATCGACATGCCCTGCGACCGGCTCACGCCGTTCTGCATCTGGTCCTGGAGGTCGCGGAAGAAGTCGTCCTGGAAGAAGCTCGCGCGCGGGATGTCGATGCCGAAGCGGCGCTCCATGTCGCGGAAGAACTCGTCGAACTGCTGCTGGATGCCCCCCGCGGGCGGCCACGCCGGCGTCGCGCCCGGCAGCCCACCGAGGTCGCGGTCGCCGTCGCGCGAGCGCTGCACGAGACCGCGGGCGTCGCCATGCTCGATCTGACGGACCAGGCGCCGGGCGCGCCACTGCACCTCGGGGTCGGCGCCCTGCTCGGCAGCGCGCTTCAGGTCGGGCAGCGCGCTCTGGCCCGCCTTGCGCAACTCGTTCTCGGCGCGCAGGCGCGTGCGGAAGCTGCTGGCGCCGAGGTCCTTGATCCACTGATCGATGGTGGCGGGCGCGTCCGGTTGCGGCTGCGAGGGCACCGGCTTGTCGTCCTGCGCCAGCACCGGCCCCACGCCGAACGCCCCAATCCCCAGCATCGTGCCAAACACCGCCGCTCGCAGTTGCTGCATCGTCGTGTCCTCCAGGTTCGTGGCCGCGTGGACCTCCACCGGCGCCGACCCGGCAACGACGGAGCCGAGCAAAGACTCCGATGGTGGGCGCGGACGTTGCCACCGCCGACGCCGGGCGCACCTGGCCGCTACTTCGGACCGGCGCGGGGCGACGGTGTCGACGCCTCCGGCGGCACCGGGATCGGCAACGGCGTCGCGAACTCCTCGTCGACCAGCGAGCGCAGCGCCCAGCGCTCCATGATGCCGGCGCCACCCCGATCAGTGACCACGTCGTTGCCGAGCAGCCGCAACGGTACCGACCCGCGTTCCCCCGCGTAGGGCACCACCCGGGTCGGATCCGAGTGGCCAACCGGCACGGCGATCGGCGCCCGCCCGAGCGCCGCTGGCGCGGTGGCCGGCCCGACCCAGCTCCAACCGACCACGAACAGGACCGCCGCCGCCGCACCCGCCACGCCCAACCGCCAGCCCGAGGGCACCCAGGGCCGGGCGCTGCCGCCGACAACCTCGGCATCGAGACGCGTGACGATCGCCGCGTGCATGGCGGGGAACCAGGAGTCGTCGACGGCCGGCGCGACGATGCCGCGCAGGTGCTTCAGCGGCTGCTGCAACCCGACCGCCTCGCGGCGGCACGCGGGGCAGTCACGCAGGTGCCGGCCGACCTCGGCCGACCGCACCACGTCGAGATCGCCGCCGATGAACAGCGGCAGATCGCGGCGGACACGCGAGCAGAGGCTCATTCCTGCTCCCCGCCGACCGCGGCCTCGCGATCGAGTCGTTCCCAGTGCTCGCGGAACATCTGGCGGCCGCGATGCAGGCGCCAGCGCGCGGTCGCGTGCGTGACGCGCAGGATCGGCGCGATCTCTCGACAGCTGATGCCGTGGATGTCGCGCAGCACGAGCACGGCGCGGAACTTCGCGTCGAGCCGCTCGAGCACGCGCCAGACGCGCGCGTTCTCCTCCTCGCGCTCGAGCGGCACCGAGCCGACCGCCTGACCATCGTCGCAGAGTCCCGGCAGCAGGTCGTCGAGCCGACAGGCGCGGCTGCTGCGGATCTTGCGCAGCTGGTCGATCGCCAGGTTCATGACGATGCGGTAGAACCAGGTGTAGAAGCTGCGTGTGAAGTCGTAGCGCCCCAGCGAGCGAAACAGCCGCACGAACGCTTCCTGGGTCACGTCGCGCGCGTCCTCGGCGCGCCCGAGCACGTGGAAGGCGATCCAGAACGCACGCTTCTGGTAGCGCGCGACGAGCGCCGCGAACGGATCGTGCTGGCCGGCCAGGGTGCGGCGCACCAGTTCGGCATCGGACACGTGCACCGCACCGGCGAGTTCGAGCACGTCGCCGGGCAGACCCGGGGGCAGCCCGCGAAAGGTCTCCGCCGGCGGCATGGCCGCGAACACCGGCCGGGGCTCGGCCTGCTGGGGAACCGTGTGCTTGGGACCTGGGCGGATCATGCGGGTGAGAGGCGGTGGCGGCGGGGCGATCGTCGCCCGCGCCAGTGCGGGCAGTCTACGCAGCTCGGCCGCGACGTACAGGGCCGGCACGACGGATCGGGCGAGAATCCCCGGCCGTGGGACCGACCGCTGCCCCGGCGCGCCGCATCACTCCGCGACCGGCGTGCCCATGCCCCGGAACTTGCGGTAGCGCTGCGCCAGCAGCTCCGGCACCGGCACCGCGGCGAGTTCGGCCAGCCACTCCAGCAACTGCACCTTGACCCGTTCGACCGTGCCTTTGGGGTCGCGATGCGCCCCGCCGAGCGGTTCCTCGATGACCTTGTCGACCAGACCCAGGCGCAGCAGGTCCTTGCTGGTGAGCTTCAGCGCCTCGGCCGCCTCCGGCGCCTTGTCACCGCTCTTCCACAGGATGGCGGCGCAGCCCTCCGGCGAGATCACCGAGTAGTAGCTGTTCTCGAGCATGCCGACCCGGTCGCCGACGCCGATGCCCAGCGCGCCGCCCGAACCGCCCTCACCGATCACCAGGCACACAATCGGCACCTCGATCTCGAACATCTCGAGGATGTTGCGGGCGATGGCACCGGCCTGGCCACGCTCCTCGGCGCCGATGCCGGGGTAGGCACCGGGCGTGTTGATGAAGGTGACGATCGGCAGCTTCATCTTCTCGGCGAGCCGCATCTTCTGCAGCGCCTTGCGGTACCCCTCCGGGTGCGCGCAGCCGAAGTTGCACGCCAGGCGGTCCTTGACCGTCTTGCCCTTGCGGTGGCCGACCAGCAGGAAGCGCGTGCCCGCCATCGTCGCCAGCCCGGTGACGATCGCGCGGTCTTCGCCGAACACGCGGTCGCCGTGCAGTTCGACGAAGTCGTCGAGCATCAGCTGCATGTAGTCGGAGGTCAGCGGGCGCTCGGCGTGGCGCGCGACGTTGACCCGCTCCCAGGGTGACAGCTGGGCGTAGACCTCGGCGGTCTGACGACGCAGCCGGTCCTCGAGCAGTTCGATCTCGCCCGACAGTTCGAGATGAGAGCCCGAGTTCAGCTTGCGCAGCTCGGCGATCTTGGTCTGCAGCTCGCTGAGCGGGCGCTCGAAGGCGAGGCCGTCCTGGACCGGTGGCTTGGCGGATGGTTCGGTCATGGGTCGAAGCAGGAACTGTAGGCAGCCGGGTGGATGTCAGCCACGGTCTGGCGATGCACGACCGGTCAAAGCCCGTACTCGCGGATCTTGCGGTAGAGGGTCCGTTCGCTGAGCCCCATCGACCGGGCCGCCTTCTGCCGGTTGCCGCCGGTCAGCTCCAGCGACACGCGGATGTGGTTGCGCTCGACCTCCTGCCAGGTCTGGCCGGCGAGGAACTGCCATGCGTCCTGGTCGACCGGCAACGGCGCCCAGATCTCCGGCGGCAGATCGGCCCGGGTCAGGATGTTGCCGCGCGCGCGCACGACCATCGACTCGACCGCATTGCGCAGCTCGCGCACGTTGCCGGGCCAGTCGTATTGCACCAGCGCCACCAGCGCGTCGCGGTCGATCGACTCGGTGTCCTTGCCGTGCAGCTTGCGGAAGTGCTGCAGGAAGTGCTCGACCAGCAGCTTGATGTCGGCGCGCCGCTCCTTCAGCGGCGGCAGGTCGATCGTCACGACCTTCAGCCGGAAGTAGAGGTCCTGGCGGAACGACCCGTCCTTGACCTTCTGCAGCAGGTCGGCGTTGGTCGCGGCGATGACCCGCACGTCGACCGGGCGCAGCCGGTTGTCGCCGAGCCGCGACACGGCCCGCTCCTCGAGCACGCGCAGCAGCTTGATCTGCGTCGGCAGCGGCATCTCGCCGACCTCGTCGAGGAACAGCGTGCCGCCGGCGGCATACTCGAACTTGCCCTCGCGGTCGGCGACCGCGCCGGTGTAGGCGCCCTTGACGTGGCCGAACAGCTCGCTCTCGATCGTGCCTTCGGACATCCCGCCGCAGTTGATGGCGACGAACGGGCGCTTCTGTCGCGGCGACAGGTTGTGGATCGCGCGGGCGATCAGTTCCTTGCCGGTGCCGGAGGGGCCGAGGATCAGCACCGAGGCGGCGGTGCCGGCGATCTGGCGCACCAGCGCCAGCACGCGCTGCATCTTCGGATCCTGGCCGACGATGCCCTCGATGCCGAACGTGCGCTCGTACTGGCCGCGCAGGTCGTCGTAGGCGACGTCCTTCTGGTGGTCCTCGAGCGACTTCTTGACCTTGGCGCGCAGGTCGGCGAGGTCGACCGGCTTCTCGACGTAGTAGGTGGCGCCCTGTTCCATCGCCTGCACGGCGACGTCGCGGCTGCCGTGACCGGTCAGCATCACGACCCGGCCGTTGGGGTAGGCCTGCTTCGCCGCCGCCAGCACCGCGAAGCCATCGACGCCCTTCATGACCAGGTCGGTCACCACGACCGCGAACCGCCGTTCGCGCAGCAGATCGACGGCCTCGGCGCCGCTGCCCGCGGCGGTGATCTCGACCGGCAGCACCTCGAGCGCCGCCACCAGCGACTCCCGCAGCGCCTCGTCGTCGTCGACGACCAGGATCGGATCGCGCGTCACGGGGCCACCTCGCCGCCGTCGCCCCCGCGGCCGGCCGGCAACCGCAGCGAGAACTGCGAGCCCTTGCCGACCTCCGACTCCAGCGTCAGCGTGCCGCCGTGCTCCTCGACGACGCGCCGCACGGTCGGCAGTCCGAGCCCGGTGCCGGCGCGCTTGGTGCTGAAGTACGGCTCGAACACGCGCGCCTGCACGTCGGGTGTCATGCCGGAGCCGGTGTCGGTGACGCGGATCGTGACGTGGCCGTGCTCGCGCGTCGTCGACACCAGGATCTCCCCGCCCGCGGGCGTCGCGTCCTTCGCGTTGCGCAACAGGTTGACGATCGCCGCCTGCAGGTGGTCCCAGTCGGCCGGCACGCGGCCGACGTCGGCACCCGGATAGAACCGCAGCGAGATGCCCAGGTCGCGCAGTTCGGGCTCGTGGAAGTCGACCACGGCCTGCAGCCGGGCGTTCAGGTCGACGCTGGTGAACTTCGGCTCGGGCGCGCGCGCGAAGCCGAGGAACTCCTCGAGGATCTTCTGCAGCCGGCGCACCTCGGCCTCGACCGTCGCCAGCCGCTTCTGCGTGCGCTTGTCGCGCGGCGTCTCGGGTTCACGGAACTCCTCCAGCACGAGCTGCAAGTTGAGGCCGATCGTACTGAGCGGGTTGCGGACCTCGTGGGCGAAACCGGCCAGCAGCGTGCCGAGCTGAGCGAGGCGCTGGATCCGGATCTTCGCCAACCGTTCTTCGCGCACGGGAGTCGACATGTGGCCGCACCACGATACGGAGCCGGCTGGCCGAATGCTCGCGCGCGCGGGCGGTTTCGGCAGACCGGCGGCGAGCAGCCGGGCCGCTGCGCGTATGGTTGGCGCCCGACTCATGGGCTGCGAACGAAGAGCGCTGCGCTCGGCCGACCAGGACGCGACCGTCGCCGAGGTGATCGCGCGACTGCGCGCCGGTGAACTCGTCGTGTTGCCCACCGAGACCGTCTACGGCCTCGCGGTGCTGCCGAGCCATCGGGACGCGGTCGCGCGCGTGCGCCGCTGGAAGGGACGCGCCGACCAGCTGCCGTTCACGTCGCACATCGGCGCGCAGAAGGACCTGCAACGGCTCGCGCGTTCGATCCCACCGGGCGTGCAGCGGCTGATCGAACGCTACTGGCCCGGGCCGCTGACCGTGATCGTGCCGGCGCGCAGCGGTGACGGCGACAGCGTCGGCGTGCGCCTGCCGGCGCACGGGTTCACGCGCGCCGTGATCCGCGCCGCCGGGGAACCGCTGTGGCTCACCAGCTGCAACCGCACCGGCGAGCCACCGCTGGTCGACCCCGAGCGGATCGTCGCGGCCCTCGGCGACGTCGCGCAGCTGATCGTCGACGACGGCAGATCGCCGCTCGGGGTCGCGTCGACGATCGTGCGCGCCACCGGCCCGCGCCTCGAGATCCTGCGCGAGGGCATTCTGTCGGCCAGCGACGTGCTGCACACGGCGGCTCGGCTGGTGCTGTTCGTCTGCACCGGCAACACCTGCCGTTCGCCGCTGGCCGCGGCGCTGGCCCGGGAACTGACCGCTCGCACGCTCGGTGTGCCGGCCGCCGACGTGCTGGCGCACGGCTTCCAGTTCGCCAGCGCCGGCACCAGCGCCTACCCCGGCCACCCGGCCAGCGACGGCAGCCTTGCGGTCGCCGCCGAACTCGACCTCGATCTCGGCACGCACCGGAGCGAACCGCTGTCGCCGGAACTGCTCGCGCGCGCCGACCTGGTGTTCTGCCTCGGCCGCGGCCACCTGCAGGCGATCCTCGCCGAGGCGCCCGAGGCGGCGCACAAGCTGGCGATGCTGCGCCCCGACGGACTCGACGTCGCCGATCCGTACGGCACCGATCTGCCGATCTACCGCCGCGTGCGCGACGAGATCCGCGCCGCCGTCGGCGCACGGCTGCCGCAGTGGCTGCCGACCGCGACGTCCTGACAGTCAGGATCGTCGCCGATCAGACGCCTTCGGCACCCGCTTCGGGTCGCTCGACCATGCCGCGCAGCTTGCGCAGCAGCCGCAGGAACTGCCGCTTCTCCATCAGCGGATGCCCCATGTACTCACCGCGGTTCGGGATGTCCTTGAGCACCACAGTGCCGCCGCCGAGCCGCACTTCGTCGCCGATCGCGAGGTGACCGCTGATGCCGACCTGGCCGGCGAACACGCAGCGTTCGCCGACCGTCGTCGAACCCGCGATCATGCAACCGGCGGCCATCACGGTGTCCGCGCCGATCACGCAGTTGTGCGCGATGTGGCACAGGTTGTCGATCTTGCTGCGCGCGCCGATGCGGGTCGGCCCCAGCGTGCCGCGGTCGACGGCCGTCGCGGCGCCGAGTTCGACGTCGTCCTCCAGCACGACGCCGCCGAGCTGGGGCACCTTGATCCAGCTCGTCGCCTCGCGCGCGTAGCCGAAGCCATCGCTGGCCACGACGGCGCCGGCGTGCAGGATGACGCGGTCGCCGAGCGTGGCGCCGCCGTAGACGACCGCGTTGGGATAGAACACGCAGTCGCGCCCGATCGTCGTGTCGTCACCGATCGAGACCCCCGCCATGACGACGGTGCCGGCGCCGATGCGGCAGCGGCCGATCACCGCGTGTGGCCCGATCGCGACCGGCGACTCCAGTTCGGCCGCCGGGTCGACCACCGCGCTCGCATGGATCGAGTGGCTCCGGGCCCGCGGCGTCGGATGGAACAGCTGCGCGATCTTCGCGTAGGCGAGGTCGACGTCGGTCACCAGGATCTGGCTCGCAGGCGTGCTGAGTTCGGCACTCGACAGCACGGCGCCGGCGAGCGTGGTCGCCGCCGAAGCGTGGTAGCGCACGTTGCGCACGAAGCCGATGCGGTCGGGCCCGGCGGTGCGCAGATCGGCGAGGCCGACGATCACGCGGGCGCCGTCGCCGACGAGGCGACCGCCGACCAGGTCTGCGAGCGCGGCTACCGTGACATCCGTCATGGCGTCCGATTATGCAACGAGCGCAGCCGATCCGCCGCCTCGTTCAGCGCAGAACGCGGCCACTCCGGATCGTAGGGGATCGCGTCGCCGACCGACGCCCGCAGCGCCTGGGCGGCGACGCGCCGCAATTCGACGACCGGCGACACGAGACGTTCGGCCAGCGCCCGCAACGACGCGCCGTCGGTGCGACCGCCGAGCGCGGTCGCCAGGCGCAGCTGGACGGCGATGTCCGTCGACTGCGGCAGGGCCGCCAGCGCCACGGGCATCGGCAGGTCGCGGCGCCACAACGGCAGCAGTTCGGCGAGGGCATCGCGGGCTGCCAACACGCGCCCGGCCGCCTCGAGCACGAACGGGTCGGCGAGTTCGCGCAGCGCCTCACCCTCGTCGGTCGACAGCGCCCGGTGCGCCAGCACTTCGACCAGCGCCCGCGCACACGCCGAGCCGAACCGCGCCCGCAGGGCGACCGCCAGCGGCGCGCCACCGACGCACAGCTCGGCCAGGCGCTCGCGCGCCGGCAGGGTCGCCAGGTCTTCGAGTTCGCCGCCGATGGCATTCGGGCGCGGCAACGCCCCGGCGAGGACCGGCGGCAGCGCGTCGCCGAACGTCGGATCGATCGCGTGGGCGCGGCGGATCGCCAGGGACGGATCGACCAGCGGCTCGCCGTCGGGCGCGGGCAACCCGAGCGCCGCCTGCAGCCAGGCCGACGGCGCGCCGACCGGCAGGAAGCGACTGGCGATCGCCGGTGCGCGCAGCCGGTCGGCATCGCCGTCACCGAGACCGGCGATCTCGTCGCGGGCGAGCTGCACGTTGATCCGGTGGCCGAGCCAGCGCAGCAGCAACGAGCGCGGATCGACCATCGCTTCGATCGGTTCGGCGTGCAGCAGGTCGTGCAGCACGGCCAGCACGTCGCGCCGACCGCGCGCGCCGTCGGCCGGGGGCGGGTCCAGTTCCCCCACCGCCGCCCGACTCGCGGCAGCGGCGACGGTGCCGTGCATGGCGCGCCGCAGATCGAGCCCGCCGCCGATGTGCGCGGCGTGCGCGATCCAACGGGCATCCTCCGGCCAGCGCGACCACGCGGCTTCGGCCGGCCACCGCGGCGGCGCCGCCGCGCTCAGCAGCCAGGCGTCGTCGCCGACTGCCAGCACCGCGTTCCACGGGTGCGCGACTGCCGCGGCGCCGAGCAGCGCGCGCAATCGCCCCGCCGGCATCAGGTCGAACGCGAACGCCTGCAGGACCACCCCGTCGCCGGCGACCCGGCGCAGTTCGCGCTGCCACTCGACGGTCGCCTGCAGCGCCGCTGCGGCATGCGGCAGCTCCGCGACGACGATCGCCTGCCGCGACGCGGCCGGCATCGCCGCGAGCGCCTGGCGCCAGGGTCGCACGAACCGGCGCTGGCGCGGATCCCCGGCCGACGCCGCCACCGCCGGCAGCACCGGCCCATCGCCGCGCAACGCCGTGCGCAGCGCCGCGGGCTCGCTGCGACCGGCCACGACCTCGACCTCGTGCCGGCCGCTGCGCAGCAGCAGGTCCGGCAGCCGGCCGGTGCCCGCGCCCAGCACCAGCACGCGGTCACCGGGCCGCGCGAACGCCTGCACCAGCGTGCTCGCCAGTTCGGCGCCGCGGTGGTCGGGGCCGGCCCGATCGACGACCTCGCCGTCGACCATCAGCTGCAGCGTCTGCGTCGCCCGTTGGTAGACAGCCGCCACCGGACCGCTGGTCGCCAGCACCGTCGTGGCCGCGACGGCGGCCGGGCGCGGGCCCGACGGCGCCCAGTGCGCGCCGGCCGCGGCGAGCGCGACCAGCACGATCGTCGCTGCCACCGGCCCCCCTGCCAGCGGCGCGAGCGAGAGCGCGACCGCGAGCGCGAACAGCACGCGCGCCGCCGTGGCGCCGTCGACCGCTGTGGCGCTCGGCGCAGCCCACCACAGCAGCAGCAGACACGCCGCCCCCGCCAGCAGCGCGCGCCGCGGCAGCGGCGGCTGCCGGTGCGTCCGCGGCGCCGCGGGCAACAGGACCAGCAACAGGAACGCCACCGACAGCGCCTGCGCGGCGGCGGGACCGCCGGCACCGAGCACCAGCGGTCGCAGCAGCGCCGCCGCCACGCCGACGAGCGCGGTGACCACGAGGCCGCCGAGCGCGCGGCCGCGCGCCGTCGGCGACGCCGCGAACGCCCTCGCCACCAGCAGCGCGGCGGCGCCGGCCTGCAGGCCGATGCGCAGCACATCCTGTCGGCACCAGCCGGCGGCGGCCGCCGCCAACAGCGCGAGGACGCAGACGACTTCCGCCGCGGCCGCGAGCCGCCGCGCGACCGGCAGCACCGTGCCGAGGCCGAAGCCGCAGACCGCGGCCGCCAGGATGCCGGGCAACGCCCGTTCCACGCCGAGCGGTCCGCTGCGCCCGAGGGTCGCGGCGGCGTCCAGCACCAGCCAGACGATGGCGGCCACCAGCCACGCGAACGGCCACCGCGCCGTGCCGTCGAGGGAGTCGAAGGACCGGCCCAGACGCGTCGATGCGGCCACGAACGTGCGCCGGGCACCGGCTGCGGGTTCCTCCTCGGCGGCCGGCGACACCATGCCCAGCAGGATACCCGGCTCGGCGAGCGGGCCGTGGCTCGCGACCTGGCCGCCCGCGGTGCGAACCGCCTGGCCGGCCGGTTCGTCCGCCGCCCCCCTGCTGCCCTGCCATGCCGACACGCGCTGCGATCTCCCCGTTGCCAATGGACCCAGAAGCCGAGCTCGCGCTCGCGGTGCTGGCGCCGCCGCTACCGCGCGGAGACCTGCACGTCGGCCAGGGTCTGGACCGCCGCTCGCGCATCGGCACTCTGCAGCAACCGCTCGCGCACGTCGGCGCGCGACAGCAACTTGGCGATCTCCGCCAGCGTCTTGATGTGCGCCAGCTTCTTGCTGCGCGGGATGATCAGGCCGATCACGATGCGCGCCGGCGCGCCATCGAGCGTCTCGAACGGGATTCCCGCCGGACTGAGCCCGAGCACGGCGATCAGGTCGTCGATGCCGTCGATGGCGGCGTGCGGAATCGCGATGCCGTGCTCCATGCCGGTCGTCATGCTGCGCTCGCGTGCGACCAGGGCCTGCTCGACGGTCGCGACCATGTGCTCCGCATAGCGACCCGCGCGCACCGGCACCCGCGCGATCGTGGCCAGGACCTCCCACTTGTCGGCGGCCCGCAGGGGCATTTCCACGAGTTCTGGCGTGATCAGGTCGGAGAGCTTCATGGACCGCTGCAGACGCGCGAGTCACCTCTGGGCGCGTGTCGACGAATGAACCGATGCCGTCGAGGGTGCGCAATCGGAAAGTCGGAAACACGCACTTCCGGCTTCCTTGCATCATGCGCGGGAAATAAAAACTCTCGCCCGCCGGTCCGAGGCGGTTCCTTCGCTGCTCCGTACCGGACTCGAGAACCCAGACAACAGACGATGGCCGACCCTTGCGCTCGTGGTGACCTCCACCCCGCCCCATCTGGCAACCCGGATCCATCGCCCACCGCAGCCCGCCGCCGTCGCTGGGCTCACGCGCTGACCACCGCGCTGGCGCTGTCGAGTGCGCTGGCCGCGGTGCCCCTGCGCGCCCAGGGTGGCACACAGCCCGGGGCGCCCACCGGTCAGGACCCACAGCGGCCGGCGCCGCGCATGGAGATCGACGAGGCCACCGACACCATCGCGTTCTCGATGAACGAGAACAACGGCATGCAGCTGGCCGAGTTCGTCAAGTGGGCGCAGGAGGTCACCGGCCGGGCGTTCACCTTCAACCAGAACGAACTGCAGAGCGCCGGCCAAGGCGCGGGCGAGGTCAGCTTCCTCGGCACGCTGCGCATCAAGCGCGAGCGCTTCAAGGAGGACTTCTTCTCGTTCTTCCAGACGATGCTCTACATCAAGGGCTTCGCCGTGGTGCCGCGCGGCGAGGGCACGCTGGAGATGCTCGAGATCGTGTCGATGAGCGGCCCGCGCAACCGCGAGGTCACCAACGGCGCCCGCTACGTCACGCCCGACGAACTGCCGATCTACCGCAACCAGACCGGCGTGCCGATCCTGACCACCGTCACGCTGAAGAACATCAACGCGACGATCGCCACCAACGCGCTGCGGCCGTTCTTCGCCAGCACCGGCTCGCCCACCGGCGGCGGCGGCCCGACGCTCGGCAACGTCGGCAACAACACGGCGATGCTGATCCAGGGCTTCGGCCCGCAGGTCTACGCGGCCGTCAAGCTGCTCGAACTGGTCGACGTGCCGATCGAGGCGCCGAACCTGGTCGTGCAGGTCGTCGTGCTCGAGGAGCAGGCGCCCGAGGAGATCGAGCCGATCCTGACCGAGGTGCTCGAGAGCCGCAGCCGCATCCGCCAGCAGGTGCTGCAGGAACAGGGCGCGGCCCAGGGTGGCGCACCGGGTTCCTCGGGGCAGCCGCAGCTCAAGGTCGTCGTGCACAGCTCGCAGAAGGCGCTGGTGCTCAGCGGCACGCAGGAGCAGGTGCGCGAGGCGCTCGACCTGGTCGCGCGGCTCGACGTGCCGGGCCAGCCGATCGACGGCGACGCCAGCGTGATCCACCTGAAGAACGTGCTCGCCGAGGACCTGCGCACGACGCTGAACACGTTCATGCAGGAGGACAACCAGGCCGAGACCGCGGCCGCGGCACCGACCGGGGCCGGCGCCTCCGCGGCCCGGCGCACCCGCAAGACGGTGATCCAGGCGCACAAGGAGAGCAACAGCCTGCTGGTGTCGGCGGCCGGCACCAAGTGGCAGCAGATCCAGGCGCTGATCGACAAGCTCGACCGCCGCCAGCCACAGGTGCTGATCGAAGCCGCGCTGGTCGAACTGACGACCGGCGACCTCGACCGCTTCGGTGTCGAACTCGGCCTGCTCGACATCAAGAACAACGGCGACTTCACGCGCGGCTTCGGCTTCTCCAGCTTCGGCCAGTCGTCGTTCACCGACACCAACGACGACGGCCTGCCCGACACGCGGCTGCCGGACTTCGACAACCCGCTGCAGGGCCTGACCGGCGGCATCATCAGCGGCAACGACTTCGCCGTGCCGCTGCTGCTCAACGCGCTGTCGACCGACGACCGCGCCAACATCCTGTCGCTGCCGAGCGTGCTCGTGAACAACAACGAGACCGCGATCGTCAAGACCGAGGAAGAGCGACCGACGACGACGCAGAACCAGGGCACCGCGACGACGTCGAGCGGCGTCGGCCAGCCCCGCCAGGCCGGCATCACGCTCGAGATCTCGCCGACGATCTCGCCGAACAACTACCTGCGGCTGAACATCAGCCTCGAGGTCAGCCGGTTCGTCGGTGCGTTCGACCCGAACTCGGTGACCGGTGGCGGCGTCACGCTGCGCCGGACGATCAAGACCCAGGTCACCATGCCGAGCGACGCGACGATGGTGCTCGGCGGCGTGATCGAGGACTCGGAATCGCACAGCGACGGCGGCATCCCGCTGCTGAAGGACATCCCGCTGCTCGGCATCCTGTTCCGCAAGAGCGAGGACAGCACCAACAAGACCAACCTGTACTTCTTCGTCACGCCGACGATCCTCGACGAGGACGACTTCCAGGACCTGTGGCACCTGAGCCTGCAGAAGAAGCTCGAGGCCCAGGACTACATCGGCGAACGCCGCCTGCGGCTGATCGACCACCGCTGGGACGGCACCGCCAATCAGGCGCGCCGGCTCGAGGACACCGGCACCACGGTCGAGGACCTCGACGCGCAGGGTGAATACGAGATGCCGACCTACCGCCGCACGCCGCAGGACCAGCGTCCCGCCGCGGGCAAGTCCTCCGGCCCGAACGCGCCGACCGACGGAGCCGACCGCCGATGACCGACGCGATCACACCGACGGTGGTCCAGGACCGGATCCGCGAGGGCCTGCTGCGCAAGGCGGGCCTGACCGCGGCCCAGATCGACGACGCGCTGCGCACCGAGCGGGAGACCGGCCAACAACTCGACCAGGTCCTGGTCAGCAAGAACATGCTGCCGGAGCAGAAGTGCCTGCAGTTCTTCGGCGACCTGCTCGGACTCGAGTTCCGTCCGAGCCTCGAAGGCGTCGGTGTACCCGGCGTGTTCATCCACCAGATCCCGGTGCAGTTCGCGCGCACGCACGGCCTGATCGCGGTCGAAGACACCGGCACGGTGCTGCGCGTCGCCACGCACCGGCCGCTCGAAGTGCAGCCGATGGACGATCTGGCGACGCTGCTCGGGCGCGAGATCGAGGCGGTGCTGGCGCCGCGCGGCGAGGTCGCCAACCTGATCAACCGTGCCTACCGGCACAAGGCGGACGGCGTCGACGAGGCGCTGCAGGACGTCAAGGACACCGACATCGTCAGCATCGCCGAGAACATCCAGGAGTCGGAGGACCTCCTCGATGCCAACAAGGCGCCGGTCATCAAGCTGGTCAACATGCTGCTGTTCCAGGCCCTGAAGCTCCGGGCCTCGGACATCCACCTGCAGCCGTACGCCGATCGCCTGCAGGTGCGCATGCGCATCGACGGCGTGCTCTACGACATGGAGTCGGTGCCCAAGCGCGCGCAGGAGGCGATCATCTCGCGCGTCAAGGTCATGGGGAAGATGGACATCGCCGAGCGCCGCATGCCGCAGGACGGCCGCGCCTCGATCCGCGTCGGCGACGGCGACGTCGACGTGCGCATCAGCACCGTTCCCGTGGCGGGCGGCGAACGCGTCGTGTTCCGCATCCTCGACAAGACGACCAAGATCTACTCGCTCGACCAGATCGGCCTGACCGAGGAGAGCCAGCGCACGATCAACCGCTACATCAACTACAGCCACGGCGTGATCTTCGTCACCGGTCCCACCGGCTCGGGCAAGACGACGACGCTGTACGCCTGCCTCGACGCGATCAACGCACCGGGCCTCAACATCCTGACGATCGAGGATCCGGTCGAGTACAACCTGGACGGCATCAGCCAGGTGCAGGTCAACACCAAGAAGGGCCTGACGTTCGCCGCCGGCCTGCGGTCGTTCCTGCGTCAGGATCCGGACGTGATGATGGTCGGCGAGGTACGCGACAACGAGACCGCCGACATCGCGATCCGCGCGGCGCTGACGGGCCACCTGGTGTTCTCGACCGTGCACACCAACGACTCGGCGTCGACCGTCACCCGTCTGATCGACATCGGCGTCGAGCCCTACCTGGTTTCGTCGTCGCTGCTGCTGGTGATCGCCCAGCGCCTGCTGCGCACGGTGTGCCCCAACTGCCGCGAACCGGTGACACCCAACCAGCAGCAGCGCTACTTCCTCGAGGACCTGAAGCTGACGCCGGACCAGTTCCCCGACGGCAAGCTGATGATCGGCCGCGGCTGCGACGAGTGCTTCCGCTCCGGTTTCGCCGGCCGAACGGCGATCTACGAGATCATGCCGATCGACACCCAGATCCAGGAGCAGATCGTCAACAAGGCGACCGCCAGCCAGATCAAGCGCGGCGCCCTCGAGCGCGGCCTGCTGACCCTGCGCATGGACGGCGTCACCAAGCTGTTGCAGGGCCAGACCACGCCCGAGGAAGTGCTGCGCGTCACCCAACTCGACATCGTCTGAGCGAATCGGAGCAGCATGCCGATCTTCGAATACAAGGCGATCGACGGCGACAGCAAGCAGAAGCGCGGCATCATCGACGCCGACACGTCGCGCGACGCGCGGCTGAAGCTGAAGCGCGAGCGCCTGTTCGTCACCGACATCCGCGAGGCCAAGGGCAAGAAGACCGGCGGCGTGCGGATCCGGGGCGTCACCGGCGTCGACTTCCCGAACAAGCAGCGCACCGAGCAGGTGGCCGCGGTGACACGACAGCTGGCCGCGCTGCTGCAGGCCGGCATCCCGCTGGCCGAAGGCCTGCGCATGATCATCGAGCAGGCGCCGGACAAGAAGATCGAGAGCGCCTTCCGCGACATCCGCGAGAAGGTGACGCAGGGCGTGCCGTTCGGCGACGCGGTGCTGCAGCACCCGGCCTACTTCACCGACCTGTACTCCAACATGGTGAAGGCGGGCGAGTCGTCCGGCGCGCTCGACAAGGTGCTGGTCCGCCTGGCCGGCTTCCTGCAGGCGCAGACCCGGCTCAAGAACAAGGTCGGGGCCGCGCTGATCTACCCGACCATCATGATGGTCGTCGGCGCGATCGTCGTCGCCGTGCTGATGACGTTCGTCGTCCCGCGCGTCACGCAGCTGATCAAGGGGCGCGGTCAGGAGCTGCCGCTGCCGACCTACATCCTGATCACCTGCTCCGACTTCCTGGTCGACTACTGGCTGCTGGTACTGGTCGGCGCGCTGCTCGCCGTGATCGGCTTCCAGCTGTTCATCCACAGCGACCGCGGCAGCCTGCTGTTCGACCGGTTCAAGCTGCGCGTGCCGGTGTTCGGCGACCTGATGCGCAAGCAGTCGATGGCGCGCTTCTCGATCACCCTGGCGACGCTGCTGCGCTCCGGCGTGCCCGCGCTGCAGGCGATCCAGGTGACCAAGAGCGTGCTCGACAACAAGGTGCTGCAGAACGCGTTGCAGGAGGTGCAGGACCGCGTCGTCGAGGGCACCGACATCGCCACGCCGATGAAGATGTCGGGCGCGTTCCCCCCCACGGTCAGCTACATGGTCGGCGTCGGCGAACAGGCCGGCAACCTCGAGGAGATGCTCGAACGCATCGCCGGCACCTACGACGAGGAGGTCGACCTCGCGACGCAGAAGCTGACGTCGGTGATCGAGCCGCTGATCATCGTGCTGCTCGCCGTGATCGTCGCCGGCATCGTCGTCGCGATCGTGATGCCGCTGCTGCAGCTGCAAAGAGCGTGAACCGCTCCTCGCAGCTGCGATCCCCGCCGCGCCGCGGCGTGCCGGCGCCCGGTGCGTCGTTCGCCCGCAGCAGGCTTCGCCGAGCCGCGGCGGCATCACCATGCAGGGAGCCTGCTGCGCAGGCTCACCCCCCGCTGCCGCTTGCGGCAGCGCGCCGCGGCGTGCCGGCGCCCGGTGCGTCGTTCGCCCGCAGCAGGCTTCGCCGAGCCGCGGCGGTGCGACCATGCAGGGAGCCTGCTGCGCAGGCTCACTGCATGAACAGGATCTCGCGGTACTTCGGCAGCGGCCACTCGGCGTCGTCGACCATCGTCTCGAGCACGTCGGCGACCTCACGCAACTTCGCCATCGCCGGCACCACGCGGTCGCGGTAGACCCTGGCGTGCTCGTGCGGCGAGCCGGCGTGCTGCTCGGCGTGCTCGAACACCCCGGTCAGTTCGTCGATCGCGACCACCAGGCCCTCGATGCGGGCGGCCATGTCGCGCAGGCGCCGCTCCTGGATCTTGACGTCCATGCCGGCCTGCTTCGCCAGCAGCAGGCTCTGCGCGACCGTGAGCTGCCACTTCTGGGCGGCCGGCAGGATCATCGTGCGCGCCAGCGACAGCGCGCTCTGCCCCTCGATCGCGATGGCCTTGCTGTAGGCCTCGAACATGATGTTCATGCGCGACTCGGCTTCCTTCGCCGACAGCACGCCGAACTTCTCGAACAGCGCGATGCTCTTCGGCGCACAGAACGTGCCGATCGCATCGACCGCGTTGCGCAGGTTGGGCAGCCCGCGCTTCTCGGCCTCCAGGTGCCACTCGGCCGAGTAGCCGTTGCCGTTGAACAGGATGCGCTTGTGCTTCTTGAACAGTTCGACGACGACCTCGTTGACCGCGGCCTCGAGTCCCTTGGCGCCCTGCAGGCGTTCGATCTCGTCGGCGATGTGCGCCAGCGACTCGGCGACGATGGTGTTCAGCACCGTGTTCGGCTTCGCCGTCGCCTGGCTGCTGCCGACGGCGCGGAACTCGAACTTGTTGCCGGTGAAGGCGAACGGCGACGTGCGGTTGCGGTCCGTGGCGTCGCGCGGCAGTTGCGGCAGCACGCTGACGCCGAGCCGCATGGTGTCCTTCTTGCGCTCGCCGCCGCGCGCGGTGCCGGCGATCAGGGCGTCGACGATCTCGGTGAGCTGCTCGCCGAGGTAGATCGACAGGATCGCGGGCGGCGCCTCGTTGGCGCCCAGGCGGTGGTCGTTGCCGGCGTGCGCGATGGTGACGCGCAGCAGGTCCGCGTGCAGGTCGACCGCACGCATGATCGCGGCGATCATCACCATGAACCGCATGTTCTCCTCCGGCGACTTGCCGGGCTCGAGCAGGTTCTCACCGGTGTCGGTCGACAGCGACCAGTTGTTGTGCTTGCCGGAGCCGTTGATGCCCTGGTACGGCTTCTCGTGCAGCAGGCACTGGAAGCCGTGCCGCAGCGCGACGTGCTTCAGCACCTCCATGCAGATCATGTTGTGGTCGACCGCGACGGTGGTGCGCTCGAAGATCGGCGCCAGCTCGTACTGGCTCGGCGCGACCTCGTTGTGGCGGGTCTTGACCGGCACACCGAGTTTCCACAGCTCCAGCTCGACCTCCTGCATGTAGGCCAGCACGCGCGGCTGGATCGAGCCGAAGTAGTGGTCCTCGAGCTCCTGGCCCTTCGGCGGCTTGGCGCCGAACAACGTGCGACCCGTGGCGATCAGGTCCGGCCGCAGCAGGTAGAGGCTGCGGTCGATCAGGAAGTACTCCTGCTCGCAGCCGAGCGTCGGGTAGACGAACGTGACCTTGGTGTCACCGAGCAGACGCAGCAGGCGCACTGCCGCGCGATGCAGCGCCTCGGAGCTGCGCAGCAGCGGCGTCTTCTCGTCGAGGGCCTCGCCGGTCCACGAACAGAACGCAGTCGGCACGCACAGCGTCGCGCCGTTGCGCGTCTCGCGGATGAACGCCGGCGAGGTCGGGTCCCAGGCGGTGTAGCCGCGCGCCTCGAACGTCGCCCGCAGGCCGCCGCTCGGGAACGAGCTGGCGTCGGGCTCGCCCTTCACCAGCGCCCTGCCGCTGAACTCCATGATCACCTTGCCACCCTCGAGGCTGGCGAAGCTGTCGTGCTTCTCGGCGGTCGAGCCGGTCATCGGCTGGAACCAGTGCGTGAAGTGGGTCGCGCCACGCTCGACGGCCCACTCCTTCATCGCGGTCGCGACCTGATCCGCGAGCCCGGGATCGAGCTCCTGGCCGTGCTCCATGCACGACCGCAGCGCTCGAAAGGCGCTCTCGGACAACCGGGCACGCATCTGGTCGGCACCGAACACGTTGGCGCCGAACATCTGCGGTACGTTGCTCGAACGATTCTCCGTCGCGATCGGCGACTTGGTGGCGATGAGCTGGATGGCGGCGGCGCGCGCAGCGGCTGACACGGAACGACCTCCCTGGAATGGATGTGGCCGGCGACGACGAATCGCGGGCATGCGACGCGCTCACACTAGCGAGCGTGCGCCGCGAAAGCACGCGAGCCGAGGTTGCGACCGGCGCGATGCGGCGTAGCTTGTCCGCGTGTTCGCCGCCCTGCCGAGAAGCTGGATCTGTCTGTCGTGCTGCGCCGCGTGCGCCGCGCCGCCGACGTTCGCGCCGCCCCCGGTCGACGTGGCGGTGCACTACCGGCTCGCGGCGAGCGGCGACCAGGCATCTGGAGAGGTTGTGGACAATGTTCCGCAGCCGGACTCCAAGTCCGTGCACCTCGACGTGTTCGCGCTGCCCGACACGCCGTCGATCGGTTCGATCGAACCGCACCTCGCGGCCGTCGCCGCCGAGACCGGCGCGCCGTTCCGCGCCGCCTCGTCGCTGCCGGCGACCACGCGCTGGGCGAGCCCCGCCGCCGGCACCGGGTCCGGACGGCGCGTCGGCGGCGCCACCGCCGTCGTCACACCGATGCTGGTGACGAGCTTCTCGCTGTCGGCGCCGGACCTGCCGGAGGTCGGCTGCGAGGCGGCGGTCGCCGGCGTGCGCGTGTTCCTGCGCACACCCACGGCGGATCGGCGCGGGACCGAGCACGCGGTGCTGCAGCAGCCGCTGACCGAATCCGCATCCGGCATGCTGTTCGTGCCCGCGCGCGACGCCCGCGTCGCCGGCCACGCCCTGGTCGTGACCGTCACCGACGCGCCGGCCGACGCCGAAATCGCCGCCGCACTCGCCACGGCGCGCGCCGCGGCGCCACCGGCACCGGTGCCCGCGGCCTCGACGCAGCAGCTGCGCATCGCCGCCGGCGCGATCGGCGAGCAGTCGCGCCGCGCCGCGATGCTGGCCGTCGCCGCCCAGCTCGAGCTGCCGGCGTGCACCGACATCCTGTTGGCCGCCGACGAGCCGCAGCTGATCGCGATCGGCGGCGAACTCGCCGGGCTCGATGCCACGACCGCCGACTACGGCTGGACCTTCCAGCGCGCGATGTGGAACGCACTGGTGCCCGGCATGCAGCGCGACCAGTTGCCGCCGGGCCTGCGCGCGGCCGTCATCCGCCAGCTCGGCGCGGTCGCGGCCGAGCCTTCGCTGCTGCAGCTGCACCTGCAGGCGAGCGCCGATGCGGGTGCGTTCGTCGACGCGCTGCAGGAGGAGAACGTCTACGCGCTCGAGGACCGCGACCCGGTGCACCGGGTACAGGCCCACGACTGGCTGACGGCGCGTGGGCTCGCGGTCGCCGACTACGACCCGCTGGCGCCGGCGGCCGAGCGCACGCGCGTGCTGCGGGCCCGGCCCCGCGCGGAGCCGGGTCGATGACCGCGCCGCGTCCTCGCCGGCGCTGGCGGCGCCGCTTGCTGTGGGCGTTCGCCGCCGTGGTCGCCACCCGGCTGCTGCTCGCGCTGCTGCTGCCGTGGCTGCTCGGCATGGCCGCGCGCGCCGGCGGCCTCGAACTCGACTACCGGGCCGCACAGCTGTCGCTGTCCGGCCTCAGCCTGCGGCTCGACGACGTGGTGCTGCGCGATCCGGCCGGCGGCGACGGGCCGCCGCTGTTCGCGGCGCAGGAGGTGTTCGTCGACGCCGCCACCTGGCAACTGCTGCGCGGACGGCTGGTGGTCGTCGACGTGGCGCTCAGCGGCGCTCGTGTGCACGTGGCGCAGGGTGCCGACGGCCGGCTGCGCCTGCCGGCCGCGTGGCAGGCGCAGGACCGGACGGCCGAGCCGGTCGCCGTGCCGGCCGAGGCGGCGGCCCCGCTGCGGTTCGACGCACCGCTGCAGGTCGCGTCCCTGCGCGTGCACGACCTGCGTCTGACGCTCGCGCAGACCGACACCGCGACGCAGACCGAGTTCACCTTCGACGCCGACGTCGCCGACCTCGGCCGCAGCGATCGCCCCGGCTCGATCACGGCGCGCCTGCACAGCCCCGGACGCATCGACGCCGTCGACCTGCAGGCGACGCTCGCGCTCGCCGGCGACACGGCCGCGGCGACATGGCAGGTGACCGTGCGCGGCCTGCGGCCGACGGCGCTGCCTTGGCTCGACGATCCCGCAGCGGCCCCGGTGCGGCACGTCGTCGGCCTCGACCTGGCCGGCGAGCTCGAGGCCCGCGTCGGCGACCAGGGAGCACCGCCGACCGTCGCCGCCGAACTGCACCTGCGCAGCCGGGTCGACGAGCAGGAGCAGCTGTCGGTCGACGTCACCGCCGGCCCCTCGCGCACGAACCCCGACGCATGGGAGTTGCCGATCGGCGTGTCCGCCAGCGGCAAGGACCTCGTCGACGAGCTGCAGCTCGCCGACGCGCGACTCGTGGTCGCGCGCGACCGGACGCGCCTCGACGGCGCGCTGCGCCTCGAGGGTGCGACGCTGCGCCGTCTGGCGCCGTGGCTGGCTTCGGTCGGCATCACGATGCCGGCGGCCGGGCTGTCCCTGCGCGCCGGTCTGCGCAGCTCGCTGCAACCCGACCAGCTGTCCGCCGAGGTCGTCGATCTCTCGGTCGGCGACGGCGACCGCCGCCTCGAGCTGCCCTCGCTCGCGGTGCGCGACGTGCGCGCCGCGGGCGGCGTGCTGCAGATCGGCGCGATCGAGGTCGAAGGGCCACGCGTCGGCGTCACCGTCACGGCCACCGGCGAACTCGAGACCCTCGGCATGCGACTGTCGCCACGTCCGCAGGCGGCCGCGACGGCCGGTGCGCCGGCCGCGGCGTCCTCGGCGCCGTTCACGTGGCCGCGGATCCAGGTGCAGAGCTTCGACTGGCGCGGCATCGACGTTCACCTCGTCGACCTGAGCCTGGCCGCGCCGGCGGAACTGGCCCTGGGCCTCGAGCTGCACGGCGAACGACTCGCGGTGGGCCTGGACGCGCCACCGGGGCGGCTGACGGCACGCGCGCGCGTGCCCGGCTCGATCGACGAACTGCGGGCCGAGTTCGACCTGACCCCGGCTGCCGAGGCGATCGCGGCGGAAGGCCGCTGCACCGCGACCGGCGTGACCGCGCGCTCGCTCGCACCGTGGCTGCAGCGCGCCGGCCTCACTCCGAATCTCGAGAACGGGGCCGGCCGGGCGCAGGTCTCGGTGCAGGTCCGCGGCGAGCCGCCGACGATCGGGCTGCAGGCCCACATCGCCGACGTGCGCTTCGAGGACGGCGACGAGGTGCTGCTCGGGCTGCGCCGGATCGACGGCAAGGACGTCGTGCTGGCGCCCGCGCTCGACCTCGGCACCTGGACCGTCGACGAGCCGTATGTCGTCGTGCATCGGCGTGCCGCCGGCAGCCTGGCGGCGCTCGGCTTCGACCTCGGGCCGGCGACCCCGCCGGCCGCCACCGCGGCGCCCGCGACCACCGCGGCCGCGCCCGAGCCGGCGACGACGCCGAGCCCCCAGGTTCGGCACGGCCGGTTCGAACTGCGCCGGGCAGTGCTGCGCTGGATCGACGCCAGCCGCCCGACCCCCGCCGACGTCTCGCTCGGACTCGACCTGCGCGTCGAACCGCGCGCGGCCGCGGCCGGTCTGACGACCGAGTTCGTGGCGGCCCTGCGGCTCGAACCGGGCATCGGCACGCTGGACGCGACCGGCACCCTGCAGCGCGCGGACGGCGGCGGCCGCATCGACGTCGAACTCGCGGCCGACCACCTGCGCGGCGCCGGACTGCAGGCGCTGTTGCCGCCGGAGATCGCGTGCACGCTCGAAGACGGCACCCTGCGCAGCACGCTGGCCGCCCAGTGGCAGCAGGCCGCCGCGCTGGGCCTGCGCGTGAGCCTGCACGGCACCGCGCTGCGGGATCGTGGCGCCGAACTGTTCGCCCTCGACGCGCTCGACATCGACCTGCCGGCGGTCTCGGCCGAACGCGTGCACCTGGCGACCGCGCAGGTGCAGGGACTGCGCGCCGTGGCTGCGTCGACGGCGGATGGCCTGCACCTGCCCGGGTTCCAGTTCCGACCCACGAGGGCCAGGTCCGCGCCGCCGCCGGTTCCCGTCGAGGCGACCGCCGCGGTCGCAGCCGCGCCGCTGCAGCTGCCGGCGCTGCGCGTCGATGCCGTCGACCTCGCGATCGAACGCCTGATATGGCGTCGACGCGGCGACACCGACGGCGAACCGCTGGTCGTGTCGGCCCGACTGTCGCTCGCCGAACCATGGGCCACGGCGGTCGATCCGGCGGCGACGCCCGAGTGCCGGCTGCGGTTGCAGGCGGCGGCGACGCCGCTCTGTCGCGAGGTCACGGTCACGGCCCGCCTGGCGCCGTTCGCCCTGGCGCCGACCGCCGACCTGGACGTGCGCGCGACCGGCATCGACACCACCGCGCTGACGCGCGTGCTGCCGGAACTCGCCGGGTCGCTGACCGGCACCTGCGCCGACAGCGCGTTCGCCACGTCGGTGCACGCGCACCTCGATCTGCGCCGCCGCGATCCGCTGCGCTTCGACTTCGGCAGCCCGTTCGGCGGCGAGCTCCTGTTCGCGGCGCTGGACCTGCGCGACGCCGGCAGCGACACGCCGCTGCTGCACATCGACGAGGTTGCCGTGGATCTGCGCGCCTTCGACCCGCGCACCGGCGACGTGCTGCTGCGCAGCGTGGAGGTCGACGGACCGCGACTGCACGTCGAGAACAGCCCCGCGGGACTCGCGTGCTTCGGTGTCCGGCTCGCGCCGCCGCCGACGGCGGACCCGCCCGCACCCGCGCCACCGACTTCGCCGGCGGCGCCGGCGGCACCGGCCACGGCCGAGGTCGCCGTCGACCGCCTGCAGATTCAGGGCCTCGACCTGACGTTCACCGATCCAGCGACCGAACCGCCGACCGTGCTGCCGTTGCGCGACAGCGACCTCAAGGTGCTGAACCTGTCGACGCGCGCGCTGGTCGAAGCGCGCCCGATCGCCTTCTCTGCGACCCTGCGCGGCGGCGACCTGTCGCTCGACCGTCGCGTGCAGCGCAGTTCCGTGCTCGCGGGTCTGCTCGGCTCGGCCGCCGAGGCGCTGACCGGCAACGCCGACCGCTTCGCACCGGAGCAACGCCCGCTGGTCGACGAGATCTCGGTCGCCGGGCAGCTGCAACCGTTCCCGCAGCCGAAGGGGCAGGTCCGCGCGGTGGTGAATTCGCTCGAGCTGCCGGCGCTGCGCGGGCTCGCCAAGGCCGGCGGCGTCGACATCGCCGACGGCGTGTTCGACTTCACGCTCGACGCCCGCCTGCAGGGCGCGCAGGGCGTGGACCTGCGCCTGCGCCCGAAGTTCACCTGGCTGTCGCTCAGCGAACCGCCCGGCGGCCCGATCTCGACCTACCTGAAGCTGCCGGCCCCGCTCGACACGGTGCTGTTCGCGCTGCGCAACGACGCCGACGAGCACGTGCTGCCGCTGCAGCTCCAGCTGCCGGCGGAGGGGCTCAGCGGCGGCGCGGTCGCCGAGGCCGCGGCCGAGGCGCTGGTGCGACTGATCGCCGACGCGGTCGCCAGCGCGGCCTTCCGCGTCGGCGGCATGGTCACCGGCGCCGTCGGGCTCGGCGGCGCCACCGACCTGCGCTCGCTCGTGGCGACCCTCGAGTTCCCGGCCGGCGATCCGCTGCCGGCCGGCGGCTCGCTCGAACCCCTGCTCGCCGCCGCGGCCGACGATCCCGAACTCGTGATCGTGCTGGCGCACGAACTCGGCCACGGCGACCTCGAACGCGCCGCGCAGCTCGCCAGTCCACCGCCGGACATCGTCGCCGCCACGGTGGCGCGGCTGCGAGCGGCGCGCGCCGTGCTGGAGCGCGAGCGCGCGGAACTGGCCGGCCGCACGGCGGCCCTGTTCGGCGCGGGCCGCGTGCAGGAGGCCTGGCAGCAGCACACGCTCCTGCGTCAGACCGACGACCGACTCGGGGCGCTGGTGCGCACGCAGGAGGAAGCGCTGCGCATGTCGATGGGCGAGAACGAGCGCGCCGTGCGGCGGCGCACGCGCGCGGCCGCGACGGCGATGGCCGAAGCGCGCCTGCAGTCCGTACAGCAGCAGATCGCGCAGCGATTCGGCGCCGCGATGGCGCAGCGCGTGGAATGGCGCCCGCCGCGCGGGCTCGAGACCGCCGGGCTGCCGGCCGGTGGGCGCGTCGTCGCGACCGTGCGCCGCCGCGCGGCCCGCTGACCTGCCGGGCGGCGCGGCGGCACGGAAGCAGGGCAACGGGACAGGATTTGTACGCTGCCCCCCGTGGCCGCCGACCGATGAAACGCGTTCAATGGCCCTGTCCAGGCCGCCACGCCCCACCGGAACGAACATGGCTCCGAACCACCCCGCAGTCCTCCTCTCCGGCCTGCTGCTGCTGCCGACCCTGACGCCGGCGCAGACGTCGACGCAGAGCCCGCAGACGCCCGTTCGCACGGTCGAGTCGGTGCAGCGCGAGGCCAGGATCGCCGACCTCGCCGCCCGCCTCGACGGCCAGCTCGAGCGAGGCCTGCGCCGGACCGGGGAGAAGCCCACCGAACTGGTCGACGACGCGACGTTCGTGCGCCGCGCCCACCTCGACATCGTCGGCCGCATCCCCACCCTGGCCGAGACCGAAGCGTTCCTCGCCGACCAGTCGCCGACCAAGCGCACCGACCTGTGCAACCGGCTGCTCGACGCACCGGGCCACACCAGCCACTTCGTCAACTTCTGGTTCGACCTGCTGCGCGTGAAGTCGCGGCACATGGCGCTGAGCGGCGAGCCGTTCGCGCACTACCTGCGGCAGGCGGTGCAGCAGGACAAGCCGTACGACCAGATGGTGCGCGAACTGCTGGTCGCCGAGGGCGCCGGCCACAAGGCAGGCAACGGCGCGACCGGCATGCTGCTGCGCGACACCAACATGCCGCACGACTCGATGGCCAACACGTTGCGGGTGTTCCTCGGCACGCGGCTCGAGTGCGCGCAGTGCCACAACCACCCGTTCGACGTCTGGACGCAGAAGCAGTTCTACGAGATGGCGGCGTTCTTCGGCGGCATCCGCTACCGCGAAGAGACCCTGCCCAACCTCGTCGGCCTGCGCACCGAGCTGGCCCAGGCCGACGAACGCACGCTGCAGCAGGCGTTGAGCCTGGTCCGCCGCATGAACCAGGGCATCGACGGCAGCGGCAGCGGCCTCGACAAGCTGCCCGCGGACTACAAGTACGACGACGCCAAGCCCGGCACCCCCGTGCCGGCGAACACGATCTTCGGCGCCGACGTCAAGCTGAAGTACCCGAGCGACAAGCGGCAGCCGCCGGCGCGCGGGCAGCGCAACCGCGGCAACGCGGCACCGGAGATCGACTCGCGCACCGCCCTGGCCGACTGGCTGACGAGCCCGAAGAACCCGAGGTTCGCGCGCGTGATCGCCAATCGCATGTGGGCCCGCACGTTCGGCCTCGGCCTCGTCGAGCCGATCGACGACTGGAAGCAGGACACGACCGCGGTGCACCCCGAACTGCTCGATGCGCTCGAGAAGCTCATGGTCGAGCTCGACTTCGACCTGCGGCAGTTCGAACGCGTGTTGGTGCACACGCAGTTGTTCCAGCGCGAGTCCACCAACGCCGACGAGACCGGCAAGCCGTTCACGTTCCGCGGCCCGCTGCTGCGCCGCATGTCCGCCGAGCAGGTCTGGGACTCGCTGCTGACGCTGGTGTTCGACGACGTCGACGAGCGCCTGCGCGAGCCCGACGAGCGCGCCAGGCCGGTCTACGAGCAGTACGCCGAGCTGGCCAAGGCCGACGCCAAGGAGCTGATCGCGATGGTCGAGAGCCGCCGCGGCCCCGACATGCAGCAGCAGCGGCGACAGGAGCAGACCGAGGCGGCCCGCCGCCAACTCGCCGCCGACGCCGAACTGCAGAAGCGGGCCCGCCCGCTGCTGCGACAACTCGCCGAGGCGCGCCGCAACGCCGACCAGCAGCGCGTGATGGCGATCGCCGACGAACTGCAGCGCATGGGCCTGCCGCTCGGCCAGCGGTCCGCGCGGGGCCGCGAGGGCGACATGCTGCGCGCGAGCGATCTGCCGCAGCCCGCCCCGCCCGGCCACCTGCTGCGCCAGTTCGGCCAGTCCGACCGCGAGACCGTCGACGCCGCGTCGACGGCCGCCACCGTGCCGCAGGTGCTGACGCTGCTGAACGGCTTCCTCGACCAGCGCGTCCTCGAAGGTCGCTCCGCCCTGCGCCGCGACCTCGAGATCGCCACCGACGGCGAACGGCGCGTGCGCGTCGCGTTCCTGACCAGCCTCAACCGGGAGCCGACCGCCGACGAACTGCGCGACTGGCGCCGCGCGATCGCGATCGACGGCGAGGCCGCGATCAAGGACCTGGTCTGGGTGCTGTGCAACAGCAACGAGTTCCGCTTCGTCCGCTGACACCGAGAACACCGATGAGCCTTCGTGACCTGTCCCGCGCGGCCGATCTCCCCACCCGCCGCAGCTTCGTCACCGGCGCCGCCCGCTCGCTGCTGGGCGTCGGCGCGGCCGCGATGGTCGGCCCCGGCGCCATCGCCCGAGCGCTCGCGCAGGACCCGATCGCCGGCCCGGTGCTCGGGCACGCGACCGCCAAGCGCGTCGTCTACCTGTTCCTGCGCGGCGGCATGAGCCACCTCGACACCTTCGACCCGAAGCCCGGCAAGAGCACGCAGGGACCGGTCGAGGCGCTGCGCACGCGCGGCGACGGCGTGCTGATCGGCCAGTACTTCCCCAAGCTCGCCCAGCAGATGGACAAGGTCTGCGTCGTCAGCTCGATGTCGAGCAAACAGGGGGCGCACCCGCAGGCGCAGTACCTGATGCGCACCAGCTACGAACTGCGCGGCACGATCCAGCACCCGAGCCTCGGCGCCTGGCACCACCGCCTCGCCGGCCGCGAGAACCCGACGCTGCCGGGTCACGTGCTGATCGGCGGCGCCGCCGACATGCCGAGCGCGGGGTTCTTCCCGCCCGAGTTCCAGGCCCTGCCGATCGGTAGCGCCGAAGACGGCCTGCAGAATGCGCACCTGCCGCGCGGCGTCGACGAGGAACGCTTCCAGCGCCGCCTGCGCAAGCTCGAGGAACTGAACGCGCACTTCGCCAGCCAGCACGAACCGCGCGACGTCGCCGCGTACAGCCGGGCCTACGACGAGGCGGTGCGGCTGATGCGCAGCAGCGACCTGGTCGCGTTCGACATCGAACTGGAGACCGCGGCGATGCGCGCCGCCTACGGCGAGAACCCGTTCGGTTCGGGCTGCCTGCTGGCCCGGCGCCTGGTCGAACACGGCGTGCGCTACGTCGAGGTCGTCAGCGACGGCTGGGACACGCACGCCGACAACTTCGACCGGCTCGGCGACCTGACGCCGGCGATCGACCAGGGGCTGTCGGCGCTGCTCGCGGACCTCGACGCGCGCGGTCTGCTGCGCGACACGCTGGTGGTGCTCGCCACCGAGTTCGGCCGCACGCCCGACATCGACCAGGACCAGGGCCGCAACCACTACCCGAAGGCGTTCAGCTGCCTGCTGGCCGGCGGCGGCATTCGCGGCGGCCAGCGCTACGGCCGCACCGACGACGAGGGTCGCGAAGTGGTGTCGGACCCGGTGTCGATCCAGGACTTCAACGCCACGATCGCGCACGCGACCGGAATCCCGCTCGACTACGTCGTCACCTCGCCGACCGGACGCCCGTTCAAGGTCGCCGACAAGGGCGTCCCGGTCACGTCGATCTTCGGCTAGTCAGCCACGCCCCCACCCTTGCACCACCCGATGAACCGTCGTCTTCTCACCGTCGCCACCGCCCTGTTCGCCTCGCTGCTGCTCCCGGCCCAGGAGGGCAAGACGGCGCCCGTCGACTTCCAGCAGCAGATCTGGCCGATCCTCGAGAAGCGCTGTGTCGAATGCCACACCACCGCCCACACCGGCCCCGACGGCAAGCTGAAGAAGCCCAAGGGCGGCGTGGTGCTCGACAGCAGGGACGGCATCACCACGAGCAAGCGCGGCAAGCTGGTGGTCGCCAAGAAGTCCGCCAGTTCGCTGATCGTCGAGTCGATCTCGCTGCCGGCCGACGACGAGGACCGCATGCCGCCGGCCAAGAAGGGCGATCCGCTGACCAAGGAGCAGATCGCGCTGATCACGAAGTGGATCGACGACGGCGCCGACTTCGGCAGCTGGACCGGCAAGGCCAAGGAGAAGGAGAAGGAGAAGGAGAAGGACGGCGCCGAGAAGAGCGGCACGGACAAGAGCAAGGAGAAGGGCGGCAAGAGGGACGCCGGCAAGGACAAGCGCGTCGGCCGGGCCGAGGTGCTGCTGCGACTGCAGCAGGGTGTGCAGCCGCTGCCGGCCGCGACGCTCGCGGCGTTCGCCGACGGCGCGTTCACGGTGCAGAGCATCGGCGACGGCAGTCCGCTGCTCGGCGTCACCTGCGCCGGCCGCGGTGACGAGGTCGACGACCAGGCCGTGCTGGCGCTGGAGCCGCTGCGCGAACACATCGCCGAACTGGACCTCGGTCGCTCGAGGGTCGGTGACGAGGCCGGCAAGCTGCTGGCGCAGATGCCGCGGCTGGTCGCGCTCGACCTGCGACAGACCCAGGTCGGCAACCACGGCGTGGCGGCGCTGGCGGCGTGCACCGAACTGCGCTCGCTGAACCTGTTCGGCACCAGGACCGGCGACTACGCCCTCGCCGCGCTCGCGAAGCTGAGACACCTCGAAGACCTGTACGTCTGGCAGACCGACGTCTCCGCGGCCGCCGTCGTGCGCCTGCGTGAATCCCTGCCGGACGTACGCGTCGTGCTCGCCGCCGACCTGCCCGAGCCGATGGCCGAAGGCACGACGCCGGCCCGGCGCCGCCGCTAGCCAGTGCGCGCGCCGCGCGTGGCGCTCGCCGCCGCTTGGTGTCTGCTCTGGGCCGCGGCGGTCTGGCTGATCGCCAACGACTCGCTGCACGATCTCGAGTCGCTCGGCGTGCCGGTCATGGCACAGCGCTTCGCCGACGTGTACCCGGTCACCGGCGCTTCGGTCGCGCTCGAGCGCGGCCTCGACCCGCTGGCCGACAACCCCGGTGACCCGTGGGGCCGCGCGCTCAACTACCCGCGCATCTGGCTGCTGCCGGCGCTGCTCGGCGTCGGACCGCAGCACTCCGATTCGTTCGCCATCGCCCTGCTGGTCGTGTTCGCCGCCAGCCTGTTGCTGCTGCTGCCGCTCGCGACGACGCCCGCGCGCAGCGCCACCCTCGCACTCTGCCTGTTCTCACCGGTCACGTGGCTGGCGATCGAACGCGCCAACAGCGACATGCTGGTGTTCGCGCTGCTGGCGGCGTCCGCTTGGGCACTGGCGCACCGGCCGCGCACGAGCGCCGCGCTCGTCGGCACCGCCGCGGTGCTGAAGCTCTATCCGATCTTCGCGCTCGGCGGCCTGCTCGGCCTGCCGCGACGGACGGCGCTCTGGCTCGTGGGATCGATCGGTGTCGCGTTCCTCGGCTACCTGCTGTGGATCCGCGCCGATCTCGCGGCGATCCAGGCCAACTCGCTGGCCTGGAACCGCATCTCGTACGGCATCACCCAGCTGCCCGATGCCGTGTCGGCCAACACCGGCTGGCCGCGCCAGCCGCTGCTCGTGGCCGCGTTCGTCGCCATCGCGATCACCCTGATCGCCGGCCTGTGCGTACGCCGGCGCTGGACGTTGCCGACCGAGTCCGGCCCCACCCTGCATGCCTTCCGCATCGGCGCCGGCGTCTTCGTCGGCACGTTCTGCCTCGGCAGCAACTTCGACTACCGCCTGCTGTGCCTGCTGCCGGTCGTGCCGCAACTGGTCGACTGGTGCGCGACGACGCGCGGTCGCGTTCGCCTCGCGGTGGGTGCGCAAGCGGCCCTGATCCCGCTGCTGCTGTGGAGCATGACCTGGCGCAAGCATCTGGCCGCAACGATCGGCAGCGAGACGCCCGGCCTGATGCTCGACGAGGTGCTGACCTGGTTGCTGGTGTTCGGTCTGCTCGCGACCCTCGTGCTCAGCCTGCCGGCATGGCTGCTGCCCCGCTGGTCGGCGACGCCGAGCAACGCGGCCGATGGCGCCGCAACCGCATGAGCGGCCCGGGCCTGGGCCGATTCGATCCGCCTGCCGGCTACAGCCGAATCCGCGTGGTCGCCAGCTTCGAGGCGCTGGTGGCGGTGCCGTTCCGCGATGGCTGCAATGCGGTCTGCTGGCCACGCGCCCTGCCGGGTGACTTCGACGAAGTCGTGCGGCACCTCGCCCCCGGCGAGGGGCTGACGACGCTCGCCGCGGCCCGATTACGGGCCCTGCCGGTCGGCAGCGCGGGTCGAGCCGCCATCGACACCCTGCTCGGGGACCAGCAACTGCTGCGCAGCATCGGTCATGCCCCGGTGCTCGAGTGTGTGCGGAGCTACGAACGCGACTCCGGCCCCGTACCGACCGACGTCTACTCGTTCCACGTCGACCGGGCGACCGCGCCCACGGACACGTATCTCTGCACCTACACCGGGCCGCCGAGCGAGGGGCTGCGCAACGACGAGGCCCGGCGGTGCATCGACGTGCCCACCGTGCGCGCGCAGTTGCTGGCGCAGTTCGGCGGCCGCGACGGCCCCGAGTTCGCCGCCCACCTGACCGAGAACTGCCTCGACCTGCACTACAGGGCGCTACCCACTGCCCGCCCGTTCTCGTTCGGCACCGGCAACCTGTGGCGCCTCGCCGTCGAGCATCCGGGCAGCGTCGTGCCCGCGTGCATCCATCGTGCGCCGGCGCCCGATGCCGGCCACACGCCGCGGCTGTTGCTGATCAGCTGAACCGCGTCGACGCACAGGGGTCATCGGGATGCCATGCGATCGGCCAAGGCCATCGCGTAGAAGCGATTGCCCGCCGCGTTCCAGTGGCCGTCGTGCTGCCAGAACAAGTCCCGGTAGGCCAGGCGCTCCGCGGCCAGCAGCCGCTCCATGGCGGGAACCACATCGACCACCGAGAAGGGCGCCAGGACATGCGCGGGCACGCAGGCGGCAAGGGCCTGCAAGCTGCCGTGCGGCTCGTGCCGCGTCGGCACCGGCGCCACCATCACCATGAACGAGTACTGCCGCGCCAGCGACGCAAGGTCCCGAAACGCCTGCTCCAGGTGCGCCCGTGGCGCGCGGCGGTATTCGACCTCGAGCCCTGCCTGCGTGGGCCCGACGAAGTTGCTGCGCAACAGACCGTCGCCGCGCACCAGGTTCGCAACCGCGCGGAAGAGCAAGCTGCCCCGGTAGGCCGCTGCGGTCCATCCTGCCGGGCGATGCGTCGCCAGATGCTGCACGATCGCCGCGCGTTGCGCATCGTCCTGGTAGGTGATCACGTACCCTTCCACGACCTCTCGATACAGCAACCCCCTCGCCACGTCGTCCACGTCGTTCCCGGAGAACGCCAGGATCGCGGTGTCGATCCGCATGCCCTGCGCCAACTGCGCCTCGAGGATGCGGACCTGGACATCGGTCCCGGTGCCATCCAGCCCCAGGTTCCGAACCTCGCCGCGCCTGCCCCGGTGGCGGCCGAGTTCGCGTTCCAGGATCTGGGTCCACCCATCGGCAACCGGCACGTGCAGGCTCGCCGTGAAGGAGTCACCGATCGCGGCCACGCGCCAGGCGCTCGCATCCGCCGCCCGGACCTCGACATCGTGGAAGCCGCCGGCGTTGATCGCCACCTGCGCATCCAGGTCGAAGAACCGGTGCATCCGGTCCCGGCTGCCCGGCCGGTAGGCATAGCCGTTCGCCTCATCGCGCACGTAGATGCAGGGCTGGTAGCTCACGCCGACCATCACGGGCTCGAGCAGCCGAAGCAGTCCTTCGGCAAGCACGCAGGCCAGAGCCAACACGCTCACCGCCAGCAGCAGCCTCTTCGGGAACGAACGCATCGTCGAGCGGGCGGGATTCTCCTCGAAGCCCGCGGCCGGCGTCCACGAGTCTGCAAGACGGCAGGCGGGTCGTGGGTCGCCGTGGGGTGTCTGCCGAGAGGCGAGGCCCGCCGGCGCCGGCCGCGAGGCTCTACGGGTGCGGCCATCCCGGCACAGCCGAGCACGGCGCCGTCACCGGATCGCCGTGCGGCTCATGGCGCGCTCGGCGTGACGGGGTCCTCGAGCTGGCGCCCGCAGACCCCCGCGAACCACAGCGCCATGCCGCACAACGCCACGGCGGTGGCGCACACGGCAAGCACCAGTTCGACGAAGCCGGGCAGCAGCTCACTGCGCGTGCTCTGGACCATCGCCAAGGTGAACAGCACCGTCGCCACCGGCATCCCGACGGCGAGCATCGCAACGATGCGAAGGCCACGATGCAGGCCAACGGCGCGCGAGGTGCCAACCGCGACCAACGGCCCGAACGCGGCTCCAGCGATCCCGCCGATCCACAGCACCGCATCCGCGACCTCGGAGCGGCAGTCCACCGCCACCGCCACGACGACAGCTGCGCCGATCCCGAAGATCGTCGCCGCCGGGATCCACGCGGCTGCGTAGGCGAGGCGCCAGCGTCGCACACGTCTCGCCTGCGGCGAGGAAGACCGGCCGGGACAGGGGACCTGCCGGTGGAGCCGTTCGCGGCTTGCCGCGAAGGGGGACATCCCCAAGTCCCGAGTCACGAGCGGTTCTCGCGCCTGTAGCGTGAGAATCGGCAGATCCACCAGGCAGCAGCGAGACTCACGTGCTTCGCGACGGCGATGACCGCGCGGTTTCATGGCAGCGACCGTCCCGGAGCAGGACGCCGGCTCCAGTGGCAGCGGCCTTGCGTCGAAAGGACGACCGTTCGCCATGGTCCGTCGACCGCACCTCCTGGCCTGCCTGCTGTCCGTCGAGGGATCCACCCTGCTGCTGTGCGGTGCTGGCCTCGTGGTGACTTCGATGACCGGACGCGTCGCGGCGACTCTGGGGGGCGGGACCGACACCGGGGCGCTCGCGTTCGTGGCGGGACCGGTACTCGAGTGTCTCTGCTGCGCTTTCGGCTGCGTGCTGTGCGTGCTCGGCGTGGCCGGCCTCGTCGCCGGCTGGGCCGCGCTCCGGCGGCACATCCCTCTCGCCACGCGCATCGTGCTGATGACCTACGCGGTGTCGTGGGGACTGCTGGCGACGCTGGCCTGCCTGCGTGCCGGGGCGCCGCAGTGCGACGTCGCCACGAGCCTCGCTGCGGGGGTGGTCGCCGCGACGTTCAGCGTGCTGCACATGATCGTGGCCCGGTCGGCGAACTGGGACGAAAGCGTGGCCACCGTGCACTGATGTCCGGCGCCGAGGCTGGCGACGGCTCGTGCGTGGATGCAGCCGACCACGTCCATCGACGAGCGACGGGGACGCAGCGCTGCGTCGGCCTCGTCGCGTTCCTGGCCCGGTGGGCCGCGAGCGCGCCGCGCGGCATACACGAAGGGCGACGGCGCTGACGCCCCTGCGGCCTCCCATACTGCACCACCTGGTCCACTTCTTCGGGCCCCACCACGAGGCCACGTTCACCGCGATCGCAGACGCGACGCGGCGTCCTGAAGCAACTTGGGCGTGCGGAAGTTCTCCGACTCGCTCGGAACGGTGCCCTGGGTCCCATGACCCGCGGGAGTTGAAGACTGGTCGGGGCGAGAGGATTTGAACCTCCGACCTTTGCGTCCCGAACGCAACGCTCTACCAAGCTGAGCCACGCCCCGACCTGATCGCTGGTTGCCCGGCGATCGAGCGCAGGACGGTAGCGACGCCAAAGACCGTGGTCAAGCTTCCGCACGGCATCCGGGACCACGAAACTGCTGCCCCCGCACCACGCCAGCCTCGCCGTTCGACATGCCCGCGACCTGCGTAGGTGCACCACGCAGACGGCACTGCTACCGTCCGCTCGCCGCCGTGCGCCGCCCGTCGCCATGCGCTTCCACCTGCTGATCCCCGAGGTCCGTGAGCTGCTCCAGGAGGGCAAGCCGGAGGACCTGCTGTCGGTGCTGCAGGAGATGCACCCGACCGACGCGGCCTCGATCCTGAACGCGCTGACGGTCGAGGAGATCGCGCAGGTGCTGGCGATCCTGCCGACGGACCAGGAGCGCGACGTGTTCGGCTACCTCGAGCCCGAGGTCCAGGAGCAGTACATCCTCGGCGCCGGGCGCGAACGGGTGAAGAACGTGCTGCAGCTGATGCTCAGCGACGACCGGGCCGCGTTCCTCGACCGGCTGGAGCCGCGCGTGCGCGACCAGCTGATCCCGATGCTGCCGAACGCGGCGCGCGAGGACCTGCTGCGACGCGGCACGTTCCGCGACGACCAGGTCGGCTCGTTCCTCACCACCGACTACGCGGTGCTCAACCCGCTGCTGACCGCGCGCAGCGCGATCGCCGAGCTGCGGCGCCAGGCACCCAGCAAGGAGACGATCTACTACAGCTACGTCGTCGATCGCTTCGGCAAGCTGCTCGGCTTCGTGTCGCTGCGCGATCTGATCCTCGCCGAGGAGACGCGCTCGGTCGGCGAGATCATGAAGACCGACCTGGTCTCGATCGCGGCCGAGGCGGACCAGGAAGAGGCGGCGCGCATCATCCGCGACTACGACCTGATCGCGCTGCCAGTCGTGGACTCGTCCGGCCGCCTGGTCGGCATCGTCACCCACGACGACGCGGTCGACATCGTCGAGGAGGAGGCGCAGGAGGACTTCGAGAAGATGGCCGGCGTCACCGGTGACAGCGAGGGCGACGACTTCCTCGCCGAACCGGTGCTGCGCCAGTTCCGGCGCCGTGCGCCGGTCATCTGCCTGCTCGGCCTGTTCTGGCTGCTGACGGCCTCGGTGATCCAGGGTTTCGAGAGCCTGCTGCACGGCAGCGTGCTGCTCGTCGCCACGATGCCGATGGTGATGGCGATCGGCGGCATGGTCGGCAGCCAGGCGAGCACGCTGATCATCCGCGGCATCGCCAACGAGTCGAAGACGCCGTTCCGCGCCATGATGACCAAGGAACTGCTGGTCAGCCTGACGCTGGCGGTGGCGCTCGGCGGCGTCGCGTTCGGCAATGCGCTGCTGCTGCAGGCTTGGAAGGGTCCGGGGGTCGACGTCGGCTCGACCGCGCGCATCGCGATGGTGATCGCCATCGCCATGGCCGCGGACGTGGTGTTCGCCGCCGCGCTCGGCGCGTCGATCCCCAACCTCGTCCGGCTGCTGCGCATCGACCCGGCGCTGATCAGCACGCCCGCGGTCACGGCCCTGACCGACCTCACCGGCGCGTCGATCTTCCTGGCGCTGGTCACCGCGATGCTGTGACGTGCGCGGCGAGCCAGCCGGCGACCGGCGCCAGCGTGGCCGTCGTCGGTGCCCGGCCGCAGTCGTCGAACAGGGACGCGGCGGGACCCAGCGTGTGCCCGAGGCCCGGGAAGTCCCATACCGTCACGTCGCGGCCGCCGGCCGCCCGCCAGGCCTTGCCGACCGCGTGCGCGCTGCGCGCCGGCGTGCTGGCGTCGTTGGCCCCCTGCAGGACCAGCAGCGGCAGCCGATGCAGCCTGCCGGCCTGGTCGCCGACCGGCGGCACGGTGCGGCCGTCGGCGTAGACGTGGACGTTGCCCTGCGGACCGAACGCGAAGTCCAGCAGCCCGTCGCTGGCCGCGCGGATCTCCCGCTCGGGATCGAGCGCGCCGTCCCCGTCGGTGTCGAGCCGCGCGCTGACCTCGGTGCGGCCGGACGCGCGCGCCGTCGGATCGGCGAAGAACGCGGCGCCGAGCTTGGCCACCAGGCCGCCCTCGCCGCGCAGGGCGGCGTCGAGACTCGCCGACGTCACCATGCCGTTCACGTCCTGCGCGTAGGGCAGACCGACGTCGAGGATCCAGCTGCGCACCATCTCGCGGTACGGCAGGCCGACGACGCCCTGCAGCACGAGACCGCGCACGTCGCCGCGCGCCGCCGCCAGGGCCGCGGCCACGGCGGTACCTTCGCTCCAGCCGTAGAGGAACACGTCGTGCCGGTCACAGGCCGGCATCGCGAGCGCCGCGTCGAGCACCTTGCCGGCGTCCTCGGTGAACACGAACGTCGACTGCTCGCGCCAGAAGCGCGCGTCGAAGCGGCCCGGGCCCTTGACCCAGCGTTTGTGGTAGCGGACCACCGCGAAGCCGCGCGCCGCCAGCACGTCCGCGATCGTCGCGAACAACTTCGTCGTGCCGTCGGGCCCGCGCATGGTGACGTCCATGTCGTGCGGGCCGTTGCCGTGGATCAGCAGCACGACCGGCCACGGCCCCGCGCCGTACGGTCCGTCCGCCGCCGGGTGCACCAGTTCGGCCTGGCTGATCCAGCCACCGAGGTCGACCTCGAACGGCACGCGGGCGACGGCACCGACCGCAGGCTCGGGCAGTGGCGCGGGCCGCGGCGCCAGGCTGCATGCGCACAGGAGGACGGCGACCAGCAACGGCACTCCGGAACGCAGCAGGCTCGACATGCGACCATCCCTACCGCATGGCCGAGCCCGGCGCACGCAGCTCAGCGCCAGAAGTAGTGCCAGCTCGACTCGAGCTTCGTCGACGCGCCGGGCGCCAGCGTCACCGTCCAGCGGAACTCGCCGAAGCCGTTCCAGCGGAACCACCAGTGCGGCCAGCCCCACGACGCCCACCAGGTCGGCCGGTCGGTGTCGCTCCACAACTGCACGAGGTCGAGCTGCGTCTTCTCGCCTTCCTGCGCCACGTCGTCGACGAGGCCCAGGATCCGGCGGCGGACTTCGATCTCGACCGCTCCCGGCTTCTCGTTGCGCAGCTCGATCGAGCCGGCGAGTTCGATCCGGCCGTAGGTGCCGTCGGCCCGGGTCACGTGGTCCTGTCGGCCGGTCTCGGTCTCCTGGCTGGTCACGCAGATGTCGATCGCGGCGTTGATCTCGAGGTCGGTCTCGACGCCGATCGGCGTGTAGCGCAGACGGCCCTGCGCCAGCACGCGACCGTCGGCGAGCACCAGCGCGGGCGCGGTCGTCAGCGGTGCGGTCGAGGCGTTCTTCAGCCGCAGCACGTGCATCGCCTTCGGCGCCGCGAGTTCGCGCGCCAGCTCGATCACCTGGCTGCCCTGCAGGTTCTGACGCAGCTCCATCGGCGGCGCGAACGGCACGGTCAGCGTGTAGACGTCGCGATAGCTCAGGTCGAACGTGCGGATCGGCAGCACCATGCGTTCGCCCTTCTTCAGGGTCACCTGGCGCAGCGTGAACACGAACAGGTCCTCGTTCGCCGCGCCGCCCTCGACCGCCGGCGCCGGCTCCTGCGCCGGCCCGTCGGCGCGGTAGGCGCCAGCCTGGGTCATCAGCGAGTTCGACAGGAAGTTGGCCAGCTGCGGGTTGGCGTAGGCGCGCGCCGCCACCTCGGCGACCTCCTGCTGCAGCGAGATCGGGTCGCGCAGTTCGGCGAACGCGAACTTCGGCACGCCGATGACGAGGTTCACGGTCGCCTGCTCGAGGTCGACCAGGTCGTTGACCAGCGTCGCCTCCATCTGCACCGAGGCCTTGCCCTTGCCGTCGATGTCGATCCGGTAGGCCGGGATCCAGCGCAGGCCGTGCTGCACGTACATCACGCCGACCTTCGCGTCGGGTCCGCCGCCCTCGACCGACAGCACCAGCCGCTGGCGCTGCTGCTCGACCGGCAACGTCGCCGCGAACTCGCCCTTGACCTCGAGATCGCGCACCAGCGCGAACGGCAGCGCGCGCGTGCCCGCCGCCGTCGCGATCAGCAGCAGGTCGCCGCCGCCCGCGTCGTCGCCGGGGCGCGCCGGCACGGCCAGCAGCTTGCCCTCGATGCGCACCTGGCTCTGGTCGACGACGACGACGTCCTTGCCGACGTTCGCCCGCGCGATCTGCCGCAGGTCGATCGCGGTCTTCGCCTCGGTCACCGTGTCGGTGCCGGCCCTGGCCGCGATCAACTTCGCGCCGCCGGTCGCGTAGGGCCAGAACGTGCCGAGCACCGGCACCGGCAGCTCGTCGAGCACGACTCGCCCGCCATCCGCTGCCGCGAGCGACGTCTCGCGGATCAGGTAGGCGTGGCCGTCCTTGAACACCGTCACCTCGCGCACGGGCAGCGGCGGCGGCGCCTGGGCGAGCAGGTTGGCGGCGAGCAGGACGGGCAGCAGGGCGACGGGCTTCATGGCACTGGCAAGGTAGCCGGTGCTCCAGGCGCGGCGTGCAAGCGCTTCGTAAGTCGCCCGCAGGCCGACCGGCGGCGCGCGCACCTCAGCCGTGGCCGCCGATCTGCTTGCCGCCCGCCGGCTGCTCGATCACCTTGGCGCGCAGGTACTCGCGGTTCATCTCGGCGATCACGCGCACCGGGATCTCCTTCGGGCACACGGCTTCGCACTCGTACTGGTTGGTGCAGTTGCCGAAGCCCTCGGCGTCCATCGCCGCCACCAGGTTGCGGGCGCGACGTTCGCGTTCGACGCGGCCCTGCGGCAGGTGGGCGAAGTGCGAGACCTTGGCGCCGACGAACAGCATCGCCGAGGCGTTCTTGCACGCGGCCACGCAGGCGCCGCAGCCGATGCAGGTCGCGGCGTCGAACGCGCGGTCGGCGTCCGCCTTGGGCACGGGGATCGCGTTCGCGTCCTGCGGCGCACCGGTGTTGACCGAGATGTAGGCGCCGGCCTGCACGATGCGGTCGAAGGCGCTGCGATCGACGACGAGGTCGCGCACGACCGGGAACGCCGCGGCGCGCCACGGCTCGATCCAGATCTCGGCGCCGTCCTGGAAGCTGCGCATGTGCAGCTGGCAGGTCGTGGTGCCGCGCTCCGGACCGTGGGGCACGCCGTCGATCACGACGCCGCACGACCCGCAGATGCCTTCGCGGCAGTCGTGGTCGAACGCAACCGGCTCCTCACCCCTGCCGATCAGGTGCTCGTTGAGCACGTCGAGCATCTCGAGGAACGACATGTCCGGCGACACGTCCGCCAGTTCGTAGCGGACCATCCGGCCGTCCTGCTTGTGGTCCTGCTCGGTGCTGCGCTTGGTCTGGCGCCAGATGTGGAGAACGACCTTCATCACTTGTAGCTCCGCACGGCGAGGTGCACGTTGTCGAACTCCAGCGACTCTGCGTTGCGCACCGGCTTCTGGTCGGGCCCGGTGTACTCCCAGACAGCAGCGTGGCAGAAGTTCTCGTCGTCGCGCTTCGCCTCGCCGTCGTCCTGCCACTCCTCGCGGAAGTGACCGCCACACGACTCACGCCGCTCGAGCGCGTCGCGGCACATCAGCTCGCCGAACTCGAGGAAGTCGGCGACGCGGCCGGCCTTCTCGAGCGACTGGTTGAGATTCCGCTCGCTGCCGAGCACCCGCACGTCGCGCCAGAACTCCTCGCGCAGAGCGGGGATCTCGCGCAGCGCCTGCTGCAGGCCGCGTTCGTTGCGCGCCATGCCGCACTTGCTCCACATGATCTTGCCGAGCGCCTTGTGGAAGTCGTCGACGGTGCGTTTGCCCTGGACCTGCAGCAGCCTCTTCGTCATCGCGGCGACCTCGCCGGCGACGACCTGGAACTGCGGGTGGTCGACCTTGACCGCGCCGGCCTTCTGGCCGGCCAGATAGCCGCCGATCGTGTACGGGATCACGAAGTAGCCGTCGGCGAGGCCCTGCATCAGCGCCGAAGCGCCGAGCCGGTTGGCGCCGTGGTCGCTGAAGTTCGCCTCGCCGAGCACGAACAGGCCCGGGATCGTCGACTGCAGGTCGTAGTCGACCCACAGGCCGCCCATCGTGTAGTGCACCGCCGGGAAGATGCGCATCGGCCGCGAGTACGGGTCCTCGGCGGTGATCTTCGCGTACATGTGGAACAGGTTGCCGTAGCGCGCGGCGATCGCGTCCCTGCCGAGCCGCGCGATCGAGTCGCGGAAGTCGAGGTAGACGCCGAGGCCGGTGTCGCCGATGCCGCGCCCCTCGTCGCAGACCTGCATGGCCGCACGCGAGGCGATGTCGCGCGGCGCGAGGTTGCCGAAGCTCGGGTACTTGCGCTCCAGGTAGTAGTCGCGTTCGGCGTCCGGGATCTCGCCGGGCGCGCGCTTGTCGCCCTTCGCCTTCGGCACCCAGACGCGGCCGTCGTTGCGCAGCGACTCCGACATCAGGGTGAGCTTGCTCTGGTGCTCGCCGCTGACCGGGATGCAGGTCGGGTGGATCTGCGTGTAGCACGGGTTCGCGAAGCCTGCGCCGCGCTTGTACGCGCGCCAGGTCGCGGTGACGTTGCAGCCCTTGGCGTTGGTGCTCAGGTAGAACACGTTGCCGTAGCCGCCGGTCGCCAGCACCACGGCGTCCGCCGCATGCGACCGGATCTCGCCGGTCACGAGGTCGCGCACGACGATGCCCTTGGCGTGGCCGTCGACGAGCACGACGTCGAGCATCTCGGTGCGCGGGAACATCTTCACCGTGCCGAGGCCGATCTGGCGCGACAGCGCCGCGTAGGCGCCGAGCAGCAGCTGCTGACCGGTCTGGCCACGGGCGTAGAACGTGCGCGACACCTGGGCGCCGCCGAAGCTGCGGTTGTCGAGCAGGCCGCCGTATTCGCGCGCGAACGGCACGCCCTGCGCGACCGCCTGGTCGATGATGTTCACGCTGAGCTGCGCGAGCCGGTAGACGTTCGCCTCGCGAGCGCGGAAGTCGCCGCCCTTGACGGTGTCGTAGAACAGCCGCCAGACCGAGTCGCCGTCGTTGCGGTAGTTCTTGGCCGCGTTGATGCCGCCCTGCGCCGCGATGCTGTGCGCGCGCCGGGGGCTGTCCTGGAAGCAGAAGCACTCGACCTGATAGCCGAGTTCGGCCAGTGACGCGGCCGCCGAGGCGCCGGCGAGGCCGCTGCCGACGACCAGCACCTTGTACTTGCGCTTGTTGGCGGGATTGACGAGCTTCAGCTCGAACTTGCGAGTGTCCCACTTCTGCTGCACGGGACCACCGGGGATCTTGGCGTCGAGCTTCATGATGCCACCTTGACGACGCCGAGCTGGACCGACAGCGCCAGCAGCAGGTTGCCGCCGGCGATGAGCGCCGCGAGCAACACCGACAGCTTGCCGATCAGCGGCGTGAGCCGGCCGTGGTTGAGGCCGAGGGTCTGCGCGAGGCTCTGGATGCCGTGGCGCAGGTGCAGGAACAGCACGATCTGGAACGCCGCATAGGCGATCGCGATCGCGGGCACCGCGAAGCTCGTGGTCACCATCGCGTAGACGTCATGGCCGCCGGCGCCCACGCCCTTCCTCGCGAAGTGCTCCGGATTGGTGACGCCGAACGTGAAGTGCAGCAGGTGATAGACCACGAACGCGAGCAGCGACAGGCCGCTGAACACCATCGACCGGGACGCGAACGTCGCCTGCACCGTGTCTTCGTGCTGGTAGGCGACCGGGCGCGCGGACTTGTTCGCCCGCGACAGCCGGATCGCCGTGACCACGTGCACGACGAAGACGACCAGCAGGCCGATGCGCGCGACCCAGAGCAGCGCGCCGGAGTCGGCCAGCATCTTCGCGTAGGCGTTCAGCCGCTCCGGTCCGGCGAACAACTGCAGGTTGCCGAGCAGGTGCGCCACCACGAATCCGAACAGCAGGAGGCCGGTGACCGCCATCGTGACCTTGCCACCGATGGATGACCGCCAGAAGTCGAACAACCAGGTCATGTGTGCGCCGAAGGATCCGCACTGGGCCCTTCGAATGCAACATGCAGCCGGATGCGACCTGCCACCGTCAGGCGCGCAGCGACGTCTTGCCCATCGACACCAATGCCCGCAGCGCGTCGGCCGTGCGCACATCGAGGCGATGCAGGCGCGACGGGGCGACCAGCAGCAGCTTGCCGTTGGTCGGGTTCGGCGAGCTGGGCACGAACACCAGCGTGTGCGGCGAGCCGTCCGGCCCCGGCGACTGACCGGTGACGAAGCCGATCTCGTAGCCCTCGTCGGCCGGCACGGCGACCACGCCCTGGAAGAAGCGCTCGCGCGCCGAGTCGTAGCCGAGCACCTCCTTCAGCGACTGGTAGAGCGTGCCGAGCAGCGGCAAGTTCTCGAGCAGGCGATCCAGACGACGCCACAGCCAGCGGCCGACGAAGGTCGTCACGAACAGGCCGACCGTGTAGACGACCGCGAGCGCCAGCAGCAGACCGAGCCCCGGAAAGTAGAAGCGCCCGAGCGCGTCGCGCCACGACGCCGAGATCGCGTTCTCGAGCCAGACGACGGTCAGCACGGCGCCGCCCATCGGCAGCAGCGCGACGATGCCGGCGACCATGCAGCGGGTGACGTGGCGCGTGGGGCGGTTCATCGCGCGCCGAGCATACGTGCAGCCACGCCCATCGCGCCCGGGCGAAAGCCAAGCATCGGCGCGAACGGCTTGCCCCCGACGGCGAGGTCGCATCCACTGTCGACATGGTCCTTCGACCGCTGCTCGGCGTCGCGTTCGCATTCGGCTTGGCCAGCTCTGCCGCCGGCCAGTCCACCGCCGAGTTGACGGCGCAACTGGCGAAGAGCGCAACCGTCGACGACGCGATGGTCGGCGACGACGGCGCCAAGAGCGAGACCTACCGCACCTACGAACGCTGGCGCGACCGCGCCACGATCGCCGAGTTGCAGGACTTCACGCGCCACCAGAGTCCCGTCGTGCGCTGCTACGCCGTGCGCGCGCTGGTCGAACTCGAGGCCAACGTCGATTGGCCTGCGATCCTGCAGGGGTTCCTGCGCGACACGGCCGGGGTGCGGACGTTCCGCGGCTGCTGCCTGGCGGACGAGAAGGTCGGCGACGTCGTCTTCGACGAGGTGCGGCCGCGGCTCGGCGACGAGCAGGTGCTCGACGTCGCCGAGGCGCTGATCCGCGGCAGGAGCCCGCTCTACGCGCGCGAGTGGGCGCTGCGCAACCTGCGCCTGCGCGACGGCATGCTGCACGTCGTGCGCGACCTCGCGCGCGCCGGCGACGCGCCGGCCGGCATCGCGCTGGCCCGCTACCACCTGTCGGTCGACGTGCCGGTGCTGGTCGATCTGCTGTGCGGCGACGAACCGTTCGACGAGAACGCGCAGTTCCTGGCCGCGGCCGAACACGCCGACCCGCGGCTGCTGAAACCGCTGCTGCAGCTCGAGGCCGCGGCGACGCGGCGGCTGCAGCACGACCATCCGTCACGGCTGCGCTTCTGGCTGCAGGCGATCGCGGCGCAGCAGAGCGAGCCGGCCGGCGCGTTCCTCGCGCGGTTCCTCGGCGCGACCCATCCGGACAACGACTTCGCCGAGGGCGATCTGCTCGCGACGATGGCGGACACGCTGAAGCCGTACGGCGATGTCACGGCGTTCGCTGCGGTGCGCGCGGAGCTGGCGCGGCGCCAGGCGGCCCGGCAACAGCAGGGCGAGCGGCGGCGGCGGTAGCCGCGATCGCGCGCAGCCGCGCGTGCACGGCGTCGATCGTGGCGTCCGGCGTCGAGGTACCGGCCGTCAGACCGACGACGCGCCGCCCGACGAACCAACCGGCATCCAGTTCGGCCGCGGCGCCGACGTGCACCGTCGCCACGCCCGCGGCCCGGCCGCGCGCGACCAGCTGGTTCGTGTTGTTGGAATCGCGGCCGCCGACGACGACGAGCGCATCGACGCGCGCCAGCAGCGCGTCGACGGCGGCGACCCGCGCCTTGGTCGGGCTGCAGATCGTGTCGACGACCCGCACGTCCGCGTGCGGGTTGGCGGCGCGGATGGCCGCGACGATGGCCTCGGCACGCCCCACCTGGGTCGTCGTCTGGCTGATCACGCCGAGCCGTGCCTCCGGCCAGCTCGTCACCTCGCCAGCCTCGCCGACGACGATCGGGTCGCGCAGGTCCTCGACCAGGCCCCGCACCTCGACGTGGTCGCGCCGACCGATCACGACCACGCGGCGCCCTTCGGCCTGCAGCGCCTGCGCCGCCTCGTGCGCCCGCCGCACCAGCGGGCAGGTCGTGTCGATCAGCTGCTTGTCGGCCGCCCGGAGCCGGCGGCGTTCGCGATCGCTGATGCCGTGCGCGGTGATCAGCACCGCCGGCGTCGCCGGCACCGTTCGCGCCCGCTCCGGGGTCTGGTGGAAGCCGCGCCGGTCCAGGGCCGCCAGCACGTCGCCGTTGTGCACCAGTTCGCCGTGGATCGTCACCGAGGCCGGCGCCTCGATCCGGTCGAGGACCGCGAGCGCGTCCCGGACGCCGAAACACATGCCCATCTCGTCTGCGCGCACGATCTGCATCTCGCACTCCTTGGCTTTGCATTGCAAAGTATCAGCCGTGCGGATCGCGTCAACCACCTGCGCCCGATCGGACCCGGCGGCGCCCGTGGCGGGAGCCACCACGGCCACTCGTTACGCCGCCGGAACACCGCTTCCGCAGCGTCGGCGGCGAGCGCGGCCGCCGCGGTGGGCACCCTCGCCGCGGTCGCGCGCGCCCCGCGCAGCGGGCCGAACCCTCGCACCGCGCATCCGGGGCGACGCGACAATCGGAAGTGCAACCAACGGGCCGCCGCCGGTACGCTCCTTGCCCTGCCGCGCGCTCCGATGACCCTCTCCCCGGTGACCTCCGCCCTCCTGCGCCCGCTGGGCGCCGCCCTGTTCACCACGCTGCTGCTCGCCGCCTGCCAGCAGGCCTCGTCGCGTTCGGCGCCCCCGGCCGAACCGATCGAACCGCCGCCGACCACCGCCACGAAGTCGGTCGCGATGCCGGGCCTGCACAACGTGGTCACCTACGCGCCCGATGTCGTCTGCGGCGGCGTTCCCGAAGGCGAGGAAGGCCTGCACACGCTGGCGGCCATGGGCATCAAGACGATCGTCTCGGTCGACGGCGCCACACCCGACGTCGAGGGCGCCGAGCGCCTCGGCATGCGCTACGTGCACCTGCCGATCAGCTACGACGGCATCACCGACGCGCGACAGCACGAACTGGCGCAGGCGCTCGCGTCGCTGCCGGGCCCCGTCTACATGCACTGCCACCACGGCAAGCACCGCAGCGCCGCCGCGCTCGGCAGCGCCGTCGTGCTCGCCGGCAAGCTGACGCCGGAGCAGGCGCTCGAACGCATGACCGTGTCCGGCACGGCGAAGGAGTACGGCGGCCTGTGGCAGGCGGTGCGCGAGGCCAAGCCGCTCGGCGCCCGCGAACTGCGCGCCGACCCGGCGAGCTTCCCGTCGATCAGCAAGGTGAGCGGCATGGTCGCGACCATGTCCGAGATCGACCTCGTGTTCGATCTCGTCAGGCAGGCCGAGAAGGCCGGCTGGCAGCCGCCGAAGGACCACCCGGACCTGTTCGCGCCGAAGGAGACCGCGCGCCTGGCGCTGCTGTTCACGAACCTGCAGGTCGACGCCGACAGCCAGAAGCTGCCGGCCGACTACCAGGGCAAGCTGCAGCACGCGATCGAGACCACGCAGGCGCTGGATGCGGCGGTGCAGTCGAACGACCTCGCCAAGGCGAGCCAGTTGTTCGAGCACCTGGGCAAGAGCTGCAAGGACTGCCATCAGACCTACCGCGACAACCCGTGACCGCGGCTGCCGTGCCCGCCTGCCTCGCCCGGATCCTCTCACCCATGCGCCAGCGCCTGCCCCTCGTCCTCCTGCTGCTCACCGCGTGCGGTGCGAAAGCAGGCTCCGGCGGTCCGACCATCTACGTCGCCCTCGACCAGGAATTCAGCCAGCCGGTGCTCGACCGCTTCGCCGCCGAGCTGCAGATCGACCTGGTGCAGCGCCACGACTCCGAGGCCGCGAAGACCGTCGGCCTGGTCAGCATGCTGATGGAGGAACGCTCGAACCCGCGCTGTTCGGTGTTCTGGAACAACGAACTCGCCAACACGGTGCGGCTCGCGCAGGCCGGCCTGCTGGCGCCGTACGACTCGCCGTCGGCCGCCGACGTGCCGGCTGCGTACCGCGATCCGCAGCATCGCTGGACCGGCTTCGCGGCGCGGGCGCGCGTGCTGGTGGTCAACACCGAGCTGCTGCCGGATCGCAGTACCTGGCCGGGCAGCTACGCCGATCTGGTCGACCCGAAGTGGCAGGGCCGCTGCGGCGTCGCGCGGCCGACGACCGGCACCACGCTGACCCACTTCACCGCGCTGCGCCAGGTGCTCGGCGAGGACGCCTATGGCCGGCTGCTCGACGGCCTGGTCGCCAACGAGGTCCACCTGCTCGCCAGCAACGGCGCCACCGTCAACGCAGTGCGCGAGGGCAAGCTAGCCTGGGCGTTCACCGACACCGACGACTACCACGTCGCGCAGCTGAAGGGCTTCCCGGTCGCCTGTGTGTTCCCCGACCAGCAGGAGGGCGGCATCGGCACGATGCTGATCCCCAACTCGGTCGCGATCATCAAGGATGGCCCGGACCAGGCGAACGCCCGGCGCCTCGTCGACAGGATCCTGGCGCGCGAGACCGAGGCGCTGCTGGCGGCCGCCGACAGCGCGCAGATCCCGCTGCGCACCGGCATCACGGGCCCGGCCGACCCCGGCATCCGCGCGGTCGGCACGTTCCGGCAGATGGTGTGGGACGTCGACTGGACCGCGGCCAACCTCGCCCGCTGCGCCGCGGAGTGGGATCGGCGTTTCGGCAAGTGAGCCGGCTCGCGCGCATCGCCTCGCCGTCCCGCCTGCCGCTGCTGGCCGCGCTCGCGTTCCTGGCCGCGTTCGTGCTGCTGCCGCTCGGCGGCCTCGCCGCCGCCACCGTGTTCGGCCCGGACGGCTTCACGCTCGAGGCGTGGCGCGCGCTCGCCGAGGACCAGAACGCGCTGACGCAGTTGTCCGCGTCGCTGCAGCTCGGACTCGCCGCGACGACCGTATCGCTGCTGCTCGGCGGCCTGCACGCCTGGGTGACGATCGGGCGCGACCTGCCGGGCGGCGCCTGGCTCGGGCCGCTCGGGATCGCACCGCTGGTGGTGCCGCCGATCTTCGTGGCGATGGGTTTCGCCGACCTCGCCTCGGTGTCCGGCTTCTGGCCGTGCGCGCTGCTGCTCGGCGTCGCCCACGCCCCGTTCGTCGCCGTGCTCGCGGCGCGCGGTCTGCGCAGCGTCGACGGCCGCGCCTACGAGGCCGCGTGGCTGCTGCGCGGCCGGCCGCGCGCGGAACGGTGGCTGCTGCGCGCGATCGCGCCCGAACTGCTGGCCGGCTGCCTGCTGGCGTTCCTGTTCACGCTCGCCGACCACGGCGTGCCCGAGTTCCTGACCGTCAAGGGCAAGACCTGGCACACCTACGCCGAGGGCCTGTTCTCGCGCTGGAGCCGGCGCGCGGTCGGCACCACGTTCGCGGAGCTGCAGAGCCCGATCACCGCCGCGCTGCCGTTCGTCGCCGGCCTCGGCTGCCTGTTGTGGGCAGCGCTGCGCCTGCGCGCCGCGGCGCCCGATCGCGGCGTGGTGCGGCCGCTGCCGTTGCGACCGCTCGGCGCCTGGCGCTGGCCGGCCCTGCTGGCGCCCGCGGTCTACCTGGCGGCCGGCATCGGGCTGCCGGTGTTCGTGCTGGTGCGCTGGGTACTCGGCTCGGCGCAGCGGCTCGAACCGATGTCGCTGCACTACGCGCAGCAGAGCTTCCACAAGGCGATGGACCAGGGCCTGCCGGACCTGCTGCACTCGCTGTGGCTGGCGCTCGGCGTCGCGGTGTTCGTCGTGTTGCTGGCACTGCCGCTGGCCCGCGCGTCGGCGCGGCGCTGGCCGGTGCTCGACCTGCTGTGTGCGCTGCCGGCGGCGATCCCGGCGATCCTGCTGGGCATCGCGCTGGTGCGTTCGTTCCACGACGAGGCGCTGCTGCGCCGCCTCGGCGGCGACTTCTACGCCGGCTGGGGCTTCGCGCTCTGCGGCTACGCGGCGCGCTTCCTGCCGTTCGCCGCGCTGACGCTGTCGGCGCAGGTGCGGCGCCAGTCGATCGCCGCCGAGGAGGCGGGCGCGCTGGTACGCCGCTCGCCGGTCACCCGCGCGCTGCGGCTGCACCTGCCGCCGCTGTTGCCGGCGACGTGGACCGCGGGCGTGCTGGTGTTCGTGCTGGCGCTGCGCGAACTCGACCTCGCCGTCGTGCTGCCGGCGGCGAATGCGACCGCAGTGCGGCGCCTCGCCAACGCCGTGCACTTCCAGCACGAGGACTGGAGCGGCGTCATCGCGCTGCTGCTGCTGTCCCTCGCGGTGCTGCTGCCGCTGCTTCCCTCCCTGCTCGCGGGCCGTAGGCTCGCCTCCCTGTCGTGAACCAGTCCGTCGCCGTGCACGACCTGAGCCTGCCACGCGGTGCGTTCCGGCTCGGTCCCCTGTCGTTCACCGTGCCCGCCGGCGGTCGGCTCGCGGTCGTCGGCCCCTCGGGATCCGGCAAGACGACGCTGCTGCGCTGCCTCGCCGGTCTGGAACGCATCGCGGCCGGCACGATCCGCATCGGCGACCGCCTGGTCGCCGACGCCCACACGCACGTGCCACCCGACCGCCGCGGCCTCGGCCTGGTGTTCCAGGACGGCGCGCTGTGGCCGCAGATGACCGCGCTGCAGCATCTGCGCTTCGCCGCGCCGGGGCTGTCGCGCGACGCGGCGCAGCAGCTGCTGCACCGCGCCGGCCTCGCAGCGCATGCGAACGACAAGCCCGCGACGATGTCCGGCGGCGAAGCGCAGCGGCTCGGTCTGTGCCGCGCGCTGGCGCCGGCGCCCGGCGTGCTGTTGCTCGACGAACCGCTGCGATCGGTCGACGTGCACCAGCGCGACGGCCTGGTGCTGCTGCTGCGCACGCTCGCCGACGAACGGAACCTGACGACCATCCTGGTGACCCACGACCGCGACGAGGCGCTGGCGCTGGCGACCGACCTGGTCGTGCTGCGCGATGGCCAACTGGTCGAACAGGGCCCCGCGCGCCAGCTGCTGCGGCAACCGGCGACGGCGTTCACGGCCGCGTTCCTGCTGGGCGCCGCGTGCCTGCCGACGACCGCCGCCAGCGGCGACCGGCTGGCGACGCCGTTCGGCGAGTTCGCCCGCCCCGCAGGCGTGGACGGCGACCTGCGGCTCGTGCTGCTGCCCGGCGACGTGCAGCTCACCGGCTCGGGCACGACCCCCACCGGTCGCATCCTCACCGTGTTGCCCGGCGAACGCGGACTGCGCGTGCGGCTGGCGCTCGGTGACCAGATCGTCGAGACCACCGCCGACGACCCCCCGCCGATCGGTGCCGAGGTAGCGTTGGCACTGTGCGGCACACCGCGGTTCCTGCCGTGGCAGCAGGGCAGCGCGTCATGAAACTCAGCACCCGCATCGGCATCGTCGCGACCGTGCTCGCCGTCTTCGGCGGCACGATCGCCTTCCTCTCGGCCGGCGCCGAGACCGTCGCGCAGACCGCCGCGGTGCGCTGGGAATCCGCGGCGCAGTGCAAGAGCTGCCACGAGGACGTGTTCGCCGAGTGGCAGGGGTCGCACCACCAGATCGCCTACACGAACCCAGAGGTGCGCGCGCTCAGCGACGACTTCCGCAAGGAGGAGTGCATGGACTGCCACCTGCCGCGGCCGCTGGCGGTGACCGGCTTCGGCAAGCGCACGCTGCCGCGCCGCACGCACTTCGACGAAGGCGTCAGCTGCATCTCGTGCCACCTCGCCGCCGACGGTGGCATCCTGGCGCGCAACGACCGTCCCGAGGTGCCGTGCAAGCCGCGCGCGAGCGAGGCGTTCCTGGCGGCCGACACCTGCGCGTCCTGCCACAACCAGCACGGCACCACCGACCAGTGGCGCGCCAGCCACTACTTCAAGCAGGGCACCGACTGCGCCGCGTGCCACATGCCGGCCGTGACGCGCACGCGCCAGGACGGCAGCACGCGCCTCGGCCGCCGGCACGTCTACGATGGCTGTCACGACCCGGCGACGCTGCGCAGCGCCGGCAAGTGGGACGTGACCCGCGACGGCGACGAACTGGTGCTGGCGCTGACCAACGTCGGCGCCGGCCACAACTTCCCCACCGAGGAGCGCCACCGCGCGGTGGACATGCTCTACCGCTTCGTCACCGTGGCCGGCACCGGCGACTGGCAGCGCGCCTGGCGCTTCCGCATGCCGTACCGCGACGAGATGGAACCGATCAACCCGGGCAACCAGCCCGGCGAGAACACCCAGCTGCCGGCCGGCGCGACGAAGGCGATCCGGGTGCCGATCCCGGCCGATGCGACAGCCGTCGAGGCGCGGCTGTGGTACCGGCTGACGCCGTTCTGCGGCGACGACGATCCGAGGAGCACGCTGCTCGAGGAGCGCAAGGTGGAGCTGCGATGACGCGCGCGGCAGCGGTGTTCACCCTCCTGCTGGTCGCCGCCGCGTGCGGCCGCGCACGGCCGGACGCCGACGCGCGGCCCACGGCGCCGCCGCTGCCGCCGCTGCAGCTGCGGCCGTTCCTGCCGGCACTGGAGCGCCTCGCCGCGACCCTGCCGCCGCCGGACGCGGCCGCGCAGCGCGAGCTGCGCGAACTCGGCGACGTCGCGCTGCGCCTGCTCGAAGCCGACCCGCGCACGCAGATGCGCGCCGATCGGGCGCTGCTCGAACACGGCGATGCGTGGTGGGTGCTCGAACCGGCGCTGCTGCACGACGACGTCGCGGTGCGCACCCGCGCCGCCTGGCTGTGCGGCCAGTCCGCCCAGCCCGCGCTGCAGGCCGCGCTGGTGCTGCGCCTCAAGTACGAACTGGATCCGAACGGCGTGCTGTGGGTCGCCGACGCGCTGCAGCGGCTCGGCAACGACGTCGGGCTCGGCTGGCTCGACGCGGCGATGGGCCGCGACGACACGGCGCAGCAGGCCGGCACGATGGCGATCGACATCTGCCGCGAGCGCGGGCTGCCGCTGTCGGAGCCGCCGACCTACGACGAACTGCGCGCGCACATGCGGGCCCTCTACGACGCCTGGCGCCGCACCGGCACCAGTTCGCGTGCCGGCGTTCCGCCCGCGCCCCAGGCGCTGCTCGACGCGCGTTTCGCCGCGCACCTGAAGACGACGCAGGGCACGCAGCTGCGACCGGTCGACGACGCGCGCTTCGTGACGACACGCTGCGGCCGGCTGCCGCTGCCGTTGCTGGTGCGCACGCTGTCGGCCGAGGAACCCTACCTGCGCACGATGGCGCTGCAGGTGCTCGCCGACATCGGCGCGCCGGCCCGCGAGGCCGCGCCAGCCGTGCTGCCGCTGCTCGCCGACCCGCTGACCGGTTCCTACGCGGTGCGCACCCTCGGCGAGATCGGCGCCACCGACGCGGTGCCGCACCTGCGGCCGCGGCTCGCCGACCCGGACACCGAACAGCGCGCCGCGGCGGCCCAGGCGCTCGGCCTGCTGCAGGACCGCCCGAGCGCGGCCGACCTCACCACGCACCTGCTGGACCCGCAGGAGGCGATCGACGTGCGCGTCGGCGCCGCGTTCGGCCTGCTGTGCCTGGGCGAGAACGCGGCCGCCGAGGCGTTCCTCGCCGAACGGCAACGGCTGCACGACTACCACGAGCCAACGCTGCAGCGCCTGCGCGAACGGCTGGCGCAGATCCGGCGCTGACGCTTGCATACCGGTATGACGCCGACTCCCCCGCTCGCGCAGCGCATCCGCGGTCTCGTCCTGCTCGGCCTGACGATCGGCCTGATCCGCTACGCGCTGGAGTTCACGCAGAGCCAGCACACGATGTCGTTCGGCGTCTACTACGTGATGCCGATCGCGTTCCTGGTCGTCGGCCTGCGCGGGCTCTGGGGCGACATCACCTGGCCGAAGCTGCTCGGCAGCATGGCCGTGATGTGCCTGATCGTCTGGGGCATCCCGAACACGCTGGCCTACACCACCGGCCAATTCCTCGGCTGGCAGCACGGCCGCTTCTACCACGGCGGCACCGAGGACGCCGAGCACACGCGCGCGGCGCCGATCGCCGCGACCACGCTGGGCAAGCTCGGCTGGGGCGCGCTGCAAGGCCTGCTGACCTCGGTGGCCGGCACGATCTGGTGCACGCTCTGGGGCACCGTGCTGATCTGGTTGCCGGCGCGGCTGCGGCGAGCCAAGGCCGCCTAGGCGGCAGGTCTGCTCGCTCCGGCCGTGGCCTCGGCCGGCAACGCGGCCGTCACGCGGCGAAGAAGTCGTTGCCCTTGTCGTCGACGACCAGGAACGCCGGGAAGTCCTTCACCTCGATCTTCCAGACCGACTCCATGCCGAGGTCGGCGAAGTCCAGCACCTCGACCTTCTTGATCGAGTCCTGCGCCAGGATCGCGGCCGGGCCGCCGATCGAGCCCAGGTAGAAGCCCGAGTACTTCTTGCACGCGTCGGTGACCTGCTTGCTGCGGTTGCCCTTGGCGAGCATCACGAAGCTGCCGCCCGCCTGCTGGAACGCGTCGACGTAGGCGTCCATGCGGCCCGCGGTCGTCGGCCCGAACGAGCCCGACGCCATGCCGGTCGGCGTCTTCGCCGGCCCGGCGTAGTAGACGACGTGGTCCTTCAGGTACTGCGGCAGGCCCTGGCCGGCATCGAGCCGCTCCTTCAGGCGCGCGTGGGCGATGTCGCGCGCGACCACCATGGGTCCCGTCAGCGCGAAGCGCGTCTTGATCGGGTGCTTGCTCAGTTCCTCGCGGATCTCGGCCATCGGCCGCGACAGGTCGATCGGCACCACGGCGCCCGCGAGCTGGCCCTCGTCGATCTCCGGCAGGAAGCGCGCCGGGTTCTGCTCGAGCTGCTCGAGGAACACGCCGTCCTCGGTGATCTTGCCCTTCGCCTGCCGGTCGGCGCTGCACGACACGCCGATGCCGACCGGACAGCTCGCGCCGTGGCGTGGCAGCCGGATCACGCGCACGTCGTGGCAGAAGTACTTGCCGCCGAACTGCGCGCCGATGCCGTTCCGGCGCGTGATGTCGAGCACCTGCTGTTCGAGCTCGAGGTCGCGGAACGCGCGGCCGCGCGCGTTGCCGCTGGTCGGCAGTCCGTCGAGGTAGCGCGCGCTGGCGAGCTTGACGGTCTTCAGCGTGAACTCCGCCGACATGCCGCCGATCACGATCGCGAGGTGGTACGGTGGGCACGCCGCGGTGCCGAGCTTCCGGGTCTCCTTGTCGACGAAGGCCAGCAGCGACTTCGGATTCAGCAGCGCCTTGGTCTCCTGGAACAGGAACGTCTTGTTCGCCGAACCGCCGCCCTTGGTCAGGAACAGGAACTCGTAGGCGTCGCCAGCAGCCGCGTAGAGCTCGATCTGCGCCGGCAGGTTGTCACCGGTGTTGACCTCCTCGTACATCGTGACCGGCGCCATCTGCGAGTAGCGCAGGTTGGTCTCGAGGTAGGTGCGCGCCACGCCGCGGCTGATCGCGGCCTCGTCGTCGCCGTCGGTCCAGACCTGCTGGCCCTTCTTGCCGATCACGATCGCGGTGCCGGTGTCCTGGCAGCTCGGCAGCACCATGCCGGCCGACACGTTGGCGTTCTTCAGCAGCTGCAGCGCGACGAAGCGGTCGTTCGCCGACGCCTCGGGGTCGTCGAGGATCGCGCGCAGCTGCTGCAGGTGCCCGGGCCGGAACAGGTGGCTGATGTCGCGGATCGCCTGAAACGTCAGCAGCTCGAGCGCCTCGGGTGCGACGCGCAGCATGCGCCGGCCGCCGGCGTCGAGCGTCGCCACGTGGTCCTTCGTCAGCAGACGGTATGGCGTCGCATCGGCGCCGAGTTCGAAGATCGGTTGCAAGGCCTGCGCCATCGCCGCAGCTTGGCCCGCAGCCGGCCGCGTTTCCAGCCGCGCGACTACTTCGCGGCCGGCCGGAAGCGCTCGATGCAGGCGGCGGCCACCGCGTCGCACGCCGCACCCGCCTCCCCCTGGTTGCAGGTCACCAGCACGCCGAACTTCGCCCCGGGTGCCAGCCACGCGACGCAGTACCACATCGTGTTGCTGCCCGCATGCGTCAGGATCGGGCCCCTGGCCCACGGCCGTCGGCACACGCGCCAGCCGAACGCGTAGTCGCCACCGTCCGGCGGCGCGTGCAGCGCGGCCAGCGTCTCGGCACGCAGCAGCGGAGCGCCATCGACCTCGGGCACGACGCCGAGGTGCAAGGCGGCGAACTTCGCCCAGTCGCGCAGCGACGCGTGCACGGTGCCGGCCGGACCCAGCGATGGCGGGTTGTCGGCGAACACCGGCACCGCGCTCTTGCCGCCCGGCCGGTGTCCCCAAGGCTGCTCCGTCGCCGCCCGGCTGCCAGGCGGGCCGAAGCCGACGCGGTCCATGCCGAGCGGCGCGAACAGCTGCGCGCGCAGCAGTCCGTCCCACGGCTGGCCCCCGACGCGTTCGGCGATCGCGCCGGCGATCATGTAGCTCGCGTTCGAGTAGAGGAACCGGGTGCCGGGCGCGGCTTCGGGCGCGACGCCGAGCAGGGCCGCCGCGACCTCCGTGCGCGCCTCCTGGTCGGTGCCGGCGTAGCGGAACAGCTCGCGCCACAGCGCGTCCGGCGGTTGGCCCGGCAGGCCGGCGCGGTGCTGCAGCAGCTGCGCGAGCGTGATCGGGCGCGCATCGCCGTGCATCTTCGCGGCGAGGTCGGGCAGCGCGTCGGCGACCGTCGTCGTCCAGGCCAGCCTGCCGGCTTCGACCTGCCGCGCCAGCAGCGTCGCCGTCATCGCCTTCGTGCACGAACCGAGGTGCCAGAGGTCGTCGGCGGTGACCGGCTCGTCGTGGCCGATGCGGCGGATGCCCGTGACGCCGAGCGCGCGCAGTTCGCCGTCGACCAGCACAGCGGCACCGAGTGCCGGCACCTCGTGCCGTTCGCGGATCGGCGCCAACAGTCCGGCGAGGTCTTCGGCCGGCGGCGACTGCGCACGGAGCCCAACCGCCATCTGGAACGCCGCCAGGACCAGGACCGCTCGGGGCGCACACATGCCGGCATGGTCTCCGCCAGCAGGCCCCGGATCCAGTGCACCACGAGTGCCGCCCCCGCACCCGTGGGCCCCTGCCAGCGACCGTGCAGGCGCTTGCTCGCCGACACATGGCACGACTCCGCGCACTGCCCACCTTCCGTCCACCAGCGGCTGCCCGGCAGGAATCCCATGGCAGCCGGTGTGACACTTCCACGCGCCCGGCACTGCCTTCGCCAATCACGATCCGATTGCCATGACCCAGCCTTCCACGCCCGCGTCCATCCTGCAGACCGCGTTCGCGTTCTGGTCCTCCAAGGTGCTGCTGACCGCGGTCGAGTTCGACCTGTTCACGCAGCTCGCCGGCAAGCAGCTGACCGGCGCCGAACTCGGCAAGGCGCTGCAACTGCACCCGCGCGCGATCGCCGACTTCTTCGATGCGCTGGTGGCGATGGGCTTCCTGCAGCGGCACGGCAACGGGCCCACCGCCCGCTACGAGAACACGCCCGAAGGCGCGCGCTTCCTCGACCGCAACAGCACGAGCTTCATCGGCGGCATCCTGGTGATGCTGAACGCGCGCCTGTTCCGCTTTTGGCACGACCTGCCGACCGCGCTGCGCACCGGCAAGCCGCAGAACGAGGTCAGGCACGGGCAGAAGGGCATCTTCGAGGAACTCTACGCCGACCTGCCGAAGCTCGAGCAGTTCCTCGGCGCGATGACCGGCCTGTCGCGCGTCAACTTCGAGCTGTTCGCCGAACGCTTCGACTTCTCGCGCCACAAGACCCTGTGCGACGTCGGCGGCGCCACCGGCCTGCTCTGCATCGAGGCCGCGAAGCGCCACTCCCACCTGCGCTGCACGACGTTCGACCTGCCGCCGGTCGCGCCGATCGCGCAGCGCCACATCGACGCCGCGGGGCTCACCGCGCGCGTCAGGACCGCCACCGGCGACTTCTTCCAGGACCCGCTGCCGAAGGCGGACGTGATCACCATGGGCATGATCCTGCACGACTGGAATCTCGAGAAGAAGCGGCTCCTGATCCAGAAGGCCTACGACGCGCTGCCGCCGGGAGGGGTACTCGTGACCATCGAGGCGCTGATCGACGACGAGCGGCGCAAGAACGCGTTCGGCCTGTTGATGTCGCTGAACATGCTGATCGAGTTCGGCGACGCGTTCGACTACTCGGGTGCCGACTTCCGCAGCTGGTGCGAACCGATCGGCTTCCGCCGGTTCGAGGTCATGCACCTGCAGGGCGCGCACAGCGCGGCGATCGCCTGGAAGTAGCCGGGACGCCCGCCGCGGCGCCAGCCCGCTGCCGCCCGCGCGACCCGGGGAACGAAGCCACCGGGTCGCTACCGTGCAGAACTGATGACTTGGGTGCAGTTCCCGGGTTTTGCTGCCACCGTTGCGCCGATCGCGCCACCCATGCCCTGCCGAAGCCCCGTTGGGCGCGGGAGGAGAGCACGTTGGCATTCATCCCACCTCGGTGTCCCAACCTGGTTTGCGAGCAGCACACGCGTCCGTCGGCGGGCTTCTACCGCCGCGCCGGCCGGTACTTCCCACGCTGCCGGCCCGACGGCGTGCAGCGCTTCCGCT
>JAEUHS010000009.1 GCA_016794035.1 Planctomycetota bacterium
GGTCAGCAACGCGGCGTGCAGTGCAGGGCGGGCCACGTGCGTCGCGACCGGCACGGCGACGATCACGGCGCTGCACGCGGGCAGCGGCGTGTCGGACGGCACGGTGCTGACGGTGACGCCGGCGGTGCTGACGTCGCTGGCGGTGACGCCCACCCATCCGTCGATCGCGCTGGGCACCACGCAGCAGTTCACCGCGACCGGTACCTACACCGACAGTTCGATCCAGGACCTGACCGCCGCGGTGACGTGGAGTTCGTCGGCGCCCGGCGTGGCGACGGTCAGCAACGCGGCGAGCAGCGAAGGGCGGGCCACCAGCGTCGCGATCGGCACGACGACGATCACGGCCGTGCACGCGGGCAGCGGCGTGTCCGACAACACCATGCTGACGGTGACGCCGGCGGTGCTGACGTCGCTGGCGGTGACGCCGACCCATCCGTCGATCGCGCTGGGCACCACGCAGCAGTTCACGGCGACCGGTACCTACACCGACAGTTCGACCCAGGACCTGACGGCCGCGGTGACGTGGAGTTCGTCGGCGACCGGCGTCGCGACGATCAGCAACGCGGGCGGCAGCGAGGGCCGGGCCACCAGCGTCGCGACCGGCACCACGACGATCACGGCCGTGCACGCTGGCAGCGGCGTGTCCGACAACACCATGCTGACGGTGACGCCGGCGACGCTGGTGTCGATCGCGGTGACGCCGACGACGCCGACGATCTCGGTCGGCGCGACCCAGCAGTTCACGGCGACGGGAACCTACACCGACAGCTCGACGCAGGACCTGACGACGGCGGTGACGTGGAGTTCGTCGGCGACCGGCGTGGCGACGGTCAGCAACGCGGGCGGCAGCCAGGGTCGGGCGACCGGCGTCGCGGGCGGCACGGCGACGATCACCGCGCTGCACGCGGGCAGCGGCGCGTCGGGCAACACGGTGCTGACGGTCCGGCCCGACATCCAGCTGCGCGCCGCCGCGTCGGCCGGCGCCGCCTCCGGCGTGCTCGCTCTCACGGTGCCGACCCCGACCGGAGCGCTGACCGGCGACGTGCTGCTGGCGGCGATCGCCGTGCGGCCCAACACGGCGGCCGTCACGCCGCCGACGGGCTGGACGCTGGTGCGGCGCATCGACAACGCGATGGCGGCCGCCCATTCGCTGCTGGTCTACCACCGCGTGGTCATGGCCGGCGAACCGGCGAATCACAGCTGGACGTTCTCGGCGTCGACCGGCAGTGCCGGCGGCATCGTGGCCTTCGTCAACGTCGACACCGGCAACATCGTCGACGTCGAGGACGGGCAGAACACGGCCTCCGGCGTCGTGCACACGGCGCCGAGCGTCACCACGACGGTAGCCGGCACGATGCTGGTCACGCTGCATGCGTTCTCGTCGTCGGCGACGTGGACCTCGCCACCGGCGATGAGCGAGGCGTTCGACGTGGCCAGCGAAGCGCTCGGCGCGACCGGCATCTCGATGTCGGGGCACTACGTGCTGCGGCCGACGGCGGGTGCGACCGGCACGCGTGCGGCGACCGCGAGCAACGATGCCGACGTCGGCAACACCGCGTCGATCGCGCTGCGCCGCAGCCCGTAGCCGTCTGGTAGCATGCGCCGCGACGATGAAGGTCCGGCTGCTCACGGTCTCGCATCGACCGCCCGGCTGGGTCGTCGACGGCTGCGCGGAATACGCACGGCGGTTGCCGCGCACCTGGAACTTCGAACTCGTCGAGATCCGACCCGAGCCGCGCAAGGACGGGGCGAGCACCGGGCGCGTGCAGGCAACCGAGGCCGAACGACTGCGCGCGGCGATCCCGCACGGGGCCCGCGTCGTGGCGCTGGACGAACGCGGCGAGGCGTGGTCGACGGCCGAGTTCGCCGCGCGGTTGCAGCGATGGCTGCAGGACGCGCGCGACCTGGCGTTCCTGGTCGGCGGTGCCGACGGACTCGATCCGACGCTGCGCGACGCCGCGGACCACAGGCTGGCGCTGTCGGCGCTGACGCTGCCCCATGGGCTCGTGCGCGTGCTGTTCGTCGAACAGCTCTACCGGGCCGCGACGCTGCTGCAGGGCCATCCGTACCACCGATGAGCGACCTCGAGGCGGCGTGGCGACCGGCAGCCGACGCGGTGGCCGCATGGCTGGCCACCGGTCGGGCACCGCGCGACGCGATCGCCGCCGACGCCGCGCTGCGGCGCCAGCCCGCGACCGTGCGCGCGGCGGCGATCCGCCTCGCCCGCGACGCCGTCGCCGGCCGGCGACGACTCGAGTGGCTGCTCGGGTGTGCCGCCGGATCGCCGCAGGCCACGCCGTTGCACCGTGCCGCCGCACTGGTGCTGGCGCGGCAGGTCGAGCTGGGTGCGCTGGCGCCGACCGCGGCGGCGGCGCGGCTGCCGGGCCCGGCGCGCGGCGGCACCGTCGACTTCGCGGCCGTGCTGCGGCCGGAGCGGCGGTTCGCGACGATCGAGGATCCGGCGCTCGGCTTCGCGGTGCGGCACTCGTTGCCGGACTGGGCGGCCGTGGCGCTGCGAACGCAGTTCGGCGCCGAGGCGGCGGCGGTGGCGACCGCGCTGGGTGGCGAGCCGCCGCGCACGCTGCGCGCCAACACGCTGCGGGTCGCGTCGCGCGACGAGCTGGCGCGCGCGCTCGCGGCCGAAGGTGTCGTGACGCGACCGGCGCCGTATGCGCCGCAGGCGCTGCACGTCGAAGGGGACGCCGACCTGTTCGCCACGGCCAGCTACGCGCGCGGCGCGTTCGAGCAGCAGGACGTGGCGAGTCAGCTCGCGGCGTGGGTGGTGGCACCGCCGCCGGCGGGCAAGGTGTGGGACCTGTGTGCCGGCGTCGGTGGCAAGACGCTGGCGCTCGCGGCGCAACTGCAGAATCGCGGCGAGGTCCTGGCCACGGACGTGCAGCTGCATCGGCTCGCCGCGCTGCGCGAGCGCGCGCGGCGTGCCGGCGCCGACAACGTGCGCGCGCTGCCGATCGACCCGGCAGCGCCGGGCGCCGAGGTGGCGGCGTTCGCGCGCCGCGCCGACCGCATCCTGGTCGATGCGCCGTGCAGCGGCACCGGCTCGTGGCGTCGGCGACCGGAGGGGCGGTGGCTGCTCGGGCCGTCGGATCTGGCGGCGCTGACGGCGATGCAGGACGCCCTGCTCGACCGGGCAGCCGGGCTGCTGCGGCCCGGCGCGCGGCTGATCTACGCCACCTGCTCGCTGCTCGCCGGGGAGAACGAGGCCCGTGTCGCGGCGCTGCGCGTGCGGCGCCCCGATCTGGAAGTGGTGCGTCTGGCCGAGATCCTCGGCGCCGCCGCGGCGCGGCCGATCGCCGATGCCACCGGCACGTTCCTGTCGCTGCGGCCCGATCGGCACGGCTGCGACGGGTTCTTCGCCGCGGTGCTGCGGCGGCCGCGCCGAACCTGACTTCATGCGCGCGCCCGTGCGCGGCCGATCTCAGGCTGAGGATGCAGCCCGAACCGCCGGAGGACAACGAGCCTGGCGCTCGCGAGGAGCGTGCGAACGCGCGCGCCGGTCGCAGCGGTCGTCGGCTGTTCTACGCCTGCGGCAGCGGCGGCGCGCTGCTGGTGCTGCTCGATCTGACGGCCGGGCTCCTGTCCTGGCCGGTCGGGTGGCTGGCGCCGGCGATCGTCGCCTACGTCACGGCGGTGCTGGTGCTCGTGCGTTCGTTCCATCGCTCGATGTTCGCCCAGGTCGACGACCTCGAAACGGCGCGCCGCGAGGCGCTGCGGACCGCGCTGACGAAGGCGCGCTTGTTGGCGAACATGAGCCATGAGATCCGCACGCCGATGAACGGCATCCTCGGCATGGCCGAACTGCTGGTGCGCACGCGGCTCGACGCCGAGCAGCAGCAGATGGCGGCGACGATCCACGCGTCGGCGGAGTCGCTGCTCGCGGTGCTCAACGACATCCTCGACTACTCCAAGATCGAGGCCGGCAAGCTCGAGCTGGAGCACGCGGACTTCGACGCCTGGCAGGTGGTCGACGACTGCGCCGGTCTGCTCTACGGCGCCGCCGAGCAGAAGGGCGTCGACCTGGTGACCTACATCGACCCGCGGCTGTGGCGCTGTCACCGCGGCGATGCGGCGCGCGTCCGGCAGATCGTGCTGAACCTGGTCAGCAACGCGGTGAAGTTCACGCTCGAAGGCGAGGTCGTGCTCGGTGCCGATCTGGTGGCGGAGGACGAGACGTCGCAGCTGGTGCGCTTCTGGGTGCGCGACACCGGCGTCGGCATCAGCCCCGAGGCGATGGGTCGGCTGTTCGTGCCGTTCGCGCAGGCGGATGCCTCGACCACCCGGCGGTTCGGCGGCACCGGCCTCGGCCTGGTCATCTGCCGTCGCCTGGTCGAGATGATGGGCGGGCGCATGGACGTGTCCAGCGTGCCGCAGCGCGGTTCGACGTTCTCGTTCCGCCTGCGCCTGACGAAGGGCGAACTCGCCCATGCGCGGCCGCGCGCCGCGGACATGGACCTCGCCGGCTGCGCCTTGCTGCTGGTCGACGCCAACGAGACCCACCGGCAGCTCATGGCGATGCAGCTGGCGCCGACCCGCATCGGCATCGACGTTGCCGGCAATGCGCTGGCCGCGATCGAGCTGCTGCGCCGGGCATCGCGCAACCGGCGGCCGTTCACGATGGCGATCGTCGACATGACGATGCCGGGCTTCGACGGCATCCAGCTGGCAGAGGCGATCCGCAACGACCCCGAGATCCGGCCGCTGACCGTGGCGATCGCCAGTTCGCTCGGGTCGCGCCCCGGTCTCGCCGAGATGGCGGCGGCCGAGGTCTTCCGCTGGCTCAACAAGCCGCTGGCCGCCGGCCGGCTGCTGCAGGTCGTGTGCGACATGGCGAGCCTGCGCGGCGGCCGATACGTGGTCGCGCCGCCGCCGTCGCTCGAGGAGACGAACCACGCGCTGGTGCTCGACCAGAGTCGCGGGGCGCTGCGGGTCATGGTGGCCGAGGACAACGAGATCAATCGGCGTGTGCTGGCCGGCATGCTGCGCCGCATCGGCTGTGAGGTCGCGTTCGCCGCCGACGGTCGCGAAGCGCTGCAGCTGATCGGTCAACGCGACTTCGACCTCGTGCTGATGGACTGCCAGATGCCGGAGATGGACGGCTTCGCGGCCACGCGCGCGATCCGTGCACTCGGTGGCCGGCAGGCGACGGTGCCGATCCTGGCGCTGACGGCGAACGTGCTGCCCGCCGATCGGGAGGCCTGTTTCGCGGCCGGCATGGACGACTTCCTGTCGAAGCCGGTCAAGCTCGACGTGCTGCGCGCCGCCTTGCAGCGCTGGAGCGCGACGCCGGCGCCGGCGGCCGCCGGTCAGAGATCGTAGAAGCGCAGGTCGCGACCGGTGACCTGCTTGGTCCAGGCGTAGATCTGCCCGGCGTGGCCCGACGAGTGTTCGAGCACGTGCAGGATCGCCGCCAGCCCGGTCTCGAGATAGCGGCCCTGGATGGTGCGTTCGCGCAGCAGTTCGGCCGGTGGCAGCGCGTCGACCACCGCACACGCGCGCGTCCAGACGGCGGCGAGCCGCTCGCAGAGTTCGCGCGCGGTCCCGCCGCCGTCGGCGGCGAACTCGGCCTCGCGCGTGCGCCGGTCCTCGAACTCGCCGAAGGTCACCAGGATCCACTGCGTGGTGTTGCCGGCGAGATGCAGCAGCAGGTTGCCGACCGAGTTGCAGTTCGGCGCCGGCCGTTGCCAGACCCGCTCGTCGCCGAGCAGATCGCAGCACGTGCGCATGCGCGGCAGCATCTCGGCGAGCAGACGGCGGCGGAACTCGCGCGCGACGATCCCGGTCAGCGCGGCGGCGGCATCGCGGTGGGCCGGCGCGGCCATCGGCTCAGGCGACCTCGCCCTTGTCCTTGTCGCGCCGCGCCTTCGGGCCGGTCTGCTGGGCGCGCAGGCGGGCGACCTCTTCTTCGAGCAGCGCCAGCCGCTGGCCCAGCGTGCGGTGGCGGTGCGTCAGCCGGCTCAGGCGCACCGAGACCTGCAGCAGCAGCGCCAGCACGAACAGGAAGGCGCCGAAGAACAGCGTCGAGACGACGTTCGACGAGCCGATCCAACGGCTGACGGTCAGCAGCAGGTCCTGCTGCAACGCGAGCACGGCCAGCACCACGGCGGTCGTGATCCACACCCACGAGTACTCCTCGCGCAGCTTGCGACGACGCACGAGTTCGAACGTCAGCGCGACGAGGCCGGCGGCGAGCAGCACCGCGACCAGGCGTTGCCGCCCGGGCATCGGTTCGAGCTCGATGCTGGCTGCGGCCAGCAGTTGCACGGCCGACACGATCATTGGGCCCTCGCGACGGTGTCGCGGCAGCGCAGCGGCGTCGGCCGGCGCACGGGAAGCAGGCAGAGGGTCACGAACATCTTGTAGCCGTAGTAGGCGATGCGGGCGCCGCGGTGCATCGACATGCCGCCCTGGCGGGCGTGCATGCGCACCGGCACCTCGACCACGCGCAGGCCGCGGCGGTGGTGCTCGACCAGGATGTCGGCGTCGGGGTAGTCCTCGGGGAAGCCGTCGTGCACCACCGAGTCGAGCGCGCGGCGCGACAGGCCCTGGAAACCGCTGGTCGGATCGCTGATGCGGCAGCGGAGCCAGCGCGAGGCGAGCGCCGCGAACAGCCGCGTGCCGAGCCGCCGCGCGAAGCTGGTCGGCGGCGGCTGCCCGTCGAGGTAGCGCGAACCGAGCACGACGTCGGCGCCCGCGTCGAGGGCGGCGATCAGGCGCGACAGCATGTTGGGGTCGTGCTGGCCGTCGGCGTCCATCTGCAGCACGCGCCCGTAGCCGCGCCGGAACGCGTGGCAGTAGCCGGTGTGAAGTGCCGCACCGTAGCCGAGGTTGTAGGGGTGCTGCACGACGGTCGCGCCCGCGGCGCGGGCCTCGTCAGCGGTGCCGTCGGGGCTGCCGTCGTCGACGACGACCACGTCGAGCGGCAGGCCAGTGGCGAACACGCGGCGCACGATGTCACCGACGCGGCCTGCTTCCCGGTATGCCGGTACGACGAGAACGGAGGAGTTGGGCACGGTGAGCGACGATCCCGACGACAGCCGGCTAGCGTAGGAACCAGGCCGGGCACCGCCAGCGAAAACGTGCGCACAGCTCGTGCGTGCCCCGTGCTGGCAGAACGCGCGGGCGCGGCCTACGCTTCGCTCCGCTTTTGCGGGTCGGCCGCCAACCGCGTGCCCGCCCGCCCGCTTCCGTCACCCCAAGGAAAGGAACATGTCGATCCGCTTCGCCGCAGTTGCGCTCCTCAGTCTCGTCACCGCCTGCGCCGGCACCCGCGACACCCGCGTCGCCCCGGACGCCCCCGACTCGGTCACCGGCACCGGCCTGCAGAGCCAGGACATCCGCACGATGGCCACGGACATGGCGGCCAAGATCAAGGCGTCCGGCGTGCTGGCGCCCGCCCGCGACGGCGAACGCGCGTCGTTCTTCATCTACGAACTGCGCAACGACAGCAGCGACACGATCGACAAGGAGATCATCCTGACCAAGCTGCGCACGAACCTGTTCGAGGCGTTCGGCCGGCAGATCAAGATCCTCGATCGCTCGCCGCAGGCGAACGACCTGGTCGACGCCGAGCGCCGCATGAAGGAGCGCGGCCAGGTGTCGGGCACCAACGACCGCCAGGTCGCCGGCAGCGACTTCGTGCTCAAGGGCACGATCAAGAGCCGCGACCGGCAGGCCGGCAAGCTGAAGTCCGCCTACTACCTGGTCACCTTCGAGCTGACCGACCTGGTCACCGGCGAACTGTGCTGGACCGGCGACTACGAGATGAAGACCGAGTCCGAGAAGTCGGTCATCAACCGCTGATCCGGGACGCCGCGATGCGTCGCAGCTGGCTTGTCTTCGCCGCCCTGCTGGCGGGCGCGTGCGCGGTCGGTCAGCCGGCCGTGCCGTTGAACGCGTTCGCCGCCGGCGACCTGGCGCAGGTGGAGGCGTTCGCGGCGCAGCAGGTCGCCGACGGCCCCGCCGAGAATCAGGCGCTGGTGCACAACGTGCTGGCGCAGTGTGAACTGCTGCAGGGCCGCGTCGACGAGGCGCGGCGCAACTTCGAAGTCGCCGGCCGCATCATGGGCAGCTGGTCGACGGGCGGCGGCGAGGCGACCGCGGCGATCCTCGGCAGCGAGAGCAGCAAGACCTACAAGGGCGACCCGTACGAGCAGGCGATGAACGCCTACTACCTGGCGCTCTGCTTCTTCTGGAAGGGCGAGCCCGACAACGCCCGCGCCGCCTGCAAGCGCGGCATGCTGGCCGATGCGGAGGTCGGCGACGAGAAGTTCCAGGCCGACAACGCGCTGCTGTTCTGGATGGCCGGGCGCTTCAGCATCATGCTCGGCTCCGACGACGCCGACGGCTACTTCGGCGAGGCGGCGACGGCGCACGCGTTCGCGATCCAGCACGGCGCGCGCGGCGTGCCGAACAACGACGTGCTCGCGAATCCGCGCCGCGGCAACCTGGTGCTGGTGCTCGAATGCGGCATGGCACCCGAGAAGTACGCCGAGGGCGGCCAGGGCGAACTGGCGCGCTTCCGGCCCCGCCCGCACCCGGCCGTCGCGGCGCGGGCGTCGATCGACGGCCGCGATCTCGGCGTGGCCTCGCTGCTGCTCGACGTCGACTACCAGGCGCGCACGCTGGGCGGCACCGAGATGGAGGGCATCCGCAAGGGCAAGGCGGTGTTCAAGACCGCGAGCACGGTCGCCGGCGTCGTGCTGCTCGACCAGGCCTCGCGCAGCAAGGGCGACGCGGCCCGCACGCAGGCGATCGCCGGCGGGGCGCTGTTGCTCGCCGGCCTGCTGACGTCGACCTCGGCCGACGTGCGCCATTGGCCGACGCTGCCGTCGACCGTGCACGTGCTGACGGCGGACGTCGCGCCCGGCGACCACCAGCTGACGATCGACTTCCTCGATGCCCGCGGCCGGCCGTTGCCGCAGTTCCGCCAGCACACGCTCGTCACCGTGCCTGCCAGCGGGGAAGCCTGGCACCTGGCGCGTTCGCTGCCGCCGGTCGCGCCGCGGGCGCCGTCTGTGCCATGATGATCGCCATGCGGAATTCCGGTCGCTGCAACCCTGCGCCCGCGGTGTGCGCTGTGCGGCGCCTTTCGTCCCACGCCTTCGAGGTCTCGTCCATGATCCGTGCCATCGCCGTCACCGTGTTCGCTTCGCTGCTCGCTTCCGGCGGGTACTGCCAGGAGCCGGCCGCCGTGCCCGCGCCCGCGTCCCAGGATGGGGCCGGCGGCACCTGGAGCGAGGGCTTCGGCCGCGCCACCAGCTACCGTTCGGCGCTCGCCAACGCGCTCGAGGAGGCCGTCGCCAAGGTCAAGGGCATCGGCGTCGCGCGCGGCGCCGGCGTGCGCAGCCGCCTGTCGGTCGTCTCGCAGAGCAAGGAGGGCGACCAGGACGGCTGGTTCGACGGTGAGGCCGACGGCGAGAGGGAGTGGGTGCAGCAGCAGATCGCCGGCTTCGTGCTCGCCTACGAGGTGCTCGACAAGCACAAGGCCGAGGACCGCCAGTGGGAGGTCAAGGTCAAGGCCCAGATCGCCAGCAAGGAAGGGCTCGACGCGACGATCGTCGTCGACCTGCAGGACGGCGACCTGCGCAACTGGCAGATGGAACGGCTCGACGAGGGCACCGGCGCCGTGGTCGGCCGCGAGAAGGGTGAGTTCGCCGGCCCGAAGATCGCGGAGTACCTGCGCAAGAGCCGGCTGGTCAAGATCGCCGCCAAGGGCGCCGGCGTGAAGGTCACCGACGGCAGCGCCGTGCGCGAGCGCGAGAAGGCCGGCAACCAGGTCGTGGCCTCGCACCGCGTCGTCATCGCCTGGCAGCCGGTCGCCGTGCTGTCGACGATCGAGAAGCCCAACAAGGCGCGGCCGACGGCCGGCCCGCGGCCCGAGTTCCTGACCGGCGGCTCCGTGCAGGTGCAGGTGCGCGTCGAGGACCTGGTCGAGAACGTCGAACTGCTCGATCAGACCTTCACCGTGACCGCGGATCCGCCGGCGATGCCGACCGAACGCATCGGCGACTACGTCAACAACCTCGTCGACAAGGCCAAGGCGGTCGTCGCCGAGACCGTGTTCTTCGCGCTGAAGCCGCCGCTCGTCACGCGCGTCTGGCAGGAGGGCACCGATGGCGAGTGGCGCATCGAGGCGACCGTCGCCAGGCGCGTCGCCGCCCAGTACCGCAGCTTCGTGGTCGGCAACAACGGTTCGCTGGCCTCGCCGGACTGGACGACGCTCGGTCGCGCCGCGCTGCTCGACGGCAACGACGCGACCTGCACGTTCCGACTCGAGGCCGTCGAGGACCCGGCGCGCGTCGAGCCCGGCGTCACCGAAGTCCGACCGATCAAGGAATGACCATGAACCACCGCAACCCGACCGTTCCCGCTGCCCTGTTGTCGATCGTGCTGGGGGCCTGCTCGTCGGCGCCGCCCTACGCGGCGATGGCGATCGAGGACGACGCCGAGGCCACCAGCAACGTCGTCGTCACCGATGGCGAACTGCACGACATCGTCCGGGTCGGCCAGGCGTTCGTCGAGCGCGTGCCCGGCACCAACCAGCTCCGGGTGACCGTCCCGATTCGGAACATCGACGACGAGACGATCCAGATCCTGGCTCAGATGAGCTTCCTGAACGGCCGAAAGCAGCCGATCGGTGACGACACCAACCGCCAGGTGAAGATCCTGGCGCCCGGTGACACGATCACCTACGTCGCCATCTCCAAGCAGGCCGAGGCAGCCGACTGGACGCTGCGCCTCGGCTGGAACCGCTGAGGGAAACGCCATGAACCCACGCTCCTGCTGGTTGTCGCTGCTGGTGTTCGCCGGCTGTGCCGCGGCGCCGACCGTCGGCCGTGCGCCCCAGGTGCCGCCGCTAGACATCGCCGTGCCGCAGGCCGATCTGACGCGCGACGAAGGCACGCGCGCCGCCGCCGACCGGCGGCCGGCGATGCCGATGGCCGAGGAGCCGATGCTGCCGTCGTCGAGCAACGTCGCCTACCGCACGTTCACGCAGACCGTCGAGGTCCCGGTCGAAGTCGTGGTCGAGCGCGAGGTGCCGGTCGCCGGCGAGCCGTACTACGTCGGCACCCGCGGCTACCGCGACTGGTACGACTACGACCGCGCGCGTCGCCGTGGCACCTGGTTCCCGGTCAACACGGTCGTCGGCGCCGGTGTGGGGGCGATCATCGGTCACCAGCGCGGCCACCGCGGCCGCGGCGCCCTGATCGGCGCGCACGCCGGCCTGCTGCTCGACGTCGCCCGCTGGTGGCACTGACCCCGGTCGGCGCCCGGATCACGGCCCGGCGCGCACGACCAGTTCGACCTGCACCAGATCGACGTGCAGCTCGGCGGTGGCGCCGATGGGCAGGTCACCGATCACCGTCACGCGCAGCTGCCTCTCGCGCGTGACGTGCCGCAGGCTCGAGGTGCGGAACTCCATCGCCTGCGCCGCGGTGTCGTTCGCGGCGCGCTCGACGACGATGTCGAAGCGCTGGTCGACCGGGTTGTAGATCGACATGCGCAGCATCGTGTCGGGTCCGCCGCGGGTGACGCGGGCGACCGCGCGCACGCGCAGTGCGAGCAGGTCCTCGGCGGCCGCGACCGGCAGGTCGAAGCGGCAGTTGATGCCGGCGACCTCGCGGCCCTCGAACGTCTCGGTCCAGACGACGAACTCGTCCCCGTCGGCGGTCGCGAGCTGCTGCCGCACGCCGAAGACCGCGGAGCCGGCGGCGATCTGGATCTGCGCGTCGGTGACCGGTGCGAGGCGCGGCGGCGTGGCCGCGGGCGCCGGCGGCAGCGCCGGGGCGACGTCGAGTCCGTCGAGACGCCAGCGCTGGTCGGGCCAGACCAGGGTCGGCTCGCCGCCGGCCACGGGCAGGGTGGCGAGTCGCAGCGTTGCCCGCCCCTGGACCGGCTCGGCGAGCCCGAAGAACAGGCGGTCCATGGTCGGTGCCCAGCGCGGCGTGCCGACCTCGCCGGCCGGCTGCCAGCGTTCGGTCACGGCGAAGGTCGCGAGGTCGACGAGGCAGAGGTTCGACTGCCCGGCGCCGGTCCGGCGCACGAAGGCGACCCGGCTGCCGTCGGGCGCGAACGCCGGCGCGTGATCGCCGAGGCCGTCGCCGACCGCCGCGCCGCCGTCGGTCAGCGGCACGCTGCCGCTGCCGTCGCCCGGCGTCAGCCACAGCGCGTGGCGGCCGTTCGTGGCGCGGCGTGAGAACACGATGCGATCCGTTGCGTGGCACCAGTCCGCCTCGCCGTCGGACCAGCCGACGGGTGCGACGAGCAACGGCTGCACGTCGCTGCCGTCGGCTGCCGCGGTCCACAGCGCGCCGCCGCCGCCGCGCGCCGACGTGAACAGCACGCGCGTGCCGTCGGGGGACCAGCACGGCTCGTCGTCGAGCACGGCGTTCGCCGTCAGGCGCAGCTCGGGCGCCGAGCCGTCGATCGTCGACACGAACAACTCGCGGCTGTCGGGGTCGTCGTTCGTGCGTTCGCGCGCGAACACGACGGTCCTGCCGTCGGGGTGCAGGCGCACGTTGCGTTCGGTGCCGGTGCGCTCGGCCACGCGGCCCGAGCCGAGGTTCTGTTCGCTGCGCAGCGCGATCTCGGCGAACTGGTAGGGGCTGTCGACGCGGGCGCGGCAGGCGACGATCTCGACCGGAGTCGCCGCGCTGCCGAGCGCCGTGCTCTTGCTGCCGCCGGTGCACGCGGCCAGCAGGCCGGCGACGAGGGCCGCGGAACCGGCATTGGCGCTGCGTTGCATCGGCACCATGTTGGCGCGTCCGGCCGCCGCGGGCAATCGCCGCGGCGCCGCGGTATGACGGGCACGCCGTGCGCGTCAGCGACTTCGACTACTCCCTGCCGCCGGACCGGATCGCCAGCCGGCCGGCCGAACCCCGCGACCACGCGCGGTTGCTGGTGCACGACCGCAGCAGCCGACGCGACGAGCATCGCACGGTCGCCGAACTGCCGCAGTTCCTGCGCCCGGGCGACCTGCTGGTGCTCAACGACACGCGGGTGCGGCCGTGGCGGCTGCGCGGTCGGCGAGCGACCGGCGGCGCCGTCGAGTGCCTGCTGCTGCAGTTCGACGGGCGGCACGGGGAGGCGTTCGTGAAGCCGAGCAAGAAGCTGCACGCCGGCGATTGGCTCGACATGGAGCACTCCGCGCTCGCGTTGCTGCTGGTCGAGGCGCTCGGTGGCGGCCGCTGGCGGATCGAACTGACCGCGCGCGACGGTGACGCGATGGCGGCGCTCGAACGGGTCGGCCGGGCGCCGCTGCCGCCGTACATCGCGCGCGACGGTCGTGAGGACCGCGCCGCCGACCGCGAGCGCTACCAGACGGTGTTCGCGCGCGTGCCAGGCGCGGTGGCCGCACCGACCGCGGGTCTGCACTTCACGCCGGAACTGCTGCAGCGCATCGAGGCGCTCGGCGTGCAGCTGGCCTACGTGACGCTGCACGTCGGCGAAGGCACGTTCGCGCCCCTGCGCACCGAGAGCGTCGAGGAGCACCGCATGCACGTGGAGGCCTACGAGCTGCCGGCGGCCACGGCGGTGGCCGTGGCCGCGACGCGCGCGCGCGGCGGGCGCGTGGTCGCGGTCGGCACCACCAGCTGCCGCGTGCTCGAGACCTGCGCGCGCGACGATCGCACGGTCGAGCCCGGCACCGGTGCGTCGAGCCTGTTCCTGTATCCGGGCCGCCCGGTGCGCGTCGTCGACGCGTTGCTGACGAACTTCCACCTGCCGCAGTCGACGCTGCTGATGCTGGTGGCGGCGTTCGCCGGCCGCGACGAGATCCTCGCCGTCTACCGTCATGCCGTCGAACGTGGCTATCGTTTCTTCTCGTTCGGCGACGCGATGCTGATCGTCTGAGCGCGCGCGTCTACAGCAGCCGTCGCAGCTGCTCGGCGGCGCGGCGTGGATCGGCGCTCTGCAGGATCGCGTTGCTGACGGCGATGCGGTCGACGCCGTGCATGCGCAGCGCCGGCAGGTTCGTCGCGGTGATGCCGCCGATCGCGAACAGCGGCACGCGCCGGCTGTTCGCGGCGATCGTCGCCGCCTCGACGTCGGCGAGCGACTTGCCCTCGGTGTAGCCCTTGGTCGTCGTCGGGTGGCACGGGCCGAATCCGACGTAGTCGGCGCCCGCGGCGATGGCGCGCGCGATCTGCGGCAGGTCGTGCGTGCTGACCCCGAGCCACCGCTTGCCCAGCAGGCGGAGCGCGGCGTCCGCCGGCATGTCGTCCTGCCCGACGTGGGCCCCGTCGGCCCGGCCGCGCACGGCCAGCATCACGTCGTCGTTGACGATCAGCGGCACGCCGGCGCGCTGGCAGGTCGTGCGGCAGCGCTGGAACCCGACGTGGTCCGCCTCGGCGGTGCGCCACTGCACCAGGTCGACGCCGCCGTCGAGCGCCGCGGTCAGCGTGTCCCACGGATCGGTCGCGCACCGGGTCGGCGTGAACAGCAGATAGAGGCGGCGGTCGTGCAGCGACATCGACCGCGGCACAGTAGCGGCTGCCGCCGCGATTCCGCCGGCGGTGCGGGGATTCGCCGCCGTGTCCCGACCCGGCAGGCAGTCGGTGCTGCGCTGTGGCGCACGATCCTCGGGTCGCGTAGTTTCGCATCGTGTTCGCGGACCAGCTGTGGCCCAACTTGGTGCTGTTCGCTGCCGGCCAGGCAGCGGCCTGGTACTACCTGCACACCGGACGCACGCGGATCGGTACGGCGGTGACCGTCGCCCTGTGGGTGCTCGCCGATTGGTTCCTGGTCGCGAAGTACGTGTTCCGCGTCACCGGCGCGGACCTCGTGCTGCCGCTGGTCAGCCTGCAGGTGGTCGCCGGTGCGACGGTGCTGGCCCTGTCGTTCGCGCAGTGGCGTCGCCGTCGCTCCGCGGTGGCGAGGCAACGGCAGGCGCTGTTCGCCGCCGGCCTCACTGCCTACCTGCGCGCCGACCACGGCGAGGCCGAAGCGACGTTCCGCCGGCTGGTACGCAGCGATCCGTGGGACTCGGCGGCCTGGATCGCGCTCGGCAACGTGCTGGCCCGCGCCGGGCGGCCGAAGCCGGCGCGGCGCTGCTACCGCCGGGCCCTCGGCGTCGACGCGAGCAGGCAGTACGCCGAGCTGGTGCGCCACCTGCAGGGCCTGCTGGTCGGCAGCGGAACGGGCGCAGCCTCGCTGCGGTCGCCGGCCGCTGCCGCGACCGGGGTCGCCGTCGAGAGCGTGCCGACGAACTGAGCGCGACGATCAGGGCTGCCAGGTCGCCGCGGCGGTGGTGATCGCCCGGGCGCGGATCGAGAACTCGGCCGGGGCCAGGTTGCCGCCGTGCATCGGCGCCATGGTCCAGGCGCCGACCGGCAGGTCGTCGGCGACGGCCGTGCCGAGATCGTCGGTCAGCAGTTCGAAGCAGGCGCCGTCGAGGCCGTCGCCGAGCACCTGCCGCAACCGCAGCATGCGGTTGGCCAGCGGTTGGCCCAGCTGCGAACACTGCAGGATCAGCGAGCCGGTGGCGAGGTCGGTGTCGACCGGCGTCGGCGCCGAGTTGTCGCTCGCGGGCGTGCGGACGACACGCCGACACAGGAACTGCAGGCGGCCGTTCTGCGGCACGTCGATGCGCACCTCGTGGTCCCGATCTCGTTCGAGGCCGGCGAAGTCGAAGTCGCCGAACGAATCGGTCGTGCACTGCTGCAGCCATGGCGTCGTCGCCGCCAGCGCGACCGTGTTCGCCGATCGCCTGCGGCGGAATCCGGACGTCGGACGCGTCTTGGACGGTGACGTGTCGAGCGCGCGCACCCGCACGAGCGCACCGGCCATCGGGGCGCCGTTGCTGCGCACGATGCCCGCGAGCTGCGCCACGGTCAGCATCGCCCGGCTGGTCTCGAGCGTGCAGTGCAGCTGCTGGCCTTCGTCGAGCAGCACCTGCAGGCTCCGGAACGTCGACGCCGGTCGCGCCGCGCCGTGCACACCGGGCGTGGCCGGGAACTCGGGCTGCAGTTCCCAGACGCCGGGACAAAGGTCGCGGAACGCGAACGTGCCGTCGGCGGTGGTCACGGCCAGCTGTTCGGCGAGGAAACCGTTGCCGTCGCGCACGTTGCCCGCGGGTGGCCGCTGTTGCGCGCGCACGCGGAAGCCGGCCGGCATCGTACGATGCTGGCTGGTCAGCGTGCCGTGGATGCCGGCGCGGCGCTGCAGCAGCAGTTCGACCAGGGCGCCCGGCTGCGGCACGAAGCGCGGACCCGCCGAAGCCGCATAGTCCGGGTGTGAGGCTTCGAGCGAGAACCACGTGCCCCAGACCGGGATGTCGAGCAGGCCGCGTTCGTCGGTGCGTCCCACGCTGGCACGGTCGCTGGCCAGCAGCTCCCACTGCGCGCCGGTGAACGCGAGGTCGGGATGCTCGTGCACCTGCAATCGCACGGTCGCGCCCGCGATCGCGCGGCCCTCGCGGTCGTGCACGCGTACGGTGTTCCGCAGCAGCGGCAACAGGGTCAGCGCGTTGGGACCGTCGCCGAGCCTCGCCATCGCCGGGGCGAACCCGGGCACCGAAGCCACCGCGATGGTGCCGGGCAGGCCCTTGCCGGTGTGCAGCCCGGGCTGTCGCTCGGTGGGTTGCATCCAGGCGGGCAGGCGCTGGTCGACGGGCCGGAACTGCACGCCCGTGGCGAAGAAGCGCACCTGACCGCCACTCAGCGGGGAGCCTGCCCCGTCCGCCAGCGTCACGGTCAGGTCCGGCAGTCGCGGTACCAGGACGTGCGCGCGGAAGGCGAGCAGGCAACCGAGATCGAGGCACGGGCCTTCGCCGGGATACGCGAACACGACCCGCGTCGCGGCGGGCTCGACCACCTTGGCGTGTACCCTGCCGTTCGCCGTCGTGTGCACCGGAACCGTGCCGAACCCGATCTGGTCGTGCACGAACGCCACGCTGGCGTCGATCCACGGCAGACCGGCGTCGTCCAGGAACGTCAGGTCGACATCGCCGCCGGCGCGCAGAGCCACGTCACCGACCTCGGTGGTTCGGGTTGCGGCGACCTGCACGTCGGTCAGGCTGCCGTTGCCATCGTCGTGGCGGAAGATCAGGCCGTGAGCGCCGGGGCGCAGACCGCGCAGATCGAACCGGCCGTCCGCGCCGCTCGTGGTGCTCGGGAACGGCAGCAGCAGATCGCGGCGCGCGACCCACCTCGGCAGTGGCCCCCAATCGGTCGCACCATCGGCAGTGAACTGCTCGAGACCCCGTGTGCGCGCCGCGCGCAGGTCGGCCAGGCCGCTGGCCAGATCGGTCAGCGTGCTGTCGACGGCGCGCACGGCGACGCCCGGCAGCGGGTCGCCGCTGGCGTCGAGCACGCGACCCCGCACGCCGCCGCGCTCGTCGACGAGGATCTCGCCGAGATCGAGTTCGGCGCCGGCCGCGGGGATGCGGGGGACCTTCTGGAAGTCGAGCCAGGCGCCGCCCCGGTCGATCAGGAAGAACAGCTCGCCCGCTCCCGGATGGAAGCGGAACGCGAAGCTGCCGTCGGATGCGGTCATGGCCAGCGGTTCGCGGGCACCGGTCGGCGGCGCCTCGAGCGGCACGACGGTGTCGAGCCAGTGGCGGGTCAGGCGGATCTCGACTCCCGCCGGGTGGAGCCAAGGTCGCTGGCGGACCGTCAGCCTGCCGCGCACCACGGCAGCCGTGACGTCGTCGTCCGCTGCCGCCGTCGGTGACGTGGTGTCGGCGGTCAGGTGTTCGAGCCAGAACGACCCGTCAGGTGCCGGGCAGCGAGGTGCGGCGCGGGTGGTCCATGCGCTGCGGGCGTCGGCGACGTCGCGGGGCGGGGCAGCGACAGGCGCGGTGGCCGGCAGGGGTGGCGGCGGGTCGTTCGGCCACAGTGCCCAGCCGGCGAGCGCGATCAGTGCGCTCGCCAGGATCCCGAGAGCCCATCGCATGGCGCCATGGTAGCGGACGGCTCGTAACGAAGCTGTGGGGACGGCGGATCGAGCCACGTTCTGGCGCCGCGTCCCCGACTGCGTACCCTTCCCGCGCCAGGTCCCATGAGAACCATCGCCGTCCTGCTGTTCGCCACCTCCCTGTCGGCCCAGGGCCTGCCGCCCCAGCCGGTGCCGCCGGAGAACCCGATCACGCCCGCGAAGGCGACGCTCGGCAAGCTGCTGTTCTGGGAGGAGCAGATGTCCAGCAACAACCGCGTCGCCTGTGGCACCTGCCACACCTTCGCCGCCGGCGGCGGTGACCTGCGCCGCGCCGTGCACCCGGGCAACGACGGCATCACGCCCTCGCCCGACGACATCTTCGGCTCGCCCGGCATCGTGCGCAGCGACGCCAACAACGACTACCTGCCCGACGTCCGTTTCGGCCTGCAGGCACAGGTCACGCGCCGGGCGTCGCCGAGCATCTTCAGCGCGGCCTGGTTCCCCGAGTTGTTCTGGGACGGCCGCGCGCGGTCGCAGTTCCTCGACCCCGACACCGGTGCCGTGGCGATCGTCCAGAGTGGTGCGCTCGAGAACCAGGCGCTGGCGCCGATCCTCGCCGGCGACGAGATGGCGCACGACGCGCGCACCTTCGCGCAGGCGACACAGAAGCTGGCGACGTCGGTTCCCATGGCGCTCGCGACCAACCTGCCGACCGACATGGCCGCCGCCATCGCCGGTGGCGTCACCTACCCGGACCTGTTCGCGGCCGCGTTCGGCACGCCGGACATCACCGTCAGACGCATCGCGTTCGCACTCGCGACCTACCAGCGCACCCTGGTGCCGAACCAGACGCCGTACGACCTGTTCCTGGCCGGCAACCCGCAGGCGATGACGCCGCAGCAGATCAACGGCATGAACGTGTTCAACGGGCCGGGCCGCTGCCACCTGTGCCACACGCCGGGTCTGTTCAGCGATGGCCAGTTCCGCAACCTCGGGCTGCGGCCGATCGCCGACGACAACGGCCGTCAGGCGATCACCGGCAACTTCGCCGACCGCGGCAAGTTCAAGGTGCCGAGCCTGCGCAACGTCGGCCTGCGCCGCAGCTTCATGCACAACGGCGTGTTCACCTCGGTCGGGCAGGTGGTCGGCTTCTACATCGGCGGCGGCGGCCCGAACACCGACAACAAGGACCCGCTGCTGCTGCCGTTGAACGGTCCGCCGCCGAACGGCGTGCCGCCGCCCGCCGCCAACGACCTGATCACCTTCGTCAGCACCGCGCTGACCGATCCGCGCGTCGCCAGTGGCCAGTTTCCGTTCAACCGGCCGACGCTGGCCGGTGATCGCATCCCGCCGATCGGCTTCCAGTACGGGCTGAGCTCGGCTGGCAGTGGCGGGCTGGTGCCGCAGATCCTGGCCGGCGTGCCGGCCAACATCGGCAACCCGGACTTCAAGGTGGGTCTGGCGAACGCGCGTGGCGGGGCCTCGGTGTTCTTCCTGTTCGGGCCGCAGGCCGCGGCCACGCAGATCCTCGGCGTCAACATCGACGTCGGCTCCGGCGGCGAGTTGGTGCCCGGGGTCCTCGGTGGCACGCCGGGTGCCGCGGGCCAAGGTTACGGCACCCTGCGGGTGCCGCTCCCGTACGAGCCGGCGCTGACGGGCATCACGCTGTTCAGCCAGTGGTTCGTCTGGGACGCCGGCGTGCCGGCCGGGGCCGCGACCAGCCGCGGCGCCGAGATCCGGTTCTTCTAGGCACGCTGCTCTCGTGCCGCGGCCGTGGGGCGCGCCATGTGGCGCGGCATCGCGGCGGCCGTCGTCGCTGCGTCCTGGTCGCCGCCGTCAGCCCAGCTCGAACGCGCTGCGGTAGCAGGCGTGCTGCTGCAGGTGGTCGACCAGTTGGCGGAGATCGGGGTGGTGCGCGAGGGTCGCGCTGTCACCGACGATGGTGAGGTGGCGGCGCGCGCGCGTCAGGGCCACGTTGAGGCGCCGCAGTTCGGCGAGGAAGCCGACCTCCCCGGCCTCGTTGCTTCGCACCAGCGACACGACGACGGCCTCCTTCTCCCGGCCCTGCAGGCCGTCGACGGTGCCGATCTCGAGCCCGTCGACGCCGCCGAGCCGCTCGCGCAGCAGTTGCACCTGGGCGTTGTACGGGGTGACGACCGCGATCGTGGCCGCCGGCACGCCGGCGTCGAGCAGCGCGGTGACGATCTGCACGACGAGGCCTGCCTCGCCGACGTTGCTCTTCGAGCCCTCGTCGTCACCGATGGTCTCGTCGTGCCCGCAGCCCGCCGTGTCGACGAAGCACAGTGCCTCGCTGGTCCACTCCGTGGTCGCGACATCGGGCAGATCGGTCAGCAGGTGGTGCGCGACCGCGGCGGCGGCGGTCAGCCTGCCGTCGTAGAAGCGCGCCGCCGACCAGGCCATGATGCGTTCGTGCATGCGGTACTGCGTGGTCAGCATGCAGGTGAACGCCGCCGCCGAGGGCATCGCGGCCAGGCGCTCGAACAACGTCGTCGCGAGGCCGGCGCTGGCGGCCTCCGCGGACTGGATGGTGGGGGGCAGCTGGCGGTGGTCGCCGATCAGCACGACCCGGCGCGCCCGTTGCAGCGGAATCCAGCAGGCGGCCTCCAGCGCCTGGGCCGCTTCGTCGACGACGACCAGGCCGAACGCCGTGTCGACCAACAGCGGGTCGGCTGCGCCGCTCGTCGTCGCCAGCACCACGTCTGCGGCGTCGATCAGGCCCCGCGTGATCGCACCTTCGAGCTGGCGCAGCTCGCGCCGCAGGCCGCGCACCTGTTCCCGCGCAGCGGCGCGGTCGGCGCGGTTCTTGGCCCGCTGCACCAGTCGCAGGCCCTGGTCGATCTCGCGGCGTACGTCGCGCAACAGCTTTTTCTCCGGCGCCTGTGCGACCAACTCGGCGAGCGACACGTCGCGTACCCGGGCCTGCACGCGGGCGGGATGGCCGAGGCGCACCACGCGCAGTCCGGCGCGCACCAGGCGCTCGGCGAGGTTGTCGACGGCGACATTCGACGGCGCACAGGCCAGCACCCGTTCGCCGTTGGCGACCACGTGGCGGATCAACTCGACGGTGGCGGTGGTCTTGCCCGTTCCCGGTGGGCCGTGGATCAGCGCCACGTGCTCGGCGCGCAGGGCCAGCGCGATCGCCTCACGCTGCGAAGCATCGAGCGTGGTGTCGAGCCAGGTGACGCCGTCGGCGGTCGGTCGAGCCGTGAAGCCCGGCTCGCGCTCGCCGAACAGCACGTCGAGGTAGCGGTTGTCCTCGCCCTTGCGATCGCGCAACAGGTCGCGCAGCGCGGCGCCCAGCCGGCGGAACGTCACGTCGGTGGCGATCTGGTCGATGCGCACCAGACCCGGCAGGTCGACGTCTTCGTCGTCGAGCGCGACCGTGACCTGATCGCCGCGCGCGCGTACGAACACGCCGGTGCACAGCGGCGCATCGTCGCGATTGGCCCGCACCGCGACGACGTCGCCGGGGCCGAAGCGATGCGATGGCAGGCCGAGACCGCGGCTCGGCCGCAGGATCGCGTGCAAGCGGCCGCCGAAGCCGGGCTCCAGGTCGGCGACCTCGAGCCGCAGCAGGGTCACGCCGCGCGCGACCAGTTCGGCGTCGCTGCGCAGACGCAGCAGCCGTTCGGCGGCCTCGATCTCGGCGTCGCGCTCGAGATCGAGCAGACGCACCTGTTCGTGCACGAAGGCGCGGCGATCCAAGTGCGTCTCGGTGTTCGGCGTCCCGGTGTCAGCCGAGCTTCTCGCTGATCGACTTCGCCTGCAGGAACTGCAGCAGGTAGTCCGGGCCGCCGGCCTTGCTGTCGGTGCCCGACATGTTGAAGCCACCGAACGGATGCGCGCCGACCATGGCGCCGGTGCACTTGCGGTTGATGTAGAAGTTGCCGACGTGGAAGCGGCGGCGGGCCTCCTGCTTGTGGTTCTCGTCGTTGGTGAACAAGGAACCGGTCAGGCCGTACTCGGTGTTGTTGACGACGGCGAGGCCCTCCTCGAAGTCGGCCACCTTCACGATCGCGAGCACCGGGCCGAAGATCTCCTCGAGCGAGATCTTCGCGGTCGGCTTGACGTCGGCGAACACCGTCGGCTGCACGTAGCAGCCGGACGAGGGTCCCGCCTCGCCGCCGGTCAGGAGCTTGCCCTCCTTCTTGCCGGCCTCGATGTACTCGAGCGTCTTGCGTTTGGCGGCGCCGTCGACCATCGGGCCGAACACGTTGGTGCGTTCCGAGGGGTGACCCATGCGCAGCGCCTCGACCTTGGGCACCAGGAGGCGGCAGAACTCGTCGTAGACGGCCTGGTGCACGATCGCCCGGCTGCATGCCGAGCACTTCTGGCCCTGGTAGCCGAACGCCGAGCCGACGACCGCATCGACGGCCTTGTCGAGGTCGCAGTCCTTGTCGACCAGGATGCTGTCCTTGCCGCCCATCTCGGCGACCAGGCGCTTCATCCAGATCTGACCCTTCTGCGTCTTCGATGCCTGCTCGAAGATCCACAGGCCGACGTCGCGGCTGCCGGTGAACGAGATCAGGCGGGTCAGCTTGTGCTGCACCAGCGCGCCGCCGACCGTCGAGCCGGGGCCGGTGACGAAGTTGAGCACCTGCTTCGGCAGACCGGCCTCGTGCATCAGGTCGACCCACATCGCCGCGATGGCCGGCGACTGGCTCGCCGGCTTCAGCACCACGGTGTTGCCCGCCAGCAGGGCGGCGGACGTCATGCCCGCCATGATCGCCAGCGGGAAGTTCCATGGCGGGATCACCACGGCCACGCCGAGCGGGATGTAGATCATCTGGTTGCGTTCGCCGGCGATCGGCGTCACCGGCTGCGGCTCCGCCATGCGCAGCATCTGGCCGGCGTAGTAGTCGAGGAAGTCGATGGCCTCGGCGGTGTCGCCGTCGGCTTCCGCCCACGACTTGCCGACCTCGTAGCACAGCAGCGCCGAGAACAGGTGCTTGCGCTCGCGCAGCAGCTGCGCCGCCCGCAGGAAGATCCGCACGCGGTACTCGGCATCGGTCGCCGCCCAGCCGGGGAACACAGCGTGCGCCTTCTCGACCGCGGTCTCGGCGTCGGCGGGCGTGAGCTTCGGATACTTGCCGATCAGGCGCGTCAGTTCACCCGGGTCGTAGTTCTCGAAGGTCGTCTTGGCGGTCACCGCTTCGCCGCCGATCCAGCACTTCCACGTGCGGCCGAGGACCTCGGTCTCGATGGTCTGCAACGCGGCCTTGAAGGCCTGCTGCTCCCTGGGGTCGGAGAAGTCGGTGAATGGCTCGTTGTGGAAGTCTGGCAGCTGCACGGCTCGTCCTCGCGTTCAGAAGGGCGATTCAGGATGCAGAACCAGGGGCTACAACGCAAGCGACCTGCCGGGAGGTGGCCGGCAGGTCGTTCGCGGGGATCAGGGTGGGTCGGGCGCGGTCAGGTTGTCGGCTGGGCTTCGCTCGGGGTCGGGTGGGTCGCGGGGCGGGGCGGGGTGGGGCGAGCGGGGGTCAGGGGGCGGCTCAGGAGGCTTGCCACTTGTGACGCTGCACGTGGTCCTGGAACTGCGCGGAGTCGTTGCGGCTGAACAGGCGGACGCGATTGCCACAGTGCACGCAGTAGGAGTGGTTCACGCTCATCAGGAACTTCACGTACTGCTGGCACTGCTCGCACCACTTCTGCTCGTCGTAGAACTCGCTGCGGGTCTTGGTGACGTCGATCGGCTGGGCGGTGGGCTTCTTCACGACCGGACAGGAGCAACCCGCTTGCCAAGTCACCGCGTCACGCCGAAGTCGGCACGATCGCGGCGATGGCATCGGGGCCAGAGCGCTCCCGGCGCGGGGGCGTGCGCCCGGTTCGCGAGCGGGCCCGGGTCGCACCGCCGCGACGCCGCGCCGAAACGCCGGAGCGCGCGGTGGCGAAGGCTCGTTGGCACGGGCCCGCGGCGGACCGTCTGCCCACGGCGACGGTCGACGCAGCGCGACGCCGCCCGCGGGACACGGTGCTGGGGATTCTGCCCAGCCGGGATCCGTGGCACTGCGGATTCGAAACGCCGAGCCCCTGGCTATGCTGCTCGCCCATGAGAATCCTCCTTTCCCTCGTGTTGCCCGTCTGTTTCCTCCTGCCCGCCTGCGGTGACAAGGCCGCCAACGCCGGCACCAATGTCCTGAACTCGGTCGGTGACGCCACCAAGCAGGTGGCCAGCCTGGACAAGCTGAAGTCGACGGTCTCTGAACTGACCACGACCCTCGGCAGCATCACCGATGGCGCCACCGCCGAGAAGGCCAAGGGCGCGCTGGAGAACCTCGTTGGCGGGCTCAAGGGTCAGCTCGGCGAACTCGGCAACCTCGGCAAGCTGACGGACAACGTCGCCAGCATGAAGGACAGCCTGCTGAAGCCGGTCCTGGAGAAGGTCACGAGTCTGCTCGGCAACGCCGACATCGCCAAGTCGATCGGGCCGGTGCTCAACCAGCTCAAGGGCCTGGTCAGCGGTTCCTGAGCCCGTCGCCGGCTCGGCGATGGCGCCGGCTCAGCGCGGCGCCATCGCCTGCTCGATCTCGGCGCGCACGCCGGCGTCCGGCTCGGCGGCGAGCGCGCTCGCCAGGGCCGGATGCCGCGCGTCGATGCAGCCGATCGCCCAGGCAGCGTGGCTCCTTACCACGGCGTCCTCGTCGCCGAGCGCCGCGGCCAGGGCGGGCAGCGCCGCGTCATCGCCGCGGTTGCCGAGCACCACCGCCGCGTTGCGACGCAGGCCGCTGCGGGTCGCCCGCCGCATCGCGGTGCCGGTGAACTCCGCCTCGTAGCGTGCGGCCGGCAGCGCCAGGATGTCGACCAGCGTCCAGGTCTCGACGATGCGATGCGGGCGCAGTTCGGCGGGTCGAGCGGCGCCGACGCGTTCGCGCAGGCCGCTGCGGCGCGTGAACGGACACACTTCCAGGCACACGTCGCAGCCGAACAGCCACTCGCCCTGGGCGCGGCGCAGTTCGACGGGCACGCTGCCCCGCAATTCGATCGTCGTGTAGCTGAGGCAGCGCCGCGCGTCGACCTCGAACGGAGCGGTGATGGCCGCCGTCGGGCACGCATCGAGGCATGCCGTGCAGGTGCCGCAGCTGCCGGCCGCGGGCGGATCGGGCGGCAGGTCCATGCCGGTCAGCAGTTCGGCGAGCTGCAGGTAGGGACCGTGGGTCGGCGAGATCACCATTGCACTCTTCGCCAGGAAGCCGATGCCGGCGCGCACGGCCAGGGCCCGTTCCAGCACCGGCACGGCATCGGTGCCACCGTTCATGGAACCGTACGGTACGCCGGCGGCCTCCAGCCGTTCGCGCAGCGAGAACACCCGTTCGCGCAGCCAGCGGTGGTAGTCGCGGCCGCCCGCGTAGCGCGCGACCCGGCCGCCGCCGGGCAGTTCCACCGGGGGGCCGCCGTAGTCGACGGCGAGCGCGATCGCCGAGCGCACGCCGGGCCGCCAGGCGGTCGGATCGATCGTGCGCTCCCGGTTCGCCGCGAGGTAGTTCATCTCGCCATGGCGTCCGGCCTCGAGCCACCGCAGGAAGTGCGCGGCGTGTTCGCCGGGATCGGCCGGGCCGAACGCCACCAGGTCGAAGCCGCTCTCCTGGGCGATGGAGCGCACGGTCTCGGGCCCAACCGGGGCGGTGCGGCGCGGGGGCGTGGGGCGCTTCGACACAGGCCCCATGCTACCCCCTGCGTGACCCTGGCCGTCGCCTCAAGCCGCGTCGCCGCAGCAGCCGATGGCATCGTCGGTACGCGCGGCTGCCGCGCGGCCAACCAGTCACGGAGAGTCCCATGTCCACCCGGTCCGCCGACGTCACCGCCCAGTCCTCGAGCCCCTATGTGCTGCCCGGCAGGCAGCGGGCCGGTGCCGACGTCATCGTCGTGCCCGCCGCGGCTGGCGAAGGGTTCGCGCGCGGTGGCCGCGTCGCCCACCATCTGGGCGAGCGATTCCTGGCGCTGGCCGAGTGCCAGCAGCAGTTCCTCGGCGAACTGCGGTCGCGGCTCGAGGCACTGGATGCCGCGATCGCCGAAGATGCCCGGGCTCGACTGAAGGGTGCCCTGCGCGGAGCGCTCGACGTGCTCGACTGGTGTGATGCGGTGCAGGTGGATCTCGCGGCCGAGAGCGGCTGGGCGGCAGCGGGGCTCGAGCCGCTCGACCTCGGTGAGATCTGCCGGGCGGTGGCGTCGGAGCCGGGTCCCCATGTCGGCGACCTGCAGGTGACGGGCCACGCGGGCCGGCCGTGGTGGGGTCAGGCGGCAGTGCTCGCCACGGCCCTGCGCGAGGGCCTGCACCTGATCTCGGAACGCATCGGCGGCAGCGGGCTGCGGCAGGTGGAGATCGGCGAAGACGAGTCCGGGCAATGGATCCGTGTCGCCGGCTACGGTGAGCCGGGCGACGGCGTCGAGCCGGCGACGGTGCAGTCGTTCCGTCGCGCGGTGGCGAGCCTCCAGGGTCGGGTCGTTCCCGATGTGCTGGGGCCGGGCGCCGCCGCCTTCGTGTTGCACCTGCCCGCGCGCCAGGCCTGACCGGCTGCGCGCGGCCGGGCGGCGCGGTTCGGACCGTGCGAAGGCGGGAAGATGCGCCGAGGGGCTGGGTCGCGCCGCGGCATGTCCTACCCGTCGTTACTTCCCAAGGCATGCCGGCTATGGCACAATGCCGCGGTCGAAGCCGTGGCAGCCATGCCGGCTGCTGGATCGGTCCAGTCGCATGTTGCACTCGAGCCTAATCGCGATGGATGCGCAGGCCCTCAAGGGTCGCCTGCTCGACATCTGGGAGCGCACCGGCGATCGAGCGATGCAGCGCCTCGCCGAAGGCCTGCCACCGCACCCGGCCGCGAGCTTCGCGACCGAGCAGGAGCGCGCCGACTGGGTCAGCACGAGCCTGATGAACTGCTACAAGAACACCGGCGATCCGGCGGTGTTCGCGCTGCTGTTCGAACTCAACCGCGCGGCGTTCCAGCACGCGATCCACTGCAACCTGCGCCGCACGCACCAGCAGATCGACGAGCAGGACGTGCTGCAGGAGGTCTTCCTCAACATCTACCGCTACCCGCATCGGTTCCTCGCCGACAAGCCGGATGCCTTTCGCGGTTGGGGCCATCGCATCGCGCGCAACACGCTGCTGAAGTTCCTGAAGGGGAGCGCGCGCCTCGCGCGATTCCGCGAGATCGACGAAGCCGTGCTGCAGCCCGAGGACACCCACACGCGTCGGCCGGATCTCGCCGCCAGTGAGGCCGAGAGCGCGACCATCGTCAATCGCGCCTACGTGCTCTCGCTGCAGCTGTATCTGATGCACTTCCAACGACTCTCGGCGAAGGAGCGCATCGCGCTGACCTTGGTCGAGGTGGATGGCGTCTCGTACCGCGACGCGGCGGCCGCGCTGAACATCCGCTTGGAGAACCTGAAGATGGTCATTTTCCGCGGCCGGCGGAAGATCTTCCGTGGCATGGAGAGGTCGCTGGGCGACCTTGCCCAGCCCAGCCCGGCCGCGTCGCGCACGGTTGGCCGTTCGACTTCGCCGAAGACCGTAACTGCGCGGCTTCGGACCGAAACGACTTGTCGCGTTTCGCTGCAATCGAGGGATCGGTCGGCCTGCATCCGTGACCCCGAGACTGCTGGCGGCTAGTCCCCGCTCGACGTGATGCCGATCTCTCCCGAACCGGCCCATTCCCATCCGGGACACGACCCGTGCCTGCAGATCCAGGTCGATCTGTCGGCCATGCTGGATGGGGAACTCGATCCCGCCTCGGTGCGACGGGTCATGGTGCATTCGGACGTTTGCGACAGCTGCCGCGTCTTCCTCGACGGCATCCGCAGCCAGGTTCGTCTGCACCGCACGTTGGCGTCCGTGCAGCAGGGGGCGGCCGCCGGCAGCGCGGTCAAGTCCGAACGCCTGCGCGACCAGTTGACGCGCAATCGGGTGCGGTTGTCGCGCATCCTCTACGAACTGGGTCGTTGCTTCGTGCTCACCGGTCTGTCGCCCGACTTCTCGCGCGAGGTGGCCAAGGAACCGGTGCCGGTGCCGGACATGGCGATGCGCGGCCGCAGTCTGCTCGACGAGGTGGCGCGTGCCGAAGGCGACATCGGGCCGGAATGGGTGACCGCCAAGGAACTGTTCGACGGTCAACTGCGCACCCCCGACGAGAACCTCGGCAAGGGGCAGCGGCTGCTGACCGAGTGTCTCGCGCTGGATGCGTCGATGCACGAGGCCCGCATCTACCTCGGATTGATCCACTATGTTCGCGGGCAGCGCGCGTTGTCGCGCAAGCAGTTCGCGACGGTGCTGCAGCAATCCCAGGATCGGGTGTTGCGCGGCTACGCGATGCTGAACCTGGGCAACCTGCACCTGGACGAAGGGGATTGCGACGGGGCGCTCCAGTTGCTGCTGGAACTGGTCGAGTCCGGGGTCGCGCTGGAGCAGCCGCGCATGACGCCGACGGCGTTCTTCAACCTGGGGCTCGCCTACGGCCTGAAGGGGCAGTTCGAGGCATGTGTGCACTGGTTCGGTCGCCTGCACGAGGAGACGCCGCACCGCCGGGCGTGGGCGGCCCGCGAACTGGAGCGCCGCAGCAACTTCCTCCACCTGATCCGCAGCAATCCGGATGCCAAGGTGGTCGCCGAGTCGTTCCCGACCTGGTTCGCAGCCGCAGCGGGGGCCTGATCGACCATGGCACCGGACCTTCGTGGCGGTTGCCAGAGCCGGCTCGGGCGGCCCGCCCGGGCGGTGGCCACCCGGCGGCGCCATTCCTGTTCCGCCGGGATTGCAGGGGCGGGTGGTTGCGGTAACCTTCCCGGTTGCCGCGACGATCTCGATTGGTATTGGGATCTCGCGCGCCGCTCGGTACGGTGCCACTCCGGTTCGGGGCCACGGCCCACATGCCTGCGATGAAGCTCCTCCTGCGTCTCGTGCTGCCGCTCGCAGTTGCCGCCTTGGTGGCATTGCCCGGCATCGGCAGTGACGGCGGTGACAACGCCGGCGGGACAGGCGTGTGGATCCTGCCTCGGCCGACCTTCCTCGCCTCGGGTGCGCTCGAGTCCATGGCTCCCGCCGTGCATGGCGTCCTCAACATCGCCAGCTGTGGCAGCGGTGTCGCCTTGGCGGCCGGCGCCGAGATGGGTGATTTCGTCGCGACGCTGATCGATCCGATCTCGGGGATGCCGATCGCGCTGCCGACGAACGGGCGCCAGATCCTGCTGAGTGCCAGCTTGCTGGCTGACCTGAAGCTGGCCGCGGTGGAAGCCAGGATCGTCGTCAGCGACAGCCAGCACCTCGGCTACGTGCTGGGCCTGGCGCTCGACTCGACGACGGGCGCCTGCACGGTCAGAATCTTCTGACGGCTCGCGGTCGCCCGGATCGTCAGGGTGTGTCGGATCGTCAGGGTGGGCCGGATCGTCAGGGTGTGTCGGGTCGCGCCGCGGTGGCGTGGCTCGCGGCACGCCGCGCCAGCAGTCCGCGCTGTCGCAGGCCGAGCATGCGCGCCGGCACGTTGGTGCACATGGCGTCGAGACCGAGCGCAGCGCCGCCGCAGATGCCCAGGTCGTCGTCGGTCGTGTAGGTGCAGACGAGCAGCCCAGCATCCTGGCAACTGGTGACCTCGTCGATGCAGAGGCCCGTGGCGTGCCAGTGCAGCATGCCGGCGCCGCAGCGAACCGCTTCGTCGACCGCGGCGTCGAGTCGTTGGCAGGCGGCCGTCGGCCCCAGCAACGCCACGGCGATGTCGGGCGCGAGTTGGTGCACGGTCGCCACGAACTGCCAGTCGAACGACTGCAGCACGGCGCGCTGCTCGGCGCCTGCGCGGCGCAGTTCGGCCACATAGGCCGCCGCGTCACCGGCCTTGTGTTCGACCATGGCGATGCAGCTCGGCGCCATCAACGCCAGTACGTCGGCCAACGACGGCACCCGCGCGCCGCAGTGGGACGGTCCGCGCCAGCTGCCGGCATCCAGCGCTCGGACTTCGTGCCATGTGGTCTCCGCGATCAGCGCGCCCGGCCCCAGGCGGCGCGCGGCGTCCGTGGTCCGGTCCAGCGTCGCGTCGTGCAGGCAGGCCAGCACGCCGTCCCGTGTCGGCCGAACGTCGAACTCCTGCATCGTGACGCCGAGCCGCAGCGCCGACGCGAACGCCGGCAACGTGTTCTCCGGGAAGTTCGCGCTGTCGCCGCGATGCGCGACGACGACCGGGCCATCGCGGCGTTGTTCGGCCAGTTGCGTGAAGACGTGGGCGGCGCCCATGCGGCGCGAGTCTACCGTGCGTCGCTCCCGGCGCCGAAACGCCGGCCGGCGATCGTCGTCGGATGTTGCGGCCGGCTGTGGGCAGCGACCGCCCGGTCGCGCATGATGCGCGCGCATGACACCCGAAACCTATCGCTTGTTGCACGTGGTCGGCGTGCTGCTGGTCTTCCTCGGTCTCGGTGGGGTGCTCGCGACCGCGGGCGGCGAGGGCGGCAGGAGCCCCAAGCTGTTCCTGATGCTGCACGGCATCGGCCTGCTGGTGATGCTGGTCTGCGGCATCGGCTACGTGCACAAGGCGCGGCTCGAATGGCAGAACTGGCTGTTCGCGAAGATCGCCTGCTGGGTCCTGATCGGCGCGATCCCGTTCCTGGTGCGCCGGGGCGTGGTGCCGCGGGTGGTTGCCGTCGTGCTGGTGCTCGGCCTCGGTGCGACCGCCGCCTGGCTCGCGCGCGACAAGCCGTTCTGATCCGGCCGTGGTGATGCCGCCGCCGGAAGTCCTGTTGCTCGGGCCCGGGCCGTCGCCGACGAGTCCGCTGGTGCGGGCGGCGCAGGCGTGGCCGCTGCTCGGCCACCTCGACCCGGCGTTCCTGCCGCTGCTCGAGAACGTGCAGCAGCGCCTGCGCGAGCTGTTCGGCACCGCGAACGCGTTCACGCTGCCGCTCGCCGGCACCGGCACGTCCGGCATGGAGGCCGTCGTCGGCAACCTGATCGAGCCCGGAGACCGCGTCGTCGTAGGCGTGCACGGGATCTTCGGCCAGCGGTTCGCCGAGGCGGCACGGCGCCGTGGCGCGGATGTCGTCGAGGTGCGCACCGAGTTCGGCGCCGTGCCGGATCCGGCGGCGATCGTGCGCGCCATCCAGGCCGGGCCCGTGCGGCTGTGCGGCGTGGTGCATGCCGAGACGAGCACCGGCGTGCTGTTGGACCTGAGGCCGATCGCCGCCGCGGCGCGGGCGGCCGGGGCGTTGTTCGCGGTCGACGCGGTGACGAGTCTCGGCGGTCTCGTGTGGCAGGCCGACGACCTCGGGGTCGACGCGGCCTTCAGCGGCACCCAGAAGTGCCTCTCGGCGCCGCCGGGACTCGCGCCGTTGACGCTGTCGGCGGCCGCGCTGCGACGGGTGGCCGAGCGTCGCTCACCGCCGCCGTTCGCCGTCGACGCCGGTCTGCTGATGGGCTACTTCGGTGCCGACCGAGCCTACCACCACACGGCGCCCGTCAGTCTCGTGTATGCGTTGTCGGCGGCCCTCGACGAGGTCGCCGCCGAAGGCATGGACGGCCGCGAGCGCCGCCATCGTGCGGTCGCGGCGCAACTGCGGCGCGGCCTCGACGCGCTGGACCTGGCACCACTGGTCGCTGCCGCGCACGCGACGCCGATGCTGACCTCGGTGCGGTACCCGGACGGCGTCGACGACCGCGTCTTCCGGGCGCACCTGCGGAACGTGCACCGGATCGAGATCGGCGGTGGACTCGGGTCGTTGGCCGGGCGCGTGTTCCGCCTCGGGCTGATGGGGCACGGCGCCCGGCCGGAGAACGTGTTGCGGGTCCTGGCTGCCATCGGCGATGCCCTGGCGGCGCAGGGCCGGGCCGTGGACATCGCGGCGGCGCTCGCGGCCGCGCGGGCGGGCTGAGCCTGGCCGCAACGGAAATCGCTGGCGCGCTGTCGGCGGCGGCGGCAGCATCCAGCGCAGGCCATGATGAACGAAGAACAGGTTCGCAAGACGATCGAGGAGAGCATCGCCACCAAGCAGCGCTTGTCGGCGACCGCCCTGCCGCGCCTGATCGACCTGTGCGAGCTGGCCGTCGCGACCCTGCGCGGCGGCGGCAAGATCCTGTTGTGCGGCAACGGCGGCAGCGCCTGTGATGCCGCGCACGCGGCCGGGGAACTGGTCGGCTGGTTCGAGAAGAAGCAACGGCCGCCGTTCGCGGCGATCGCGCTCGGGCAGACCGTGCCGACGCTGACCGCGATCGGCAACGACGCCGGCTACGAGCACGTGTTCGCACGCGAGGTCGAGGCGATCGGCCGGGCCGGCGACCTGCTGATCGGCTTCACCACTTCGGGCGGCAGCCGCAACGTCGTCGCCGCGCTGCGGCAGGCGAAGGCCATGGGCATGTCGACCGCGGTCCTGTGCGGCGAGAAGCGCGGTGCGGCGCTCGAGCACGCCGACGTCGCGATCCAGGTGCCGTCGACCAGCACACCGCGGATCCAGGAGAGCCACCTGGTCTGCGTGCACGTGCTCTGCGCCGCGGTCGAAGAAGCCCTCGCTCCCTAGCGGAGGGCCGGTTCAGCCCTGCTTCTCGACGATGCGCCAGCAGCCGACGAACACGTCGGTCAGTTCTGCATCGGCTCGCAGCGGACCGTTCGGCAGCACGTCGGTGGCGTCTCTCGATGCCGCACGCAGCAGCAGCGGCGACGTGAAGTCCGGGCTCAGCGGCGGCCCTGCGACTTCGCCGCCGCCGGGTTTCGTCACCAGCATCGCGCCATCGGGGAACACCGTGTTGGTCCAGTGCCGCAGCCGCGGCAGCAGTTGCTCGAGTTCGGGCACCGGCGCCAGCGCGGCGACGACGACGAACGTCGTGCCGGCGCGGACGCCGCTGCGGGTCGTCCAGGCGAGTTCCTTGTCGGCGTGTCGTCCAGGCAACACGCTCTGGCCGACGGGCAGCGGTTGCGGCAGGTCACTCTGCAGTGCGGCGGTCGGCCACATCAGCAGCGTGCCGTCCTCGCGGCTGTGCGAGAACACGTAGACGTAGGTCGGATCAGGCAGATGCAGCGACAGCCGGATCGGCGACTCCGGCGGCAGTTCGTCGAAGTTGCGGCCCTGTCGGATCTCGGTGCCCGTGCCGATGCGCCAGGTCGCCGCCGGCGCGCCGGGTTCGTGTCGCCACCAGATGACGCCGGCGGCCATCAGGACCAGGCCGGGCACGAGCCAGAGTCGTCGGTTCATCGGCGGGCGACGGTACGCTGGCCGCCGCCCGAGGTCGAGTCCGGGATCGCGGCTTGCCCTCGCCGCCCACATCGCATCAGATCGGGCGCAACCCCAGGAGGCCGCATGCACCCCACTTGGTTGTCGCCGATGCTCTGTTGCCTGGCGCTCGCCGCGCAGGAGCCTGCGCCCGAGGGGCCGCTGCGCTTCGCCTCGGTTCCCGTCGCCGCGGTCGCGCCGCTGGACCTGGACGCGACGACCGCAGGGGCGGTCGCCGTGATGCTCTCGCTGCAGGAAGGCGAAGACGACGACCAGTGGCCCTACGAGGGGGTCTACCGCGAGGATCGTGGCCAGCTGCCGGTCGGCTACCGCGTCGGCGGCACGTCGATCGCATGCCTCGGACTGATCGCCGCTCCCGGCTACGCGAACGACGCGAAGCGGCGCGCCGCCGTCGAGCGCGGCCTTGCGTTCGTGCTGAAGACCCTCGACGCGCCGCGCATGCAGCCGGGCTTCCTCGGCACCTACGACGTTCGCGGCTGGGGCCACATCTACGCGTTGCAGCTGCTGCTGCACCTGCAGGATCACGGGTTGGTGCCGGAAGCCATGCAGGCGGACGTGCAGGGCCGGGTCGCATGGCTCACGGAGGTGCTGGTCGATTCGGCCATCCCCAAGGCCGGCGGCTGGAACTACTCGCGACCGCGCGGCTACAAGAGCCCGCGCAACAGCGCGTCGACGTTCATGACGGCGCCCGCGCTGCAGGCGTTGTTCCACGCCAGGGCGCGCGGCCACGAGGTCTCGGAGCAGGTGGTCACCGAGGCGCTCGATGCCCTGGAGCGTTCGCGCGCGAAGCCAGGGGGCTACGCCTACGGCGCGCCCGCCGAGAGCCAGGCGAACGTCGACGAGCAGGCGCTGTCGATGATGAACCGCACGCCGAGTTCGGCGGCGCGGGCGGCGGCATGCGAGACGACGCTGCTGCTCGCCGGCCGCGGTGACCCGCGGCGACTCGAGCGCGCGGTCGAGTTGTTCTTCGCCCACTGGGACGATCTCGCCGTGCGCAAGAGCCAGTTGGGCACCCACATCGAGCCCTACGGCATCGCGCCATACTACTTCCTGTACGGCCACCTCTACGCGGCGCAGGCGATCGAGCAGATCGCCGATGGCGACACCCGCGAACGTCTGCGCACGAAGCTGCGCGAGGTGCTGGCGAAGTCGCGCGAGGCGGATGGCGGCTGGAACGACCGCCAGTTCGGCCGTTCTGCCGGCTATGGCACCGCGCTGGCGCTGCTCGTGCTGCACATGCCGAACCTGCCGAAGCCGGAGCCGTGGTCGCCGGCGGTGACTCCGACGCCGACGGCGAAGTGACCGTCAGCGCCCGCCGCGGTGCAGGTGGTGGGGCGAGGCCTGGTCGGTCGGCATGACGACGATCGTCTCGATGTCGACGTGCGGCGGCCGGGTCGCGGCGAACACCACGCAGTCGGCGACGTCGTCGGCGGAGAGCGGCCGGGTGTCCTGGTAGACCTTCGCGGCGCGCTCGGCGTCGCCGCGGAATCGCACCGACGAGAACTCGGTCTGCACCATGCCGGGGTCGACGCTGGTGACGCGGACCCCGGAACCGAGCGTCTCCAGGCGGATCGCCTCACAGATCGGCTGCAGCGCGCGCTTGCTGCCGCAGTAGACGCCGCCACCGGCATAGGCCTTGTGGCCGGCGATCGACCCGATCACGACGATGTGGCCGCGGCCGGCGGCGACCATCTGGGGCAGCACGCGGCGCGTGACCTCCAGCAGGCCGAGCACGTTGGTCTCGATCATCTCGCGCCAGGCTTCCCCGGTGCCCTCGGCGATCTTCTCGACGCCGCGCGCGAGGCCGGCGTTGTTGACCAGCACGTCGATCGGACCATGGGCCGCGATGGCGGCGGCGACGAAGCGTTCGACGCTGCCGGCATCGGTGACGTCCAGCGCCTGGTGCAGCGCCCCGGGCACGACCTGTTCGAGGCGATCGGTGCGGCGGGCGCCGAGGGACAGGCGATCGCCGAGCTTGGCGAAGGCGCGGGCGCAGGCGGCGCCGATGCCGGAGCTGGCGCCGGTGACGACGACGTGGCGGGTCATGTGCCGCAGGATACGAGTTGGACGTGGCGCGGGCGACCCTGCGCAGCGGCTGCCGGTGGCGACGTCAGGTCACCAGCAGCAGGACGATCTGGCGCAGTTGCTCGAGCAGGGTCAGCGCGGCGATGACGACGACGACCCGGCGCACCGCCGTCGCGCCGTTGGCGACGCTCCAGTGGCTCGCGGCGTAGCTGCCGACGCCTGCGCCGACCGCCAGCGAGATCGCCGGCAGCCAGTCGATGGCGCCCGCCACGGCGAAGCTGCCGGCACTGGCGAGCGACGTCAGGATGACGATCACGCTCTTGGCGGCGTTGACGGCCAACAGGTCACGTTCGTAGGCGTGCGCCAGCACCAGGGTCGCGACCAGCCCGGTGCCGATCTGCACGTAGCCCATGTGCATGCCGATCGCGAAGCAGCCCAGTGCGGCCAGCCACGCCGGCCGCGGGCCGGCGCCGACGAGGCGACGCGGGCGCAGTTGCTGCCACAGCAGCAGTGCGATCACGAGGGCGAGGTAGCTGCGAAACCACAGCGCGGGCAGCCCGAGGGCCAGGTGGCTGCCGAGCATGGCGCCCGGCAGCGCGAGCAGGCCCTGCAGCCAGGCTCGCGGTGGAACCGTGCGGCCGGCGCGCAGGTAGCCGAGGAACGCGAACGACCCGATCGCGATCGCGGCGACGCGCGTCGAGGGATTGGCGCTGTCGAGCGGCAACCCCCAGGCGTGTTCGAACGCGAGCAGGCCGAGCACGCCGGCGCCGCCGGCGACGTTGTTGATCGCACCCATCAGGACCCCGGCGACGACGGTGACCGCGACAGCCAGGATCGTGGCGGGATCCACCCGATCAGCCCAGCAGTCCCTGCACCATCCCGCGTTCCTCGACCAGTTCCTGCCAGCTGAGGCCCGCCTTCTGCTTGCTGAAATCGTTCATCGACAGCCCGGGCACGATCTGCCAGTTGCCCTTGCCGTCGGTGGTGCACGGGAAGCCGCTGATCAGGCCTTCTGGAGTCCCGTAGCTGCCGTCGCTGAGCACGCACAGCGACGCCCAGTCGTCCTTCGTGGTCACCGTGAACAGGCTCCTCGCGTGGTCGCACGCCGCCTGCGCCGCCGACAGCGCCGACGACTTGCCGCGCGCCTCGATGATCGCCTTGCCGCGCTCCTGCACCGTCTTCAGGAACGCACCCTGCAGCCAGGCATCGTCGGCGACCGCCTTGGCGGCCGGCACGCCGTCGATCGTCGCATGGTGCCAGTCCGGATACTGGGTGTTGCTGTGATTGCCCCAGATGCTGACGTTCTTGACCGTCGACCAGTGCTTCTTCGCCTTCTGCGCCAGCTGCGCCTTGGCCCGGTTCTGGTCGAGGCGGGTCATCGCGGTGAAGCGCTCGGCGGGCACACCCTTGGCGTTGCGCATCGCGATCAGGCAGTTCGTGTTGCACGGGTTGCCGACCACGACGACGCGCACGTCGGGTCCGGCCGCCGCGGCGATCGCGCGGCCCTGGCCGGTGAAGATCTGCCCGTTCTCCATCAGCAGGTCCTTGCGCTCCTGGCCCTTGCCGCGCGGCTTGCTGCCGACCAGCAGGCACAGGTCGGCGTCCCGGAACGCGACCTCCGCCTTGTCCGAGCAGGTGATGTTGGTGAGCAGCGGGAACGCGCAGTCCTCCAGCTCCATGCGCACGCCTTCGAGGGCCGGCAACACCGGCGTGACCTCGAGCAGCTGCAGGGCGACCTTGACGTTCGGGCCGAAGATGCCGCCGTTGGCGATCAACGGCAGCAGGGAGTAACCGATCTGACCGGCGGCACCGGTCACCGCGACGCGCTTCACCATGCTCATGCCGGCATTGCAACCGGCGGCGGCGCGCTTTCAAGGCCGCGGCGCGTTCGCCGGGCCCGAGGGGCGGTCAGTGCGCGTCCCCTTCGCCCTGCGCCATCACGTGGTGCTCGATCACGGGCGCCAGTTCCGTTTCCCAGACCCGCTGGTACTCGGGGTGTCGGAAGAAGATCTCGCAGGCGTTCCGGGTCTCGAACAGGGAGAACAGCGCGAGGTTGAAGCCCTGGCGTTCCGCCGCGAGGTTGTGGGTCACGGTCAGGTGGGCGACCCCAGGCATGGTCTCCACCAGGGACTGCAGCGCCACGCGGGCCCCGCGGACCCTCTCCAGCGCAATGCCGGGCTTGAGGCGGAACAGGATCACGCAGTGGAACATGGTGTTGCGGCGTGCCGCCAGCAGGCGGCGGCCGGCATCGTGTCGGCCAGCGGGGCGCGGGGCAACGATCGGGGGTCCGCTTCCGTGCCGCACGGGCGACCCGGCGCCGTTCGTGCGCGGGGCGCCCCGGACGGGCGCCCCTCGCGTCTCAGGCCCCCTGCGCGCGCACGCGCAGCGGTCGCCGCTGGTGCTTCTCTTCGCCGAGCGGGTGACCGAAGTCGACCGAGCCTTCGCCTTCCTGCCAGCAGAACACCACGTCGCCGCGGCGGCTCCGGCCGGGGATGTGCACCGTCAGCGGGTTGGTGCGCAGGACCGTCATGCCGAGATCCTCGAGTTCCTTGCGGCAGCGCAACAGGCCCTCGTCGTGCTCCCAGATCCGGGCGTCCAGCTCAGCCAGTTCGCCGCGCAGTCCCTCCGGGGTCACGGCGGCCTCGAGTTGCTCGCGCTGGCGGGCCAGCGCCCGCCGGCTCGTGCGGCGCTCGACGGCTTCGACGGCGATCGCCCGTACCAGCCGCAACACTTGGTTGGCTTCCTGCAGGGTGTAGGTGCGCTTCATGTTCGGCCTCCTGGGCTGGGTCCTGGGTTGTCCTCGGTCACAACGCGCAAACTGCGCTCGCCGTTGCAGACTCGCGACACGGCTCTGTAGTGTGACGACCGGCGGCAGTTACCAAGCCGCAGCGGAACGAAACCATGGCAGAGCGTGATGTGATGGAGTTCGACGTGGTGATCGTCGGTGGCGGCCCGGCGGGCCTGGCCACGGCGATCCACCTGGCCAACCGGATCGAACAGCACAACGCCGAGGTCGAGCGCGCCGGTACGGGCGAGAAGCTCACGCCTGAGATCTGCCTGATCGAGAAAGCGGCCGAGATCGGGGCGCATTCGATCTCCGGTGCGGTGCTGGACCCGAAGGCCCTCGATGCGCTGTTGCCCGGTTGGCGCACGATGGAGCCCAGGGCGCCGGTCGAGGCCGAGGTGCACACCGACTACGCCATGTGGCTCACCGAGAAGGGCGGCATGAAGTTCCCGATCACGCCGCCGCCGCTGAAGAACCACGGCAACTTCGTGATCTCGCTGAACAAGATGGTGCAGTGGCTCGGCGGCATCGCCGAGCAGAAGGGCATCCAGGTGTTCCCTGGTTTCCCAGGTGCCGTGCTGCAGCGCGACGGCAACAAGGTCACCGGCGTCCAGCTGGGCGACTCGGGCGTCGACAAGCACGGCAAGCCGAAGGGCAACTTCCAGGCGGGTGGCATCCTGGCCGGCAAGCTGGTGGTGCTCGCCGAGGGCAGCCGCGGCTCGATGACCAAGCAGCTGATCGCGGAACTCAAGCTCGAGGGCAAGAACCCGCAGGTCTACGGCATCGGCGTCAAAGAGGTCTGGGAAGTGCCGGCGGGGCAGTGCCCGCCCGGGCTCGTCGTGCACACGATGGGGTATCCGCTCGACAGCAGGACGTTCGGCGGCGGGTGGATCTACGGCATGGGCCCGACCGAGGGCGGCAAGAACATGGTCTCCGTCGGGCTGGTCGTCGGCCTCGACTACCACGACCCGACGATGGACGGCCATCGCCAGCTCCAGCGCATGAAGCTGAACCCCAAGGTCGCGGCCTTTCTGCGCGGCGGCAAGATGCTGCACTACGGCGCCAAGTCGCTGCCGGAAGGGGGCCTCTACTCGATGCCGAGGACCTTCGGCGACGGCTTCCTGCTGGTCGGCGACAGCGCCGGCCTGATGAACAGCATGCGCCTCAAGGGCATCCACCTGGCGATGCGCTCCGGCATGCTGGCGGCGGAGACGGCGTTGGCCTGTCTGCAGAAGGGGGACTTCTCGGCCTCGGCGACGGCGCTCTACGACCAGAAGATGAAGGCGGACTGGCTGCACGAGGAGCTGTGGCAGTGCCGCAACTTCCACCAGGGCTTCCACAAGGGGCGGCTCGCCGGCCTGGTCAACGCCGGCTTCGCGCAGCTGTTCGGCGGCAAGGGCACGTTTTGGAGCGACAATCTCGAGAGCAAGGCCGGCCACACCTACATGGAGCAGGTCGGCGACTACTTCGGCGGCAAGGGCAAGCCAGACCTCGGGAAGCTGCCCGAGGACGGCGTGCTGACGTTCGACAAGCTGACGTCGGTCTACAGCTCCGGCACGATGCACGAGGAAGACCAGCCGTGCCACCTGGTGGTCACGCAGCCGGACCTGTGCTCGACACGCTGCGTCGAGGAGTTCGGCAACCCGTGCCAGCACTTCTGCCCGGCGGCCGTCTACGAGATGGAGGCGAAGCCCGGCACCCAGCACGGTGTCGACCTGAAGATCAACGCCAGCAACTGCGTGCACTGCAAGACCTGCGACATCATGGACCCGTATCAGGTCATCAACTGGGTCGTGCCCGAGGGCGGCGGCGGACCGAACTACACGAACCTGTGACCCCTTGCCCGTCGCCGCGGCACCGCGGCCGCGCAGGTCACCGACGGAGCCGGACCAACGCCGCCTCGCCGCGTGGACTCGCCGCGGTCGCGACCACGTCCCGGCTGGCGGGATCGGTCGCCAGCACGTGGATCGCCACCGCCATGCCGACGAAGGCGCTGGCGCAGCCCACGCTGCCGAACGAGACGCAGGGGTGGTGCAGCCGTGGTGCGGCAAGCCCGGGATCGAGCGTCGACAGCAGGCCACCGTGGATGCGTGCCATGGCCGTGTCTCCGTCGTGGTTGCTCACCAGGTGCCACGGTGTGTGCGGCCGCGACGGCTCGTTGGCGCGAGCGTGCATCGACCGGTTGACGGCGCGGCCCAGCCTCTGGCCCCACAGTTCGGGTTCGGCTTCCGTGTCGACCTCGTCGTCGCGCCACCAGTCGGCGATCTCGGCCAGTCCGCCGGTCGGGCCCGTCGGGTCCGCTCGCTCCAGCAGGAAGCACGCGGCGGTCTCTCCGGGTGCGATTCCGACCGGGTTGTCGTCCGTCTTCAGTCGACCGGCGCGCAGCAACCACGCCAGCGAGCAGTGGTCGACCAGGCTGTCGACGCCGGCGAGCACCACGCGGCGGTGCTGCCGCAGCAGCTCGGCAACCTGGTCCAACGCCACGGCGATCGATCCTTCGGCGCCTGGTACGACGTGGCAGGCGAACGCCGTGCGTGGGGCGGTCAGTGCCTGTGAGAGCAGTTCGTCGAGGCCGGCCGCAGCCGTCTCGACGGGGTAGCGGTCGGGGTCGTCCGCGGGACGCACGACCACCAGCGGCAGCGCGGTGGCATCACCCGACTCGAGCCCGGTCGCCAGATCCTGCAGCGCCGCCGACAGCAAGCGCACCCAGCGACCCTGGTGCTCGTAGCCGGCGGCCAGACCGCGCACGGCGTGGACCCGCACCGGTTGCTCGGTCAGGGTGTCCTCGTCGGGGATCCGCAGCTCGGTCGACGGGCTCGTGCGAACCAGGTTGCAGCGCTGGGCCGCGAGCACGTTGGCCGCGCGCGTGCCGAGGGCGCCCACCAGCCCGATGCCGGTGACGCGCATCGCCGTTGCCGAGCTGGAGCTCATGACGGCGTGCGCCACGATTCGGGGGCCAAGGGCCGGGGCGAGGTGAGACCCAGCAGCAGCCCGGGGATCGTCGGGTGCTCGTCGGCCGTCGCGATCCCGATCGTGCGGGCGACGTTCACCAGTGCGATGCCCAGCACCCAGACGTGACGTTCGGTCGCGAGCAGTTCGGGGGGCAACGTCAGGTCGGTGGCGAATCGTGCCTGGCGCTGCTCGACCAGGGCCAGCAGCGCGGTCGAGAGGGCTGCGCCGTCACGCGCTTCGAAGGCCTCGACGAGGTCGTGCTCCGGACTCGGGTCCGCTGCCGCCAGCGCGGCGATGGCGGCGGTGGTGCGCCCGGCAGCGGCTGCGGCAGTCGGGTCCGGCGGCCACTCGGCCAGGAGTCCGTGCAGGTATTCGAGCAGCCACTCGTCGATGTCCTGCCGGGGCCGCGGCGGGCGGGCCAGCGTGCCGAGCCGGGCCAGCGAGGTCGTGCCGTCCTGGTCGCCGATCGCCACCGCGTCGAACAGGGCCCGGTTTTGCTGCAGCGCGCCGTAGCGCTGGCTCGACGCCGCCGTGCCGGCCTGCAGTCGCTCCAGGTAGGTCCGGCGCGCCTGCACCGCGCGGGCCAGATCGTCGACGAACGGGCGCGTCGCCCCGCTGGCCAGATGACGCGCGATGCCGCGCCAGCGATGCAGGACCGACAGCGTGGTCAGCCGCTTGCCCTCGTCGGCGTCGCGCGTGCCGAGGTCCAGGTCGCGGGCCTGCACGCGGATCATGAAGTCGACGTTCTCGCGGGTGAGTCGCAGGTCGCCCATGCTCGTCGTGGATCAGTCGATCAGGACCGGGTCGCCCATCGCCGAGAAGCGCATCCCGGTCGCGCCGGACGCATCGAGCGCGCGGCGCAGGTCGTCGCGTACGAGGAAGAGCTTCGGCATCTCGTCGAGTCGCAGGATGCGGAACGACGGATCGATGCGCTTGCTGTCGACGTGGAGGCGCTTCATCGAGGTGTAGCGTCCCTTGCGCATCGCCAGTTCGGTCATCTCGCAGCGCGGCAGGTCCGCGCAGGCGACCGAGCGTCCGAGCAGGTTGGCGATCCAGTAGGGCTTCGGCACGCGCTTGCCGCGCCGATCGAGCACGTGGATCGGCAGCATCTCGAACTCCGCACCGGCGTGGTGCTCGAGCGCGTCGCGCAGCCGCTCCGAGACCACGTAGAAGCCGAGCGTGTTGCGCACGAGGTCGGGCAGATCGGTGCCGCCGAGGTCCGGCGACATCGGGAACTCGCGTGCCTCGGGGTAGTCGCCGCCCATCGCGCGCCCGATGCGCGGCCGGAACATCGCGTGGTCGTCGTCCGGTAGTCGATCGAGCAGGCACGCCGATGGGTTGCGCTCTGCCTCCCAGATGAAGAAGTCGCTGGTCAAGGGGGGCACTCCGGTCACGGGATGTTCACGAGGTCGAGGTCGATCCCAGGGTTGGTGTTGCCCTTGGCGATCAGGTGCTGCCTGAGTTCCTTCGAGTCGTTCTCCAGCGTCGTCACCAGATCGGGCGCGTTCTGTTCGGTGATCTCATGGCCGTCGTCCTCGGCCTGTTGCTGGAACTCGGACTTCACGTTCGACAGCTTGGTCCGGATCCGCTCGCTGTAGTCGTCGTGGTTCGCCTTGTCCGGACAGTGTGCCGGCAGCTTCAGGGCCCATGCCACGCAGCGCTGCTTGGGCAGGATCATCGCATTCGGGTCCCGGTTGATGTTGTACTTGCACAGCACCAGGATCCGCAGCTCTTTGGTCGAGAACGCGCGGTAGATCTCGTCGCACGCGAAGATGTGGTGCGTGTTGTGGAAGTAGGGGATCGAATCGTCGTGGAAGTTCGCCGCCGATTTCGGATTGAACGCGTTGTCCGCGATCGTGTGGGTGAGATCCCAGCAGTGGTCCGCGGTCAGCGGCGACAGCGGCTGCGGCTTGCGGACCTGGCCCGCCTTGGGGCTGGAGTCGGCGAAACGCACCGGCTCGAGGTAGTCGAGCGCGAACTCCAGCCAGCGCCGGGGACTGCGCAGGCTCGGCACGTCGTAGACGTCGCGTTCGTTGGCCAGCGAGTAGAGGTGCGCGTTCTTGCGGTAGTTGCAGTCCGGCCAGGCGCCGCTCTTGTAGGTGCCTTCGTGGCGGGTCAGGCAGCCAACCTTCGCCTTGTCGGCGGCCTTGTGCGTGAGGCCGTGCAGCTCCTCGAGATGATCGTCCTTGGTGGGCATGGCGTTCGGCGGCGTGGCGTCAGAGCTTCTTGCTGCAGATGTAGCAGATCGGATCGTCGCTGCCGGGCAGCGCGACGATCGGTCCCTGCAGCACCGGGAAGGGAGGCGTGTTCTTGTCGTTGTGCAGCATCAGGTCGAACGCGCGCGGCACGTTCTTGCCCTCGAACTGGACGTCGAACGAGAAGTTGACGAACTCGGCCTTGCCCTTGGTCTTGCTCGAGACGACGCCGCCCGCCGAGCCGGCCTCGTCGCCGGTCGACATCTTGAAGTTGCTGTCCTTGACGCAGGTCGACTCGCCGTCGCACTTCACCTTCTTGGTGCCCTTGTCGGTGTCCGAACTCATCGCGATGTTCGGGTAGGGAATCGGGATCGGCCCGGCCGGCGACGGCGTCTTGCACACGTCCGGGAACGCGATCGTGGTGCCGTTGCTGGCCTTGTGCACGACGCTGAGGAAGTTGGCTCCGACGGTGACGGGCATGGTGGGACTCAGCTGCGAGGGGGGATGCGGTCGGCGGTGATCGTCAGTGCCTGCACGTCGTGCGGGCCGTTGCGCAGGGTCGTGAACGCCCGCCACAGCAGCACGAGCGTGCGGGTGTCGGCGTCGACGATCACGGTGTCCAGGTGGGTCTCCAGGTGTTGCACGGTGCCGGTCCGCAGCACCACGTCGCAGCGTGGCGCCGCGATGCCGGGCAGGGAGAACTCCCAGCGACCCTCGGGCGTTGCGCCGATGACGACCACGGATTCGTTGCCGAGCAGCCAGGTCGGTGACGACAGGCCGGGCGCGGCCGCCAGGAAGAACCGGCGGTCGAAGTCCTTCGGCAGCCGCGGCGAGCGCCCTTCCTGCCAGCTGGCGTCGAAGGTGCCCGCGAGCTTCGCGCGCGGCTGCCAGTCGTGGCCGGTGAAGCCGAAGCCGACGGGTGTCACGCGTCCGGTCTGGCTGGTCAACAGATCGCGCGGATCCTCGATGTTCGGCAGCGGTGCGCCGGGCACCAGCCGGCCCTTCTTCGCGACGAACCCGGTGCCGATCGGATTCTGCGGCTCGCACTGGTGATGCTCCTCCTTGTCGGCCGTGCGGTCCCAGCCGCCGAAGGCGCGTTCGTACAGCAGCGGCAGCTTCTCGAACGGCTGCGGCGGCGACATGCGGGCGCCCAGCAGGCCGGGCTCCCAGCGGCGATCCCCGGTCACGCGCGCGACCTTCGTCAGCGCGCCGAGGCGGAAACCGACGTCGACCTGGGTCGCGGGGCGTGCGGACATCGCGTGGCCCTGCAGCACGCAGTCGGTGCCGGGTTTCGTGAACGCCACCTCCGGTTCGCGGCGCACGCTGCTCTGGCCCGGTTCGCCGTGGTGCTTGCCGGCGAAGTCGACGGCCTCCTGCAGCTCGGCCAGCCGCGCACTGCCGTCGCCGGTGATGCGCACGGTCGCCTTGACGATCGTCGACAGCACGGGTCGCAGCTCCTCGTCGGCCACGAACAGCGGCGCGAAGGCGAACGGCGTGCGGTTGTCGATCTCCGGGTGGCCCATGCGATCAGCGGCGCTGCTGCCGCGCCAGCGCCTCGAGCTCGAGTTCGGGGACGGTCGCGCGCGAGGCGCGCAGCCGCAGGTAGACGTCACGGCGGCTGTCGAGCGGCAGCGCATCCAGGTGCGGAGGCAGCGTGTCGGCCGCCATCGGTCGGCCATGTTGGCAGGTGCTCGACGCCGGCATCGACGCGGCGCGGCGTCGCCAGTCGGCGCGGGCGGCGTCCGGCGCCGGCGGCAGCTCTTCGCTCGCGTCCTCGCCCTCGGCGGCCGGCGGCGGGAACGGCTTCTCGCCGAACGCGGCGTCGGAGCCGGTGAGGCGCCGGTAGGCCTTCGCCGCCGGCACGCCGAGTTTCGGGTCGCGCATCAGGTCCAGCAGCAACGGCACCGAGGTCGGCAGGCCGAGCGCGCCGAGCGCCTGCACCGCGACGCCGGCCAGCTCCGGGCGCGCGAGGGCCCGCTGCAACGTCGCCGCGTCCTCGGCGCAACCCAGCACTGCCAGCATCGACAGGGCGACCGGGTCCGGATCGGTGGCGCGGCTGGCGCTGGCGCGGCAGAACGCCAATAGTTCGGGCCAGCCGGTCCATGCCGCCGCCTGCAGCGCGGCCCGGCGCACGGCTGCGTCGGCGTGTTCGAGCGCCGATCGCAGCGCCGTGTCCGGCAGCCGACCGGTGCGCTGCGCGACGCCGAACGCGAGGCACCGCACGGCGGCAGCGGGGTCGGCATGCAGGCGATCGCCATGCGCGATCGGCAGGCGATGGAACGCGAGCACGTCCATCGCCGTCGCGGCGCGCAACGCGTCGCCGTCGCCGGCCAGTTCGTCCAGGGTCGGGCGCAGCGCGTCCGGCAGGCGGTGGCGCAGCGCACGCCGCACGCCGTCGAGCACGGGCGGGTCCCCGGCTCGCAGCGCGGCGCGAACGGGTCCGAGGTGCCGC
>JAEUHS010000021.1 GCA_016794035.1 Planctomycetota bacterium
CCGTGGCCGGGCCCGGCGCGGCGGCGCGCACCTTGGCGGCGACGCTGGCCGCCGCCGCCGCCGCCAGCACCAGCAGCGGCAGCAGCACGACCGCGAGGTCGTCGAGCGCGATCGCGGCGCCCGTCGCCGCCGCCGCCGCGAACGCGCCGATCGCCACCGCGGCCGCCGACAGCAGCGCCACGGGCCGCGGCCGCACGACCCACGGCGCCAGCAGCGCCAGCAGCACCACCGGCGCGCACGGCGCCAGCACGAAGGACCACCACGGCGGCACTGCGTCGGCGGCGTCGGCGGCGACGATCGCGAACGGCCAGACGCCCGCCGCGTGCAGACCGGCGGGCACGGCCGCGGTCGCCAGCAGCGCCGCGACCCACAGCGCGCGCCGACCCCATCCCGCCGGCGGCCAGGCCGACGACAGCCCGCCGGCGACCAGCATCAGCACGGCGGCGAGGCCGCTGCGGTCGCTGCCGCACGCGAGCGCCGCCGCGAGCACCGCCACCAGCAGGCGGCCGCGGCGCCAGCGGCCGCGCGCCGCGAGCGCGGCGGTCGCCGCCAGCAGCGCGAACGCCACGGCGACGACCGGCGGCGCCGCCATCTGGCTGATCGCCAGGTGCCACGGATGCACCGCGAGCAGGCCCGCGGCCAGCAGCGCGGTGCGCGCCGGCGCGACCAGCCCCGCGGCGAGCGCCAACAGCGGCACCGTGATCGTGCCGGCGAACACGAACGGCAGCCGCAGCCAGCCCTCGCCGTGGAACGGCAGCACGCCGGCGTCGAGCAACCAGCGCAGGCCGAGGTGCACCAGCGGCTGCTGGCCCGCCGCGCTGGCGAAGAAGCCGTGCTCGCCGTGCAGCGGCATCGTCACTGCCTGCCAGGTCGCGACCTCCGCCGCGGCCATCGACCACTGCTCGACGCGGACCAGGCGCACGACCAGCGCCACCAGCGTGATGCCGAACAGCAGCCACAGTTCGCCGGTGTGCCAGCCGGCGCTGGTCGCCGGCGGACGGATGGGTTCGGGTGCGCGCATGCGTTCGGGCCGTGGTCTGCCGAGGGCGGTCGCGGCGATCCTACGGGCGGTGGCGCGCCGGCGACAGGCTGCGGCTCGCGGCGGCCCGCGCCTTGGCAGCGGCCACGCGTCCGGAGATTGAGTTCCTGCCGATGCTGCTGCATCGTGGTGCCGTGGGTCCCAGCACCGCCACGCCCTCGCGGCAGCAGCACCTGCAGGCGCTGCTGCTGGCCCTGCTGTGCGCGGTGCTGTTCCTGCGCGACGGCCTGCTGCCGGGCCGCGCGCTGGTGCCGTTCCCGCCGGAACTGTTCGACGTGCCGATGGCCGAGGCGCAGGCGCGCGGCACGTTCGACGCGGCCGACGCCTACCGCGGCAACTTCGGCATGGCCGACAAGTACCTGCAGTCGCTGTGCTGGGACCGCGTGATGGCGGACCGCTTCGCGGCCGGCGAACTGCCGCGCTGGACCAACGACATCGGCGGCGGCGCGCCGTTCGTGCCGCAGATGGCGCAGCCGTACGAGCCGGTCAACCTGCTGTTGCTGCTGCTGCCGAGCGAGCAGTGGTACGGCTGGTGGTTCCTGCTGCACCAGGTGCTGTTCGGCTACCTCGCCTACACGTTCCTGCGGCGGCTCGGCTGCCGGCACGCGAGCGCGCTGGTCGGACTGGTCGCGGCGGCGCTGGGCCTGTGGCTGCAGTGCAAGCTGCACCACAACGTGATCCTGACCGCGGCGCTGCCGGTGTGGCCGATGCTGGCCGCGGTGCACGACCTGGTCGCCGGCGACCGGCGCGGCCGCGCCGCGTGGGGCACGGCCGGCTGGCTCGGCCTGTGGACCGGCGTGTCGTGGTGTTCGGGCTTCGTCGTCGTCAGCCTGCAGGCCAGCTACCTGGCGGTGCTGTTCGCGCTGTTCCTCGCCCTGCAGGCGCCGCGTGGCGAACGGCGGCGGCGGCTGTGGCCGGTTGCGCTGGGTCTCGGCCTCGGCGGCCTGCTGTCGCTGGCGAACATGCTGCCGGTGCTGACGGCCGCGGCGGTGTCGGCGCGCGCCGGCTCGTTCGACGCCGCGCGCCTCGCCGCCGAAGGGCTCGAATGGGACCACGCGCTCGGCCTGTGCTGGCCCGACCTGCTGAGCTGGGCCAGCGACCACTTCTACCCCCCGGCCGCCGGCGACTTCGAGGTGCGCACGCGCCTGCCGTGGAGCCAGCTGGTGCTGCTGGCGCAGCCGCTGCGGCCGATCGACCACAGCCCGTTCCAGAGCTGGGTCGAGACCTCGTTCGCGATCGGCGTGGCTCCGCTCGCGCTCGCGTGCCTGGCGTGGTCGGCGCGCGGGCCGCGGCGGGCGATCGCGTGGTTCTTCGGGCTCGTCGCGCTGCTCGCGTTCGGCACGGCCACCGCCGACCAGCCGTTCCTCGCCGTCGCACGCCTGGTGCCGGGCCTGACCGACGCCGACCAGCGGCGCGCGCTGTTCGCCGTGGCGGTGGCGCTGGTGGTGCTGGCGGGGCTCGGCGCCGAAGCCTGGCTCGCGGGCGCCAGGCGCTGGCCGGCGTGGACGCTGCTCGCGGCGGTGGCGGCGACGTCGGCGGTCGCGCTGGTCTGGCTGCAGCGACACGCCGGTGAGAGTTCGTTCGTGCACGGCTACGCCGAACTGCTGGCCGCGGACCACGACCACCCCACCGTGGCCGCGCTCGGCGGCACCGCCGACACGATCGCGCCGCTCGTCGCCGCCGCGCAGGCACCCGGCGAAGCGCTGCACAACTGGCACCAGCTGTGGACCACGAGCTGGCGCGCGCTGCTGGTCGCCGGCGCCGCGGCGGCGGCGCTGGCCTGGCGGCGCGGCTTCGGCCTCGCGCTGGTGCTCGCGCTGGCGCTCGCCGAACTGCTGCACGCGGGGCTCGGGCCGGTGCAGACCGTACCCGCCGCGCGCGTGACGAAGCTGCCCGCGGTGCTGCAGCCGGTCGCCGCCGTCGGCGCGCCGAACGGCGTGCGGCCGCGGCTGCAGCGGCTCGTGGTGCAGGACCAGGGCCGCTCCGGCGCCGCGCTGCCCGGCAACCTGCCGGCGTTCCTCGGCCTCGAGGACGCGGGCGCCTACAACCCGCTGCCGCCCGCGCGCTTCGAGGAGTTCTTCCGTGCGATCGAACCGTCGCGACCCGGCAAGGCCGACGTCGGCTACGGCGGCGCCGGCGTCGGCTCGTTCCACGACCCCGCGTCGCTGCGGCATCCGCTGTGCGATCTCTACGGGATCCGCTTCGTCGTCACCCGCGATGCCGTGTCGCCGAACGCGCAGCTGGTCGACCGCACGCCGCCCGACACCGGCGCGTTCCGCCTGTTCGAGCGCACGACGACGCTGCCGCGCGCGACCTTCGTGCGCACCGTCGACCTGCTGCCCGACCGGGAGCAGCGCCTCGTGGTGCTGTCGGTACCGCAGCGCGACGTCGCCCACCGCATCGTGCTCGAGGACCCGGCCGCCCCGATGCCGAGCGCCGGCGACGCCGGCCAGAGCGAGGTCGAGGTCGTCGACCGCCGCGACGAACGCGTGGTCGTGCGCGTGCGCAGCGACCGCGACGGCTACCTGCGGCTCGCGGATCCCTACGACGCCGGCTGGCGCGCGCACGTCGACGGCGCCGCGGCGCCGGTGTTCGTCGCCGACCACTACCTGCGCGCGGTCTACCTGACCCCCGGCGCGCACGAGGTGGTGTTCACCTACGACGCGCCGCGCGTGCTCTGGCCCGCGCGCCTGAGCCTCGTCGCGCTGCTCGCCTGCCTCGGGCTGCTGGCCGTCGGTCGCCGGAGGCGACCGTGAACGGACCGCGCGCGCGCTGGCTCGCGATCGTGGTGCTGGCCCTGCTGCCGCTGGCCTGGCTGTGGCCCTCGGTGTTCGGCGGGCGCACGTTCGTGCCGTACGACCTGGCCGAGTTCCCGCCGGCGAGCCTGCTGCTCGACGACGCCGCGCTCGCCGCCGCGCGCGCCGGCGCCAACCACGACGTCACCGAGGTGCCGATCTGGTTCCTGCCCGAACTCGAGCTCGCGCGCGACGAGCTGCGCGCCGGTCGCCTGCCGGGCTGGAACCCGCACGCGCGCGGCGGCGAACCGCTGCA
>JAEUHS010000037.1 GCA_016794035.1 Planctomycetota bacterium
CTGGAACCGGTGCAGTTCGGTGCCGCCGACCGCGACGGCGTAGGCGACGCCGGTGCCGTCGCGGCGGGTGATGACCCACTCGGTCGCGGTGACGTCGAGGGCGGTGGCTTCGCTGACGTCGCGCCGCACCATCTGCAGCGCGCGGCCGATGCCGACCGTCTCCTCCATGCGTTGCGATGCGAGCTGGTCGGCATCGGCGAACGTGTTGAGCGCGGCCAGCGCGCCGACGGCGACGATCGCCGTCAGCGCCAGCGCGATCAGCAGTTCCATCAGGGTGAATCCGGCGGTGCCGCGGTGCGTCATGGTGTCCTCGACAGCAGCAGGGTGTCGCCGGTGACGACGCGACCCTGGTAGGAGATCGTGATGCCGATGCGCAGCAGTGGCGTCGAGCCGTTCGCGGCGTCGGTGGTCGGCGTGGTCAGGTTGGCCGAGACCACCGACCAGCTGCGCTGCCAGTCGTTGCCGGCCGCGACGCCGGCACGGTCCAGCGGTCCGGTCTCGACCAGACCGCGCAGATCGTCGACGTCGTCGACGTCGGCGACGGTCGACTCGCCGGCCTCCATGCCGAAGCCGGTCGCATCCGTGGCGTCGACACGCGCCAGCAGGCGCAGCCAGGCGACGCCGTCCTGCAGCAGGTAGCGTCCCTGCGCGGCGATGCGCTGCTGGTCGGCGAGGTCGCTGGAGTTCGCCAGCGCGTAGCCCATGCTGGCCATCGTGCCGGCCAGCACGACCGCGGCGAGCATCACCTCGAGGTAGGTGAAGCCGCCGCTGCGGTGGCCGGCGCGGGTCATGCGTGTGCCTCCGTCGTCGGCGGGACGGCGGCCGCCGCGGCGAACGACAGCACGAAGATGCAGCCGGAGGGGGTCGCGTCCCGCAGTTCGAGCGTGCCGCCGAGCTGGCTGGTGATCTCGCGCACGATGGCGAGGCCGATGCCCGCGCCCGCGACGCTGCCGGTGAAGTCCTCGTCCAGCTGATGGAACGACGAGAACAGCAGTTCGCGTTCCTGGGTCGGGATGCCCGGTCCGCGGTCCTCGACCTCGACCGTGATCGTGCCGTCGGCCGCGCGGCGCGAGCCGATGCGCACCCACGGCGCCGCCGGCGACCCGAACTTCAGCGCGTTGTCGACCAGGTTGATCAGGGCCACGCGCAGGCGCGAGGCCGGCACCGGCACGACGATCGCACCCTCGCCGAGGTCCCAGACGATCTCGATCGGCGGCGCGCCCTTCTGCGGCCGGAACTGCCGGCGCAGCTCCTCCTCCATCGCGTGCAGGTCGGTGGTGCCGCTCTTCGACCACGAGCCTTCGAGCAGTTCGGCGAAGTAGAGCAGGCGATCGACCAGCACGCGCAGGTCGCGGGTGCGCTGGCTGACCTCGGTCAGGAACACCTCGCGGTCCTCGGCGTCCGCGGTCTGCATGATCTCGAGGCCGCAGATCAGCGCGGTCAGCGGGGTGCGGAACTTGTGCGAGATCAGCGACAGGAAGTCGCGCTTGAGGCGATCCTCGCGGCGGCGCCGGGTCAGGTCCTGCAGCGTCACGATCACGCTGGCGAGGTCGCCGTCGGCGGTGCGGATGTCGCGCGGCGTGACACCGAGCACGCGGGTGTCGGCGCCGTTCGACAGGGTGACCTCGCGCTGGGGTCCGCCGCGCGCGAGCGCCTCGAGCGTGCAGCCCGGGTCGGCGCTGCGCAGCAGGGGCAGCGCGTCCTCGCTGCCGAGGAACTCGTGCGCGAGGCGATTGCACAGCGTCGTGTTGCCGTCGGGGTCGAGCACGACGATGCCGTCGCTGTGGTTCTGGATCACCTGCTCCAGCTTGCGCCGTTCGATCTCGACCTGGCGATGGTGTTCGGCCCGACTCAGCGCGATGGCCGCCTGCGACGTCACCGCGGCGACCAGCTTGCAGTCGGCGGTGCTGAACAGCCGCCCCGCCGGCGCCACGACGATCAGCAGGCCGAGCCGCTTCGACCCGACCTGGATCGGACAGGTCAGCACGTTGTGGTCGGCCACCGCCGGTCGCAGCAGCTTGCGCGCGTCGGCGTCGTTGTAGAACATCGCGCGGCCGGCGACGGCGTCGGTGGTCAGGATGTCGGCGCGCAGCAGGCCGCAGGCGCCGTTGCGTTCGGCGTGCCACTGCATGCGGCCGTCCTCGACCAGGCCGATGGCGCCGCAATCGCGCCCGACGGATTCGAGGCAGCGGTCGAGCGCGAAGTCGCCGATCGCCTCCTCGGCGGCGACGCCGGCGAAGAACGCGGCGGAGCCGTAGACGGTGTCGAGCGAGTCGAGGGCCTCGAGCAGGTGCAGTCCGACCCGGTGTTCGGCGGCATCGCTCGGCTGCGCGTGGCGCGGCAGACCGACCGGAACGAAGGGCTTCTCGGGATCGTTCATGGCACCTCACCCTCGGGACATGCGGAAGATCGGCAGCATGATCGACATCGCCACGAAGCCGACGACGCCGCCCATCAGCACGACCATCGCCGGCTCGATCAGCGTCATCAGGTCGCGCAGCCGCCGTTCGAGTTCCTTCGTGTACTGGGCCGCGGCCTTGGTCATCACCTTGTCGAGCGTGGCGGTGGCCTCGCCGGCGGCGACCAGCTGCTCGAAGGTCGGGTCGAACAACGGGCTGTTGCGGATCACGTCGAGCAACGACCCGCCGTTGGTGACGTTGTGGCGGGCGCGCTGCCACAGGGACCGGTACGACGGGCTGACCGCCACCTCCTGCGTGTGCTCGAGGGCGGCGTGCAGCGGCACGCCGGTCTGCAGCAGCAGGCCGAGCGTGCGCACGCAACGCGCGATCACCGCGGTGCGGTAGACCCGGCGCAGCACCGGCGCGCCGAGCACGAAGCCGTCGAACAGCCGGCCGCCGCGCGGCGTGCGCAGGAACAGGACGGCGCCGACCAGCAGCACGACGAGGCCCGCCAGCGCGTACAGCCCGTAGGCCTGGGCACCCTCGCCGAGCGCCATCAGGATCCGCGTCGGCAGCGGCAGCTGCTTGCCGCGGAACAGCTTCTCGAACTTCGGGACGATGTAGGTCAGCAGGAAGACGACGACGCCGAGCGTCATCACCAGCATCACGCTCGGGTAGATCAGCGCCGACTGCAGCTTGCCGCGCATCGTCGCCTCGAGTTCCATCGACTCGACGGTGCGGCGCAGCATGCCGGCCAGGTCGCCGCTGGCTTCGCCGGCGCGCACCATCTGCGTCAGCAGCGGCGGGAACGCCCGCGGCATGCTCGCCATCGCCGCCGACAGCGGCGAACCGGCGACGACGCCCTGCTCGAGCGCGCCGAGCACGCCGGCGATGCGCGGGTCGGGACTCTGCTGGCGCATCGACTGCAGCGCCGAGGCGATCTGGATGCCGCTGTCGATCAGCGTCGCGAACTGCTCGAGCAGCGCGAAGCGCTCGGCGGTCGACAACCTGAGCCGCCTGGACTCGCCGGTCGGGTGCCCGGCGGCGACCGGCGCCGGAACCTCGTGCCGCGCCGCGCCCGGACCCGCCGCCGCGGCGGCGTTCGGCCTGGTCTCGAGCACCTTCATGGCGCCACCACCCGGACCAGTTCCTCGAGCGACGTGATGCCCTCGCTGGCCTTGCGCAGGCCGTCGCTGAGCAGCGTCATCAGGCCCTGCTGCACCGCCAGCTTGCGCAGGTCGCCGAGCGACGGGTTGCGCGCCACCAGGTCGGCGAACTCGTCGGTGACGATCAGCAGCTCGTAGACGCCGATGCGGCCGCCGTAGCCGCTGCCCTTGCAGGCGTCGCAGCCGCGCGCGGTGTAGTACTGACCCTCGGGCAGCGAGCCGAAGCGCCGCGTCATCGCCGGGGGCGGCTCCGCCGGTTCGCGGCAGGTCGGACACAGGCAGCGCACCAGCCGCTGGGACAGCACGCCGCGCAGCGCGGCGCCGATCAGGTAGGGCTCGATGCCCATATTGATCAGGCGGGTGACCGCGCTGACGGCGTCGTTGGTGTGCAGCGTCGCCAGCACCAGGTGGCCGGTCAGCGACGCCTGCACGGCGATGGTCGCGGTCTCGGCGTCGCGGATCTCGCCGACCATCAGCACGTCGGGATCCTGGCGCAGCAGCGAGCGCAGCGCATCGGCGAAGCCGAGGCCGCCCTTCTGGTTGGCCTGCACCTGGTTGACGCCGCGCAGGTTGTATTCGACCGGGTTCTCGACCGTGCAGATGTTCTTGCCCGGCTCGTTGATCTCCTCGAGCGCGGCATAGAGCGTCGTCGTCTTGCCGCTGCCGGTCGGGCCGGCGACCAGGATGATGCCGTCGGGGCGATGGATCAGGTCGTGGATCGCCTGCAGGCGCTGGTGGCCGATGCCGAGGTTGCTCAGCGTGATGCGCATCGAACCGCGGTCCATGATGCGCAAGACGACCTTCTCGCCCTGCACGGTCGGCAGCGTCGACAGGCGCACGTCGACGGCGCGTGTGTCGCGGCGCACGCGGAAGCGGCCGTCCTGCGGCTTCCTGCGCTCGCTGATGTCGAGGTCGGCCATGACCTTGAGGCGCGAGACGATCGCCGCGTGCATGCCGGTCGGCGGGCGCATCAGCTCGCGCAGCTCGCCGTCGACGCGCTGCCGCACCCGCAGCACGTGGTCGTCGGGCTCGATGTGCACGTCGCTGGCGCGATCGCCGATGGCGCGGAACAGGATGAAGTTGACCAGCCGCACGACCGGCGACATGTCCGCCAGTTCCTGCAGATTGAGCGCGTCTTCGCCCTTCTCCTCGATGACCTGCACGTCGCCTTCCTCGACGTCGCCGACGAAGTCGTCGACCTCGAACGAGCCCGCGGCGTCGTCCATCAGGTCGCTGAGCAGCGCATGGATGCAGGCGGTGCTGGTGACGACGAGCTGCACCTCGCACTTGCTGAGGCGTGCCAACTCGTCGATCGCCCAGAGGTTGGTCGGGTCGTCGACCGCCGCGGTCATGACCTCGTCGACCACGAACATCGGCACGATGCGATTCTCGACCAGGAAGTCGCGCGGCAGTGTCGTCAGCACGTCGCGGTCGACCAGTCGCCGCGTGATGCGCAGGAACGGCAACCGGTACTGGATCGCCAGCGCTTCGCGCAGGCGTTCGTCGGTGACCAGGTTGAGGCGCAACAGCGTGTCGCCGAGCCGCTCGCCGGGCAGCTTGGTGTCCGGATGGGCGGCCTGACGCAGATCCGAACGCGAGGCCCAGCCCTGCGACAACAGGATGTCGCCGAGCTTGCCGGTCATGCTCAACAGGGCGGGCACGTCAGGTCTCCAGTCGCAGGTTCCTGAGCGCCTGCTCGGTCGAGTCGAACACCGCGAAGCGGCGCTCGAGGCGGGTCGCCTTCAGGATGTCGAGCAGGTGCGGCGGCGGACCGACCAGCGCGATGCGGGCGCCCTGGCCGTTCACCTGCCGCGCCACCTGCACCATCGCCTGCAGGCCGACCGAGTTCGCCTGCTTGGCCTTCTGCAGATTGACCAGGACGCGCCTGGCGCCGTTGCCGAGCGCCGTCGCCGTCGCCGCCAGCAACGCGGTGCCGAAGTGCGAGTCGATCGCGCCTTCGACGTGCAGCGTCACGAGCGTTCCGTCGGCGGTGGCGGCGACCGGCACGTCAGGCCTCCTGCAGCAGCTCTTGGATGGCCTTGACGATCTCGCGGGGGCTGAACGGCTTGGTCAGGAAGCGGTGGCGGCCGATCTCGGGCAGCACGCCGGCCGGCACCTCCACGTTCTGGGCGGTCAGGATCACGATCGGCAGGTGGCGGGTGCCGTCGGCCGCGAACAGGTTGCGCGCGACGGTGTAGCCGTCCATGCGCGGCATGCCGACGTCGAGCACGACGAGGTCGGCGGTCCGACCGGCGAAGAACTCCATCGCCTCGACGCCGTCGGTGGCCTCGCTGACGTCGAAGCCGACGCTGCGCAGCTTCAGCGCCAGCGCGAGGCGGATGCCGGGGTCGTCGTCGACCACGAGGATGTGCTGCTTGTTCATGGTGTCACCGCATCGCCGCGTCCACCGCGACCAGCGACGACCCGCCCTCGTCGTCCGAGTCGGCCGACACCACCGGGAGGTAGACCCGGAACTCGGTGCCGACGCCGAGCTCGGACGAGAGTTCGATGCGCCCGCGGTGCTTCTCGACGATGTACCGGGCCATCGGCAGGCCGAGTCCCGTGCCTTGAATGGTGGATTGTTCGGCACTCTTGGCGCGGAAGAACTTCTCGAACACCCTGGGCAGGTCGGCTTCGGCGATGCCGATGCCGGTATCGCGCACCCGGGTCACCAGCTCCGAGCCTTCGAGCCGGGCCGTGAGGCTGACCTCGCCGCCCTGCTTGGTGTACTTCAGCGCGTTGCCGACGATGTTGACCATCGCCTGGCGCAGCAGGCGGGTGTCGCCGACGAGGTCGGCGAGGTAGTCGCTGATGTCCCAGCGCAGCGAGATGCCCTTGCGCTCGGCCAGCGGCTTGTGCAGCGACTGCAGGCTGTCGAACAGGTCGCGCATGTTGACCTGCTCGTGCTTGAACTCGGTGATGCCGGCTTCGATGCGCGCCAGGTCGAGCAGTTCGGCGACCATCTGCGACAGGCGCACCGACTCCTCGTAGGAGACCTTGATCAGCTTGTCGCGGTCCTCCGGCGCGATCGAGTCGGCCTCGTTGGCGAGCTCGAGCGAGGCCTGGATCGCCGTCAGCGGCGTCTTCAGCTCGTGCGAGACGCCGTAGATGAACTCGGACTTGGCGCGCGCGGCGCGTTCCTCCGCGGTCCAGTCCTCGAGCACGACGATCTGCAGGTGCTGCAGCTCGGGCTCGACCGGCGGCGCGAGCGACCGGATCAGATAGACGAAGCGGCGTTCCTCCGCGTCCCACTCGATGCGGCAGGTCTTGACCGCGCGGGCCAGGTCGGCGCCGAGCACCGAGCGGATGCCCTCGACGATCTCGAAGCGGGTCGCGGCCTGCTCGAGCGTGAAGTTCTCCTGGTCGCCGATCTGCAGCACGCGCCGCGCGGTGGAGTTCGCGTAGAGCACGCGTTCGGTGTTGTCGAGCACGACGACGCCGTCCTGCAGGGCCGCCAGCACCGCCTGCGTCATCTGCGCCTGCGCGCGGGCGGTCGTCAGCTGCAGTTGCACGTGCAGGTTCTGCGTCAGGTCGCGTCGCTGGCGGCGCACCTGCGCCAGCGCGGCGTCCCAGGCGTCCTGCCCCGGCGCCGTGCAGTCGCCCGGCGTGCGGCCGAGCGCCTCCCACAACGACGCCAGGGCGTCGGGACGCTGCCTGGAGCGCCAGGACCGGAACAACACGTCGGCGAGGCGCCGCAGCACGGAGCGCCGCGGTGCGGGCTCGACCGGCGGCGGGGCGGGCGGAGCCGAGATCTGGTCGGCGCTCATCGGCGGGCCTCCGGCGCGGCGAGACCTGGGTGGAGGCGTTCGAGTTCCGCGACCAGTGCGCCGGCGTCGGCGAGGCGGCGCAGCGTGGCGAGCTGGCGGCGGGCGGCGTCGAGGTCGCCGGTGGCGGCCAGCGCGGCGGTCAGCAGCGCCTGGCTGGCGCGATTGCCGGGCTGCAGCTGCACGGCCCGCTGCAGCGCGCGCACGGCGGCGTGGTGGCGCTTCTGCAGCAGCAGGATGCGGCCGAGGCCGGCGTGTGCGCGCGCGGTGTCGGGGGCGAGCGCGAGCGCGCGTTCGAACTCGACCTGGGCGGCGTCGAGCCGCTGCATGCGGAACAGGATCTCGCCGCGCAACACGCGCAGCGACACGCGGTCGGCGAGCACCGGGTCCGTCAATTCGAGTTCGCGCAGCGCCGCGTCGCAGTTGCCTTCCTGCAGGTGGGCGATCGCGAGCGTCAGCTGCAGCGAGGGGTTCTCGATCCGCGCGCGCGGCGGCAGGCGGTCGGACAACGACAGCGCGGTCGCCGGCGCGTTGCTCATGATGGCGCCCAGCGCCATGCCGGTGGCGGCGCCGGCGTCGTCGGGCTGGATCGCCAGCGCGGCTTCGAACGCGGTCGCGGCGTCGCCCCAGTGGCCGCCGGCCGCCAGGTGGGCGCCGTGGTCGAGCCGCGCCTCGATCAGGCGGGGGAACTGCGTCGTCAGCCGGTCGCGCAGCGCCGCCGCCTCGGACTCGCGGCCCTGGGCCAGCAGCAGTCGATGCAGGTCGATCGCCGGCCGCGGGTCGGTGGTGGTCGCGGCGAGCGCGCGGCGGTAGGCGGCCTCGGCGGCGTCGTTCTGGTTCCTGGCCTCGGCGACCGCGCCGACCGTGCACCAGCCGGCGACCGATTCGGGCTGCAGGCGCAGCAGCATCTGCGCCGCGCTGGTGGCGGTCGCGAGGTCGCCGCCGGACTGGGCGATCTGCGCCAGCAGCTCGAGGCTGCGGGCATCGCCGGCGTCGAACTGGACCGCCTGCTGCAGCAGTCGCTGAGCGCGTTCGTGGTCCTCGGCCTGCAGGCACTGGCGGGCGAGGTCCTGGTACATGCGCGACTTCGCGCTGCGCCACTCGCCGGCGTCGAGCGGGTCGTGTGCCGGCGGCGAGACGGTGCTGCAGGCGACGAACGCGAGGCAGGCGCAGACGGCGAGGCCCGGTCGCGAACCGGGGCGGCGCGGCGTGGTGGTCGGGGTCATCGTGGTTCGCCTCCGTCGGCGCGCAGCGCCTTCAGCACCAGCAGCGAGCTCGCGTCCTCGTCGTCGGGCAGGTTCCGCAGCGCCAGTTGTTCCATCAGCTCGGTGCGCAACACCGCGGCGTCGGCCTCGGTGGGGTTGAGCGCGAGCGCGCGCTCGACCGAACCCAACGCCCGGTCCAGGTCGCCGTGCGCCTGCAGCACCTGGGCGTCGGCCAGGTGATGGCGGGCCAGCACCGGCCGGATGTAGGGCGACAGCGAGTCCCAGTGGCTGCGGCGCACGGCGGCGAACCGCTGGCGCGTCGCGTCGGCGCGCTGCTTGGCCTCGACCGGGTCGAGGATGTGCGGCGTCAGCAGGATCACCAGCTCGCGACGCGAGACGGTCTCCTGGGTGCGGCCGAACAGCCAGCCGATCAGCGGCAGGCTGCCGAGCAGCGGGATCTGGCTGCGCACGGTCGACACCGATTCGCCGATCAGGCCGCCGAGGATCAGCGTCTGGCCGTCGCGCATCAGGATCTTGGTGGTGATCTCGGTGGTGTTCTCGGAAGGGATGCCCGACACCGGATCGACGACGCCGGCGCTGTTCTGCGGATGGACCTCCATGCGGATCCAGCCGTCCTCGCCGATGAACGGGCGGAACTGCAGCTGCGTGCCGGTCTCGAGGAAGTTGACCTGCTCGATCGTGCTGGTCTGGGTCTGGATCACGGTCGAGTAGCCGAGGCGGCCGCCGACGATGATCTGCGCCTGTTCGCCGTTCAGCGCGATCACGCGCGGGTTGCTGACGATGGTGGCGTTCGTGGTCTGCTCGAGCGCCTCGACGAACGCGGCGACGTTGTTCTGGATGAAGCCGAGCGACAGTCCCTGGGTCAGGGGGCCGGCGAAGCCCGCGGTCTGGCCGCTGAACAGGCCGCGGTCGAACTGGGTGCCGGCCGGCGCGTAGCCGCTGACGCCGGTCAGGTCCGAGGTCGCGCCGATCTGGTTGAAGTCGATGCCGCCGAGCACGTTCAGGTCGACGCCGAGGCGGTTGTCCTCGCCGAGGTCGATGCTGAGGATCGTCGCCTCGAGCAACACCTGCTGCGGCGGCTGGTCGAGTTCGGTGATCGTCGTCGCCAGCCTGTCGATCACCGACGCGTGGTCGCGCACGACGATCGACTGCCGCTGGCCGCTGGTCGTCGTGGTCGTGCCGCCGGTCGAGGTGCTCGCGCTGGTCGCGTCGTCGGCCATGGTCAGGCGGCCGTCGGCGGACAGCAGCGGCTGCAGCAGCTTCAGCGCCTGCGCCGTGGTCAGGTGGTTGAGCACGAACACGCGCGTGTCGATCGCGTCGAGGTCGAGCAGCAGCTGGCGCCGTTGCTCCGCGGTCATCACGCGGTACGAGTTGCCCTGCTTGACGAAGTCCAGCCCCTGCGTGGCGAGGATCTGGTGCAGCGCGTCCTCGAGCGGCACGTCGTAGAGGTTGATCGTGACCTTGCCGGTCAGCTGTTCGCCCGCGACGAGGCTGATGCGGTGCTGCACCGACAGTCCCTGCAGCAGGTTGGCGAGGCTCTCGTCGCGCACGTTGATGGTGATCAGCGGCTCCGTCTCCTGGGCGCGCAGGGAGCCGGCGGCGAGCAACGCCAGCGCCATGGCACCGAGCCCGGGGAGCGGAGCGCGGCGGTGGACCTGGGTGGGGGCAGTCTCAGTCATGGTCATGCTCCTGGCCGAGGGTCGGCGCGGGGATCGACACCGGGAGGGTCCGGTCGCCGCGGCGGAAGACCACCCGGCGTTCTTCGATGGTGACGATGCGATGGCCGGCGACCTCGTCGCCGGGCCGGTAGGTGCGGCCGCCGATGATGGCCAGCGGCTCCTGGCCGGCGCTCAGCAGCACCGCGGTCGGGACCAGGTCCGGATCCGGCCGGGCGGCGAGTTCGAGGCGCGGCAGCGAGGCGATGTCCGTCGGCGCCGTGCGCACCGGCGCCGGCGTCGCGATCGCGAACGGGTCGCCGGCGGTGCGGGTCCAGCGCGGCTGGAACGGCGTCGACAGGGCCTGCAGGCGCCGGGTCAGCTCGCCGGCGCCCGCGACGACGCGGTGCAGCGGCACCGCCGCCGCGGTCTCGACGCCGGGGGCGGCGGGGGGCGGCCCGGGTTCGCCCGGCTCGTCGTCGGCGGCCGCGACCGGTGGTGCCGGAGCGACGCCCGGGCTCGGCGGCGTCGCGGTCGCCGGTCGCCGGCCGCCGCTCATCACCGGGATCCAGACCGCGACCAGCACCGGCAGCAGCGCGATCAGCACCACATGGCGCCGGGTCAGTCGCGGCGGGCGCTGGTCGCCCGCGGCGGCGCGTGCCGCCGGCCGGGAGCCCGGCAGGCCGGTCATTCGACGCTCCCGGTGCGCACCACCACGAACTCGGCCCGGACCTGGACTTCGTCGTTGGTGGGGCGCACCACCAGATCCGTGACCCGCGTCGGCGGGGCCGAGTTCTCGAGCCGCTGCAGGCCGGCGAACAGGTTGCCGAACGGGCCGGTGGCGACGATGCGCAGGCGCTGGTGCGCCAGCGTCAACGCCGGGTTCGGCGACAGGGTCTCCGCCTGCTCGATCGTGAGCCCTGCCTGCTCGAGCAGCGCCTTGATCAGCAGCAGCGGCGGACTGGCGACCGGATCGAAGCGCAGCTGCGCGCCCAGCTCGGTCTGCCAGAGCTCGAGCGTGGCGACCGTGTCCTGCAGGGATTGGGTCTGCGCCGCCTCGCTGTTGGCGCGATCGAACGCGTCGTAGGCCGCGTCGATCTCGCGGTTGCAGGCCGCGATCTGCGCCTGGTGGTGGCGGCCGACCGTCGCGTAGTAGGCGACCGAGATGCCGCTCAACGTCACGATGCTGAGCACGATGCGGTTCATCGCGGTGCTCCTGCCGGCACCAGCTTCGTGCTGGTGTCGGTCTGCAGGTGGAACGTGAACTCGCCGGTGCCGGCGCGGATGTCGGAGCGTTCGCAGCGCATCGGCGGCAGGTGCTCGTTGGTGCGCAGCGCGGTCAGGTAGTGGGTGAACTCCGACGCGGTGCCGCAGGTGGCGCGCAGCTGGATCACCGGCAGGCGTTCCGCCGACCAGGGGTCCTGCTGGCACAGCAGCTCCTGGAACCGCACGCCGGCCGGCCGGTTCGTCAGCAGGGCGTCCAGCAGGCCGGTCATGCGGCTCGCGGCCATCGGCACGCTGGCGGCCTCGATCTCGGCCTGCAGCCGGGTCGCCAGCTCGCTGAGCTGTTTGCTCTTCGCCGCCCGTTCCTCCCCGTCGTCGGCGTTCGCATGCGCCTGCGCCGCCATGCGCTGCACGCCGCGCACGCGGGCCCGCAGCAGCAGGTCCGTGGCCCCGAGCGCCAGCAGCACCGGGATCGCCATCAGCACGAGGTCGCGGTTCGCGCGCCGGCGTGCCGTGCGCTGGCGGTAGGCCTCGGGCAGCAGGTCCACGAGCTCGATCATGGCAAGCTCCTCAGCGCCAGCCCGAGCGCGGTGCAGTAGTGGGTGCGACCGCCGGCGGCCGAGCTGGTCACGGGGCCGGTCGCCAGCGTGTCGAAGGGATCCGCGATCTCGGTGGTGATGCCGATGCGGCGGCCGAGGTAGGGCGCGAGGCCCGGCAGCCCGGCGATGCCGCCGCTGACGCGCATGCGCGTGACGGCGCGGCCCTGGAACAGCGAGCCGCAGTAGCGCACGCCCGAGGCGATCTCGAGCAGCAGCGCCTCGAGCGGTTCGGCCAGCGTGCCGGTGACCACGTCGCCGAGCTGCCCGGCGTCGGGTTCGTGGCGCAGGTCGAGCAGGGCCTCGACGTCCATCGGCAGCCGCTGTCGCAGCGTCGCCACCAGCGCCGTGCCGCCGACCTTGGAGGTCCGCAGCCAGACCGGGGCGCCGCCGCGCACGATCGTGATCCGCGTGTGCCGTTCGCCGATGTCGAGGTGCAGGAAGCACTCGTCCTGCCCCCGCTGCGCGAACGGTCGCACCTGCGCACACGGCTCGAGGTCGATGGCCTCGGGCACCAGCCCGGCGGCCTCGGTGACCTGGATCAGGTCGTCGATCGCCGCGGCCTTGGCGACGCAGCACAGGAACTCGCGCTTGGTCTGGCCGTGGTCGAACAGGTCGGCGACCGGGATCGGCACGATGCGCAGCTCGCCGGACTGGTCCTGCTGGTCCTGGATCTCGCGCGTGATGATCTCGCCGGCCTGCGGCAGCTTGTCCATCGGGATGCGGATGCGGCGCGGCTCGATCTCGGCGAGCCCCAGCGCCACGATCGCCGAGCGGCCGCGGAACGAGCCGGTGCGCAGCACGCGTTGGGCGGCATCGATGCGGCCGGCGCGACGTTCCACCGGCGTCGCGGACGGCGCGGTCGCCACGCGTTCGAGGTGGGCGCAACGCACCCGCAGTCGGCCGCCCTTCTGCTCCAGTTGCAGCGCCTTGACGCTGTGGCCGCCGAAGTCCAGCGCGATGGGCGAGCAGTTACGCGGCATGGCGGTCCTCGCTCGAGCCGCCGGTCGAACTCAATCCATCGGGGGCAGCAGCCGGGGTGGGCATGGCAGGGGTCGCCGGGGGGCGCGGGGCATCGGGGCGACGACTCAGAAGTCGTAGTAGTTCTTGCCGGACGGCGCCTTGAGCGTCGAGTTCGCGCGCAGCTTGCCGGTCTTCGGCTGGTAGATCCAACCGGTGGTGTCGTCGGCGGCCGGGAACGCAGCGGCATCGGCGATCACCATGATCGTCGCCAGCCCGTTGACCGGGTTGGCCGGGATGTTCTCGCGGATGTAGGGACCGTAGGCGTAGCCGGCGGTGCCGGGCGCGGCGGTGCTGCTGTCGATCTTGCTGGCCTGCGTCAGCTGCGCGATCGTCAGCGCCTCGGTCGGCGTGCCGCCGCCGACCGGATAGCCCGGGTAGGTGGCGCGGTGGTTGGTGCGGTAGAACTCGATCGCGTTCCGCATCACCGACAGGTTGGTCTGCAGGTTGCTTGCGCGCGCTTCTTCGGTGCTGTCGGCGAACTGGGGGATCGCGACGGCGGCGAGGATGCCCAGGATGACCACGACGATCAGGAGTTCGACCAGCGTGAAGCCGAGCTGTTGGACCTTGTGCATGTAGTGCTCTCTCGGTGGCGGACTGTGCGGGCATCGGCCGGTGGCCACCGCGAGCTTGAGGCGATCGGCCGTCGCGGGCTTCCGGCCGTGCTACGGCGCGGTGACGACGATGCGGCCGGTGACCGCCTGCACCCGGACGCGCAACTGGCAGGCGCCCAGCCGCAGGTCGGCGAGCCCGCCGGCCTGGGGCACGCCGTCGGTCGCGAACACCACTCGCGAGAGGCCGCCGAAGTCGGCGGCGGTCAGGGTCACCTCGCCGAAGCCGTCGTGGGCGCTGGCCTGGGCGGCGAGCAGTCGATCGACCGCGGTGGTGTCGAGGCCGGCGATCAGGCGCAGCGCCGTCTCGCTGGCGGCGGCCGTGGTGCCGTCGGCGATCACGAACCTGGCGCGGTTCTGCGCCACGTCGAACAGCAGGCCGAACGGCACCCGGGTCTGGATCGCCAGGCCCTGCGCTTCGAGCAGGTCGGCCTCGATCGCGCGGGCGGCCGCGTCCAGCTTGCGATCGTCGGTGTCGAAGGTCTGTACGCCGACCGCGGTGACGATGCCGAGCACGACCACCACCAGCATCAGTTCGACCAACGAGAAGCCGGCGCCGCGGGCCGTCGCAGCCGGCGTGGACGTGGATCCGAGCATGGCGCCGGTATCGGCCGCCCGGACGGGACGACTGCTGTCGTTCGTGGGTTCGGCTCGCCGGGGGCACCGGCGAATGCCGATCCACGCGTCATGCGCACCTGCCCCGAAGCAGCCGCGGGACCTCGCGCCGGCGAACGCGGCGCGATCCTGCTGGTCGTGCTGATCCTCTCGGTCACCATCAGCCTGCTGTCGATGGCGCTGATCTCGACGGCCGAGGTGTCGCTGCGCGCCGAGGCCAACGCCGACGAACTCGATCGCGCCGAGCGCGGCGCACGTTCCGGCATCGAGTGGGGCGCCGCGGCGGCCAAGGCCTACGGCATCGTCCCGTTCGGCAACAGCGTGGTGCTCGACACCGGCGTCGAGGTCCGGCGCCAGACGCGCGCGGCGAGCGGGCCGCGGCTGGTCGGCACCGGCGTCAGCAACGGCGCCAGCGTGACCGTCGGCGCCAACCTGCAGGCGCTGGAGACCACGCGGCCGTACGCGTTCCTGAGCTTCGGCGGCACCAGCAAGCCCAGCGACAGCATCACCGTGAACGGCCTCACCTACCTCGGCGAACCGAACACGCCGCTGCAGGCGACCAAGCCGCTGCTGCTGTCGGGCGACCTCGACCTCGTCAGCACGACGACGCTGCCTGCCAGTCAGGTCACCCACAGCGCCGGCGTCGACAACTACGGTGTCGGCGCGATCGCGATGCCGGCGTGGGACACGAGTGCGTTCACGACGGCGGCCAACTGGAAGGTGCCGTACACGGCCTACTCGGGCACGACGACGTTGAAGGACGTGACCCTGAACGGCCTCGTCGTGGTCACGTTGGCGGCCGGCCAGAAGCTGCGGCTGGAGAACGTGGTCTTCAACGGCACGCTGGTCGTGCCGTGGTTGTATCCCCCGGTCTTGGATTTCCTCGGCACACCGACCATCGAAGTGAAGGATCTGACCATGGTCGGCGGCACGGCGGAGACCGGCAACCTGGCGATCCTGGCACCCGGCTGTGCGGTGACGAAAGCCGGTCCCGGCGGGACCAGCACGACCGTCTCGGGCGTCTGCTTCGTGCGGGAACTGGACGGCAGCAAGAGCTGGAACCAGACGGGCAAGATGCTGGTCCGGCTCGCCGTGGCCAGCACCGGCGGGGCCTGGTCGTTCACCCGGCCGGCCGACTTCGTGCCCGACGTGCCGGTCGGCATCCAGTGGAGCGGCAGCCAGATGGCGATCCGCTGGCTCGGCCGCCAGTGACGCTGCGCGTCAGGCCCGCGGCGGCTGCTTCGGCGCCGGTGCGGGCGGCGCGGCGTGCGTCGCAGTCGCGGCGCCGGGGCTCGGGCCGTCGGCCGCCGACGCCGCGGCCGCGCCGGTCTTGCTCATGCCGTCGGCGAGCTTGCCGAAGTAGGCCGGCATCTCGACGCCGCCGATGTCGCGCATCATCTGCAGCATCGGCGGCAGGCTGCCGGCGAGGCCGTGCAGGAAGCCGGCGGTCGCGCCCTTGCCGTCCTTGCCGGTGCCGCCGTCCCAGACCACGACCTTGTCGAACTTGACGTTCGCGATCGCCTTCGCCGCGGTCTCGGCCATCTGCGGCAGGTGCTCGAGCAGCAGCAGCTGGAACGCCTGCTGCGCGCCACCGCAGCCCTGCACGATGCGCTGCAGACCCTCGGCCTTCTTGGCCAGGATCTCGTACTCGCCGCGCGCCTGCGCCTCGAGCCGCGCGAACGTCGCCGCGGCCTCGGCGTTGGCCTGCAGCCGGACCTGCTCGGCGGCAGCTTCGGCGTCGACGATGATGCGCGCCTTCTGCGCCTTCGCGGCGGCCTCGAGTTCGGCCCGCTGCTCGCTCTCGATCTTGGTCGCCATCGCGTCGGCGGCGCGCGCCTCGGCGAGGTACTGGACCTCCCGCACCTTGGCGTCGGCCTCGCGCTTCCTCGACTCGGCCAGCTGGTAGGCCTCGGCCTGCTTGACCTTCAGCGCCGCCTCGGCGTCGACGACCTTGGCGCGCGCCAGGTTCTCACCGGTCACCGCCGTGGCTTCGGCATCGGCGACGCGGATGCGCATCTGCCGCTCCTGGTCCTTGATCGCGCTCTGCTGCTCGAGCTGCGCGAGGCTCTGGCCGATGCCGGTCTCCTTGGCCAGTTCGGCGAGGCGCACCAGCTTCTCGCGTTCGGCCTCCTTGGTGCCGATCTCGCGCGTCTTCTCGGCGCTCGCGACCATGACGTCCTGCTCGCGCTTGGCCTCGGCGACGCCGATCGAGCCGCGCTTCTGCTGCTGCGCGACGTCGATCTCGGCCGACTGGATCGCCTCGGACGCGGCCTTCCTGCCCATCGCCTCGATGTAGCCCGACTCGTCGGTGATGTCGGTGATGTTGACGTTGATCAGCACGAGGCCGATCTTCTCGAGCTCGGGCGTCAGCGAGCTCTGCACGTTGTCGAGGAACTTGTCGCGGTTCCTGTTGATGTCCTCGATGGTCATCGACGCGATCACCTGGCGTAGCTGGCCGAGGATGATGTCCTCGGCCTGTTTCATGACCTGGCGCGGGTCGAGGCCGAGCAGGCGGATCGCGGCGGTCTGCATCGTCGCGGCGCCGGTGCCGACCGCGACGGTGAACACCGACGGCACGTTGACGCGGATGTTCTCGGCCGACAGCGCGCCGCGCAGCGGGATCTCGATCTGCATCGGATCCAGCGACAGGAACGCGTAGTCCTGGATCAGCGGCCACACGAACGCGCCGCCGCCGTGCAGACAGCGCGCCGACTGGCCCTTCGACACCTTGCCGAAGATCACCAGGACGCGGTTGCTCGGGCAGCGCTTGTAGCGCTTCACGATCAGGATCACGAAGCCGAACAGGATCAGCGCCGCGGCGGCGACGATCAGCAGCAGGATCGGGTCGGGCTGGGCGTCGGATTGCAGGGTGGCGAGCATGGAGGTCTCCTTCGGGTGGGGTGCGGGTGGGAAGAGCGGGGCGGCGGCGGTGCGGACGGCGGCGCGGATCAGGTCGTCGCCACCGGTTCGACCACCAGCAGGTCGTCGTCGGTGCGCTCGAGCACGCGGATCTGGGCGCCGGTCGGGATCTCCTGCGCCCGGCTGATCGCGAGGCACTCGACGGTGCGTCCCTGCACGGTCAGCAGCACGCGGCCGTGGCCCTGGCCCGACGGCGGCACGCGCAGGTAGACGCTGCCGGTGTGGCCGACCGCGTTGCCGAGATCGACGTTGCCGTCGGACTGCAGCGCCGCGAGGCCGCGCATCATGCGCGCGACGAGCCACAGCGCGACGACGCCGGCGGCGGTGGCGACCACCGCGACCGACACCGGCGCCCAGCCGGCCTTCTCGGTGGCGAGGCCGACGAGGCCGAAGAAGGTCGCGAACGTGGTCAGCGTCTGCAGCGAGAACAGCTTCAGGAACGCGCCCTGGTCGTGGCCGACGTCGCCGCCGAAGTCGTGCCCGGTGCCGGTGTCGTGGTCGCCGCCGAGGCCGAACAGCAGCATCAGGAACTGGACCACGAGGAGCGTGCCACCGATCGCCGCGCAGTAGAGGAACACCGTGCTCATGGGGAGGACTCTCCGGCCGGATGCCGGCACAGTTGTAACGCGAATGTGGCCGCTGCCGCCCGCGAACTGTTGCCCGGGCGCCGGTGCCGGCCGCAGCGCGCCGCCCGCATCACGCGCCGCCGTCGGTCGGCAGGGGCTCGCTGCTGGTACGCTCGACGCGGATGCGTTCGGCGCGGCGGTTGTTCGCCTTCGTCACGACGAAGCGGAACGCGCCGACGTCGACGTGGGCGCCGGCCGTCGGCACGTGCCCGAGCCGCTCGGCGAGGAAGCCCGACAGGGTCTTGCTGCTGGTCTCGAGCTCCGTCAGGCCGAGCTTCGCGAACACGTCCTCGACCTCGGCGAGGCCGCGGCACAGCAGCGTGCCGTCCGGGCGCTCGAGCACCAGCTTCTCCTCGGTGTCGAGTTCGTCCTCGATCTCGCCGACGATCTCCTCGAGCACGTCCTCGAGCGTGATGATGCCCTGCGTCGATCCGTACTCGTCGACGACGATGCCCATGTGGCGCTTGGCGCGCTGGAAGCGACGCAGCACGTGGTTGAGCGTCGCCGTCTCCGGCACGATCAGCAGCGGGATCTGCAGCCCCTGCCAGTCCGGCTCGACGTTCTCGCGCAGCGAGAACAGCAGCTCCTTGCTGAGGATCACGCCCGACACCTGGTCGAGTTCGCCGGTCGGGGTGTACGGCAGGCGGCTGTGGCCGCTGCGGTGCACGCGCTTGAGGTTCTCCTCGGTGGTCTCGGTGCCGGACAGGAAGGCGACGCGGTCGCGCGGCACCATCACGTCGCGGGCCTTGGTGTCGCGCAGCCGGGTGACGTTCTCGATCAGCTCGGCGGTGATCGCGCCGAACGCGCCCTGGCTGTGGCCGGCGGTCGTCAGCAGGCGGATCTCCTCGAGCGAGGTCGCGTGCACGACGCCGCGCCGCGAGAACAGGCGCGACAGCACGCTGGTGAGGCGCAGCACCGGCGCCAGCAGGATGCAGATGCCGTCGACCAGCAGTGTCACCGGCACGGCCAGCGCGTTGGCGTGCACGACGCCGATCGTCTTCGGCACGATCTCGGTCAGGGCCAGCACCGTGACCACGAACGCGGCGGCGAACGTCCACAACGGCCAGCCGGGGAACGCGTGCGTGAACTGATCCGAGGCGATCGCGGCACCGCCCGAGTTCGCGACCGTGTTCAGCACCAGGATCGCGGCGATCGGTCGATCCGGCTCCTGGCGGAAGCGCCGCAGGATCAGGCCGGCGCGGCTGCCGGCCTTGACCAGCGCCTCGACCCGCCCCTGGTTGACGCTCAGCAGGGTCGCCTCGGAGATCGAGCAGACGAACGAGGTCAGCAGCGAGAGGGAGACGGCGAGGAAGAACAGCAGCATGTCGGCGTGGAGCCGGCGGCCGGCCCGCCCCGAGGGTAGGGCGGCGGACCCCGGCGGTCACGCGCGAGCCGCCGAAGGCCGGCGGCCGTCACGCCCGGCGGTGCGGCCGGGTGTCCCGGCGCTGCTCAGCTCGACTGGGTCGCGGCGCTGAGCTCGGTGCAGGCGAACGAGTAGGCGCCCTGCCGCACGCGCACCGTGACCACCGAACCCTGGCCCAGATCGTGGTCGAGGATCAGTTCGGTCAGCGGGTCCTCGATCTCGCGCTTGATCAGGCGGCGCAATTCGCGGGCGCCGTACTCCTCCGAGAAGCCCTGCTTCGCCAGCAGCACGCGCACGCCCGGCGACCAGTTGACGGCGATGCCGCGCCGCTTCAGCAGGTCGGCGACCTCGCGCAGCATGTTGCCGGCGATGCGCTGGCAGACCTTCTCGTCGAGCGGGTTGAACATCACGACCTCGTCGATGCGGTTGACGAACTCGGGCCGGAAGAACTCGCGCAGCGCCTCGAACGTGACCGTGCGCAGGTCGACGTCCTTGAGGCTCTGGCGGCGGTGCGCGGCCGAGAAGCCCATGCGCGTGCGCACCGCGTCGATCTTCTCGATGCCGAGGTTGCTGGTCATCAGGATCAGCGCCTGGTGGAACGAGACCGTCTGGCCCTTGCTGTCGGTGATGATGCCCTCGTCGAGCAGCTGCAGCAGCAGGTTGTGGACCTTGTAGTGCGCCTTCTCGACCTCGTCGAACAGCACCACGCTGTTCGGCTTCTTCTTGATCGCCTCGGTCAGGAAGCCGCCCTCGTTGTGACCGATGTAGCCCGGCGGCGAACCGATCAGCTTCGCGTACTCGTGCGGCAGCGCGTACTCGCTGCAGTCGACGCGGATCATCGCGCCGGGATCGTCGAACAGGTTGCGGGCGACGGCCTTCGCCAGCTCGGTCTTGCCCGTGCCGGTGCGGCCGACGAGCAGGAACGTGCCGACCGGGTGAGTCGGACGCTTGAGGCCGACGGCGGCCTTCTTGACCGCGCGCACCAGCGAGGTGATCGCGTCGTCCTGGCCGATGATCTGGTGGCGCAGGCTGCGCTCGAGGCTGGTGACGCGCCGGAACAGGGTCTGGCGGGCGCCTTCGTTGCCGGGCCGGGGCAGGAACAGGTCGTCGGCGTCGGCGGCGGCACGCGGACCGTTGGGCGACGGGATGCTGACCTGATGGATCTCCAGCGACGGGTTCACGTCGATGCAGATCTGGTAGAGCAGTTCCTCGACGATCTCGAGGTCGTATCCTTCGTCCATGCGCCGGACGGCGGTCAGGACGTCGGCGTCGAACGACGGCACACAGGCCCGCACGACCCTCTGTCGGTAGTGCGACTTGTTGGTGATCGGCGTAGCGTGCAGTTCCTGCAGCAACTCCTCCGAACAACAGCGCACTTTGATGAACTCGTCGATCAAGTCGAAGTACTTGATGACGAACGCGGCCCCTGGATGCTTCAAGTAGTGCCTCGGCCTGGTCTGGACTGAGGCTGTTTTCGGGTGCGCCCGACGGTCGACTTGACGCGTTGCACACGAAACGTCGAAGTGTTCCTGACGACGAAAAACTCAAGTCCGTGACACCCGAAGCGAAACTGCTGGCGATGCTCGTGCATCGCGGGATCGTGCCCGCCGATGTCGCTCGCAGCGCGCTCGCTTCGGCCGCGCCGCGCCGCTTCCTGATCCAGCACGGCGTGTGTTCGCAGGCGCAGTGGGAGCAGTGGCAACGCACCGACGGCGGCACGCGGCCGGTGCTGACCCGCTACGACGTCGGCGAGGAACTCGGCGAGGGCGGCGTCGGCCGCGTGTTCGCCGCCACCGACAAGGTCGATGGGCGGCGGGTGGCGCTGAAGGTGCTGCGGCCCGAGCTGGCGAGCGACCCCGTGCAGGCCGAGCGCTTCGTGCGCGAGGCGCGGCTGCTGCAGGAACTCGAGCATTCGCACCTGGTCAAGGGCTACCGCGTCGCCCGCGAGGGCGAGACGATCTTCTGCGCGATGGAGCTGTTGCCCGGCCGCTGCCTGCAGGAGGTGCTGGCCGAACACGGGCGACTCGACGAGGACCAGGCGCTGCAGATCGTGCTCGACGTCGCCAGCGCGCTCGACGCGCTGCACGGGCGCGGACTGGTGCATCGCGACGTCAAGCCGGGCAACGTGATGTGGTCGCCGGAGCGCGGCGCCGTGCTGATCGATCTCGGCTTCGCGCTCGCGGGCGGCAGCGGCAGTGGTGGCGCGACGACCGCCGGCACCGTGCACTACATCGCGCCGGAGCAGGCGCGCGGCAGCGACCGGCTCGACGTGCGGGCCGACATCTACGCGCTCGGCGCGACGCTGTACCACCTGACCACGGGCTCGCTGCCGTTCGAGGGCCACAGCAGCGAGGAGGTGCTGGCCAAGCAGGTGCTGGAGTCGCTGTCCGGCGAACACATCCGCGCGCTGCAGCTGTCGCCGCAGCTGCACTACTTCCTCGAGAAGATGATGGCGAAGGAGCCGGGCATGCGGTTCCAGGACCCGAAGCAGCTGCAGGCGGAGATCCGCACGCACGTGCTGAACCGCCGGCACCAGCTCGAACTCGAACAGCGCGCGCAGCAGGGGTCCCGGCGGCTCGGCGTGCGGCGGCCGGATCCGCGCCGCCGGCGGTGAGCGCGTGGCCGACGCGCACGCGTTCCCGTTCACGTTCGCCTGCCGGCGCTCGGGCAATTGCTGCGCGATCCCCGGCGGCATCGTGCGCGTCACCGGCGCCGAGGCGGACGCGATCGCCGCCCACCTCGGGCTGTCGCCACGCGCGTTCGCCAGCCGCTACCTGCAGCCCGACGGCGAGCGCCTCAAGGACGGCCTCGGCACCCGCTGCGTGTTCCTGCAGGACGGTGCCAAGGCCGGTTGCGGCATCTACCCGGTGCGGCCCGCGAAGTGCCGCCAGTGGCCGTTCTGGCCCGAGGTGCTGACCGATCCGGCGCTGCGCGAGCTGGTCGAACGCACCTGTCCGGGGGTCGCGCCGCGGACCGAGCGCGGCTGACCGTCAGCGCCGCACGTGCTGCCAGGTGCGGCGGCCCAGGTCGACCGTGCGCGGGCTCAGGTCGCTGGCGCGTTCGACGTCGGCGCGCCACGCCGCGCCGCGCCGGTGCACCCGCTGCACACAGCACAGCCCCAGGCCCTGCACGTCGATCCAGTCGCCGCGCTGCACCGGCGCCGCCGCTTCGGCCACCGCCTCGCGTCCGACGTGGCGCGGCACCGGGCGGGCGGCGGGCAGATGTGCCTCCTGCCAGCGCGCGCCGTCGGTGCAGACGTCGCAGGCGCCGCAGCCGTCGCCGAGGTCGTCGAAGCCGAAGTGGGCGTGCACGGTGCGCTTCCGGCACGCCGGTGTCGACGCGTAACGCACCATGTGCAGCAGGCCCGTCAGGTCGCGCTGCCGCTTGTCCGCGGGCAGCCAGGCGCGCAGCTCGGCGTCGTCGGGCACGCGCACCAGTGCGAAGTCGGCCCCGAGCTCGCCGCGCGTGCAGCCGGCGCTGCGCAGCAGGCGCAGCACCGTCTCGACGCGGCCGTCGTGGCGGTTCCTGGTCAGGAACGTCGCGCGCAGCGCGTCGAGGTCGACCGCCTGCACGCGTTCGCCGAGGCCGTGCAGGTGGTCGACGACCTGACGTGCGAAGTCGGCGCTCGGGTTGGCCCACTCGGCGAAGTCGCGCTGGATCACCAGGTCCTCCTCGCGGTAGAGCAGCTCGCAGAACGAGCCCTGGCCGTCGCGGCCGGCGCGACCGACCTCCTGGTAGTAGGCCTCGAGCGTGCGCGGGATCTGCCAGTGCACGATCGCGCGGATGTCGGGCTTGTCGACGCCCATGCCGAACGCGTTGGTCGCCAGCATCAGCGCGTCGGCGGAGGCGACGAACGCCGCCTGCTGGGTCTTGCGTTCGTGCGCCGACAGCTGGCCGTGGTAGACCAGCGGCGCGAGGCCGCGCCGCTGCAGTTCGCCTTCGAGCCGCAGCAGGTCCTTGATCAGCGCGCAGTAGACGATCGCCGGGCCGCCGGTGCGGTCGAGCACGGCGAGCAGGCGCGCGAGCTTGGCGTCGTCGGTGGCCGCGTCGTGCACCGACAGGAACAGGTTGTCGCGCGCGATGCCGGTGTGGAACAGCGGCGCGTCGCGCAGTCCGAGCGCGGCGCGGATGTCCTGCTGCACGGCCGGCGTCGCGGTCGCCGACAGCGCCAGGCACGGCGGGTCGCCGAGCGCGCGGCGCACCTCGCCGAGGCGCAGGTAGTCGGGGCGGAAGTCGTGGCCCCAGTGGCTGACGCAGTGGGCCTCGTCGACCGCGAGCCGCGCGACGCCGGCGGTGCGCATCGCGTCGAGGAAGCCGTCGACCCGGAACCGCTCCGGCGTCACGTAGAGCAGCTTCACCTCGCCGCGCAGCGTGCTGGCGAGGCGGCGCTGCCGTTCCGGGCGTTCGAGCAGGCTGTGCACGCAGGTCGCCGGCAGGCCGCGCGCGCGCAGCGCGGCCACCTGATCGTCCATCAGGGCGATCAGCGGCGAGACCACGATCGTCAGCCCGTCGCCGACCAGCGCGGGCAGCTGGTAGCACAGCGACTTGCCGTCGCCGGTCGCCATCAGCACCAGCGCCGAGCCGCCGCCGAGGAAGTGCCGGACGATGGTCTCCTGCTGCGGGCGGAACGACACGAAGCCGAACAGCCGCTGCAGGTCGGAACGAAGGTCGTGGCCCAAGCGCGCAGCGTAGGCGGCGCCGCCGCGCGGCTCCACGGCGTCACTTCGGCGCGGGTGCCTGCGCCGGTGCCGCGGCGGCGGTGAGCGCGGGCACGTCGTAGAGCGCCTGCAGCGCCAGCACCGCCAGCGCCGTCGAGTAGAGCCGACCGCCGTCCTCGCCCCACGGATCGCGCGGATCCCACGAGCCGGCGACCTCGCCGTCGAGGCGCTGGCCCTGCTGCAGGGCCGCGATCAGCTGCTGGTCCCAGGGCGTGCGCGCGGCCGGCGCCCCGACGCGGCGCAGCGCCTCGCCGGCGAAGAACCAGTAGCACAGGTCGACCTTGCCGGCATCCGGCTCCCAGCTCGGGGGTTTCGCCAGCAGCAGCGCCGCGCCCGCGGCCAGCTGTGCGTCGGCGGCGTCGGCGCCGAGCGCGTGCCGGCACCAGATCGCGGCCGCGGTCATCGCCTCGCCGTTCGCCGGCGGGAAGCGCTGGGCCGACTGCACCTGCCGCGAACTCGGCTCGCCGGCGCGCGTGTAGCCGGCGCGGCCGTGCGCGTCGGTCACCTGCGCGAGGTAGCCGCGCACCGAGGCGAGACCGTTCTCGTCGACCGGCAGGCCGAGTTCGCGCGCGGCCAGGCAGGCCATCGTCGCCCATGCGGTCACCGAGGTGTCGTTGTCGCCGTCGCGCGGCATGTAGCGCCACACCATGAACGGGTTGCGGTGCGCGGCGAGGTAGGTGATGCCGCCGCCCAGCGCCTGCCGCGCCTCGGCCGAACCGGTCGCCGCCGTGACGGCCGCGAGCGCGAACGTCGCGATCGCGTGGCCGTAGATGAAGTCGTGCGTCGCCTTGGTGCCGAGCAGGCCGTTCTCCTGCTGCTGCAGCGCCAGCCAGTGCGCGCCGCGCAGCATCGCGTCGTGGCGCGGCTCCGGCCGCGCCGCGGTGCCCTCGCGCGCCAGCGCCAGCAGCGCGAGGCCGGTGACGGCGACGTCGTAGACCGGTCGGCCGGCGTCTGGGCTCACGGCGTCGCTGTCCCAGCGCCCGTCGGGCCGCTGCTGGGCGAGCAGCCATGCAAGTCCCCGGCCGATCGTGGCGGCGGCGGCCGGCGCGGTCGCGGCCAGGGCCTCGCGCGGGTGGGCGACGGAGCCGATCGCCATGACCGGGCGCGGCTGGGCGGACGCCGGCGGCCCTTGTGCCGCCAGCGCGGCCGCGAACACGAACACCGGCACGGGGACGACGACGCGGGCGGGCGCGGGGCGGGGCATGGTGGGCGCAACGGTGGCGCGCGGGAGAGGTTCACCGGCCGGGCACCGTTCCATGAGGTGAAGCGCGCGCGTGCCAAGGCTACGCTGGCGCCGCCATGACCGAGTTCTCCCGGCGTCGTTTCCTGCAGTCCGCGGCGGCCGGCGCGCTCGCGGCTCCCGCGCTCCCGTTCGGCACCCGCACGCTGCGTTCGCCGGTGGCGATCTCGAGCGCCAACGGCGTCAAGGCCGTCGAACTGGCCGTGCAGCGCATGATCGAGGGCTGGCGCCCGGTCGACGCCGCGGTCGCCGGCGTCGAACTGGTCGAGAACGACCCGAACGACGACAGCGTGGGCCTCGGCGGTCTGCCGAACGAGGACGGCGTCGTCGAACTGGACGCCTGTGTCATGGACGGCCCGTCGGGCCTCGGCGGCGCCGTCGGCGCGCTGCAGAACATCAAGAACCCCGCCGCGGTGGCGCTGAAGGTCATGCGCCACACCGACCACGTGCTGCTGGTCGGGCCGGGCGCGCTGCGCTTCGCCAAGATGCATGGCTTCCCCGAGGAGAACCTGCTGACCGAGGCGTCGCGGCAGAAGTGGCTCGAGTGGTGCGAGCAACGCTCCGCCGTCGACAAGCGCATCGCGCCCGAGGAGAACGGCGCGGAGCACGGCAAGGAGTGGTTCGACAAGTACAAGCACAAGACCGGCACGATCCACCTCGGCGCGATCGCCGCGAACGGCGACGTCGGTTCGTGCACGACCACGTCGGGGCTGGCGTTCAAGATCCCGGGGCGCGTCGGCGATTCGCCGCTGCTCGGCTGCGGCAACTACTGCGACAACGACGTCGGCACCGGCGGCTCGACGGGGCGCGGTGAGGCGGCGATCCTCGCCAACGGCGGCGCGTTCGTCGTGCACCAGATGGCGCTCGGCAAGTCGCCGACCGACGCGTGCCTGGAAGCGGTCAAGCGCGTCGTGCGGCTGACGAAGGTGAAGCGGCTGCTGGACGGCAAGGGCCGGCCCAACTTCCAGGTGCACTTCTACGCCGCCAACAAGGACGGCAAGGTGGGGGCAGCGGCGATGTATGCGAGCCAGTACGCGGTGGGCGACGAAGGCGGCGGGCGGCTGGTGGACGTGGCGGCGCTGTACGACGAGGCGCCGCGGTGAACGAGCGCGGCCGCGCCGGGCGCACGCTCGTGCGCCGGACCCACGTGCAGACGCGCTGACCCCGCGCGGTCCTCGACCTACTTCCAGGGCCCGTCGCGCGTCACGTTCACGAACGCCTCGCCGGTGAAGCGGAACAGGCCGCCGGAGCAGCCGAACCAGAGCACCCCGTCCTTGTCCTCCAGCATGCTCTGCACGTGGCTGCGGGTCAGGCCCTGGGCCGCGCCGAACGCGGTGAAGGTCTCGCCGTCGTAGCGGCACGCGCCGGCGCCGAGCGTCGAGAACCACAGCTTGCCGGCCCTGTCCTCCAGGATGCCGAAGATGCGGTCGTTGTTGAGCCCGTCCTTACTGGTGAAGGTGCGGAACGACGTGCCGTCGTGGCAGCTGACGCCGCCGCCTTCGCTGCCGAGCCAGATCCGCCCCTGCCGATCGGCGAGCAGGCACCGCACCTGGTTGCCGGCGAGACCGTCCTTCGTGGTGAAGGTCGTGAACGCCTTGCCGTCGTAGCGGCGCGCGCCTTCGCCGTCGGTGCCGAACCACAGGTTGCCGTCGTGGTCCTCGCACATGCTCCAGACGACCTTCGGCGAGAAGCGGAACGCGGGCGCCACGACCTCGGCCCGCGGGATCGCGAACGGCACGAAGCGTCTGCCGTCGAACCGGCAGACCCCGCCGAGCGTGCCGACCCAGATCGTGCCGGATCGGTCCCGGAACAGGCTCCACACGTCGTTGTCGGGCAAGCCGTGGGCCACCGTGTAGTTGGTGAACATGCCGAGCGCGTAGCGACTCACGCCGCCTTCGGTGCCGAACCACATGGCGCCGTCGTCGTCCTGCACGATGCCGCGCACCGCGGTGCCGCTGAAGCCCTGCGCGACGCTCAGGTAGACCAGGGTCTTGCCGTCGTAGCGGCAGACGCCGTCGCTGTTGGTGCCGAACCAGAACGCACCGTCCCGGTCCTGGAAGACCTCGCGTACGTACTCGCTGATCTGCGCCGGCGCGGTGGGTGTTGGCGGGGTGGCAGGGTCCTGCGCGGCCGCGGTGGTGGAGGCCATCACCCAGGCGAAGAGCGGGATCAGGAAGGTGCCGCAGCGGTGGATCTGCATGACCGGCAGCCTAGTCGGCCACCGGCCGCGGCGCGTCAGCGCTCTGTCAGCCGCCGCGCGCGATCGTCTATCCCAGTTCCTGCAGGCTCTGCTCGACGCCGAGAAGCTGCGCCTGCAGCGACGCCAGGTTCGCGCGCTCCTTGTCGATCACCGCCGGCGGCGCCTTCGCCACGAAGCCCTCGTTGCCGAGCTTCTTCTCGATGTTGGCGATCTGGCTGCGCAGCTTCTCGGCCTCCTTCTGCAGCTTCGCCTGCTCCTTCCGCAGGTCGACGACGCCGAGCAGGTAGCACCTGGCGGCGCCGAGCACGACGGTCGCCGAGTCCACGGTGCGCTGCGCGTTCGCCGCGATCTCGACCGCGGACAGACCCGCCATGTGCGCGAGCAGCGGCGCGGTCGTCTGCAGCATCGCGGCGGTCTCGCCGTCGGCCTGGATGCGCGCCGCGAGCCGGTCGCGCGGCGGCACCTGGTAGCGCGCGCGGGTCTCGCGCAGCGCCACGCACCACTGCTGCATCGCCGCGATCTCGGCCTCGACGCCGGGCGCGTGCCAGGCGACGTTGGTCGTCGGCCACTCGGCGTGCACCAGCAGGTCGCTCGGCGCGAACGGCGTCGCCATGCCGCGCTGCGGCGCCAGTCCGTTCAGCTGCGCCCACAGCGTCTCGGTCAGGAACGGCACGAACGGGTGCAGCAGTCGCAGCGTCTGGTCGAGCACGGCCGCCAGCACCTGCTGCGCGGCGCGGCGCGCGGCCGGATCGGCGCCGTCCCTGAAGCGCGGCTTGACCAGTTCGAGGTACCAGTCGCACAGCTCGTTCCAGAAGAAGTCGCGTGCCGCGGCGATCGCCGCCGACGGGTTGTAGGCGACCAGGTGGCCGTGCACCGCTTCGATCGCCGCGCACAGGCGCGAGACGATCCAGCGGTCCTCGAGCGGCAGCGTGGCCTCGTCGAGCGGCTGGAACGTCGTGCCCTCGAGGTTCAGGAACGCGAAGCGCGCGGCGTTCCACAGCTTGTTGCAGAAGTTGCCGCCGACCGCGAAGCGCTCGCTGGTCGCCTTCGCCGGCGCGATGCCCTCGGTGCCGTACTGGCCGATCAGGTCGAGCGGCCGCTTCGTCACCGGGTCGACGAACGTGCCCAGGTACGGGCCCGGCTTCGCGGTGGCCAGGTCGATCAGCTGCTCGGGTTCGCCGGGCTTGGTGAACGGCGAGATCGCCTGCACCGGCAGCCGGATGTCCTGCGTGCCGGTCTGCAGCTCGCAGACCACGTAGCGCAGCGCGTCGGCGCCGTAGCGGTGGATGATGTCGAGCGGGTCGATGCCGTTGCCCTTGCTCTTGCTCATGCGCTCGCCCTTGCCGTCGAGGATCGTCGCGTGCAGGAACACGTCGGTGAACGGCACGTCGCCGAGGTTGTAGAGCCCCGCCATCACCATGCGCGCGACCCACAGCGTGATGATGTCGCGGCCGGTGACCAGGCACGAGCCGGGGTACCAGTAGTCGAGCGCGTCGGCGTGGCCGTCGCGCGTGCCGAGCGCCGGCTGGCCGGCGTCGACCTTCGCGGTCTCCGGGTCGGGCCAGCCGAGCGTGCTGTGCGGCCACAGCGCCGAGCTGAACCAGGTGTCGAGCACGTCGGGATCGAGCGCGAGGCCCGCACCCTGCAGCACCGGGCCGAGCGCCGTGTCCTGCTCGCCGTCACGGAAGCACAGCTGCACCTCGACGGTGGTGGGGGCGTTCGGTCCCTTGAGATGGGCGAACGCGGCGCTCGGCGCCAGGCGCGTGCCGTCGGGCAGCAGCACCCACGCGGCGACGTCGTCGCGCGACAGCTGGCTGCCGAGCAGCGGCTGCAGCATCAGCAGGTGCTGCACCGGCATCTCGCCGCGCCAGACCGGGATGCGGTGGCCCCACCAGAGCTGGCGGCTGATGCACCAGTCGCGCTTCTCGGCGAGCCAGACGTCGTACATCTTGCGGTAGCGCTCGGGATCGGGGTGGAACGTCACCGCCTTGCGCGGCAGGCCGTTGCCGAACGGCGGCAACGTGCCCGCGGTCGCGTCGAGCGCCGCCTGCGCCAGACCCTGGGCGCGGAACTCCTTGTCGGTGCCGCGGCCCATGACGATGCCGCCGTCGACGTCGGCCATGTGCACGAACCACTGCTTGCTGAGGTAGGGCTCGACGATCGTCTTGCTGCGGTCGCTGTGCGCGATCTCGATCGTGCGGTCCTCGACCCTGTCGACGAGGCCGAGCCGGGCGAGTTCGGCCATCACGTTCTTGCGGGCCTCGAAGCGGTCCTGGCCGCGGAACGCGCCGCCGTGCTCGTTGATCGTGCCGTCGGGGGCGAGCACGTTGACCGCGCCGATCTCCGGGTGGCGCTGCCAGACCTGGTAGTCGTTCGGATCGTGCGCGGGCGTCACCTTCACGCAGCCGGTGCCGAGGCTCGGGTCGGCCCAGTCGTCCTGGATCAGCGGGATCGCGCGGCGCGCGAGCGGCAGCTGCAGCTTGCGGCCGGCCTGCGCCATCGCCGCGATCTGCCGCAGCGCCGGCAGCACGGTGCGTTCGCGTGCGAGCAGACGGTCGAGTTCGGCCTGCGCCGCCGCCTGCTCCTTGGCGGGGGCCTCGGCGAGCTTCTGCCGCCAGGTCGCGATCGCCGCGCCCAGCGCCGCCGCCGGGTCGGTGTGCACCGCCACGGCGGTGTCGCCGAGCATCGTCTCCGGCCGCGTCGTCGCGACGACCACGTGGGTCGGCTCGCCGGGCTGCGGGTCGAGCACCGGGTAGCGCAGGTACGAGAACGTGCCCTGCACCTCCGCCGAGTACAGCTCGTCGTCGGCGACCGCGGTCTGCAGCGCGCAGTCCCAGTTCACCAGCCGGTTGCCGCGGAAGATCAGCCCGTCCTTGAACATCGCGAAGAACGTGTGCCGCACCGAGCGCGCGCACACCGCGTCCATCGTGAAGCGGGCGCGGTCCCAGTCGCACGAGCAGCCCATCGCCTGCTGCTGCGCCCGGATGCGCTGTTGGCTCTGCGAGGCCCAGTCGTGGATGCGCTGCACCAGGCCCTCGCGGCCGACGTCGTGGCGCGTCTTGCCCTCGAGCTCCTTCAGCCGCTTCTCGACCACGGCCTGCGTGGCGATGCCGGCGTGGTCGGTGCCCGCCTGCCACAGCGTGTTGTCGCCCTGCATGCGATGCCAGCGGATCAGCAGATCCTGCATCACGTTGTCCATCGCGTGCCCCATGTGCAGCGCGCCGGTGACGTTCGGCAGCGGCATCATCACGACGTAGCGTTCGTCGCGGGCGTCGGGGAAGGTGGCGAACGCCTTGGTCTCGAGCCAGCGCTGCGTCACGCCGGGCTCGAGCGTCTGCGGGTCGTACTTCTGCGGCAGTTCGGTGCTCATCGCGGGGCGAGCAGCTTAGGCGGTCGGTGCGGCGGAGGCACGCATCGGCTCAGCTGCCGAACAGCCGCGCCAGCACGCCGGCGACGGCGACGTAGGCGTTGGTCCATGCGTCCTCGCGCAGGAAGCGCGTCGGCAGGTCGGGCGCGCCGAGGAACGGGCGCAGCACCCAGGCCAGCTGGATGGCGACGAACACGTAGAGCAGCACCCAGGCGGCGCGGCCGATCAGGTGGCGGCGGTCGTGCCGCACCAGCGCGCGGTAGTGCAGGTTCATGGTCAGCTGCGCGGCCGTGGTGCCGATCGCGAACATCAGGCCGTTGGCGACGATCGCCAGCTCGTAGTGGTCGGACGACACGTAGACCAGCGCGGTGACCGGTGCCAGCGCGGCCAGCATGATCGCGAACGTGCCCTGCGCGGCGAAGATCGCGCGGCAGGCGGCGCTCCAGTCGTCGCGCAGGCCGAGCAGCACGTTGACCACGTAGAAGTTCGGCAGGCAGACCGCGGTCGAGACGAGCAGCAGCAGCGGCACCTTGCACGCCGAGTAGAGCGCCTGCAGCCCGCGGCCGCCGAACGAGCCGAGCACGCAGCCGTAGAGGCAGCCGAACAGAAGCACGAACGCCAGCAGCTGCCGCCACGGCACGGCGCCGCGCCCCGGCGCGTACGAGCGGCGGCCGCGCAGCAGGTCGTCGGCGGCCGCGATCACCGGAACAGCGCGCGCAGCGCCTCGATCACGCCGGCGAAGAAGCTCGCGTCGCGGGGCCGGAAGAACGTGAACTCGAGCGTCGGTGCGCCGATGAACGGCCGCAGGATCCAGCCCATCTGCGCGCCCACCAGGCCGTAGGTGAGGATCCAGATCGAGAACACGCGCCGGCCGACGGCCGCGTCGGCGCGGTTGGGCAGCGGCGGCAGCGGCCGGCCGGCGTCGTCGCGCTCGCCTTCGGTCTCGCTCGGTCGCGGCGGGGCCGGCAGGAACACGGTGTCGAGCACGCGCCGCAGGAACATCAGTCCCGCGAAGCCCGACAGCGCGAAGAACACGACGTTGAGCACCACCAGGAACGGGTAGCTGTCGGTCGACAGCGTGAAGAACGCGGTCACCGGGCCGAAGCTCGCCAGCAGCGCGAGATTGACGGTGATCGCCGCCAGCAGCAACCGCAGCGTCTGCGCGGCGGTCAGCCGCGAGTTCGCGAGCGCGGAGAACACGTACAGCGACGGGAACGTCACGCACAGCGTGGCGAGGAACAGCAGCGGCACCTTCGCGACCGTCGCCAGCAGCTGCTCGCTGCTCGGGTTCTCGCTGCGCAGCACGGCGTAGAGCCCCATGAACAGCCCGTAGGCGCAGCCGAGCAGCACGCCGGCGATCGTCAGGGTCTTGCTCGGCACCGCGATGCGGCCGGCGAGCAGGTCGTCGCGGCGCGTGAAGTGGCCGCGCAGCAGGGAATCGACGTGGCGCAGGAGGCCGAGCATGGGCCGCATTGGAGCATCTTTGCAATGCAAAGGCACGGCCCTGCCGCGGTCGGGCCGCGCCGCGATGGCCGCCCGATGGCACGGGGGGGGCTTCCGGCCGCCCTTGCCTTCGGGCCCGGGTTGGCCGACCCTGCGCCGCCATGATCCCGGCGCTGCCACCCCCGACCTCCGGCCTGCTCGCGCGCGCGCGCCGCCTGCTGGTCGACCTCGGGCCGACCGCGCCGTTGCTGCTGGTCGCGACCGTCGGGCCGCTGCTCGGCGTGGTCGCGCTGACGGCGACGTCGGCGTGGTGGCTGCCGTGGTTCCGGCACGACCTCGCCTCGGTGCTGACGTTCTGGCTCGGCGGCGCCGTCGCCGCGGCGGCGTGCCTGCTGCCGACCCACGCGACGTCGCTGGTGGCCGGCTTCCTGTTCGGCGGCGTGCTCGGCTCGGTGGTCGCGTGGCTGGTCGTCGTGCTGGCGGCGTCGCTGGCGTTCGCGGTCTGGCAGCGCTGGGTCGGCGCGCGCGCGGTGCGGGCGCTGGCCGACTCGCCGCGCGCCGTGGCGGTGCATCGCGCGCTGCTCGGCCGCGGCTTCCTGCGCACGGTCTGGGTGATCGCCCTGCTGCGGCTGTCGCCGGTGATGCCGTTCGCGGCGACCAACCTGTTGCTGGCGGCGTTCGGGGTGCGGCCGTTGACGTTCCTGCTGGCGACCGTGCTCGGTACCACACCGCGCGCGATCGGCGCGGCGGTCGTCGGCGCCGGACTGTCCGATCTCGACTGGAGCGCCGACGGCGGCGCCTGGTCGACGTGGCTGGCGATCGCGGCGACGCTGCTCGCGGTCGTCGTCGTCGGCCGCAGCGCGCGCCGGGCGCTGCAGCGCGAGACCGGCCTCGGCGAGCCGCCGCGATGAACTGGCTCGCGCACCTGCGCCTGTCGCCGAGCGAGCCGCTGTTGCGCCTCGGCAACCTGTGCGGCGACTTCGTGCGCGGCGTCGACGTCGTGGCCCTGCGCCCTGAACTGCAGCGCGGCATCCGGCAGCACCGCGCGGTCGATGCGTTCGTCGATGCGCACCCGATCGTGCGGTGCAGCCGCCAACGGCTCGACGCGCCGTTCCGCCGCCTCGCCGGCGTGCTGGTCGACGTGTTCTACGACCACTATCTGGCGCGCGACTGGGACCGGCTCGGCGACGGTCGGCCGCTGCCGGACTTCGCGGCGTCGGTGCACGCGCTGCTGCGCGAGCACGCGGCCTTGCTGCCGCCGCGACTCGTCTCGGTGCTGCCGTGGATGGAGGACCAGGGCTGGCTGGTCGGCTACGCGCAGATCGACGGCATCGACGCCGTGCTGCGCCGCATGGCGCGGCGGCTGTCGCGGCCGACGCCGCTCGGCGAAGGCGCCGCGCAGCTGCGCGCGCACTACGACGCGCTCGCGGGCGACTTCGCCGCGTTCTGGTCCGAGCTGGTGACGTTCGCGGGCGCGCTCGACGGCGGCTGAACGTTGTCGCGCGGCCGGCGGGCGGCTATGCCGGCGCGCCATGCCGAAGCCGAACGTGACGATCTACAGCGATGGTGCCTGCCTCGGCAACCCGGGGCGCGGCGGCTACGGCACCGTGCTGCTGGCCGGCGAACACAGGAAGGAGCTGTCGGCCGGCTTCCGCCACACGACCAACAACCGCATGGAACTGCTCGGCGCCATCGTCGGCCTCGAGGCGCTGAAGCAGCCGTGCAAGGTCGTGCTGTGGTCCGACTCGCAGTACGTGATCCACGCGCTCAGCAAGGGCTGGCTCGCCGGCTGGCAGAAGCGCGGCTGGCGCACGTCGGGCAGGCAGCCGGTCAAGAACCAGGACCTGTGGCAGCGGCTGCTCGAGGCGATCGACGGCCACACGATCGAATGGCGCTGGGTGCGCGGCCACACCGGCGACGTCGAGAACGAGCGCTGCGACGAACTCGCGGTCGCCGCCGCCAACGCCGCCGACCTGCAGGACGACACCGGCTTCCGCGCCGAGTGACGCCGGCGCGGTGGACCGGCGCTCAGCGCACGCGCACGAGGCGTCCGCGCGGCAGGCCGCTCTGCTGCAGGTAGGGTTCGAGGTCGCCGAGGAAGCGGTGCCCGTCGGTGTAGTAGCCGGCGGTCGGCAGCAGACCCGGCACGCGCGCGCAGAACCACCGGTTCATCGCCTCGACCATCAGCTCGCGCAGGTACTTGGCGAAGCAGCTCGCCAGCGCGGTCGGGAACGCGCGCGCCTCGCCGCCTTCGGCGAACGTGACGGTGACGTCGCTGGTGGCCGAGCGCAGACGGTACGACGATTCGGGCGGCCGCTCGCACAGGGTCTCGACGGTGGCGCCGGGCCGCAGGCGCCGCAGGTCCTCGGCGTAGTGCATGCGGCCGCCGCAGCGGTCGGCGACGACGTGCCCCTGCGGTTCCGGCGGCGTCGACGCCGGCAGGCGGTCGAGCAGTCGGCCGAGCACCTCGGCATAGGCGCGGAAGTGGGCGCGGCTCTTGTTGTCGGTGTCGGCGATCAGGTCGTTCCACTCCTCGACGTCGACCGGCCGCACCGCGATGTCGAGCAGCGCGACGTCGGCCTTGCGCAGCGCGCGCGCTACCAGTTCGGCCTGCAGCTGCAGCCAGTCGGCGTCGGCGTGCAGCGGCAGCGGCAGCGCGAGGTCCTCGTACCACGGACAGCGCTGCAGGTGCGCGACGTCGGCGCCGAGCTGCTGCAGCCACACGGCGAGCGTCGGCGGCAGTTCGCCGCGCTGCGCCGCCCAGAACACCAGCGCGGTCTCCTCGAGCCGCTGACGGCCGTGCGGGCCGGCGTGCACCAGCTTGCTGTCGGCGACGCGCACCTTGCCCTGCTTGTGGCTCCGGCGCGCGACGTGACGGTTGAGCACGCGCCACGGGTCGGTGCCCTCGGGGCCGAGCATCGCGACGCCGCCGACCACGAGCGGCCCGAGGATCGGGCCGAGGCCGGCTTCGTCGATGCCCGCGAGGAACTTCATGCGCGGGCAACGACACCGCGGCCGGGTCGCGCGGTCAAGGCATCGGTGGCAAGGGGCCGACGCACGCGGGCGCGGGGCCGGCGCCGCGACTGCCGATACCGGCCGGGGACGCAACATGGAAGTACTGCTCGTCGAGAAGGATCCGCTGGTGCGCGACCAGGTGAAGGTCGGTCTGCAGCAGTTCCCCGAGTTCCACGTCACCGTGGGCAGCGGCTACGCCGGCATCAACGAGGTGCGCAGCCGCCACTTCGACGCCGTGTTCCTCGGCGTCGACCCGCGCGAGAAGGACACCGTCAAGCTGCTGCACCACCTGCGTTCGTTCGACACCACGACCGAGCTGTTCGTGATGACGGCGTCGCGCAACGTGCGCGACATGGCGGTCGACAAGAGCAAGTACAACGTGCACTCGTTCCTGCAGACGCCGATCGACGTGCGCGAGTTCTTCGGCCTGCTGGGCCGCTTCCTCGAACGCCGCACCGAACGGCAGAACTCGACCCTGCGCAAGGACAGCCGCCGCGCCAACGCCACCGCCGGTCCGGCCCGCTGATCGGCGGCCGGCGGCCTGCCCGCGCTTGCCTCGGACGCGGCGCGGTGGTCTGTTCTGCGCGTCATGTCCGATCCGGCCCCGTCCGACGTCTCGCTGCCAGCGCGGCGGACGAACCTCTGGCTCGAGTCGCGCTACCGCAAGCTGCGCCGGGGCCTGCCGCAGACGGTGTTCTTCTGTCCCGACTGCAAGGGCAGCCGGCGGCGGCGCACCGACTGTCGACGCTGCGGCGGCTTCGGCAAGCTGACGCGCGAATCGGTGCAGGAGCTGATCGCGCGGCGCCTGCTGCCGGCGATGCAGGCCAAGGCCGGCCGCTTCCACGGCGCCGGCCGCGAGGACGTCGACGTGCTGATGCTCGGCCGCGGGCGGCCGTTCGTGTTCGAGGTGCTGGGCGCGCGCCGCGGCGACATCGACCTCGAGGCGCTGCGTCTCGACATCGAACGACGCGCCGAAGGGGCGATCGAGCTGCAGCCGTTCGTGCGCGTCGAGCGGCAGCGGCTGGTCTACTGGAAGCAGCAGCACTTCGAGAAGATCTACCGCGCCGAGGTCGCGATCGACGCGCCGCCCGACGCAGCCGCGTTCGCACGCGCGGCGGCGTTCGCAGGCGAGATCGTGCAGCGCACGCCGCAGCGCGTGGCGCACCGTCGCGCCGACCTCGATCGACACCGGCGGTTGCGCGTGCTGGCGCTGCGACCGGCCGGGCCGTCGACGCTCGAGCTGCGCGTGCAGTGCGAGCACGGCACCTACGTCAAGGAGTGGATCTCCGGCGACGAGAACCGCACCGAACCGTCGCTGGCGTCGCTGCTCGGCGTCGGCTGCCGCTGCGCCGTGCTCGACGTCGAGGAGATCCTGACCGACGACGTGACGGGGCCGCGGCTGCAGCCGCCGCCGCCGGTGCCGGAGCCGTGAGCATGCCGGTCGTCGCGCCGCCGCATCTGCCGCTGCTGCGCCTGCGCTGCAGCCGCAGCGACCTGCTGCGGTCGCTGCTCGAGCGGCAGCCGGCGTGGGGGCACGTGGCACCGGGGCACACGCAGCAGCACGGCGAGCACGCGGTCAGCAGCTACCGCCTGCAGCCGGAGTCGTTCTTCCTGCAGGTGCAGTGGCGCTGGACCGGCGAGCGGTGGGACGAACGCGACGTCGCCGTCGTGCCCGGCGCGACCGTCGCGCTGCGGCTGGTGCTCGACGACGTCGCGCCCGAGCGGGTCACCGCGCTGCTCGACCTGCCGCCGACGCGCGCGTTCGCCAAGGGCGACAGCGGCCCGCATCGCCGCGGCGTGCGCGACGAAGGTCTGTGGATCCACGAGGTGCTGCCGCACGGGTTCCACTGGGCCGAGGAGAAGATCGGCGAACTCACCGGTCTGCTGCGCGCGCGCAGCGGCTGGCGCGCGGTGCTGAGCCAGCCGGGCGTCACCTGGGCCGGCGTCACGGTGCAGCTGCGCGGTTGCCTCGAACGCCTGGGCGGGCTGTCGCTCGAATCGCGGCTGCTCGAGGACCTGGTCGGGCTGTCGCTGCAGCTCGACGTCGCACTGGTCGCCGAGTAGCGCACGCGCACGCGCACGCGCACGCGCTACTGCCAGGGCTCGGTCTCGAGCTGCCGTTCCTGCCGGGCGAAGATGCGGCGGAAGCTCGACGCCTGGCCCTTGCCGGCCGCGGCCTGCTGCAGGTAGTCGACGAACTGCGCGCGCAGCGCGTCGTCCGGGTGCTCGAACAGGTAGCGGAACAGCGCCCAGGCCTGCGCGTACTTGGTGTCCTGGTGCGACGACGCGCCGAAGTCGCTGCTCTTGAAGTTCAGCAGCCGGTGCACGCCGTAGAGATCGTCCTGCTGGCGCGCGGCGGCGAGCGTCTGCAGGTGGCCGGGCTTCGTGCTGCGCTCGAGGAACGTCGGCTTGCCCGGCACCCGCGCCTGCGCGAGGCCGTCGATGTACTCGGCCCAGCCCTCGTCGAGCCAGCCCGGCAGGTCGCCGCGCGCCTTCGCCGCGCGCACGAAGAAGTGGTACAGCAGGCCGTGCGTGGCCTCGTGCACCAACGCGCAGGGACGGCCGTTCTCGACGCAGGTGAACAGCGCCGGCTCGCTGCGGGAGAAGTAGGCGCCGACGTTGTTGCTGACGTTCGGCATCTGCTTGCGCGTGCGGTAGAGCCGCACGTCGATCGGTTCGACCAGTTCGAGCAGCTGCAGCGACGGACCGAACAGGTCGTGGAACCGCCAGTAGAGCGCCTCCAGTTCCATCAGCGTGTCGAGCCCGGTGCGCAGCCCGGCGGCGCAGCGGATCGTGAAGTGCTCCGAGCGCAGCTTCCACGCGTCGTCGAAGTCCTCGCCGAGCGCGTCGGCGTCCGCGAACGGCACCCACTTGCCGTCGATCTCGACGCGGAAGCGGCCGCCCTGTTCGCGGTTGCCGAGCGCCGCGTGGATCGCGGCGTCCTCGGGCCGCAGCAGCACCGCGTACCAGCGCAGCAGCTTCGCCTCGTGCGGGAGGTCCTGCTGCTCGGCCGTCGTGGCCAGCGCCAGCAGTGCGGTGGCGTCGGTGGTGGCGGTGTCGCGCCAGCGCGCCATCAGTTCGCGGTGGTGGCTGGCGACGCTGGTGAAGGACTGCACCTGGTCGCGGCGGATCGTGCGATCGACGCTGCCGACCCGCACGACGACCACCTTGGCATCCACGCGCAGCACGCGGCCGCGCACCTCGCTGCCGTTGTCCAGGCGCACGGTGTCGCGCGCCGGCGTGCTCTGGGCCGCGAGCGGGACCAGGCTGGTGACGGCGCCCGCCAACACGGCGGCGACCACGCGGCGGCGGGTCGTCATGGCGCGCGGTGGTAGGTGCCGTCGAACAGCTTCGACCAGGTGCGGCCGTCCATCGACGTCTCCATGCCGGACACCAGCACGCCGGGTCGGGCGCAGTCGCAGCGCAGCCGCATCCGGCCCTGCGGGTTGTGGCTGGTCGGCACCAGCTGGTCGCCGTGCCAGGTGCCGCGGAACTGCTCGCGGCCCTGGCCCATGCCGTCGAACCAGTGCAGCACCACTTCGCGCGCGGCCGGGTCCCAGGTGTAGACGCCGTGGTCCTCGAACGTGCGCACGCCGCCGCGCCGCTGTTGGTAGTCGCTGAGCACGGCGACGCCGGCGAGTGCGCGGCGCGAACGCGTGTGTCCCTCGGCGGTGCCGCCCCGCGGGTCCCAGGGTGACGGATGCATCGTCTCGGTGCCGCGCCAGTCGCCGCACAGCAGTCCGAGACGGTCGTGATCGGCAGACGGCTTGGGCATGTCCATGGCGTTGCTCGGCTGGGGAGAGCTGTCCGTGGCGGCGACTCGATGCTACGCAGAACGACACGGCTCGCCTACCATCGCCGCCGCGCATGGCCGATCCCCATCTCTCCGTCGTCCTGCCCGCCTGCAACGAGCGCGAGGCCGTCGAGGGCTCGCTCGCCGAGGTGTTCGCGGCGCTCGCGCAGCTGCCGCAGCCGTCGGAGGTGCTGGTCGTCGACGACGGGTCGACCGACGGCACCGCGGAGCTGGTCGAGGCGCAGATCGAGCGGCAGCCATCGCTGCGGCTGATCCGCCTGTCGCGCCGGTTCGGCAAGGAGAGCGCGCTCGCCGCCGGGCTCGAGCATGCGCGCGGGGCCTACGTCGCGCTGCTGGATGCGGACCTGCAGGACCCCCCGGGCGAGATGCTGCAGATGCTGGCCAAGGCCGAACAGGGCTACGACGTGGTCTACGGCGTGCGGCGTTCGCGGCGCAGCGGGCTGCTGCGGTGGCTCGGCTACCGGGCGTTCTATCGCCTGCTGCGCCTGATCAGCGACCTGCCGGTGCCGCTCGACAGCGGCGACTTCTCGGTGCTGTCGCGCCGCGTCGTCGACGCGATCGATCGGCTGCCGGAGCGCCACCGCTTCCTGCGCGGCATGCGCACCTGGGTCGGCTTCCGTCAGTGCGGTCATCTCTACGACCGACCCGAACGTCGTGCGGGCAGGTCGAAGTACTCGCTGAAGGACCTGTGCGACCTCGCGGTGCTCGGGTTCCTGTCGTGTGGCCGGCGACCGCTGGCGATCGTCTTCCAGCTCGGCGTCGCCCTGGTCGGGTCCGGAGCCGCGATCGGCATCGCCTGGGCGGTCCTCGCCGCCTCGCGGGCCGGAGAGCCGTGGGCGGCGATCGCGCCGTGGCTGACGGTGCTGCTGGTGCTGGCCGGCGTGCAGCTGATCGCGATCGGCATCGTCGGCGCCTACCTCGGCCGCGTGCTGGATCAGGTCGAAGGGCGGCCGCGCTACCTCGTCGAGCGCACCGTCAACTGCCCGCCGCCGACCGCGCCACGACCATGATCGTCGTCACCGGCATGCACCGCTCGGGCACCTCGCTGGTGTGCCAGCTGCTGGCCGGCATGGGCGTGTCGTTCGGCGCGGCCGAGGATCGGTTTCCCAGCGATCGCTGGAACGCCGCCGGGTACTTCGAGCAGCGCACGGTGATGGACTGCAACAGCCGGATCGTGACCGGTCTGCCGCGCAACCGGTCGCGGCTCGTCGCGTGGCTGAGCAAGCTCGTCTACCTGACCATGCCCGGCGCGGCGGCGATCGCGCGGCGCGCCGAACGCGAACGCGCGGCGGTCGCCGAACTGGGCCGGCAGTACCGCGACGGGGCGGTCAAGGATCCGCGCTTCTGCCTGACGCTCGGCAGCTGGCGGCAGGCCGCGCCCGTGCGGCGCGTCGTCGTGTGCCTGCGCCAGCCGGCGGCCGTGCTGGCGTCGTTGGGCCGCCGCGACCACCTGCCGCGCTGGCTCGCGGCGCGCTTCTACGCCTACCACCTGCAGGCGCTGCTGCGGCAGCTGCCGCCGGACGGCGCGGTGTTCGTCGACGTCGATCGGCTGGCCGCGGGCGCGCTCGACGAACTCGAGCATCTGCGCCGCCGCCTCGGCCTCGATGCGGCAATCGACACCGCCGCGCTGCTGCGCGACGTCGTGCAGCGCGAGCGCCTCGCCGCGGCCGGCGACGCCCGTTGCCCGGCCGGCATCGACTCGCTGTGGCGACGCCTGCAGGCGCTCGCAGCGGCGGAACGCTCGGCGGCGGGCGTCGCGTCGGAGGCCGCCGAGTGAGCGCGCCGCCGGACGCACGCGAGGGTGCGTGGTCGGAGCGCGCCTGGCACGGGGCCGCGCTGGCGTTCGCCGCGGCGGCGCTGCTGCTGCGGCTGTGGCGGATCGGCACGCAGCCGCTGTGGTTCGACGAGGCGCTGACCGCGCACATCGCCTACGGGCCGGACGGACTCGACTACGTGCACAACACGCCGCCGCTCTACCACTGGCTGACGCGGCTGTGGAGCGGCGTGTTCGGCGTCGGGGCGGCCGGCCTGCGCTCGTTCTCGGCGGTGGCCGGCGCGGCGTTCGTCTGGTCGACGTTCCACACCGCGCGCTTCGTGTTCGGCAACCGTGCGGCGGTCGCGGCGGCGCTGCTGGTGCTCGCATCGCCGTTGCACCTGTACTACTCGCAGGAGGCCCGCGCCTACGCGCTGCTGCTGTGCGAACTGATGCTCGCGCTGTGGCTGCTGTGGCGGTTGGTCGCGCGCCTCGACGTGCGCACCTGGCTGCTGCTCGTGCTCGCCAGCACCGCGGCGCTGCACACGCACTACCTGGCGGCGATCCCGCTGGCGATCGCATTCGCCGTGCTCGGTCGGTCGGCGCCGGCGGCCGCCCGCTGGCGCACCGCCAGGTGGGTGGCCGCCGCCGGCGCCGCCGCGGTGCTGCTGCTGCTGCCCTGGCTGCTGTGGTGGTCGCGGCACACGCCGTTCGCGGCCAGCGACATGCGCTGGCTCGAACTGCTGTGGGCGGGACTCTCGGGCCCCGGCGCGATCGCGACGTCGTTCGAGCTGTTCCTGCTCGGCGGGCAGGCCGAACGCACGCCGCTGTTCCTGAAGCAGTTCTCGTCGCTGCCGTTCCCGGCCGCGCTGCGCATCGCGGCGCTGGTGGCGATGGGGGCGGTCGCCGCGCTCGGGCTGCTGCGCCGGTCGGGCCCGTCGCCGCAGCGGCGGGCGGCGCTGGCCTGCGCGACGTTGTGTCTCGGGCCGCTGCTGGTCCTGTGGCTGGTGTCGCTGGTGCGCCCGGTCTACGGCCCCGGCCGCTACGACCTGATCGCCTACCCGGGGTTCGTGCTGCTGCTCGGGCAGGCGATCGCCGCCGCGACCGCCGCGCCGGGTCGGGTGTGCCGATGGCTCGCGTGGAGCGCGGTCGCCGCGCTCGCGCTCGCGGTCGTCGGCAAGGACTGGCGCTACTTCACCGCCCCGGCCGGACCGGACCCGAACCGCGCCGTGGCGCAGCAGCTCGCGGCACGGGTGCCGAGCGGTGACACGGTGATCCTGTGCGGTTCCGTCGGCCTGCCGGTGATCGTGCACCTCTACGACGACGGCTACGTCTGGGCGCACGGCCGCTGCCGCTCCGCGCGCAGCGGCGTCGAGTTCGGTTGTCGACTGCTGCCGCCGGCCCTGGCGGCGGCGCCCGCGGCCGTCAGCCGCTACCTGCAGGCGCTCGAGGACGGCAGCCTGGTCGCGGACCTGGCGCAGATCGTGCAGGACGTGCCGGCGTCGACCTCGGGCATCTGGCTGGTGCTGGGGCAGGAACTGCTCGGCGCCGGCCTCGCGCCGGCGATGCAGCAGATGGGGCGCGACCTGCTGCGCGTGCTGGACCGGGCCGGCTACGAGCTGGTCGACGCCGACCGGCAGCTCGGCGTCGCGCAGTTCCGGCGGCGGTAGGTGCGGCGCCGCCGCGCGCGGCCGGTCACGGGTTGCTCGGCTGCTCGAGGATCTCGGCGAGACCGTGCCGGTCGAGGCGGATGCGGCCCTTCGCCGCCAGCGCCTGCCACACCTCGGCCGGATATTGCGGCGGCGGCTGCACGCCGGTGATGGCGGAGCGGCCGCCGCGGCTCATCGCGTCGTGGCCGAGCCGCGACTCGTCGTCGAGGCGGGTCAGCTTCATGCGCTTCTTCAGCGCCTTCATCGCCCGCTGCAGCGTCTCCTTGGTGAACGTGCCGTCGGGGTTCCGTTCGACGATGTTCCGGGCGTCGGCGTCGCGTGGTTCCATGGCGCCATCATGCCCGCCGGCGCCGGCCGCGGCTCGTGCGATCCGGCGCGGCCACGGCCGGCCGCGGCGCGACCCGACGGGGCCGGGCGGGTGTGCCGTGGCGTCGCTGCCATCGTCCGGCTCGGGCGCCGTGCGCGCCGTGCCGGTGGCCTGTCTTGGCGGTCCCGGCCGGCGGTGGCTACTGTGCCCGTTGACGCCGCCCGGATCACCCGCGATGGTCTCCCCGGGACGACGCGTCGCCGCCGCCGCGATCCTCCCCACCGGGGTTGCCAGGCACCGCTGGCTCGGTGGCAGGGCGCTCCCTTCGACTCGACGAGCCACACATGGAATTGGGTTTCGACACCATCGGCAACGCCACCCTGATCGCCTACGACCGGGGTCCGATCCTGGCCACCGATCCCTGGATCGACGGCAGCCCGTACTTCGGCAGCTGGGTGCTCGCGCACGAGGTGCCGGCCGAGCAGCGCGAGGCCATCGCGCGCTGCCCGTTCGTGTGGATCTCGCACGGTCACCCCGATCATCTCGACGGCGACTCGCTGAACCTGTTCAAAGACGCGACGATCCTGCTGCCCGATCACCGGGGCAGCCGCATCCGCGACGGCTTCGTCGAGCAGGGCCGCACGGTCAAGGTGCTGCCGGACCGCGAGTGGACGCAGCTGTCGCCCAACATCCGCGTGCTGTCGATCGCCGACTACAACCAGGACGCGCTGCTGCTGGTCGACGTCGGTGGCACGCTGCTGGTCGACCTCAACGACGCGTCCGACCACGGCTGGGAGTCGTTCGTCAAGAAGACGATCCGCGAGTTCCGGCGCTCGTTCCTGCTGCGGCTCACCGGCTACGGCGACACGGACATGATCAACTTCCACGACGAGCAGGGGCGGCGCATCACGCCGCCGGCCCAGCTCCGGAAGGCGAGCGGTCTGCCGCTGGGGCCGCGCATCGCGCACATCGCCGAGAGCTTCGGCGTCACCCACACGCTGCCGTTCAGCGCGATGCACCGCTACCAGCGCGCCGACAGCGTCTGGGCGAGCGAGTCGGCCGCCGACGTCGACGACCACGCGATCGGCTTCAAGTCGACGCAGGTCGAGATGCTGCCGCCCTACATCCGCTTCGACTGCAACAAGGGCACGTTCGAGACGATCGATCCCGAGGCGACCAACCCGAAGATCCTGCCGCCCGAGGCGTTCGGCGACAACTGGTCCGAACAGCTCGAGCGCGCCGAGTCGGAACAGCTCGAGGCCTACTTCCGGCGCATGGAGCACCTGCCGCGGTGCTTCGACTTCCTGAACTTCCGCGTCGGCGGCAAGGACCACCGCATCGAGCTGCGCACCGGCAAGTTCCGCCGCGGGGTCACGTTCGAGGCGCCGCGGCACTCGCTGATGACCGCGGTCCGCTACGAGATCTTCGACGATCTGCTGATCGGCAACTTCATGAAGACGACGCTGCACGGCTCGTGGCCGGCGTCGGACCTGCATCCGGACTTCACGCCGTACGTGCGCTACGCCGACAACGGCCGCGCGCGCACGCTCGACGAACTGAAGGCCTACTTCGCGGCCTACCGGCAACGGCTGACGCCGCTCGAGCGGCTGCGCCTCAGCGCCAAGAAGAGCTCGACGGACCTGTTCCGGACCCTGGTGCCGCGCGAGTCCCTGGCGTGGAAGGTCGCGCGCCGGCTGACCGTGCGGCGGTGACGTCGGTCGCCACCGCTGCCGCGCTGGGGCGGGTGCCGTCGGTCCGTAGCACTCCATCCGTGAGGACACGGATCCCGAGGCATGGAACGTCGTTGCGACCCAGCCTCTCGCCGCTGAGCTGCGGCGCCCAGCGCCGTCAGCTCCAGCATGGGCGGGTGAAGCCGCCACCCCGCCCGTTCCCTAGTAGTCGCTGACGAACTGCACGACGACGTTGCTGGTGATCAGACCAGCCGCGTTCTGGCCGTTCGGCAGCGTGCCGGGGTCGAACACGCCAACGGCCTGGGCGTTGAGCGTCAGGCCGTAGGGGACGCCCGGCGGGAACAGCAGGTCGCCGGTCTGCACTGCCGACGTCGACGGGCCGCAGTTGATCGACGCGTCGAGAGTCTGCAGATAGACCAGGCACCCTGGAGCCCCGAGCATGTTGCCGAGGTCGACGCCGGCGACGGCCGGCGCGAAGCTGAAGAACACGCCCGACAGGTGTTCGCCCGAGCCGGGGAACGTCTCGGGCACGTTCGCCACCGTGTAGGTGACCAGGGTCCCGGTGCTGGCCGTCGACACCGGGGTCGGCGCGACCGACAGCGTCAGCGGCGGCGCTTCGACGGCCCACGTCGAGAACGGGGTGGCCGTCGCCAGGTCGACGGAGTCGCCGTCGCTGGACGGCCCGCCCGGCGACCAGCCGACCAGCGTCTGTTCGGCGCGGCCGGTCGACTGCATCGTGCCGACCGCGGTGACGCTGACCCAGACGTAGGTCACCACGCCGTAGGTCGGTCCCGCGTTCAGGTCGAACTGGAACTGGAACGTGCTCGGATTGGCCGTCGGGGAGCCGGGGTAGCTCTCGGCACCCTGCCAGGTGACACACAGCACGCCTGCCACTTCCTGCCAGCGGATCGCGCCCCCCTCCGCGACGTTGAAGTCGTGCCAGCTGAACCATGCCGCCGAGGTCTCGTCGAGGAAGTCGGCGACCGTCGGCACGTGCGAGTTCGGCACGTCCGGCATCGTGATCGGCCCGGTGCCGACGATGCCGTTGCTGTGCACCCACAGCGAGGCGGCCGAACCGCCGGGATAGGGAACGGTGCTGCTGGGCGTGATCTCCACCTGGCCGTCGTCGACGCCGCTCAGGATCGTCGTCGCGAAGCCGTCCGGTGGCAGGTAGGTGCCGCCCCCGTAGGTGACCGCATAGGTCGATCCCTGGGGCGTCAGTCGGATCGAAGTGCCGTCGAGTGCGGCCGCTGCCGCCGGCGGCGTCGCGAAGTACTGATAGAACGAGTCGGACAGGGTGTAGCAGCCCTTGCCGCTGGGGGTATTCGAGGCCGGCAGCTGGCCGTTGCTGGTGAAGGTCGCCGTGATGTCCTTGTCGCCATCCATCAGCAGCGTCAGCGGATTGGCGGCGCCGGTTGCATCGCCGCTCCAGCCGGTGAACACGAAGCCGCCGCTGCGATCCGGAGTCAGCACCACGGTGCTGCCGTACGGGTAGGTGGGCAGGTCGGGGTCCTTGCTGACCGAGCCGCCGCCGACGGTCTGGATCGACAGCGTGTGCATGTCGAGCGTGAAGGTCGCGGTGACGACCTTGTCGCCGTCGACCAGCACGGTCAGCGGATTCGCCGTGCCACTCGCGTCACCGCTCCAGCCGGTGAACGTGTAGCCGACATCGGCGGTGGCGGTCAGGTCGACCGTGGTGCCGTAGTCGTAGGCGGCCAGGTCCGGGCTCTTGGCGACGGAACCACTGCCGACGGTGTTGACCGCGACGGTGTGGGTGTCGAGCGTGAAGGTGGCGGTGACGACCTTGTCGCCGTCCATCACCACGGTCAGTGGGTTGTCGGTGCCACCCGCGTCGCCGCTCCAGCCGGCGAACGTATGGTGGGGATCGGCGACGGCGGTGAGCTGCACCGAGCTGCCGTCCACGTAGTTGGCGAGGTCGGGGTCCTTGGTGACGGAGCCGCCGCCGCTCGCAGTCACCGTCAGTGTGCGCAGGATCGGAATCGCCGTGAACGTGGCGGTGATCGTCTTGTCTGCGTCCATCACGACGGTCAGCGGGTTGACCATGCCGGTGGCATCGCCGCTCCAGCCCGAGAACGAGTAGCCGGCATCGGGCGTCGCCGTCAGCTCGACCGAGCTGCCGGGATAGAACGTCGCCTGGTCGGGGTTCCGCGCCACGTTGCCGCTGCCGGACGTGGTGACGGTCAGCGCGAAGCTGGACGTGTCGAAGACGACGTCCGCATAGTAGTTGCTGCTGTTGAAGGACTGGGTCGGGAACGTGGGGGCGGCGGTGTACTCGTAGATGCCGTTCGGGCCGTCGGTGCCGTTCGCGAGGCCATGCAGCACACCGGTGCCGATCTGTTGCGTGAAGTAGTTCTGCTGTCCGGCATAGTCGCCAGAGGCGCTGAAGTAGGTCACGACGTAGGTCGTGCCTGCCGTGATCGGCACCGGGGAGGTCAGCGCGACCTCCTGCCAGCCCGACGGGGTTTCACCGGTGAACACCTGCGTCGCCAGCAGTGTGCCGGTTCCGGTCCACAGGTGCCCGGTGTGCGTGCCGGTGGTCCCGGCGGCCTTGTAGTAGCGCAGTGCGGTGACGAAGCCCGGGACGTCGGCGCGGAACTTCATGCCGAGTTCCATGCCGACCGTCGGCTGGTTGTCGTTGAAGACCGGATTGGCCGGCGCCTCGTTCGGCGGGAACACCGTGAACGGGCCCATCGGCACGGTGCCGGTCGTGAACGACCAGCTCGCGTCGGCGGCGAGGGCGTTGCCCGACGGGTCCTTGACGCGCGGATCGGTGGTGCCGCCGTGCACGATCACGGTGTAGGTCGCCAGCGGGTCCAGCCATGCGGACGGCACCAGCGTCGCCGTGAGCGCGCCGGTCGTGTAGCCGACGCTGGCCGCCACGGGCGCGTTGAACGCGTCGCGCAGTTCGACCGTGGTGCCGTTCACCGTGCTGGCGTCGAGCACCTCGCTGAACGTCACGCTGATGGTCGCGTTCGTCGGCACGCCGGTGGCGCCGGGCGCCGGCAGCTGGCCGGCGACCGTCGGCGGCGTGACGTCGGGCACGTCGGGCACGAACCGCAGATCCGCGTAGTAGCTGCTGCTCTGGAACGTCTGCGTCGGGAACGCGCTCGCCGCGGTGTAGAGGTAGACGCCGTTGGCGCCGTCGAAGCCGTCCGCCAGCCCATGCACCAGCGTGGTGCCGACCTGCTGGTCGAAGACGTGGTTGACGCCGGTGTAGTCGCCGGAGCTGGTGAAGTACGAGACCAGGTAGGTGGTGCCCGCCGCGACCGGGACGGGCGTCGTCAGCGTCACCTCCTGCCAGCCGGATGCCGTCTCACCGGTGAACGCCTGCGTCGCGAGCAGGGTGCCGCCGTTGGTCCAGAGGTTGCCGGTGTGCACGCCGGTGGCACCGGCAGGCTTGTAGTAGCGCAGCGCCGTGACGGTGCCGGCGACGTCGGCGCGGAACCGCATGCCGACCTCCATGCCGACGGTCGGCTGGTTGTCGTTCTGCAGCGTGCCGGTGGGAACGGTGTTCGGCGGGAACACGGTGTAGCTGAGCGGCGGCCTGCCGGCGGTCGTGAACGACCAGGTCTCGTCGGCCGCGAGCGCATTGCCTGCGGTGTCCTTGATGCGAGGATCGGTGCCGCCGCCGTGCACGATCACGGTGTAGGTGGCGAGCGGATCGAGCGGCGCCGTGGGCGTCAGCGTCGCGGTGAACGCGCCACCGTCGTAGGTGACGTTCGCGGGCACCGGCAGGCTGAGTGCGTCCTGCAGCTCGAACGTCGTGCCGTCCACCGTCAGCGGATCGAGCTGTTCGCTGAACGTCACCGTCACCGTCGTGCCGATCGGCACTGCGGTGGCGTTCGCCGGCGGTGCACGGTCGGTGACCGTCGGCGGCGTCACGTCCGGTCCGGTGGCCGTCGCGAACACGACGTCCGCCCAGTAGTTGCTGCTCTGGAAGCCCTGGGTCGGGAAGGCGGGTGCCGCGGTGTAGAGGTAGAGCCCGTTGGTGCCGTCGAACCCGTCCGCCAGGCCGTGCACGAGCGGGCCGGCGGTGGGCTGCGTGAAGTAGTTCAGCGTGCTGGTGTAGTCGCCCGACGCGCTGAAGTACGAGACGACGTAGGTCGTGTTGGCGGTCACCGCGACCGGCGTCGTCAGCGTGACCTCCTGCCAGCCGGACGCGGTCTCGCCGGTGAACACCTGCTGCGCCAGTTGCGTGCCGGTGCCGGTCCAGAGGTGACCGGTGTGGGTGCCGGTCGCGCCGGCCGGCTTGTAGTAGCGCAGCGCGGTCACGAAGCCGTCGACGTCGGTGCGGAAGCGCATGCCGAGTTCCATGCCGACGGTCGGCTGGGCGTCGTTGGACAACCCGCCGGTCGGCACCGCGGTGCGTGGGAACGCCGAGTAGATCGTCGACGCCGAGGCGGCGGTCGCAAACGACCAGGTCTCGTCCGCGGCGAGTGCGTTGCCGGCCAGGTCCTTGATGCGCGGGTCGGTGCCGCCGCCGTGCACGATCACCGTGTAGGTGGCGAGCGGGTCGAGCCAGCCGGCCGGCACCAGGGTCGCCCGGTGCAGAACGCTGTCGTAGAGCACGCTCGCGGCGACCGGCGCGTTCAGCGCGTCGCGCAGCTCGATCGTGGTGCCGTTCACGGTGCTGGCGTCGAGCGCCTCGCTGAACATGGCGGTGACGACCGTGTCCGTTGGCACGCCGGTGGCGCCCGTCGTCGGCACGTGGGAGGTCACCGTCGGTGGCGTCGTGTCGACGAGCGACGTCTCGAACACGACGTCCGCCCAGTAGTTGCTCTTCTGGTAGGTCTGCGTCGGGAACGCCGGCGCCAGCGTGTATCGGAAGAGGCCGTTGGGGCCGTCGAGGCCGTCGGCCAGGCCGTGCACGAGGCCGCTGCCGGCCTGGGTCGTGAAGTAGTTGTTGGTGCCGACGTAGTCGCCCGAGGCGCTGAAGTACGACACGACGTAGGTGGTGCCGGCCGTGATCGCGATCGGTGTCGGCAGCGCGACCTCCTGCCAGCCCGAGGCGGTCTCACCGGTGAAGACCTCTTGCGCCAGGTTCAGGCCGCCGACGGTCCACAGGCTGCCGGTGTGCGTGCCGGTCGCGCCGACCGGCTTGTAGTAGCGCAGCGCCGTGACGTAGCCGTTGCTGTCGGCGCGGAACTTCATGCCGACCTCGATCGGCGAACTGTCGTTGCCGAGAGGTTCGATCGGGCTCAGAGCCGCGGGGAACACCGTGCAGGGGCACATCGGCGCCGTCACGGTGATCGAGATCACGTTGAGGTCGCCGATCCCGCCGGCGACCTCGAGGTTGCCCGTGTCGTCGAACGCGCGGCTCTTGATCGTCACGACGCCCTGCGCGGCCGGCGCCCAGAGGAAGGTCCAGTTCGTGGTGCCGGTGGCGGCGGCCCAGGTCGCGCCGCCGTCGACCGAGACCTCGACGCCGGCGACGACGCCGCCGCCGACGTCGGTGGCCATGCCCTGGATGACGACCGTGTCGCTCTGCGGCGTGCTCGAGCCGTCGGCGGGTGCCGAGATCACCGAAGCAGGCGCCTGCGTGTCGCTCGACGCCGTGGCGGGCACGAGGCCCGCCTGCAGCGAGTCCGGCGCGACTCCCATGTCGGCGAACAGGTTGACCGTCGCCTGCTGCATGTCGGCGTTGGTGGGCACCTGGTTGAAGGTGTGGAAGTCGTCGAGCCCCCAGGACCACTGGATCGTGCCGGCGCCGAACACGAGCGCGCCGCTGTCGGCGCGGTAGAGCGACAGGTGATGGGTCTTGCCGTTCAGCACCGTGCTCGACAGCTTGATGCGGCGCGGCGGGTAGCTGGCGGCGTACAGCGGCTGCTCGTAGTCCCACTCGGAACCGAGGGACTCCTGGCCCAGGGTCGCGGTCTGGCCGGTCGTCAGCGAGGCGATGCTCGTGTTGCGCCAGAAGCGCAGGTCCTTGAACGTGTCCGGCACCTCGATCCGGCCGATCGCTCCGTCCCAGCTGATCTGGCCGGTCAGCGCGTTCTCGGGCAGGCAGGCGTCGTTCGCCGCGTACTGGGGCGAGCAGCCGTCGCGCCACAGTCCGGTCCACTCCGCGGACGGATCGCACTTCGTGCCGCAGCCGTTCTCGCCGAGCGAGCCCTCCTTGTAGCAGGCCATCGTGCGATACGGCGTGTTGGCGCCGTCGGTGCTCGGCTCGTAGCGGGTCTTCCAGTAGACCTCGTTGCCGCTGAAGAACGCCAGGTGCACACCGGCGTCGCGCGCCGCCGTGACGTTGGTGCGCGCCTCGCCGGACCAGTATTCGTCGTGGCCGACCGACAGGAACACGCCGTGCTGCTGGATCAGATTGCCGCGCCGCGCCGAATCGACGCTGCTGGTGTAGGTCACGTCGTAGCCGTTGCGCTCGAGCCAGCGCAGCAGCGCGTACTCGGCCGCGAACAGATCGTCGCCCGGCGAGCCGTCGGCGTGGCGGATGTCGAACGGGCGGTCGTAGCTGACCTTGGTCGCGTGGTTGAACCCGGGCGGTCCGCCGTTGACCGCCGGATACAGGCTCTTGCCGCCGTTGGCGCTCGGGTAGACGTTGTAGGCCTGCCACGTCGCATCGCTGGTCTGCATCAGCAGGTCCGAGGTGCTGGTGTCGTCGCGCACGACGAAGACGATGTGGCTGGTGCCGGGGGTGGCGTCGTCGCGGATCAGCTTGGCCAGGTAGACGCCGGACACGGCGCCGGCCGGCACGTCCCAATGCGCCGATTCGGACCAGTTGCCGCACTCGTGCATGCCGGTGACGGCGTCGTACAGCGGGCTCGGCTGCACCTGCGGCAGCGTCGCGGTCACGACGCCGGTGCCGACGTTGCGGGCGCCAAGGCCCTGGTACCAGCCGAGCCGGTAGACGTCGATGTGATAGGCCGTGGCGTCGGTGTCGATCTTGAAGTGCACTGTCTCGCCGCGGTTGACACTGATGTCGGTGGCGAAGCCCTGGATGTTCGCGTCACCGGGGTGGGCGACGTACCAGATGCTCGGATCGACGCCGGTGTTCTGGTTCTCGAGCACGATCGCGTTCTGGGCGATCGCCGGCGTCGTCGCGAACAGGGTCGCGAGGCACCCCGCGGTGATCCGCGCCGCGAATCGGGTCAGGGCATGGGATCGCAGAGCAACACGGTGGCAGTTCGGCTTCACGGAGCACCGGTGAGTGGTTGGTGGCTGGTTCGACTCTCGCGTCGGTGCGGCCGCCTGCCGCGCGGTCGAGCGACTTCCCGCCGCTCGCTCGCTGCTACCGACCGTCCCTATCCACAGGCCATGCTGGGCGGCCTCCGCGCGTCTGTCAAGCCAAGGGCCGATGTAGATCGGCGCGCGGTCCGCTGCCGTGGCCGAGGAGCGCCGAGCACGCGTGCCCCGCCGGCGGGGGGTGGCCGCGCCGGGAGCGCGGTGCGCCGGCGCGCGGCGCCCGTCTACCCGCGGTCCTGCTCGGCCCTGGCCCAGGCGCTCGGCACCCCGTCGGCGTCGAGCGTGACCTCGATCACATTGGGGTTGCAGCACACCGGGCAGTCTTCGACGTAGCTCTGGCGCGAGCCGGCCGAGAGGTCGATCGGGACCTCGATCTGTTCGCCGCACGAGTCGCAGACGTAGGTGGCTTCGGGCTGCATGCGGCGGGCATCGTCCCGCTGGCCCCGGCGAGGCACAAGCCCGGCTGCGGGCATGCGGCGCCCGGTTTCGACTCCCGCGCCGCCCGCCGACGCAGTATTCCTCGGGCATGGCCAAGAACCTGCGGGCGGCGACCCTGAGCGTGAACCTGCCGATGGAACTGGCGCAGGCCGTCTACCGGCAGGTGCGTGAGGGCAGGTTCACGTCCGACGACGAGGTCGTGCGCGCGGCGCTGCGCCAGTTCCTGCAGGTCGACGAGGCCTCCGCCGCCGCGCCGAAGGTCGACGACCGGGCGGCGGATCGACCGCGCCGCGGCGGGCGCGGCTGATGCGAGCGCGTGCGCCGGCGGGGCCCGAGCATGCGTTTCCGTAGGCGGTGGGTGAGAACGTCGAACCGGCAGGGGATGATCCCGCGGTGAGCAAGCCTCCACCTCCCGATGCTGCCGAGCAGGCGCGTCGTGTCGCGGCGTTCTGGAACGCGCGGCAGCGCGACGTCGTCACCGACGCGCAGGGCAACTTCCTGCGGCATCCGCTGATCCACGCCTACATGTCGCTGCGCGCCTTCGGCGAGATCGCGGGCCAGCTGGACGTCGTGGTCGCCGAGCTGCGCAGCCGCACGCAGCCCGGCGACCGGGTGCTGTCGGTCGGGTGTGGTGCCGCGATCAAGGAGATCGCGATCAGTCGTCAGCTGCCGGACCGCACGTTCGTCGCGATCGACATCGCCGAACAGACGATCGAACGGGTGCGCGAGCAGCTGGCCGCGCAGGGCGTGCGCAACCTCGAGCTGCAGGTCGGCGACTTCAACGACCTGCAGCTGCAGCCGGCCAGCTACCGCGCCGTGCTCGGGCTCGGCGCGATCCACCACGTCGAGGCGCTGGAGGCGTTCTGGCGCGCCGTCGCGCGCGGGCTGACCCGCGACGGCTGCGTGATCGCCCAGGAGTACGTCGGCCCCAACCGCATGCAGTGGACGGCGACGCAGATCGCCGAGGGCAACCGCGTGTTGCGCGACCTCGTGCCGCCGTACTACTGCGTGCACCACACGCGGGTCGAGCCGGTGCCGGTCGAGGCGATGATCGCCGCCGACCCGTCGGAGGCCGTGCGGTCCGAGGACCTGCTGCCCACGTGCCGCGACGCCGGCTTCCGCATGGACGGCCTCGTCGGTGCCGGCTGCGCGCTGCTGCAGCCGGTGCTCAACGAGCAGATCATGGCCTTCGACCCGCGCAACTGGGACGACAACCTCGTGCTCGCGCGGCTGTTCCAGGCCGAGGACGAGCTGATGCGACGCGGCGTGCTCGGCGACGACTTCGTCGGCTTCGTCGCGCGGCCGCCGGCCTGAGAACCGCGCGGCTAGGGCAACCGTCCCATCTTGCCGGACTCGAAGTCCGCGATGGCCTGGCCGATCTCGGCCTTGGTGTTCATCACGAACGGGCCGTAGCCGACGACGGACTCCGGGATCGGTTCGCCGGCGAGCACCAGCAGTTGCGCGTCCGTCGCGGCCGCCGTCAGCTGCAGCACCTCGCCGTCGCGGTCGAGGAACGCCAGCTCGGTCGCCCGCACGTCGCGGCCGCCGATCTGCACCGCGCCGCGCCGCACCAGCACGATCGCCGTGTGTCCGGCCGGCACGGCGAGCTGCGCCGAACGCCCGGCGTGCACCTGCACGTCCAGCAGCTCGATCGGGGTGAACGTCCGCGCCGGCCCCGCGGCGCCGAGGAACTCGCCGGCGATCACGCGCACGGTGCCCGCATCGCCTGCGAGCGGCACGCGGGGGATCCGGGCGTCGAGCAGGTCCTGGTAGCGCGGCGGCGACATCTTGTCGCGCGCCGGCAGGTTGACCCACAGCTGCACCATCTCCAGGGTGCCGCCGCGGCGGGTGAAGTCGCGGCCGTGCATCTCCTCGTGCACGATGCCCGACGCGGCCGTCATCCACTGCACGTCGCCGGGGCCGATCCTGCCGCCGCCGCCGGCGGAGTCGCGGTGCTCGACCTCGCCGTCGTAGACGATCGTGACCGTCTCGAAGCCGCGGTGCGGGTGCGGGCCGACGCCGCGCGGCGCCGGCGCCGGTTCGAAGCGCGCCGGCGCCGCGTAGTCGAGCAGCAGGAACGGGCTGATCGATGGCCCCTGGTCGTAGGAGAAGTAGGTCCGCACCGGGAAGCCGTCTCCCACCCAGTGCGGGTCGGCACCACGCTGGACCCGTGCGACTCGCTTCATGGCCGCGACTGTAGTCCAGCACGAGCCGCTCTCAAGTCGGCGCTCGCGCTGGGCGCGGTCTGCCGGGGAACCGCCACGTGCTCGTTGACCGGCGGGTGCCGGCGCCAGACAACCGGTCCATGCAACGGTTCCCCTTTCTCGATCTCTACATCCGCCTCGCTCGTGGTCTGGCCGGCGTGCTCGCGGTGCTCGGCGTCGTGCAGGCCTTCAAGGTCTGGGACCTGGGCTTCTGGGCGTTCCTGTTCACCCTGGTGAGCGCGCTGGTGACCGCGTTCATGGTGCTGGTGGTCGCCGACCTGTTCGGCTGCTGGAAGGCGATCGAGGCGAACACGCGCAAGAGCCCCTGAACCCGCCGCGGCGGGGGAAGAACGTCGCCCGGCCCGCCGTCGGAGCCCGCGCATCCGCCGTGCGATGCGAAGGAACCGCCGATGTGCCAGCAGGACTCCACCCGATCGGCAGCCGTGCCGTCGGGCTTCACGTTGGTCGAGATCATGGTCGTGATCGTGATCCTCGGCCTGCTCGCCACGCTCGTGATCGCCAACGTCGGCGACAATGCGGACCGCGCCCGCGAACAGGTGGCGCGCACCAATGCGACGGGCATCGCCCATGCCGTGCGCGCGTTCCGCGCGCGGGAGGGCAGGCTGCCGGCGTCGTTGTCCGCGCTCGTGCAGGTCGACGTCAGGGGTCGTCGTGATCTCGAGGCCCTGCCTCGCGACCCCTGGGGCCACGAGTTCCTGCTGATCCAGGATGACGTGCCACCGGGTTGGGAAGTGGTCAGCGCGGGACCCGATGGCGACGAAGGCACCGAGGACGACATCTCGAGCCGACCGAAGACCGATTGACGGCGACGGCATGGCGCCGCCGGCGGCCGCGTGCTCGACTGCGACCATCGTGGCTGCCGGCACGCGAACACTCCTGGTGCGACTGACGCGCACGTCGGCCTCGCACCATCGCATGGACCTCGTGCGCGACGACGGCACGCGCGAGTCGTTCGAGTTGGAGAGCCGCAGCTGTCTGCGGCACGACCTCGGGCACTTCGCGGTCGAGACCGAGGCGGGGCTCGCCGATGGGTTCTTCGGCCGGCTCGCGCGCGGCGTTCGCTACGACGCGCTGGCACATCCCGAACTGATGCTCGATCCGCGCGACGAACTGTGCCAGGTCGAGCGCGTGGTCGGGCCGCTGCAGACGGTCAGCAAGGCGGGGCTGGAACCGGCGGCGTTCGTCGCGACGCTGCGGTCGTACGCCGATTCGGTCGGGGAGCGACTGCCGGCATGGTGCACCGTGGCACTGGTCGCCCGCGTCGGCGAAACGTCTGCGCCGGCTCGAAGGCGAGTGGCGGGCGACCCCATTCGGCGAGCCGCCGGCGTTGCGGTTCCCGGTGCCGGACGCAGGTGGCGCGGTGGGCCGCTAGCGGTCAGTCGAGTCCGAGCGCCTCCGCGCCCCGGCCGGTCAGGTCGACCGTCCACGACGCTCCTTCGAGACCGACCATCTGCGTGACGTTCTCGAAGTACCACTTCGCCTCGGCGACGTGCACGGCGCGGCGGAGTTCGTCGGCATCGTCCAGGCCGGGGATCGGCAGGCGCAGGGTCAGGGACTTCCGGGGCTCGCGCAACGGGCGCAGGTGGGCGGCCAGGCTCGCCATGAGTTCGAGGTCCGTCTTCTTCATGTCGATCGCAAGGGTGGTAGCGGCGAGGCGTGCACGACCACCAGCGTGCCGTGTCGCCCCACACCCAGCAATACGCACGCGCCTTAACCGGCGCGCGGATTTCCGGCGCGGCGTCCCGGCGCGCGTCTGCGGCCCGCGGGGTGTGGCGGCCCGGAAACCGGGCCCCGGCGCCGTCGCCAGTTAAGGTCCGCTCATACTGAGCATGACGGGCCATGCGACCGTCGCGATGACGCAGAGCGATTCCACTCCCGCCCCAGTGGCCGGTGACGCGGAGATCGCCCGGTACCTCGGGGACCGGGAGGGGAGAGGTCTGCGCCTGCTGCTCGCCCGCCACGGTGGCCGGGTGCGTCAGGGGCTGAAGAAGCGGTTCCAGGACCAGATGAGCGACGCGGAGATCGACGACGCG
>JAEUHS010000061.1 GCA_016794035.1 Planctomycetota bacterium
GACCCACTGCGCGGCGAACTTGACGCCGCCGGTCGCGGCCATCGCCGCCGGGAAGTCGACCGCCGCGTAGCCGCGGTCCATGCCCGCAGCACCCGTGATGCGCTGTTCGAGGATCGCTGGGGTGACCAGCAGGTCGCAGCCCGGCAGGCCGAGGAAGTCGAGCGCCACCGGCGCTGGCAGGCTCGCGGTCGCGGGTGCCACCACCAGCACCGCCAGCGCATTCGGCGGGGCGCTGCCCAGCAGCAGGCGGCCATGGTCGGTCGGTTGCGCGTCGACACGCCGGATGCCGATCGTCGGCTGCACGCCGGTGGTCGTGCAGCCCGCGCCGACGAAGCTCGTGCCCTGCGGCGAGCAGCGGTAGACGCGGATGCGCTGCCAGTTGTTGTACGGTGGGATCACCGGGTCATCGCAGATCGCGAACACTGGATACGGGTTGCCCGGTTGCACACCGAGGGTGGCGTAGGTCTGTCCCCAAGAGGCCGTGTACTGCTGCGACTCGAAGCGGACGAGATCCTGACCGTCGCGCGAAGACAGCGTGCGCACGCGACCACGCAGGCCCGACGGGTTCAGGTAGGCGGGCACGACGCTCAAGACATCCGGACGAGCGTCGAGATCGATGTCCATGTCAGAGAGGATCAGACCGGTCAGCTCGGTGACGGGAGAAGACCACTGTCGCAGCAGCGAACCGGTCGCACCCGACCAGACCATGACGAGATGGCGGTAGGGGGCGTTCCCGTTGCCCGCCGCATAGTCCATGACACCGTCGCCGTCGACATCACCCGCCGCACGCACCTTCTCGCTCAGGAAGTCGTACGGCTGCTGCCCCCAGTGGATGCGCAACGGCGTGCCGGTCTTGCCCGAGATCAACACAACCGCCCCGAGCCCGTAGCCGGTGACGTACTCGAACGCGCCGACGATGAAGTCGTCGCAGCCATCGCCGTTCAGGTCCCCCACTACGGCGATGTCCACCGGGATGAAGCCCATGGCGACAGCAGGGATGGAGTAGAGCACGGCGCCGGAGTGGTCGTAGACGACGATCGGTCCGGTGGCATCGCCGCCAACGATGTCCGGCAGTCCGTCGCCGTTGCAGTCCGCGCTGACAGCACGAGTCCCGTACGGACCCGACGGCGCCAACGGGAAGATCCGCACCAGGGCCGTGCGTCGGGCCAGCGACCAGACCTCGCCGAAGCCGGCGCCGGAACCGAACATGACATCGGGAATCCCATCCCTGTCGAAGTCGCCGATCGGACCGATGCCGCCGAAACCGTAGGGGTGCAGCATCTCGTCCAGCAGGGCGCCGGTAGTGCCCGAGAACACGCGCACGATGTAGAGCGGATACGGCCCACGATAGTCCGTGCCCATGACGAGCAGGTCGTCGGCCCCGTCGCCGTCGTAGTCGCCGAACTCGGGATAGACCCCGCCATGCCTCACACCCGACACCGAGTGCACCTCCCACAACAGTTCCTGACCGCGCGTCAGCGCGGCCAGGCAGCCGAGCAGGAACCACGGCGCCACGCGGATCACTGGATCCTCACCCACGCGGCGCGATCCGTCGGGATGCCGCTGTTGTCGACGCCCCACAGCAGGTAGTAGCCGCGCGGCGCAGCGGTCTCGGCGGGGAGATTGAACAGCCGGGTCTTCGGATCCACCGCGACACTGGCCAGTTCGACGTAGCGTGCCGACATGTCGGTGTGGTGCGTCACCGAGCCGGGCGCCGTGAGTACGACGCGATCGATCGACCCCATGCCGCTCAACCCGACTTCGAGGCGAACGCCGGCCTGATTGGGCGTCAGCAGGTAGGTGCCTTCGGCGTCCTGCGGCACACCGACGAGGACCGGATTCAGCGGCTGCGCCGCCTGCTTGTAGGCCGGCGAGTAGATGTCGTAGTCGTGCGGCGACAGACCGGTCGACGTGTCGTAGCGCAGGTCGCCGCCGCCGGTCATCACTCGGCCGTCGGGCAACAGCAGTGCCGTGCCGTGATGGCGCCGCCAGGTCGGCAGCTTGGCCACGCCTTGCCAGCCGGTCGCCGGCGTGTAGCGCGACACTTCCTCCTCGCCGTTGAGGTTGGCGTCGTTGCCACAGAGCACGAGGATCGAGGCGTCTGGCAGCACCACCGCATTGCTGTGTTCGCGTTCCGAGTATTGACCGGACACGTCCCCGAGGTTGCTCCATGGAGCATTCAATGCGCTCGCCAGGCAGAACTCGGAAGACGCCGTCATCGCGGTGTTGAAGGTACCGCCGCACATGCGCACGACCACGTCCTGGAAGGCTCCGTAGCGGGCCAGGAACACAGTCGTCCCATAGCGGCGGGTGTCGTTCCAGTTCGACGTGGTCGCGGCTCCGACGGTGTAGTCGAAAGCACTGAGGCCCGTTGGCGGGAACGTCGCCGACGCGGGGTAGGGATACTCGGGGTTCCAGCGCACGCCGCTGGGACACCATCCCGACAGGAAGATCCAACCGTCACCCAGCAGGTTCACGCGCGGGTATTCGATGAACCAATCGTACTCCCATGCCGTCGTGGTGCCCGGGCCACGGTAGACCGGCACGGTCGCTCCGGCGACGAGGTCCTGCTGCATGACGGGCAGAGCCGAACCGTTCGCCCGCACGAGGTAGGACTCGTACGTGTTCAACGGGCTGGAACCACTTGGGGAAGTGCCCGGGATGGTGGGGTCGGAGCCGCCCGCGACGATCATGGTCTCCTCGAAGTTCGCGGTGCGGCTCAACCGGTGCGTCAGCATCACCGTCGGGTAGTAGCGTGTGTTCGTGAGTTCGAGGAACTGTTGCTGCGTGGTGCCAATCGGCTGCCGCACCCACTGGCCCACCTCGCCCGGATACAGCGGCGTCGTCGCCACTCCGTTCGGGAAGGGCGCGGTTGGCTGGGACGGATCCCACAGGAACAACCACTTCGCGCCGGCCGCCTGGAACAGCGCCCCGGTGGGCGCCGGCACCCACGTGAACGTGTCACCACCAGCGACGAACAGTTCCCCCGCCGGCGTCCAGGCGTGTCCCGAGCAGAACAGAGCTCCGGCCTGCAGCGTCATGCCGAGCGTCGGCGCCACGCCGCCAGTAGGGGTCAGCGGCAGCAGGAAGTTGCGGAACCGCGGCGCGGGCGCGTTGTCGTCCGGATTGACGATCGACCAGGCCTGGCAGGCCCAGTAGCGGCTGCCGCCGGTGCCCGACGAATACGTCGACCCGACATCGACGTAGACCGGGTAGCGGTTCCAGACCAGCACGTGGCCGCGGCACGGTCCCTTGGGGATCAGCGACATGTGGATCGCATTGAACTTGCCGGCGATCTGCGGTTGCGTCGGCTCCAGCCAATCGCCCCAGCCGAAGAATCCTCCCGGCTGGTAGTCCGCGCCGGTGCCAGCGAGGCTCGCACCGGGAAACAGGTAGGGCGTCGCGTTCGCCCCGCTGTGTTCGTGGTCGAAGGACACCCAGGGCGACTGGGCGCTCGCGTCACGACTCAGCGCGAGCAGAGAGAGAGAGAGAGAGAGAGAGAGCTGCGTTCGACGCGGCTTCGAAGTGACGTGCACTCATGCGAGCGAGTCTCCGGGAAGTAGCCAGCGCCGCACCTTCCCCGGTGCAGCCGAGGTACGGAACGCTACTGCCCGCGGTCGATCGCTGCCAAGCCCCCTACCTGACCGGGCGGCCGCGTGTGGTGCGGCGCCGCGCGCGACAGGTCGCCTCCTTGCCGCAGCCGCACTTGTGTCGTCCTGCGCCGGTTACGCCAGGCGAGCCGCTCAGCGCCGGAACACACCGCCGCCGCGCGTACCGACGAACGCCGACGACGTGACCGGGTCGACCACCACGGCCGTGCTCGCCTCGGGCCGCAACCCGGTGTTGAGCTGCGTCCAGTTGTCGCCGCGGTTGTCGCTGACGTAGACGCCGGCGTTGCGGTCGTCGTCGACGTCGCCGGGGCTGACCGCGTAGATGCGGTTCGGACTCGCCGGCGTCACGGCGAGGCGCACGATGTTGTCGGCGGAGAGGCCGTTGGTGCGGCGCTGCCAGCTGGCCGCGTCGTTGGTCGAGCGGTAGACGCCGTCGTTGACGGTGCCGGCGTAGATCGTGGTCGGCGTGACCGGGTCGATGACGACGCAGTTCAGCACCGGGTCGTCGAGGTTGTTGTTGACGCCCGCCCACGACGCGCCGCCGTCGGTGGTGCGGAACATGCCGCTGCGCGTCGCCGCGTAGAGCGTGCCGGCCGCCGTCGGGTGCGCCGCGAGGCCGCGCACGTCGAGACTGCCGAGGCCGGTGTTGACCGCCGTCCAGGTGTCGCCGCCGTCGAGGCTCCGGCAGACGCCGCCGAGCCGCGTGCCGGCGTAGAGCGTCATCGGGCTACCGCTGTCGATCGCCAGCGCGTAGACGTCGAGGCTGGTGAGGCCGCTGTTGCTGGCGGTCCACGACGCGCCCGCATCCTGCGAACGGAACACGCCGCCGCCGGTCGTGCCGACGTAGACGTTCGCCGCGCTGCCGGTGCCGACGGCCACCGCCTGCACCGACCAGCGCAGCAGACCGGTGTTGCGCGCGCTCCAGGTCGCGCCGCCGTCGGTGGTGACGAACGCGCCGCCGCGCGTGCCGGCCCACATCGTCGACGGGGCCGTCGGCGCCACGGCCAGCGCCTGCACCGCGCCGCCGGCGAGGCCGCTGTTCTGCGGCGCCCAATTCGACGCGCCGTCGGTCGACACGAACACGCCGCCGCCGTCGGTCGCCGCGACCAGACGCAGCGGATCGAGCGGGTGCACGAGCACGCGCTCGACGTCGGGAAAGCGCAGGCCGGTGTCCACCAGCGACCAGTTGCCGCCGCCGTCGGTCGTGCGGTAGATGCCGCCGCCGTCGAGCGCCGCGTAGACGGTCGTCGTCGTCACCGGATCGACCGTCAGGTCCTGCACCGCGTGCAGGTTCGGGATGCCGGTGCGCGCCGAATTCCACACCGTGCCGCCGTCGGTGCTCTTCCAGACGCCGCCGGCGGGCGTGCCGGCGTAGACCGTCAGCGGATCGAACGGATCGACCACCAGCACGGCGACGTCGCTCGGACCGCTGCCGGTCGCGCTCCAGTTGGTGGCGCTGTTGGTGCTGAGGAACACGCCGCTCGGCGTGCCCGCGTAGAGCCGCGACGCGTTCGACGGCGCCAGCGCCAGCGCATGGACGTTCTGGTCGGTCAGGCCGGTCGCGCGCTTGGCCCAGGTGCCACCGCTGTTCGCGGAGCGATAGACGCCGTTGCCGATCGTGCCGGCGTACAGCGTCGCCGGCACCGCCGGATCGATCGCCAGCGACGTGACGTCGAGGTCCGACAGGCCGCTGTTCGCGGCCGCCCAGCTGCCGCCGCTGTCGGTCGACACGTAGACGCCGCCGCGCAGCAGACCGGCGTAGACGCGCGCCGTGGTGACCGGATCGACCGCCAGCACCGAGACCGCGGCGGTGCCGCCGAGCGGCACGACCACCGCGTCGGGCAGACCGCTGCCGGTCGCGGCCCACGAGGCGCCCTGGTCGGTGCTGCGGAACACGCCGCTGCTGCCGGTGCCGGCATAGAGCGTGCTGCCGCCGTCGCTGGCGAGGCTCTGCACGGTGCCGCCCTCGAGCCCCGACGAACGCACGCTCCAGCTGTCGGCGGTGCCGCCGCCGCCGCCGCCACCACCGCCGCCGCAGGCCGCGGCGACGGTGCAGAGCAGCAGGGACGGACGACGGGCGCGGAGCATGGACATGGCGGATCTCCCGGAACGGACGGCGACACCCGGCTATCGGCGACCCACCGCGCGACCTGAGCCGCCAGCCCCAGCCTGAGACACGCGCAGCGTGGCTGCCGCGGCGGTTATGGTGGGGCGGCCATCTGCAAGGAGGACCGATGCTGACGAGCCTGCTCTGTTCCGTGCTCGCGGCCAGCGCGCCGCAAGCTCCCCGATCCGTCGCACCCCCGTGCGCCGCGCCACAGTTCGCCGCGCCGGTGCGCCTGCGCGCCGGTGACCGCTTCGTCCAGGTCGACGAGCCCGGCTACGCGGCGCCGTGCTGGCACGACGTCGACGGCGACGGCGCGAAGGACCTGGTCGTCGGCCAGTTCGCCGACGGCAAGATCAAGGTCTACCGCAACCTCGGCGGCGGCAAGCTCGCGGCCGGCACCTGGCTCGAGGCCGGCGGCAAGGTCGCCGAAGTACCGGGCATCTGGTGATGCACGTCCTCGACTCCACAGTTCGTGGAGCTGGACGGCGACGGGCACATCGACATCCTGTCGGGCAGCTACTCGTGGCACGAGCAGCCGATGGCCGGCGTCTTCCAGCTGCTCCGCGGTTCCGCGGGCGGCGGCTTCCGAGCCGCCGAGACGCTGCCCGGCAGCGACGGCAAGCCGCTGGTCATCACGCCGCGCGGCGACGGTGACGACGCCGTGGTCGAGAGGATCTGCACGCGGCCGTTCGCGGTCGACCTCGACGGCGACGGCAGGCTCGACCTGGTCGCCGGCAACTTCCGCGGCACGTTCGCGGTGTTCCGCGGCGAGGCCGGCGGCACGTTCGCGCCGCAGAACACCTGGCTCGAGGCCGACGGCGTGCCGCTGCAGGTCGACTGCCACAGCGACCCGTTCCTCGTCGACTGGGACGGCGACGGCGACTTCGACCTGCTCAGCGGTTCGGCCGAGGGCGGCGCGTTCCTGTTCACCAACCTCGGCTCGCGCACCGCGCCGACGTTCGCCGCGACGCCGACGACGCTGCTGGCACCGCACGAGCGCACGGCCGAGGAGCCGACGGTCGCGTTCGGCGACGCGCACCTGACCCAGCCGACCCGCGCGACCCGCGTCTGGGCCGACGACGTCGATGGCGACGGCAAGCTCGACCTGCTGCTCGGCGACAGCATCACGCTGTGCCATCTGCAGCCCGGCGTCGACGAGGCCGCCGCCCGCACGGCGATCGCGGCCTGGAAGAAGCGCCAGGAGGCGCTGCTCGCGAGCCGGGGCGAGGGCGAGCCGAGCGAGGCCGACGAGAACAGGTTCATCGCCGCTTTCGAGGCGCTGCAGCAGGAACGCGCGCAGGTCGTGCGCGACGAGATGACCGGTTTCGTCTGGGTCATGTACCGGCAATGACGCGGCCGCCGGCCTGCCCCATGCGCCGGACGGGTTGCTATCATCCCGGTGCATGTCACCTCGCTCGCTGCCGTGGTCGTTCCCCCTCCTGCTGGCGACGACCGCGCTCGCACAGGCGCCCGGCGGCTACAAGACCTACGAGAACAAGCAGGCCGAGCTGACGTTCTTCTATCCGACATCGTTCGCCGAGGTGCCGCTGCCGCCGACCGAGCAGGTGCTGATCGCGAAGTTCGTGCTGCGGCAGCTGCCGCAGGAACTGAAGAAGATCGACGAACGGATCCTCAAGGCACTCGAGCCGGAGCTGCTGGTGTTCAGCTTCGACGTGGAGACGCCGACGACCGGCGCCGCCGAACCCGAGGCGCCGTCGTCGGGGCCGGCGACGGTCAAGGAGGCGATGGAGGCGAGCAGCCGCGTGACCTCGTGGGAGCAGTTCGCGGCGCGCTTCGCGCGCTGGAAGCTGGTGCCGGACACGAAGAAGCCGGATCAGATCGTGCTGCAATGGCAGGAGCAGCCGATCGGCGGCGAGACGCCGATCGGCTACCTGGTGCGCAAGCAGGAGGGCAGCACGATCTTCGGCGTCTACGGCTTCTCGCTCGCACCGCACGAGAAGCGCTTCCAGAGCCAGATCCTGAAGATGGCCGGCAGCCTCGCGATCGCCGACGAGGAACGCAGCACCGAGGCCGCCGCCCGCATCGAGCGGCTCTACAAGGACGGCAAGTACCGCGGCGTCGAGGCGCGCAAGAAGGCGCGCGGCGCCCTCGCGCGCGGCTGGAAGGCGCTCGACACCGAGAACTACCTGATCGTGCACCACAGCAAGAGCGACGCGCTGATGAAGCGCATCGGTCGCGAGATCGAGGCGATGCGCGCGTTCTACAGCGAGCTGTTCCCGCCGGCGGCGCCGATGGACAGCGTCAGCGTGGTGCGCGTCTGCCGCACGCGCGACGAGTACCACCAGTACGGCGGCCCGCCGAACACCGGCGGCTACTGGCACCCGGGCAACGAGGAGCTGGTGTTCTACGACTACTCGTACACGCAGCGGACGCTGAGCGACGACGAGAAGAAGGCGATGGGCAACCGCAAGTTGACCAACGACGACTCGCTGCTGGTGCTCTACCACGAGGCCTTCCACCAGTACATCCACTACGCGATCGGCGAGTTCTCGCCGCACGACTGGTTCAACGAGGGCTACGGCGACTACTTCTCGGGTGCGGTGCTGGCGGACACGACCAGCCGCGTGCTGCGCATCGACCCGTCGCCGTGGCGCATCCATCTGGCCAAGGACCAGTGCGAGTTCGGCGAGGGCTTCGTGCCGCTGGAGAAGCTGCTCAAGGCCGAACGCAGCGAGTTCTACAACCGCGCGCGCATCGGCCACTACTACGCCGCAGCCTGGTCGTTCGTCTACTTCCTGAAGAACAGCAAGGAGGTCGCCGCGCACCCGGTGTGGTCGAAGCTGCTCGACGTCTATCTGGCCGAGGTCAAGGCCGCCTACCAGACGCGCATCGCCGCGGCCGGCGCCGACGCCGATCTCGGCCAGAAGCAGGTCGCCGGGTTCGAGGCGCGGCACCAGGCGGTGGCGAAGATGCTCGAAGGCGTCGACCTCGCCGAACTCGAGGCGAAGTGGAAGCAGTGGGTCGTCGATCTGCGCGACCCGTGGCCGAGCCAGCGCAAGAAGCGCAAGTGAGCCGCGGTCACTTCGCGGCCGTTAGCGCCTGCTCGATCGAGGCGACCGTCTGCTTGCCGCGCAGGCCGAAGCGCACCACGCCCGCCGCGTCGACGACGTAGGTGATCGGCGTCACGTTCGACCACTTCACCTGGTGGAACGCGTCGACGAACGCCGCGTCCGCCATCAGCACCGGCCGCCGGAACTGCTTGTGCGCGAGGGTCGCGGCGGTCAGCTCGGCCGGGAAGTCGAGCACCGCGTCGGTCATCACGTGCAGCAGCACGACGTCGGCCGGCAGCCGCTGCTCGAGGTCGCGGATCGCCGGCGCCTCGGCGTCGCAGCTGCCGCACTGGCTGCGGAAGAAGTGCAGCACGGCGCGCTCGCCGCGCAGGTCGGCGGCCGACCAGACCCTGCCGGCGCGATCGGGCAGCCGGAACTCGGGCAGGGCCTTGCCGACGCTGTGTTCGATCAGGTCGTCGACGTGCTTGCGGATCGCGGCGGTGACGCCGAAGTAGGCGACCACCAGGGCCGCGGCGACGATCAGGGCGATCCGGGTGCGGCGGCTCGTGCGCGCCGGCATGGGTGCATCCGTCATGGGCCGTCAGTGTATGCGCGGCCCGGGCCCGACCGTCACGCGCGATGCGTTCGTGCCGCGCATGCGGTCGGCTGCCATGGCGGCGGGCACGTACGAGGCAAGAGCGCCGCCAGCAGATCCGGGCGATCCGCGTTCGGTGGACGTCGGCCTCGGGCTGTCCGGCCTCTGGTTCGCGCAGATGAGCAGCGCCGTCGGGCAATCCGCCCGCACCGGATCTGGCGATTCACACGACGGCTGACGCGACATCGTGGGCGCGCCGCGGCACGATGGTGGGCGCGGTGCGCCCCCGCCGGCGAACGGGAAGCACCGAGGTCGCCACCCGCATCGCGTCGCAAAGGTAGTTCGCAGGATGCAGACATCCGTCGACAGGGACTGGACCATCTCGCCGCCGCGCCTGCGGCCGGTCGCGGTGCTCGGCACGGGATCCGGCGTGCCGCCGCGCACGCTGACCAACGCCGACCTCGAAGGCATGGTCGACACCACCGACGAATGGATCGTCACCCGCACCGGCATCCGCGAACGCCGACTCGTCGACGGCCAGGCGACGTCGGACCTGGCGATCGCCGCCGCCGAACAGGCGCTGCTCGCGGCCGGCGTCGAGGCGGACCAGGTCGAGCTGATCCTCGTGGCGACCGTGACCCCGGACGAATGCTGTCCGCCGGTCGCCTGTCGCGTGCAGGCGGCGCTCGGCGCGCATCGCGCCGCCGGCTTCGATCTCTCCGCCGCGTGCTCCGGCTTCATGAACGCGCTGATGACCGGTCACCGCCTGGTCGGCGCGGGCGCGTTCGCCAACTGCCTGGTGATCGGCGCCGACACCATGTCGGCGCTGACCGACTACGAGCGCCGCGACATGTGCGTGCTGTTCGGCGACGCCGCCGGCGCCACGTATCTCGGCGAACCGCGCGACGGCGGCGAGATCCTCGACCAGCTGGTCGGCATCGACGGCCGCGGTGCCGAGATGATCATGGCGCCCGCGGGCGGCTCGCGGCGGCCGGCCACGCTCGAGACCGTCGCGCGGCGCGAGCACTTCCTGCAGATGAACGGCAAGGAGGTGTTCAAGTTCGCGGTGCAGAAGATGCCCGAGATCGTCGAGACGCTGCTCGGACGCAACGGCTACTCGATCGACGACCTCACGCTGCTGGTGCCGCACCAGGCCAACCTGCGCATCCTCGAGGCCGGCGCCAAGCGGCTCGGCCTGCCGCTCGAGCGCGTGATGATCAACGTCGATCGTTACGGCAACACGGCCTCGGGCTCGGTGCCGCTGGCGCTCGACGAGGCGGTTCGCACCGGCCGCATCCGGCGCGGCGACCTGGTCTGCCTCGCGTCGTTCGGCGGCGGCCTGAGCTGGGCCGGCTCGCTGATCCGCTGGTGAGCGGCGGCGGCCGCCGCTAGCATCCGCGCCCCCGGGCCGGCCCGAGCTCCGGCGATGCATCCGTGACCATTCGTATCGGTGGAGTTCCGTTCGGCGTCGGCGCGCCCCTGCTGGCGGGCCTGGGCTCCGAGCCGGGCGTCGCGCTGGTGAAGGCGCCCCCGACCACGCTGGTGCAGGGCCTGCGCGACGGCACGCTCGACGCGGCCCTGGTGTCGTCGGTCGAGGCCGTGCGCGCACCCGGCTACACCGTCGCACCCGGGCTCGGCATCGCCTGCAAGCGCGAGATCCGTTCGGTGCGCGCGTTCCGCCGCCGCGGCGCGCCGATCCGGAACATCGGCCTGGACGCCGGCTCGGCGACGTCGGTCGCGCTGCTGCGGCTGCTGCTGGCCACGCTGCACGCCGGCGACGCGGCCCCCGAACTGCACTTCGAGACCATCGCGCCGACCCACAGTCCGGCCGCGCTGCCGCACGACCTGGTGCTGCTGATCGGCGACACCGGCCTGCACGCCGACGCCGGCGACCGCGACGTCTGGGACCTCGGCCAGCAGTGGCGCGCGTGGACCGGGCTGCCGTTCGTGTTCGCGGTCTGGCTGCTGCGGCCCGGGGCCGATGCCGCGCGCATCGTGCCGGCGCTGCGCGCCGCCCGCGAACGCGGCCGCCAGCTGGGCGCCGTCGACGGCACGCACGGCGCCGCGCACTACGACCTCGACGACGACGACCTGCGCGGGCTGCGGCGGTTCTGGGCCGAGTGCCGGTCGCGCGGGCTGGCGACCGCGGGCGACCCCGCGTTCGTGGCCGCTTCGATCGGCCAGTGAACGGCGGCCGGCGGACCCCGCCCGGGGATCGGAATCTGCTTCCCGCGCCGCGCCGCCGATCGCTAGGATCGCGCCGCCCGAACCGGTCAGGGTTTCGGGCCGTGCACCCGTGACGATGGCAAGCGGCGGTTTCCCGTGGAGCGTCCCGGCTCCCCTGCTCGAGTGCTCGGACTCCGGCCTGACCGTAGTGCGACGGTTGCTCGCCACCGACGGCGAACGACCCGCCGCACCCGACCCGAACCCGATCCACCGATGAGCAACACGTCCGGTCAACCGACCCTGTTCGACGCCGCAGCGAGCGACGACACGATGGCAGACGAGAAACCGAAGGCGGCGAAGTCCAGGTCCGGCGGCGGCGGCGGCGGCGCGGTCAACGCCGAGTCGATGGCGAAGAAGCAGCGCGAGATCTCGGTCAGCGAGTTCTTCACCAAGAACCGCCACCTGCTCGGCTTCGACAGCCCGCGCAAGGCGCTGCTCACCGCGGTCAAGGAGGCCGTCGACAACAGCCTCGACGCCTGCGAGGAGGCGCGCATCCTGCCGGACATCAGGGTGACGATCGCGCGCATCGGCAACAGCGAGAAGCAGTTCACGATGACGGTCGAGGACAACGGGCCCGGCATCGTCAAGGCGCAGGTGCCGAACGTGTTCGGCCGCCTGCTCTACGGCAGCAAGTTCCACCGGCTGCGCCAGAGCCGCGGCCAGCAAGGCATCGGCATCAGCGCGGCCGGCATGTACGGCCAGCTGACCACCGGCGCGCCGGTGCGCGTGCGCAGCAAGCCCGGCAAGAAGTCGGTGCCGCTCGAGTTCTCGATCCGCATCGACACCGCCAAGAACCGTCCCGAGGCGACCGACAAGGTCATCGACTGGGAGGGCAAGGACCACGGCACCGAGGTGTCGATCGACATGGAGGGCGAGTACCGCCGCGGCCAGCGCAGCGTCGAGGAGTTCCTCAAGCTGATGGCGGTGGCCAACCCGCACGTGCAGCTGACGTTCACCGACCCGGACGGCAACGTCACGACCTACGAGCGCGGCACCAGGGAGCTGCCGAAGGAGGTCGAGGAGATCAAGCCGCACCCGCACGGCGTCGAGCTCGGCATCCTGCTGAAGATGATCCAGGAGAGCGACAACCGCACGGTGAGCGCCTTCCTGCAGCAGGACTTCTCGCGCGTCGGCCCGACGGTCGCGAAGGAGATCTGCGAGCAGGCGGGCATCCGGCCGGAGAGCAACCCGCGGCGCCTCGACAACACCGCGGTGCAGAAGCTGAAGGCGGCGATCGACGCGACCAAGATCATGGCGCCGCCGCTGTCGTGCATCGCGCCGATCGGCGAGGACCTGATCATCGCCGGCCTGAAGAAGGAGGTCGACGCCGACTTCTACGTGGCGACGTCGCGCAAGCCGGTGGTCTACCGCGGCCACCCGTTCGCGATCGAGGTCGGCATCGCCTACGGCAAGCCCGGCGACACGCTGGCGGTGACCGAGGGCGGCAAGATCGTCGAGGTCGCCAAGAAGAAGTCGAGCGACGAGGTGCTGATGGGCGCCGCCGACGAGCCGATCAAGCTGATCCGGTTCGCCAACCGCGTGCCGCTGGTGTTCCAGCAGTCGGCCTGCGCGATCAGCAAGGCCGTGATCAACACCAACTGGAAGAACTACGGCCTGCAGCAGCCGCGCGGCGCGCTGCCGATCGGCCCGATGGTCGTGTTCGTGCACATCGCCTCGGTCTGGGTGCCGTTCACCAGCGAGTCGAAGGAGGCGATCGCCAGCTACGACGAGATCCTCGAGGAGCTGCGCCTCGCGCTGATGGAGGCCGGCCGCAAGCTCGGCATCCACGTGCGCAAGGGCCGGAAGCTCGCCTCCGAGTTCAAGAAGCGCAACTACATCACGATGTACATCCCGCACGTGGTCGAGGCGCTGAAGGACATCCTCGACCTCGACGACAAGACGGTCGCCAAGGCGACCGAGAACCTGACCACCGTGCTCGAGAAGAGCCGCAAGCTGTAGCCATCACCCCGCCGACCACCCTCCCGCCATGGCAGCCAAGAAGAAGATCACCCCGGCCCCGAAGCCGAAGAAGCCGCGCAAGCCGCTGACCCCACTCGACAAGGTGACGATCCGCGAGATCGTCAGCTGCGCCGAGCAGGTGCACGGCAAGATCGGCAAGCTCGACAAGCCGGAGCTGAAGTTCCCCGAGCGCTCGCTGCGCAACGCGAACTACGACAAGAAGGGCGGCTTCAAGATGGGGCGCGGCCGCATCGAGCGCACGCTGACGGTCAACACCGTGAAGACGTTCGCGCAGACGCTGAAGCTGATGGCGCTCAGCAAGGAGATGGTCGAGCAGGACGACTTCGCGACCAAACGAGAGGCCTACTACGTCTCGAAGAACTGGGGCGACGCGAAGTTCACCGAACAGCCCGAGTCGGACACGGTGATGGACGACATCGAGGCGCTGTTCAGCCTCGAGGGCGTCACGCGCGAACAGCTGCGCTTCCGGCCCGAGGAGCACGGCGGCAACGTCGCCGGCGAGTTGGTCGTGATCGACCACGACCGCGAGACCGGCGCCGAGGAGCGCATCGACTGCACGAAGCAGGGCAGCGGCTCCTACTCGATCCCCGCCAGCGTCGAGCACTTCAAGTTCGAGACCAAGGCCAGGTTCGTGCTGGTGATCGAGACGGGCGGCATGTTCGCGCGACTGCACGAACACAAGTGGTGGCGCACCGAGAACGCCATCATCATCGGCACCGGCGGCGTGCCGACGCGCAGCACGCGGCGCTTCATCCGCAAGCTCGCCGACGACAAGAACCTGCCGGTCTACTGCTTCAACGACTGCGATCCGTACGGGATCAGCAACATCTACCGCACGCTGAAGGTCGGCTCCGGCAACGCGGTGCACCTGAACCAGTTCTTCTGCGTGCCGCAGGCGCGCTACCTCGGCGTCACGCCGCAGGACATCCTCGACTTCGAACTCGAGGACGCGACGCACCCGCTGAAGGACGTCGACGTCAAGCGCGCCAAGGACGCGCTGAAGAACGACCCGTTCTTCCAGGCCCACAAGGAGTGGCAGAAGGCGATCGAGCAGATGCTGAAGATGGGCGTGCGCGCCGAGCAGCAGGCGCTGGCCAAGTGGGGCCTGAACTTCGTCATCGACGAGTACCTGCCGCGCAAGCTGAAGGA
>JAEUHS010000006.1 GCA_016794035.1 Planctomycetota bacterium
GATCAGCAGCCCCGACACCACCATCAGCACCCACGGCCACACCGGCGCGCGCAGCGACACCGGGCGCGGCCACAGCTCGCGGCCGGTCGGCCGTTCGTCGCGCGGCAGGTCGACGTCGCGCCCGCCCTTCGCCGCCGGATCGAGCACGTCGACGACCAGCACGGTCGCGTTGTCGGGCCCGCCGGCCGCGAGCGCCGCGGCGACCAGCGACTCGGCAACGACCTGCGCCTGGCCGCGCGCGACGAGACGGGCCATCGTCGCATCCGGCACCGTCGACCAGACGCCGTCGCTGACCAGCAGGTACCGCTCGCCCGCCCGCACCGGGAACGAGTCGTAGTCGACCTCGCTGTGGTCCTTGCCGCCGCCGATGCAGCGCAGCAGCAGGTTCTCGGGTTCGCGCGCGGCGTGGTCGGTGGTCAGCTGCTCGCAGGTGCCGTCGTGGCAGCGATAGGCGCGCGTGTCGCCGACGTGGCCGAGCCAGGCGTGTCCGTCTTCGAAGCACAACGAAGTCAGCGTCGTGCCCATGTCGCGCAGCGCCGGCACACTGGTCGACTCGGTGAACACCCGTTCGCTGGCGGCCTGAAAGCCGCGCTGCAGGCGGCGATCGAGCGGGTCCGGCGACTCGCCGTCGAGCAGCGCGGTGCCGAGCGCGCGCAGGGCGATGCGGCTCGCCTCGGCGCCGCCGGCCGCACCTCCCATGCCGTCGGCGATCGCGCAGACCAGCGGACCGTGGGTTCTTGGACTGGCCGCGGACCTCACCGGCAGCGCGCCGACCAGGAAGTCGTCCTCGTTGTTGGCGCGCACCCAGCCGGTGTGCGTCGCCGTGCCGACGTCGAAGCCGCGCGGCAGCTTCACCGGCCCGCTCCGGGCGCGAACGTCGCCGACGAGACCGTGCCGCGGATCGTGCCGACCAGCACCTGCACGCGATCGCCGCGCAGCACGTTCGGCAGCGGCGCCTCGTAGTAGAAGCGGTCGCCCTCGAGACGGCGCGAGGCCAGCAACGCGCGCTCGAAGCCCGCCGCCACCTCGGGCGACAGCGCCCGTTCGCTGCGCAGCCGCACCACGCTGAGGCTCTCGGCCGAGTCGGCGGTGACCCGCAGGCCGGCGTCGCCCTCGACCAGCGACAGGCGCGCGGCGCTGCGTTCGCGCAGGCGCTGCCGCACCGACTCGCTCTTCAGGTCGCGCGCCAGCGACAGCAGCAGGCGCCGGCGCGTGGTGTCGCGCACGGCCTCGCCGACGGCCCCGGCATCGTCGCCGACCCAGAACGGCGGCACCACCATCGACAGCAGCAGGCCGACCAGATCGCTGCGTTCGAACAGCGCCAGCTCGATCGGGCCGCCGACCAGCAGCGGGTCGTGCAACACGCGGCCGGTCTGCAGCTCGCGCAGCGTCACTCGCAGCGTCGCCCGCGACTCGAACGTGTGGTCCGGGATCAGGGCGCCGAAGCCGAGCAGGATCCAGGTCAGGAACGTCACCGGCCAGCGGCCATTGGTGCCCTGCGCGTCGATCGGCCCGTCCTGCAGCTCCTCGACCACCAGCAGCAGGTCGAAGCCCTGTTCGCGCGCGCGCTGCAGGAACTGCTGCACCTCGGGGTCGCCGGCCCCGGCGCGCAGGCGATCGCGCACCAGGCGGCGGTGGCCGGCGTCGCCGTCGAGCGCCACGCGCTGGAACACCCGGCTCTGGCGCAGTTCGTCGACGAGGACGTCGATCGCGATCGGCTCGGCGAGCAGCAGCGCCGGATCCCCGGGCCGCGCGGCGGGCGCGAACGTGCCGGCCTCGCCGTTCGACACCAGGAACGCACCGCCGGTCACCAGCACGGCGCGGTCGAGCGGCGGCAGGTCGGCGAGGCCGCCGACCTCGCCGGCCGTCGACTGGCAGGCGACCAGCCACAGCAGGCCGAGCACCGCGAGCCAGCGCCGCGCGCGCGTCATCGCCACCCCCGCAGCCGCGACAGCATGGCCTCGGTGCCGGCGATGCGGAAGCCGACCAGCAGCAGCCGCGGGTCGCGCTGCGACGTCAGCAGGTCGCGGCCGTCGCGCGCCAGCTGCTCGGTACGCAACACGCCGGGTACGGTGTCGGGCACGACGGTCAGGATGCGCGCGTCGAGCCGGATGCCACCGCCGCCGATCAGGCCCTCGAGTTCGCCGAGCGCGAGACCGCGCACGACGCCGAGCATGCGCAGCGGGCCCTCGAGGTCCGGCGGCGGCGACGCGGTGCCGCGCGCGAACGCCGACACGCGCGCGAGATGCACCGCGTGGTCGCTGATCCACTCGCGCAGCAGCAGCGCCGCATCGGGCACGTGCGGCACGTCGGCGACCCATTCGCGCACGCCGAAGTCGAGGCCGACGAAGTCCACGCCGTAGCTCGTCGGCACCACGTCGCCGGCGCGCCGTTCGGCGTCGCTGGTCGCCACCTCGCCGCGCTCGAGTCCGGGCGCGGCGTCCAGGAACGCCGGCATCGACACCGCGCGCCCGGCCGCGCCGACGCCGTGGCACGACGGCCTCGTCGCGCCGGCATAGGCCGCGAGTTCGAGTTCACAGCCGAGCGGCAGCCGGAACAGGTCGGGGTCGCCGCCGACGGCGAGACCGAGCAGGCGGCAGAGCGTGTAGGCCTGGAAGAAGTCGACGCCGGTCAGCGGCCGGTCGGCGGCCGCCTCGCCCGCGGCGCTGCCGCCGTCCGCGGCGGCGCCGAGCAGCGCCGCGGGCTGCAGGCGCCCGACGCCGAGCGGGTCGTCGTGGTGCACGAGCCGTTGCCGGTCGACGCCGTCGATCCAGCGGGCCAGACCCGCGACCAGCGCGCGCGCGGCGGCGCGGCCGAACTCGCGGTCCTGCAGCAGCAGGTCGGCGATGTTGCGCACCGCGACCGACTGCTGCGGCCGGAACAGCGCCCGCGGCGGCGCCAGCGGCGGCACCGGCTCGGCGAACGGACCCGCCGGCGCCAGCACCGGCAACAGGCGGATCGCGGCGAGCGCCGGCGGCAGTTCCGCGAGCTCGCCGAGCTCGAGCGGCCGCAGCGTGCTGCGCGTCGTGCGCAGCCGCAGCACGAGGCCCTGGCGGCCGGCGGGCGTCGACACGTAGGCGTCGAGGCGCCGTTCGACCTCGTCGGGGAACTCCTCGCGCGAACGCCCGGACAGCTGTGCGGCGACGCTCCAGACCGCGAACGGCAGCTCGAACGACACCACGGCGCCGTCGCCGGCCGGCGCGACCACACTGGCGACGACCTCGCTCTGCGCGATGCCGAGCCGCAGTTCGTTCTGATCCTCGGCCCGGAACGGCAGCGGGAAGCGCAGCCGCAGCCGCGCCGGCTGGCCGAACTCCACCAGCAGCTCCTCGCCGATCGGCTCGGGCACCGCGTCGTGCCACCAGAAGTCGGCGACGACGTCGAGCGTGCGGCCGCCGAAGCTGCGCCGCGTCGAGGCGCCGTCGCCGACGATCACGCGCGCCGGCCGGTCGAGCACGTCGCGCAGTTCGAGCGCGAACACGTTGCGGCCCGGCACCAGCACGACGTCGGGCAGCAGCGGGTCGCCGGCGGCGTCGCGCTCGGCGAGCGGCAGCGGCACCAGGTCGTCGGCGCCGACCCACAGGGTGCCGCGCAGGTACGGCCGCAGCGCCGGATCGAGCCGCCAGCCCGGGCCTTCGCCGAAGCCGCTGCTGCGCCGCGTCAGCACGCCCGCCTGCAGCAGGCCGGGCAGGAAACGCGACTTCGCCGCCGGCACGCGGACCTCGATCGCATCCGGCAGCACGCGCAGCGGCAGCCGATGCGGCTCCTGGTGCAGGTCGAGGCCCTCGCGGTCCTCGAACTCGAGCCGCAGCTCGTGGCCGCCGGGCGGCAACGGCGAGACGTGCAGGCGCACGCGTTCGGCGCCGGCGTCGTCGAGCCGCACCAGCGGCCCGCCCTGGCCGGTCCCGGCGGTGCGCGACAGTTCGACCGCCGCGCGCACGATGCGGAACGGCAGGGCGGTCGCGATCGTCGCCTCGCCGCCGGTGTCGGCCACCACCAGCTCGTCGCCGACCCACAGCGCGTGCGGCGGCTCGCCCTGCACGTCGAGCTGCAGATCGCGCCGGCGCAGCGTCAGCGCCACCTGCTGTTCGGTGCGGTTGCCGAGCGCGTCCTCGACCACGAACCAGCACGGGCCCGAGCCGATCGTGCCGCCGGCCGTCTGCAACGGCAGGTCGAACTGCGCCGTGGTCGCGGTGCCCGCCAGCGGCACCCGCGCGAGTTCGGCCCGGTCGATGCCGAGCAGGCGCAGCGTGCAACCCGGCTCGGCGGCCGACAGCACGACCCGGAACTGCACCGACGCCGCCGTCGTCGGCAACGACGCCTCGCCGCCGGGGCCGGTGACCGCGACCACCGACGGCGCCAACACGTCGGCGGCGACGAACGCCACCGTCGGGCCGCTGCCGCGGTTGCCGGCCAGGTCCGCCGCGACGACGGTGAGTTCGCCGGCGCCGAGCGGTTCGACCGTGCCGACCGCCGCGGCGAGCGCGGCGCCGAGGTCGAAGTCGCCGCCGGGCCCCGGCAGGGACAGCTCCAGCCGGCGCCCCGATCGGAACGACACCCGCGCCACCACCGACGCGACGCCGACGACGTCGGTGCAGTGCCAGACCAGTCGCGCGTCGCCGGTCAGCGCCGCCTCGTGCAGCGCGAGCGACGACTCGATCTGCGGCGCCTCGTCGTCGACGCGCACGCGCGCGCTGCCCAGCGGCTCGCGGCCCGGGACCATGAACGACACGTCGACCGGACCGTCGCGGCTGCTCTGCACCAGTCCCTCGAGCAGTTCGCGCCAGCCCGGCTGCGCGTTGGCGAGCGTCAGTTCGCCGCGGGCGGCGTCGACCTCGGGCTGCTGCGGGCTGCCGAGCAGGCGCACGCCGTTGCGCAGCACGTCGACGCGCAGCTGCTGCGGCGGGAAGCCGCCGAAGTGCAGCGTCAGTTCGCGCAGGCGCGCGCTCGACAGGTGCTGCACGGTCGTCGCCGCCGCCGACTCCAGCGCACTGACCACCAGCGCGCTGCCGGCCCGCGGCCGCAGGTACGCCGGCGGCCGGTCGGCGGTGCTGGCCAGCGTCACCATCACCGCCAGCGCCGCGGCGACGACCGCGCCGCGCGCCATCGCCGGACGCCGGCCGCGGATGCGTTCCAGTTCGTGCCGCAGCGCCGCCGCCGAGTCCGGCCGACGGTCGGGATCGCGCGCGACGCAACGCTGCACCAGCCGCTGCAGCCGGCGCGGCACACCGGGCACGGCCGGCCACGGCCGCAGGTCGCCGTTCGCGACCGCGAGCGCGGCCCGGCGCGAGTCGGAGTCGTCGACCGGCGCGCTGCCGGTCAGCAGCAGCCAGGCCAGCGAGCCGAACGAGTAGACGTCGGCGCGCCGGTCGACGTCCTGGTTCGCCAGCAGCTCGGGCGCCGAGAACACCGGGTTGACGAAGCCGGCGAACTCGCTGCCGGGCATGCGATCGCTGCCGGCCATGGTCACGCTGCGCGCGATGCCGAAGTCGAGCACCTTGACGCGCAGGTCGCCGTTGCGCGCCGCCACCATCACGTTGCGCGGCGCCAGGTCGCAGTGCACGAGGCCGGCGGCGTGGATCGCCGCCAGCGCCTCGGCGATCTGCAGCAGCACCTCGACCGCCTGGGACGGCTGCAGCCGGCCGGGCCGCATCACCGTCTCCAGCGTGTCGCCCTCGACCAGCTCCATCGCCAGGTAGGCGGTGCCGTCCTCGGCCTCGCCGACGTCGAGCAGGCGCGCGCAGCGTTCGTGCGTCACCGTCGCGGCGCGCCGCGCCTCGGGCAGCAGCGCGCGGCGGTATTCTGGATGCTCGGCGAAGCGCGGATGCAGCAGCTTCAGCGCCACCGTCATCAGCGAACCGGTGTGCATCGCCTGGAACACGGTGCCGAGGCCGCCGCGGCCCAGCACCGCCTGCAGCCGGTACTTGCCGTCGACGACGGTGCCGAGCAGCGGGTTGCCCGACTCGCTCTCGCCGCGCCGCACCGGATAGTGCACGGCCTCGGTCGGCAGCATCCAGGCGCCGCAGTGGCCGCAGCGCTGCGCCGCCGTGTTCGTCACGCCTTCACACGCCAGACAGATCTTCACGCGAGCCCACCGCCGGCATGATAGTGCGGGTCACGCATCGAGCGGCTCCCGCAGCAGCGCGCGCCAGATCTCGAACACGGCGCGGTCGCGCACGAAGCTGCGGCCGAGATCCGGGATGCGCACCGTCCAGGCGCGCACGCCGGCGGCGCGGGCCAGCGCGAAACAGACCGTGCCAACGGGCTTCTGCGCGCTGCCGCCGTCGGGGCCGGCGATGCCGGTGGTCGCGATCGCGACGTCGGCGCCGAAGCGCTCGCGCGCGCCCTGCGCCATCGCCGCCGCGACCGGCTCGCTGACCGCGCCGTGCGTGTCCAGCAGCGCCGCCGGCACGCCGAGCAGTTCGCGCTTGCTGTCGTTGCTGTAGGCGACGACGCCGCCGCGGAACACCGACGAGACGCCGGCGATGTCGACCAGCCGCGCGGCGATCGTGCCGCCCGTGCACGACTCGGCGACCGCCAGCGTGGCGCCCGCCCGGGCGAGCCGCTGCACGACGATCTCCGGCAGTTCGGCGGTGCCCTCGGCGAACAGCCAGTCGCCGAGCAGCGGCCGCAGTTCGCCGGCGGTCGCCGCGCAGGCCGAGTGTGCGTCGGCACGCGTCGCGGCGGTGGCGACGATGCGCACCGTCAGCAGGCCGCCGCTGGCGGTGATGCCGACCGCGGGGTTGCGTCCCGGGGCCATGAACGGCTCGATGCGTTCGCCGAGCAGCGCCTCGGACGGGCCGAGCACGCGCAGACACAGCTGCGCGGTCGGCGTCAGGCCCGGCATGGCCGCCACGAACGGCAGCACGTGGCCCTGCAGCATCACCTGCATCTCACGCGGCACGCCGGGCAGCACGAACAGCTGCGCCAGGCCGGCCTGCACCCGGAACCCGGGCGCGGTGCCGACCGGATTGGCGAGCGGCACGGCGCCGGGCGGCAGCATCGCCTGCCGCCGGTTGCTGTCCGGCACCGGCCGGCCGCGCTGGCGCAGCCAGCCGCACAGGTGGTCCCAGCTCGGCTCGTCGAACCACAGCGGCCCGCCGAGCAGGCCGGCGACGACGTCGCGCGTGCGGTCGTCGAGGGTCGGTCCGAGCCCGCCGGTCGCGACGACGACGTCGGCGCGCGCGCAGGCCTCGGCGAACACGATGCGCAGCTGCTCGGGGTCGTCGCCGGCGACCGTGAAGCGGCGCACGACGAGGCCGATCGCCTCCAGTTCGCCGGCGATCCACTTGCTGTTGGTGTCCAGCAGCGCGCCGTGCACCAGTTCGTCGCCGACCGCCAGGATCTCGGCGGTCACCGTCACGGGCTCACCTCGGTCGCCGGCGCCTCGTGGCCGCGCCCGATCCACGTCAACAGCAGGCCGAGGCCGTAGAGCAGCAGCATCGGCGCCGCCATCAGCAGCATCGACACCGGCTCGGGCGGCGTCAGCAGCGCCGCGACCAGGAAGATCAGCAGCACCGTCATGCGCCAGTGCTTCAGATAGGTCGTGTGCCGGACCAGGCCGACGCGCTGCAGCGCGACCATCACCAGGGGCAGCTGGAACACCAGGCCCAGCGCGCCGGTCAGCGCCAGCTCGAGGTTCAGGAACTGGCCGATGCTCAGCATCGCGCCGACCTGCGACGGGTCCATCAACCCGATCAGGAAGTGCAGGCTGAACGGCAGCGCGACGCGGTAGCCGAACAGGATGCCGCCGAGCAGCAGCAGCATCATGAACGGGAAGTAGCGGTAGAAGATGCGCCGCTCGCGCTGGTACAGCCCCGCGGCGACGAACGCCCAGATCTGCCAGATCACGACCGGCGACGCCAGCACGACCGCGAACAGCAGCGCGACCCACATCCAGTTGAGGATGTCCTCGAGCCCTTCGATCGCGAACAGGCCGTATGGCACCGGAAAGCCGGTCTTGGCCTGCAGCAGGTAGGTGTATTCCTTGGTGCCGGCGAGGATCGACTCGCGGTACTCGAGGCAGTAGGCGAGGAACTCCTTGCCCTCCTTGTCCAGCGTCCCGGCGGCCTGCCGCGCCTCGAGCTTCTCCACCCACTCGGTGAACCCGCGCTGCCACTGCAGCCGGTACGGGGCGAGGATGATCTCCTGCACCGTGTGCTTGAACGGCATCACGACGGCGATCGCGACGACGACCGCCAGCAGCGACCGGATCAGCCGCTTGCGCAGCTCGTCGAGGTGGTCCCCGAACGACATGCGCGGCAGCTGTTCGTCGTCGTAGGCAGCACGAACCGCCGGATCGTCGAGGGATACCATCGGGCCGCCCGACTGTAGCGCCCCCGCACGTCGACGAGAACGAGCCGCAGGCGAACCGACCCGCCCGCACCTGGTGCGACCGGGTAGATCTCAGCAGCCGCGACGCAGGGATCTTCGAGTACCCCGGTGAGCCAGCTCGCAGCGCGAGGTGGCGTCCGCTGCCGCAGCGGCGTTGGTTGCGTGACTCCCCGCGGAGTACGGAAGCCGCGTCGCGGCAGCGCAGGGACTCACCTCGTCAAGCTCTGTTCCGACCGCCTCCGGCGGCCGGATCAGAGCTTGATGAGGTCGCTGATCGTGTTCAGGTAGGCGAACTCGACGCGCAGGTCCGAGGCGAGCTTGAACTCGTCCGACTCCTGCACCGAGGCGAAGCCGTCGCCGGCCTCGTTGATCGGGTCGTTGCCGAGGATCACCGTGTCGACGCCGGGCGCCATCTTGTCGACGACCTTGTTGCCCAGGCGGCGCAGCAGCAGCGTCAGCTCCGGCTTGTTGTACGGCGCCGAGAAGCGGCCCATCAGGTAGATGGTGCGCGTCACGCGCGGCGAGAACAGGTCGTTGAACAGGAGATCGCCGGCGCGGATCGAGTCGCCGATCGGATCGACCAGGCCCGACAGCTCCACCTGGGCGCGCTCGTCCTCGAGGCGCGTGACCGTGGCGTAGCCCTTCACCGCGGCGCTGTGCGGGTTCTTGATGCGGAAGACGGTGCCTTCCTTCAGCAGGTCCTTGCGGCCCAGGTTGATGAACGCGCTCGGCACACCGGCCTGGGCGGCGATCACCTTGCCGTCGGCGACGTCGGGCGGGGTGCGCATCGCCTCGCGCGCCGTGATGGCCGACAGCTGCATGCTGCGCTTGGCGATCTCCTTGTTCAGGTGCTTCTCGGCCGCCGCGGCCTGCTCCTTGGTGGTCGTCAGCTCGTCGACCTTCTGGTTCACGTTCGCCTGCAGGGCGCTGATCGTGCGGTCCTTGTCGGCGTTCGCGTTGGTGAACTCGGCGCGCGTCTGCTCGAGGTTCTGGCGCCACGTGTTCGACGCCTGCGTGTGCGTCGCGGTCGCGGTCTGGAACTTGCCCTCCAGCTCGCGCTTCTCGGTCAGCGCGCGATCGCGCTCGGCGCTGATGTCGGCGACGCGCTGCCCGAGCTGGCTGGTGTGCGTGATCAGCGCGCCGAGCACGTTCTCGATGCCGTTGGCGACCGAGACGCCGGCGTTGGCGCAGGCATCGTCCATCACCTTCTTGATCTCGTCCGGGTTCATCACCATCGGATAGTCGAGCGTCGCGCCGTTGTAGAGGCTCAGCGAACCGGGGCGCCCCTCGTACTTGCCGGGCTTGCCGATCACGCGACCGATGTCCTCGATGTAGTGCTCGATCAGGAAGCTCTTGTTGCGCAGCACGTCGGCATCCGCCTTCGCCGCCGCCACCTGCTTCTGCAATTCACCGTTCCGCGTGAGGGTCACGTAGCCAAACCCCAACGCTCCCAGGAACATCACCAGGAGGATGAGGAAGAACATGATCGGGACGTGGGCGGCGCCGCTCTGGCGATTGTGCATTGGAAGCAACTCCAAGGGGTCTGTTCGGTGCGTCACCGCCGGGAGCCGGACGGTGTCAGGGAGAGTGGTCGGGGGCTCGGTCGCGTCGGCTGGCGGTCGGGAGAAGGTCGGACTCGATTCGTCGGCAGGTCGCCGCAACGAGGGCACGGTGCGGGGACGCGGCCGGCAGCTCGAGGCGACCAACCACCAAAGGGCGCGGGGTCGGGATCTTAGGAAGGCACGCAAGCGCAGGTCAAGGTGGCGCCTCGAACCGGCTTGCGAGTCGGAGCAGTCTACCTCAGGATGGCCCGCATGCCGGCAGAACCCCACCGATCGACCACGGCGCCGCGGCCCTTCCGGCCCGCAAGGCCCGTCGTCATCGGCCTCCTGGGCGGGATCGCGGCCGGCAAGTCGACCGTGGCGGCGCTGTTCGCGGCCCGCGGCCTGCGCCACGTCTCGGCCGACGCCCACGCCCACGCGGTCGCCGGCGAACCGGCGGTCGTGGCCGAAGTGTCGGCCGCGTTCGGGCCCGGGGTCACAGCCGGCGGCCGGCTCGACCGCGCGGCGATGGCGGCGGTGGTGTTCCGCGACCCCTCGGCGCGCGCGCAGCTCGAGGCGATCCTGCACCCGCGCATCCGCGCTCGCATCCTCGCCGAGCTGGCGGCGGCGCGCGCGGCCGGCACGTCGGTGCTGCTCGACGCGCCGCTGCTGCTCGAGACCGGCCTGATCGAGTGCTGCGACGAGGTCGTGTTCGTCGACGCCGACGAGACCGAACGGCGGCGGCGCGCGGCGCTGCGCGGCTGGCCGGCCGGCGAACTCGAACGGCGCGAGGCGGCCCAGGCGCCGCTGGCGAGCAAGCGCGCGCGCGCCGGCCACACCGTCGACAACGGCGGCGATCTCGCCGCGACCGCGCGCCAGGTCGACGCCGTGCTGGCCGCGCTGGAGGCGGCACCGCGATGAGTCTCGACCTGGCCGCGCTGACCGCATGCTCGACCGCGGCGCTGCAGGCGCTGTGCGCCGCGGACGGCCTCGAGACCGCACCGGCCGCGGAGCACGGCGAGCTGCTGCGCACGATCGTGCAGCACCGGCTCGCCAGCGGCGCCACCGCGCACGTGCATGGCGTGCTCGAGGTGCTGCCCGACGGCTTCGGCTTCGTGCGTTCGCCGCGGTTCCACCTGGCCCCGCAGCCGCTCGACGCCTTCGTCAACCAGGCCCAGATCCGGCACCTGAACCTGAAGACCGGCCATCGGCTCAGCGGCCCGCTGCGCGCGCCGCGGCCCGGCGAACGCTTCTTCAGCGTGCCGCACATCGACGAGGTCAACGGCGGCGCCGAACCCGAACTCGCCGCGCGCGTGCCGTTCGCGGCGCAGACGCCGGTGCTGCCGACGCGCCCGCTGCCGCTCGACGCCGGCGGCGACCTGGAGCTGCGGGCGATCGAACTGCTGGCACCGTGGGCACGCGGGCACCGCGCGCTGCTGCGGCTGCCGCCGGGCGCCGACGGCGGCGCGCTGCTGGCGCGGCTCGCCGCCGCGATGCGGCGCCGCGACGCCAAGCTCGTGCTGCTGCTCGCCCTGGTCGACCAACGGCCGGAGGCGCTGGCCGCGGCGCAGCGCACGCTCGCCGGCACCGGCGACACCACGGTGCTGGGCACGACCTTCGACGAGCCGCCGGCGCGCCACGTGGCGCTGGCCGAGTTCGCGCTGCAGATGGCGCAGCGCGAGGTCGAGGCCGGCCGCGACGTCGTGCTGCTGGTCGACGACCTGGTGCACCTCGCGCGCGCCGGCAACCTGGCGCTGGCGCCGTCGGGGCGCCTCCTGTGCGCCGGCCTCGACGCGGCGGCGGTGCTGCTCGGCAAGCGCGTGTTCGCCGCGGCGCGTGCCTGCGAGGCCGGCGGCTCGCTGACGGTGCTCGCCACCGCGGTCGCCGGCGACCACGCCGCCGACCGGGCGATCGCCGGGCAGTTCGAACGGCGCGGCAACAGCGAGGTCGCGTTCACCGCCGGCCCGCTGCCGGGCGAAGCGCGCCTCGACGCGACGCACACGTTCACGCGCAGCGAGGACCTGCTGCTGCCGCCGCCGCTCGCCGCCGCCTGGCGCCGCCTGCACCACGAGCTGCGACAGCTGCCGGCGGCGCAGCGCAGCGAGGTGCTGTTCGCGCGCCTGACCGCGCAGCCGGACAGCACGGCGCTGCTGCGGCAGCTCGCGGCGACCCCGTCGGGCTGAGGCGTCAGGCCAGGTAGCGCCGCACGTCGGCCGGCCCGGCGCGGTGGCCGGCCAGCCCCGCCCACAGGCCGCGCAGCTTCGCGCACGCCGAGCGCGGCCCGCGCAGCAGCGTCAGCGGCCACAGCAGCACGTCGAACACCAGCAGGGCGGTCCAGCCGGCCAGCGTGCCGCGCCGGCGCAGGAAGCGCACCGCGTTGCACGCCATCAGGAACTTGCGCAGCGGCGACCGGCCGCCGCCCGACGACTGGCCGGCGTCGTGCACCACGCGCACCCACGGCAGCCAGACGATGCGTCCGCCGCGCGCGGCCAGCCGTTCGCAGAGGTCGACGTCCTCCCAGTACATGAAGTAGCGGTCGTCGAAGCCGCCGATCGCGGTGACCGCGTCGAGGCGCAGCAGCACGCAGGCGCCGGTCAGGAAGCCGACCGCCTCCGGCCCGTGTTCGCGCGGGCGCGGCGCGCGGCCGTGGCGGCGCAGCCGCAGCGCGTTGGGGCCGAACGCGACCTCGCCGCCCTCGGCCCAGACCGTGCCGTCGGGATGCAGCACCGTCGGTCCGACCGCGGCGACGCGCGGGTCGTGGTCGAGCACCGCGAGCAGCGGCGCGACGCAGTCGGGCGGCAGCCGCAGGTCGTTGTTGAGCACCAGCGCGTACGGCAGGCCCAGTTCGTGGGCACGGCGCAGGCCGTGGTTCATGCCGCCGGTGAAGCCGCGGTTGTCCGGCAGCTCGATCAGCTCGACCGCGTGGTGCGGCGACGCGGCGGCCAGCGCCGGCACCTGCTCGCGCAGCGTCGCGGCCGAGCCGTCGCCCGACCCGTTGTCCATCACCAGCACGTGCAGCGGCACGTCGCTGGCCAGCAGGTCCCGCAGGCACTGCAGCGTCAGTTCGGCGCGCCGCCAGTTCAGCAGCAGCGCCGCCGCGCGCGGCACGCGAGGCTCAGCCACAGAACCTCCGCACGACGCGCCAGTAGCCGGCGAAGAAGCGATCCATCGCGCGCCGCAGCGCCGCGCGCGCGCCGCGTTCGGCGAGGCCGGGGTTCAGCGTCATCGGCATCGCGACCAGCAGGTCGCGGTCGGGCACGGTGCGGCCGCGCTGCGCCGGACCGCGCGCGCGCACCGCCACGGGCAGCAGCTTCAGCAGCGTCCACTTGCCGCGCAGCCAGTCGCCGATGTGGCCGCGCTGCCAGCCGAACAGCGCGTAGACGACGCCGTAGAGCAGCTGCGCCGGGATCGTCAGCACGAGCGTGCGCCAGCGCATGCAGGTGATCAGCACGTACCAGCGGTTCTTGCTGTGCAGGAACGTGCGCCGGCCGGGATACGCGTCGGCTTCGCCGCGCACCGACAGACCCGCGGTGCCGGCCAGGTGCGTGCACAGCGCGCCGGCGCAGAGCCGGATCGTGTGGCCGCGCATGCGCAGCTTGTACGAGAACTCGTTGTCCTCGTAGAGGATGAACAGCCGCTCGTCGAAGCCGCCGACGGCCTCGTAGACGCTCTTCCTGGTCAGGAAGCAGAGCGCGATGCCGGCGCCGATCGGGCCGGCGGGGTCGTCGGCCTCGGCCAGCGGCCGGTACCAGTTCCGCAGCACCAGCGTGCCGAGGAAGTGCAGCTCGCCGCCGTCGTAGTGCACGCGGGTCGGGTCGTCGCCGCACAGCGAACGCGCCTGCACCATCGCCGCGCGCGGGTCGCCGCGCTGCTCGTCGAGCAGCGCCCGCAGGGCGCCCGGATGCAGCACGACGTCGTTGTCGAGCAGCAGGCACAGTTCGTCGCGCGCCGCCGCGACGCCGACGTTGCGCGCGTGGCACGGGCCCCGGTTGCCGCCGGTGTCGAGGATGCGCACCGACGGGAACCGTGCGGCGACCAGGTCGCGCGAGCCGTCGTCGGAGTGGTTGTCGACCAGCAGCACCTCGTCCGGCGGCGGCTGCTGGCCGAGCAGGGCCTCGAGGCACGCGGGCAGGTAGTCCCTGCCGTTCCAGTTCACGACGATCGCACTGACCACGGGCGGCGGGATGCTATCGGTGACCCGGGGCAGCGCCATGGCGCAAATACCGGCGCGCCCGCGGCGGCGGCGCTGGGTCGGGGTCGGCGTCGGCGCGACCAGCGGGAGAAAAATCGGGTGGCCGCCGGCAGCGGCGGCCACCCTCCCTTGCACATCTCTTCTCTCGTGCGCCACGTCGGCTGCGGATCGGTGGATCCGGCAGCCATCGCCACGCGCGGACTGTGTCTCAGGCAGTCCTGCCCCCAAGGCGCCGTTCGCCGCCGCAACGGCCGGCGCATTCCGCGAAAAACCGCGACGTCGCCGATGCCACCGGCGAACGCCGCCCGAACACCGGCCTCACCGGAGCGGCGGTTCGAAGTCGGGATGGCGGCATACCTGCCGGTGGCGCAGGCAGTACGGCAGATTGCCGATCGCGGCCAGCGTCGCCTTGACGCAGATCCACCAGCCCCACCGCACCGAGCGGATGTTCTCGAACAGGCCGATCGTGCCGACCGCGTCGGCGACCTCGCCGCCGCCGCCCTGCCGCTTGCCGCCGCGCCGCTTGGAGAGGAAGCGGAACGGGAACGCCAGCACCTGACTCCACGGCAGGTACTTGAACGCGTAGAGCCAGAAGTTGCGGACGTGGAAGTAGAGGCTGCGCCTGCCGTGCCGCATGCCGAACGGGGCTTTGTGGAACACCTCGATCGACGGCACCATCTTCACGCGCTGGCCCTGGTTCAGCAGCCGCGTGGTCAGGTCGCGTTCGTTGCCGAAGATGAAGAAGCGGATGTCGTACCAGCCGGCCGCGCGGATCGCCGCCGCGCGCGCCATCGAACCGCAGCCGCGGAACGTCGGCAGGTAGCGCTCGGTGTTGACCGCCGGCGACGTCAGGTACCACTCGGGCATCTCCGGCTCGCGCACCTTCGGCGACAGGATCGCGGTCGTCGGAGGCTCGGTCGCGAACTTCGCCAGCATCTGCTCGACGAACGTCGGCGGCAGCACGACGTCGTCGTCGAGGATGCCGACGAACTCGCCGCGCGCGCTGGCGAAGCCGAGGTTGAACGTCTCGCAGGCGCCGTAGTCGCTGTGCGGCATGCGGATCAGGTGCACGTGCGGGAACTCGGCCAGCACCATCTCCGGCGTGCCGTCCCTGCTGCAGTTGTCGACGACGACGACCTCGTCGGGCGGCACGGTCTGGGCCGCGATCGACTGCAGGTTCTCGCGCAGGTCGTCCTTGCGGTTCCAGACCGAGATCACCAGGCTGACCGTCGGCCGCGTCATGCGTCGTCCCTCAGCAACAGGCGCTGCAGCTGGTCGGCCAGCTGCGCGGCCGGCGCCAGTTCGTGCGGTCGCAGGTCGGCGAACATCTCGCAGTACAGCACGCCCTCGATGTCGAGGTTGACGGTCGCGAGCCGGTCGCGGTGCTCGCTCATGCCGGGCAGGTCGATGTAGACGTTCTGCGACGCGTAGGCCTTCAGCGCGTGGTACTTCGCCGGATAGGTGTCGGTGGTGTCGAACAGCACGCCGCCGGTGACGGCGTGGTTGACGCCGTAGAGCAGGCAGCGGCAGTCCGGGGGCAGCATCGCCGCCGCCCGCACCGTCGCGTGCGCCACCGCCAGGTGGTCGCGGTGCGCCTCGCCGAACCAGAACGAGTACAGCGTCTTCGGCCGGACCTCGCCGAACAGCGCGCAGAGCCGGCCCTCGAGGTCCACAAGGTGCTCCGGCAGCTCGCCGTCGGGCAGGCCCCAGTGGCGCGGCTCGCCGACGCCGAGCCGGCGCAGCGCCTCCTTGCCCTCGCGCCGCCGCACCGCGCAGATGTCGTTCTCGTGCGCGGCCGGGTCGCCCCTGGCGCCGTCGGTCACGTGCACGACGGTGACGTCGTGGCCCCGGCGCGCGTGCCAGGCCAGCATCGCGCCGGCGCCGATCACCTCGTCGTCGGGGTGCGCCGCGAGCACCAGCACCGGCCCCGGCAGCGGGTCGCGGGGCAGCAGCGGCGTGAAACGGTGGTTCATGCGAGGCTCCGGTAGAGCTCGAGGTGGCGACGCGCCGAGGCGTCGATGGTCGGCAGATCGGCCGGGATCGCGGCGCGCAGCGCCGCGAGGCGCTCCGGGGACGCGACCAGTTGCTGCAGCGTCGCCGCCAGGCCCGGCAGCGGCGTGACGACGATGCCCGGCGCGCCGCGCCGTTCGGCGAACGCGCCGCTGTCGGACAGCACGGCCGGCACGCCGTGCGCCAGCGCCTCGTCGACGACGAGGCCGTAGGTCTCCTGGCACTTCGACGGGAACACCGCCAGGTGCAGGTCGCGCGCGGGATGGCGATCGCCGGGCCCGTAGCCGCCGGTGCGCACGTGGTGCCGCGTGCCCTGGCTCTCGAAGCGCTCGTGCAACAGCCGCCGGAAGGTCGCGTCGTGCAACCGCCCCACCAGCCACAGCTCGACGTCCAGCCCGGCCACGGCCTCGACCAGTTCGAGCACGCCCTTCTCGGGCACGAGGCCGCCGAAGGTGCCGATGCGCAGCCGCTCGCCGGGCACCGGCGCCGGGGCACGATCGGCCGCGGCCACCGGCCGGAGCAAGCCGTGCGGAATCACCTCGATGTCGCCGCCGTACGGCAGGCACTCGCGCACGAAGCGCGCGGCGGTCGCGCTGGGCGCCGTGCAGATGCTGACCTTCGCGACCTCCTCGCGCAGCACGCGATCGCGTTCGGCCAGCGCCTGCCCGACGAACGCGGGGTCGGTCTGCAGCGCGTCGTTGACGCAGACGACGCACGCGGCGCGGTCGGTGCCGGTCGGACAGGTGACGCCGCCGTGTGGCAGCCGGAAGTAGCGCGCGCAGGTGATCCACAGGTCGTGGAACGTCATCACGACCGGCAGGCCGAGTTCGTGCGCGATCGTGGTCACGCCCGAGCCCAGCGACGCCGTCGAGTGCACGTGCACGAGGTCGGGCTGTTCGCGCACCAGCAGGTCGCGCACCAGCGCCAGGATGCGCGGGCGCACGAAGCCGTGCCGGTCCCATTCGTCCGGCAGCTTGAAGATGCGGTGCACGACCGTGTCCTCGTGCCGCTCGTGGCGCACGTCCTCGTGCCCGGCCTCGACGCTGCCGTGCGGCACGTCGCTGCCGCTGATCGCCGTGACCTCGACGCCGGCGGCATGCAGGCGCGCCGCGAGCGCCGCGACCACCTGTTCGGTGCCGCCGACGGCCTCGGGCGGGAAGTTCGAGGTGACGAAGCAGACCTTCACGACGACCAGAGCTCCGCGGCGGACTTGTGCAGGTGATCGCGTTCGGCCCGACGGCGGCCTTTGTCGTGCGGGTTGCGGCGGCCGATCTTCCACCACTCCTCCCAGATGCGCAGCCGCACGCAGACGCGCACCCAGGCCTCGCCGAGCCGGCCGTGGTGCTTGCGGTAGTAGACGATGCGGTTCTGGTGCCAGATCAGCAGCATCTTGGCGAAGTTCTTCGTGCTGGCGCCGCGATGGTGCAGCACCTCGGCGGACGCGAGGTAGTGGATGGCCCGCCCCCTGGCCCACAGGCGGCGACTGAGGTCGACGTCGTTGTAGAACAGCGACAGCCGTTCGTCGAAGCCGCCGAGCTCGTTCCACTCGGCGCGTCGCATCAGGAAGCACGCGCCGGGCGGCTGGTCGACGTCGCGCGAGTGCAGGTGGTCGAAGTCGCGCATCAGGTAGCGGCGCTGGACGCGCGAGCCGGGCCACCAGGTGCCCCACCACGAGTCGAAGCACAGCGCCGTCAGCAGCGTCGGGAACCGCGCGCAGGCGTACTGCACGGTGCCGTCCGGATCGCACAGCCGCGGCGCCACCGCGCCGTGGCCTGGGTGTTCGCGCAGGAAGTCGACCAGCCGGTCGAGCGCGCCGGGCCGCACCTCGGTGTCGGAGTTCAGCGTGCAGACGAACTCGCCGGTGGCGACCGCGACGCCCTGGTTGTTGCCGGCCGCGTACAGCCGATTGTCGTGGTTGCGCAGCAGGCGCACCTGCGGGAACTGCAGCGCGATCGCGTCCGCCGAGCCGTCGGTGCTGCCGTTGTCGACGACGATCACCTCGCGCGCGTGGCGCGGCACCTCGGCATGCAGCGCGCGCAGGCACGCCAGGGTCAGGGCCTGCGTGTTCCAGCTCAGCACGACGACCGACAGCACCGGCGCGGTCACGGCGCGCCCCCGGCGGCGGCGGCGTCCGGCACGGTCGCCGGCGCCGCGGGTGGCAGCGGCACGCCGAAGTGCGACAGGCTGCGGAAGCGCCACTTGCCCAGCGACTCGAAGCGGCCGCCGCTGAGGTCGAAGGCCTCGTAGTAGAACGTGGTGCAGAAGAAGTTGCGCCACATGTCGTCGCTGGGCGTCCAGCGATCGCCGCTGCCGAACATGCCGCCGGCGAGGTAGCCGCGACCGTCGACCGTCATCACCATCAGGAAGCGTTCACAGCGGCGCGGCAGCACGATCGTCGGCCGTTCGCGGCTCTCGCCGAGGTCGGTGATGCGGCCGTGCGGCGGCGCCTTGCGCCAGCGCTGCAGCCACGGCGCGGTCAGCATCCAGCGCGACCACGCGAGCACCCAGGTGCCCAGGCGGCCGTACCACTTGCGGTAGTAGAGCGCGCGGCTCACCTCGTAGCGGCTGGCGATCAGCTGCGGCTCGGTGATGCCGGAGCGGTTGACCAGGTGCACGAAGCGCGCGTCCGGCACCTGCACGACGTCGCGACCGGCCTTCTGGATCGTCAGCGACAGGTCGGTGTCCTCGTAGTAGAGCGGGTAGCGCTCGTCGAACAGGCCGATCGACTCGAAGAAGCCGCGCTCGATCAGCATCAGGCAGCCCGACATCATCGGCAGCGCCAGCGGCTCGTCGGCGGTCCAGACGCGCACCCACCGGCGGGTCAGGCGCCGCGCGTACCACATGCTGAGGCGCCGCGAGAACTCGCCGAGCGTCGTCAGCACGACGTCGGTCAGCGTCGGCAGCGTGTTCGGCGGCAGCCGACCCTCGAAGGCCGCGTCCCAGAAGCCCTTCGGCACCGCGCAGCCGGTCTTCGGATGCGTCTCGAGATGCCGCAGCAGCGCGTCGATCAGGCCCTCGGTGAAGATCACGTCGGGGTTGCTGACCAGGATCCAGTGGCCGCGGCTGTGGCGGAACGCCAGGTTCATGCCCTTGGAGTAGCCGCCGTTCTCGCCGTGCAGCACCAGCCGTCCGGCGGCGGGGTCACGCTGCTGTTCGGCCAGCAGGCGCAGCTCGTGTTCGACCGCGGCGATCTCGGCGTCGGGGCGGTTCGGCGACCGGTTGTCGACGACGATGCACTCGAACGGCATGCGCGAACCGTCGGCGCGCGTCGGCGGATGCCGGCGCAACGTGGCGACCGCGACGGCACACTCGCGCCACGTGTTGTAGTTGACGATCAGTACGGACAGCTCGGCCATGGCGGCACCCGACGCGGCGGGAGGGCTCCCGGCACAGGATCGGCGAACGCGCGCATCCGGGCCAAGCCCGATACGAGCCTTCCCGGTCGCCACCACGCGTCCGATGGCACCGGCGGCATCAGGCTCCCGATCGGGCCGGCGCGGCCTTCGGCGCCAGTCGGCGCACGAGCTTCTCGCCGAAGATCGCCTCGCGTTCGCGGTCCTGGCCGTCGTCGGACCAGTCCTCCTCGCGCGGCTGCCGCGAGCGACCGAGGTCCTTCACCTTCTGCTGCTCGATCGCATAGCGGATCGGCCAGCCGATCGTGGTCGAACCCTCGTCGATCATCACCTCGGCGCGCAGCCGGTAGCGCCCCGGCCGGCCGAGGCCCAGCTCCCGCTCGCGCCAGCGCGAATGCCAGGTGCCGAGACCACGATCGCTGGCCAGCGTGTCGGCCGCGAAACCGTCGCGCGTCGCGATGAAGACGAGCCCGTCGTAGCACTCGCCGAACGTCATCGGCGCGGTGCTCAGTTCGCGCCAGTCGGTGACCGTGCCACAGGCCGTGACCGACAGGACCAGGGGCAGCAGGCTGAGTGCGGACTTCATGGCGGGCGAGCAGTATACCGAGCCGGTGGCCCCGCTGCCGGCATTCCTGTTCGACCTCGACGGCACGCTCGCGGACACGCTCGCCGACCTGGCCGCGAGCGCCAACCACGTGCGCGGCCTGCACGGCCTGCCGCCGGTCGCGGACGCGACGGTGCGCTCGTTCGTCGGCGACGGCGCGCGCACGCTGCTGGCGCGCGCGCTCGACGGCGTGCTGCCCGCGGCCGGGTCGGCGCGGCAGCGTGCGCTCGACGCGGCGTTCGCGGCCTACGTCGAACACCACGACCGGCAGTGCACGGTGTTCGCACGCCCGTTCCCCGGCGTACGCGAGCACCTGACGGCGCTGCACGCGGCCGGCCATCCGCTCGCGGTGGTCACCAACAAGCCGGAACGCTTCGCGGTGCCGATCGTGCGGCACCTGCAGCTGCACGACCTGCTGCCGGTGATCGTCGGCGGCGACACGTTGCCGCAGAAGAAGCCCGACCCGGCCCCGCTGCAGCTCGCGCTGCGGCAGCTCGGCGCCGCCGCGGCCGGCGGCACGATGGTCGGCGACGGCCTGCAGGATCTGCGCGCGGCGAAGGCCGCCGGGCTGCGCGCGATCGCGTGCCTGTTCGGCTACGGCGATGCCGCGGCGCTGCGGCGCGAAGGCGCGGACGGCTACTGGCGCGCGTTCGGCACACCGGTCGCCGCCGGCGACCTCAACGGAACAACCGGACCAGGCCCTCGCTGAGGCGCGGGTCGAAGCAGCCGCGGTAGAGCTGCGCCAGCACGCGCAGCGCGTCGAACACGCCGACGCGCGGCTGCGGCGCCGAGTAGATCTCGTCGAACTGGTCGCACAGACCGACGATGCGCGCCAGCTCCGGGATCTGGTTGCCGCGCAGCTGCTGCGGGAAGCCCTGCCCGTCGGCGCGCTCGTGGTGCGACCGCGCGACCTCGACGATCGCCGACGGCACCTCGAGCGCGCGCAGGTACCCGGCGCCGCGCGCCGCGTGTTCGGGATCGTGGTCGAGCGCCTCGTGGCCGATGCGGCCGACGTCGTGCAGCAGCCCGGCGAGCCCCGCGACCAGCAGCGTGCCGGCGTCGGCGCCGAGCGCCGTGCGCGCGAGACCCATGCTGAGGAAGCTGACCGTCAGGCTGTGCGTGGCCAGGCCATGGCTGGCGTTCATCACGCGGCGCACCGCGGCGAAACCCTGCGTCTCGCGCAGCAGGAGGCCGCTGGTCGCCATCATGACCCGGTGCGCGCGCTGCAGCGTGTCGCGGTCGGGCATCGCCGCCAGCAGGTCCTCGGCGACCTGCGCGGCGACCCCGTGCAGCACCCCCGCGCGCCGCTCGAGCGGCATCGTGCGGTCGAGCAGCAGCCGGTCGAGCGCGCTCTCGACGCGCGTGAAGTAGGCCGCGCGGTCCTCGTCGCGGATGAACAGCTGGTGCAGGCCTTCGGCGTGCAGGCGGCCCAGATGGCTCTCGTCGAGCGCCGCGGCGGCCGGCCGATAGAGCACCCAGACGTTGTCCGCGGTGCGCAGGTAGAGCGGGAACGGGATCTGGTCCCCGTTCACCAGACCCACGAGCGGCACCGCGGTGTAGGTGGTCGCCGCCTGGGTCGGCTGGGTCAACACGGCCGATGCCATCGAAGCGACGATCGACGCACGGCGCCGGCGTCTTGAACGTGGTCGGGAACCGCCCATGACAGTCGCCCGACGCCCACGCGTCGGCGGCGCCGTGGGCCTAGTCGAACTTCTTCTTGCGGATCTTCTGCAGCAGCTTGCTCGACGAGTGCGACTTCTTGTCGCCGACGAACACGGCCTTGATGTCGTGCTTCTTCAGCGTGTCCTTCTCGGGCAGCGTCTTCAGCGTGTAGTCGGTGCCCTTGGCGTAGAGGTTCGGCTTCAGCTGCTCGAGCAGCTCGTCGGCGGTCGGTTCCTCGAAGCAGGTCACGTAGTCGACGAACGCCAGCGCGGACAGCACCTCCATGCGTTCCTCGGCGGGCAGGATCGGATGGCCCTTGCCCTTCAGCGCCTCGGCCGACTTGTCGGAGTTGATCGCGACCACGAGCAGGTCGCCGCGCGAACGGGCGTCCTCGAGGCAGCGCGTGTGGCCGACGTGCAGGAGATCGAAGACGCCGTTGGTCAGCACGACGATCTTGCCGCTGGCGCGCAGGCCGGACAGGATCAGGGCGAGGCTTCGCCGGTCGGTGACGACTTTGTCTTTGGAGCGCTGCCGGCGCGGAACGACGACCAAATCTGACCTCCGGATCGGGTGTGGCGGTGACCGCGGAAGGATGCCACGCGAAGGTGCCGGCGGCAACGAGAGTTCCGGCAGTTCACGCGCGTCGTCAGGGCGTGTTCGGCAGCGCCAGCAGGCGCCGGCTCTCGGCCAGCAGCCAGTCGAACTGCGTGAACGGCTCGGCCGAGATGTCCTGCCAGCGCACCTTGCCGGCGGCGTCGACCAGGAACGTGCCGTGCAGCGGCAGCGACTCGAAGTCGTCGTGGCAACGCCACGCCCGGAACGCGGTCAGGTCCGGGTCCGCCAGCAGCGGGAACGCGAACTTCTGGTCGCCGAGCGCGGCGAGGTTGTCCTGCGCCTTGGCCAGCGACTCGTTGCCGATCGCCAGGATGTCGACGCCGGCGGCCGCGAAGTCCTTGGCGCGCGGCGACAGCGCCTCGAGCTGCTGCACGCAGTGCAGGCAGCCGAAGCCGAGGTAGAAGACCACCAGCGTCGGCCTGCCGTGTTGCTGCGCGAGCGTGCGGCGGCCGCCGGTCGCGCAGGGCAGGTCGAAGTCGGCGGCCGGGAACGGTGACCACGCGATCGGGCCGAGCGAGTCCAGCGTCGGGCGTGTGCCGAAGTCGGGGCCGAAGCCGGCCGCCTCGCTCCTCGCCCCGCCCACGCCCAGGCCGCAGGCGGACCGACCGATGCCGAGGCGCGCCTCGAACGGCGTCTGCGGCGGCTGCCCGTCGATCGTGGCCGGCAGCTCGGTCATCAGATCGCGCACGCGGTCGTGGTTCTCGGGCTTGTCGACCGCGACGTAGGCGAGCAACAACCGGCCCGCGGTCGGCACCCGGTGCGGGTGCTGTTCGACCTCCTTCGCCAGCAGGTCGACCGCCTGCTGCGGCTCGCCGGCCGCCACCAGCGCGTCGGCCAGCAGCGTCTTCGGGAACCCGTGCACGGCTTCGAACTCGGCCACCGCACCCTTGCCGTCGCCCTGGGCCAGCAGCCGTTCGCCGCGCAACTCGCGCTGCAGGTCGAGCACCGCGCGCACCAGGTCGGTCGGCTGGCGGCCGGCCTCGGCCATCGCCTCCTGCACCTGCTTGGCGTCGGCCTTCTCGGCCAGGGCCATGGCCTCGGCACCGTCGACGGCGGCAGCGCGCGCCGCGCGGGCCTTGGCCAGCAGCGGTTCGGTCGCCTCGACGATGCGCTCGGCCTCGTCGAGGCGACCGAGGCGGAACGACGCCCGCCCGAGCAGCCCGAGACGCAGCACTTCGCCGAGGACCGAGTCGCTGGCGTCCAGGTGCCCGTCCCGCCCGAGCTGCAGCGCCTGCTCCCACAGTTCGTACTCCTCGCAGACCGAGACCAGCCGCGTACGCGCATCGATGGCGATGTGGTCCGCGTCGTCGAGCGTGTTCCACTGCGGGTGCCGCGGCAGCTCGGCGAGGTTCTTCGCCACGGCCAGCGCCTCCGGCGCGCGCCCGACGTACGACAGGCTGCGCGCCAGCCACTCCTGGTTGTGGCCGTAGTTGTGGATCAGGAACGGCATCACGCGGTCGCGCTGCATCTGCGCGTGGTCGACGCGCGCGCTCGCCTCCTGCTGCCAGGCGGCCTCGCGGTGGCGATCGAGCTTGGCGTAGATGTGGCCGGCCATGTGCCACTGGTGCGCGATGCCGGGCGCGGTGTCGCCGAGCACGGCGGCCGAACGCAGCGCGCGCTCGGCCTTCTCCTGGTCCCACAGGTGCACGCGGTAGTGGTGCGCCGGGTGCAGCGGCGCCCTGGCGAACACCTGCTGGAGCAGCGCGTCGACGCCCGCGTACGAGCTGATCGGGATGCCGTTGCCCCAGTCGGTGTTGAGCCAGTTCTGCAGCGCCAGGAACGCCTTGGCCTCGATGTCGTCGGGGAACTCGAACACCAGCGCCTCGAGGTCCTTGATCAGCTGCTTCGCCAGCGGCGTCTCGTCGCGCCCACCTTGCGGCTGGTCGTCGTTCTTCGCCGTCAGCGCCGCGACCGCGGCCGCGACGCGCGCGGCATCGCCCGAACGCAGCTCCGCGCGAACGTCGTCGTCGACCTGGTAGTAGCGCGCCCACGCGTCGATCCACCGCTGCTCGTTGGCCGGCACCGCGGCGCTGCAGCGCACCGCGTGCGCGATGCAGCCCGCCGCGCGCGCCTTCTGCTCGACGTTGCTCATCGCCATGCCCCAGTACGCCATCGCGCAGTCGGGCTGCAGCCGCAGGACCTGCCGGAAGCTGCGCTCGGCCTCGAAGTACCAGAAGCCGTGCAGCTGGCAGACGCCCTGATCGAAGAACGCCTGCGCCTCGGTCGACGATCCGGCGACCGGCAGGTGCACCTGGTCGCTCATGCCTGGCATCAGGTGCGCCGCCTGGCGCGGGCCTTCGTCGAAGGTGCCGCCGTGCTGCGAGTGGCCGGGAGCCAGCGACTCCCGCTGGGCCGGCAGGGCAGCGGCGAACAGGACACCGAGGGTGAGGGCGCGCATGCGCCCGACTCTACCCGGCGGCGACGCCCGTTCGCTGCACCAGGTGCTGCACCAGGCCGTCGGGGTCGTCGGTGCCCAGGCGCACGAGGCCACGATCGGTCTGCAGTTCGACGCAGTCGAACCCCCAGAGGTTGAAGGTCCAGCCGCGGCCGGGAAACCAGTGGATCCCGAGCCCGTCTAGCATCGTCGAGCGCGCGCGCCGCACGCCGCGCACATGGGCGTAGCGCACCGACGTGCCACCCCAGGGCAGCGGGCCGAAGCGCACGCGCAGGTGGTCGGGCTGCTCGGTGATGTGCAGGCGCGTGAACATGCCCGCGAACAGGCCGGCGACCACGGCCATCGTCACGCACACGGTGCGCATCGCGGGATCGGGCAGGAAGTAGCCCGCCACGACGCAGCCGACCGCCGCGGTGACGAAGGCGGGCCCCAACGGGCTCGTCTGGCTGTGACGGTAGAGGCTCATGGACGGCGCCGCGCACTCACCGCCGCGGCACGGCGAGCGTATCGTGTCCCCATGCGCCGAGCCGCCGCCTGCTGCCTGTTCCTGCTCTCGACCGTGGCCCTGCCCGCCCAGGACGCCGCCGCCGCGGCGGTGCTGCCGGCGCCGCCGGCACCGCTCGACAACGCGGAGTTCCGCGCCCGGCGCGCAGAGCTGGCGCGCCGCGTCGCCGCCACCACGCCCGATGCCGTGATCCTCGTGCGCGGTGGCGACAAGCAGGCCGACATGGGCCCGTTCGTGCAGGACCAGGACTTCCTCTACCTCAGCGGCGTCAGCGAACCGGGGCTCGCGCTGCTGCTGGTGCCGGGCGCCGACGGCGGCCTCGCGCGCGACGAACTGCTGGTGCCGCCGTTCTCGCGCTTCGCGGCCACCTGGAACGGCGACTTCCTCGCACCGGGCGGCAAGACCGCGGAGCGCACCGGCTTCGCGACCGCCGGCAACGTGCGCTCGCTGGCGCGCACGCTCGACGAACTGCTGGCCGAACGCGACGGCGCGCGCCCCGTGCTGTTCACGCTGACCGAACCGGCGGCGCGGCTCGGCAGCACGCCGGGCACCGCCGCGGACGCGGCGAAGGCGATCGCCGACGACGGGTTCGACGGACGCGAGAGCCGCGAGCAGATGCTGATCGCGCAGCTGCGCAAGCGACTGTCGGGCCTCGACGTGCAGAGCCTCGAACCGATGCTGCACCCGATGCGCGCCCAGAAGTCCGCGGCCGAGATCGAACTGCTGCGGCAGTCCGCGCACATCGCGACCGAAGGCATCGCCGAGGCGACGCGTGCCGCAAAGCCGGGCCGCTACGAGTTCCAGCTGGCCGCGGTCGCGCGCTACGTGTTCTCGCTGCGCGGCGCCGGCATCGACGCCTACGCGCCGATCGTCGGCGCCGGCCCGAACGGCTGCATCCTGCACTACAGCGCCTGCTCGCGGCAGCTGCAGCAAGGCGACCTGATCGTCATGGACTACGCGCCGACGCTGCACGGCTACGCCAGCGACGTGACGCGCACGTTCCCGGCGTCGGGCACGTTCTCGCCCGCGCAGCGCAAGCTGGTGCAGGACGTGCACGACATCCAGCAGGAGCTGCTGGCGATGGTGCGGCCCGGCGCACGCATCAGCGCGCTCTACGCGAAGTGCGCGCAGCTGCTGCTCGCGCGCGGCTACCGCAGCGACCACGGCCCGACCCACCACGTCGGCCTCGCCGTGCACGACCCGTCGGTCGACGTGCTCGAGCCCGGCATGGTGATCACCGTCGAACCGGGCGCCTATCTGCGCGACCAGGGCATGGGCTGCCGCATCGAGGACACCGTGCTGGTGACCGCCGACGGCTACGAGAACCTGTCCGGCGACCTGCCCTCGGCGCCGGACGCGATCGAGGCGCTGATGCGGGAGCGCGGCGTGGTCGAGGTGCCGGTCGGGCTGCGCCGCTGACGCGCCGCGCCCCGACTCAGGTCGTCAGGTTGCGCAGCATCCACTCCTGCACGGAGTCGCACGGCACATTGCCGGTGGCGCGCTTGCCGAGCTTCTGCAGCGCGCGGCGCAGACCCTTGGTGACCATCGGACTGTCGATCGGCACGTCTTCCTTCAGCCCCATGCGCTGCATCATCGCCTTCACCCACGGGCTCGCGAACTCCGCCATGATCGCATCGTCGAACGACACCGAGGCGGCGACCCGAACCCGCGCCGGCAGACTGCGTGCGAAGCGTTCGACGCGGTCGTTCTCGTCGGCGAGCACATGCAGGTCGCAGAGGCGCACCGAGACGTTCGCCGCGTTCGCCGGCGGCTGCGGACGGGCACGACCTTCCGGCACGTCGGGCAGGCTGCGCGCGAGCACCGCGACCACCGTGCCCGGCGCCTGCGCGGGCAGCTGCTGGGTGTCGGCCTCGGTCCAGCGGCTCTGCGTGGTGAACGGGATGCCCGCCGCCGCGAGTTGTTCGCCGGTGCGCAGCAGCGCCGCGGGGAACTGGCCGACCACGAGCACCCGGTCGCCGCGCGCACGGTCCGCCTCGAGCGCGCGGACGAAGCCGCGCGCGCGGCTGCCATCGTCGAGCCAACAGGTGATGCCGAGGGTCGGCCGCGACCGCAACCAGTCGAAGAACCCCATGTCAGGGCCAGAGCCTAGCCGCCATCGCGCGTTCCGGCCGCCCCGCAGCGGACTTTCGGCTCAACGCCCGGCGGCGCCCCGGACGATGCAAAACGCATCATGGAGAAGCGCGACGCCCTGTTCCTGCTGCTGGTGCTCGGCGGCGGTGGCTACGCCGCCTACACGCACTGGGATGTGATCGCCGACAAGCTCAGCTTCGACAGCCTCAGCCCGGGACGCATCAAGGCGGTCAATCTCGCCAAGGACTCGAGCGACTTCGAGCAGGGCTTCCGCAACTGGCAGTGGCTGCAGACCCAGCAGAAGCGCGGCACGATCCAGATGGCGGAGGATCCCTGGTCGGCCGAACCGATCGCCGGTGAGGACTACACCGTGCTGGCGCGCTGGGTCGCCGACGGCGACCCGATGGTCGTCAGGTTCCGCGTCAACATCGCCAAGCGCACGGTCGCCTACGACGGCGCTCTCGATACGCCGGCGTCGCCGCGCTGACGCGGACGCACGCTTGCCGTCAGCGCCTGCCCGCCGGTCGGCCGCGGTACTCGAGGATCCAACCCTCGGGCAGGATCGGGATGTCGGCCGGCTCGCCGCGCCGGATCGCCTCGCAGTGCGAGGCCCAGTCGTAGTCCCGCGGCGCCGGCAGCACGTAGTCGCGCGCGTGCACGACGACGGCCACGAGGCAGAACGCGCGCGCGAGGTACGCGATCGCGCGCGGCCGGCTGTCGAACTCGGCGATCAGCAGCCAGGCGAGCAGGACGCGAGGCACGTAGAAGTAGCGGTCGACGACCATCAGGTTGTCGCCGGCCCAGAGGTCGGGTCGCGCGCGGTAGATCGACGCCACCGAGATCAGCAGGAACGCGGCGACGAACTGTGCCCGCAGTCCGCGGCGCGGGTGCGGTCGCAGCGCCCAGACGAAGATCGCCGCCAGGACCGCGCCGCCGATCCACCGCACCACTTGTGGCGACAGGCCGAGGGTCAGGTCGGTGCCGAGCACGGGCCAGAGCACGACGCGGCGCACCAGCACTTCGAGGATGGCCCAGACGTTCACCGGCAGGGCCTGGAACGCGGTCTGCCCCATCTGCAGCACGTGCCCGATCTGGATCGCGGCGCCGAGCAGCACCGTCGCGAGCAGCACCGTGTTGTCGGCGCTGCGCTGCCGCCACCAGCGCCAGACGTACAGCGGCGAGAACGCGGCGCCGAACGGACCGGTCAGCACCAGCACGGACACGATCGCCAGGTCGCCGAGGCGCTGCCGCCAGTTCGCCGGCGGCAGGACCAGGGCCTGCTGCACCAGCACCAGCGCGGTGACCCACTGCAGGTTGGTGACGCAGAAGAAGACCTCGCCGGCGTGCGGCACGGCGACCAGCGACAGCGCGAGCCAGAGCCGACCGGGCACCGGCAGCCGCGGCGAGAAGCAGCGGGCGGCGACCAGCAGCCAGATCACCAGCGCGACGCCGTTGTAGTAGGCGGGCCACCAGAGCGGATCGAGCAGCTGCGGCGCCGACCAGGCGATCAGGCGCTGCAGCAGGTGCAGGTAGCCGACGTGCGGCATCACGAAGGCCTCGAGCCCGTACCAGTCCGCCTGCACGAGGAAGATCGTGCCGTCCTCCGCCCAGAGCTGCGGCGTGTGCACCGTCGACGGATTGCGCGACACGATCGCGACCCCGAGCAGCAAGACCACCCAGGCGTTGAGCCGCGGCGCGCGCCACCACCCATGCACCGCGTCGAGGCGGCGGCGCACGGACGCCGGTCCTGTCGCCGGATCGGGCGGCGGCACCACCTTGGACTGCGCGCGTGTCATGGGTCGGAGCGGTCGAATCCTCGCGGTGCGCGAGGATTCGGCAAGCGTAAGGCCCACGGAAACGAGCGGCCTCGGCCCTTCTCGGCAACCGCAGTGCGCTATCCTGCCGCACCCTGCCACCGGAGAACCATGCCCCTGCGCCGCCCATTCGCCGCCTCGCTGTTGGCCCTCACACTCTCCCAGAACGTCGCGGCGCAGACGCCGCTGTCGGTCGAGGAGGTCGCACGCACCGCACAGGAGCTGGCGCAGCGGGTCGTGCAGATGCAGGAGCAGGCCGACGCCGACGAGAACGCGCGGGCCGACCTCAACGCCGCGCAGGCGGAGTTGCACACGTTCGTGCGCAGACTCGCCGAGGCCGACGGCCTGACCATCGATCACTACGTCCAAGCCAGTGCGCCGTTGCTCGATCTCCTGCCGGAGCAGTGCGTGGTGGTGTGCGAGGCCGGCCTGCGGCACCACCCCGAGGCACGCTTCCTCTACGACCACCTCGGCTTCGCCCGCCTGACGCTGGCCGCGCACCAGCCGGTGTCAGCGGCGCAGGTCGCGCTGGCACGACAGGCGGAAGCAGCGTTCCGCAAGGCGCTGCAGTGCCAGCCCGAGACGTTCCACAGTCATCTCGGGCTGTGCCAGGCGCTGGACCTGCTGGGCAACGGCGAACAAGCCCTCGAGCAGTTCGAACTCTGCCTGCAGGATGCCGAGGGACGATCCGTGCTGGCCGACGCGTGGGAGCTGCGGGCGTCGCTGCTGCTCGGCGGCGGCAAGCCAAAGGACGCGCTCGACCTGCTGTCGCCGATGGTGTCGTCGGCCGCCGATCCGATCCTGCTGCGCATCCTGATGCTGCGCGCGCGGGCGCTGCTCGGCGACGCCGCGGCAGTCGAGAAGGCGGCCGCTGCGCTGCGCGACGCGGAGCCGTCGGCGCGCACGCTGATCGAGGCCGCCGATGCGCTGGCCTACGTCGGCAAGACGAAGCAGGCGCTGGCGCTGCTCGCGCAACGCCCCCCCACCGGCGCGTGGCACGACGAAGACGAACGCATCAACCAGCTCTACGCGCAGACCGGCGCCGCGATGGAGGCGTTCTGGCAGGCCAAGGACCCGAACGCCGCGCCGTTCCGCGCCACGCTGACCACCGCACTCGACCACCACATCCTGGTCATGGAGGCCGGCACGAAGGGCAAGCAGACCGACCTGGCGAGTTCGCCGCCGCTGATGGCGCAGATGCTGGCGACGATGCCCGCCGAGCCGATCAAGGACTGGGGCAACCACGTGCTGTTCGTGCTGTGCGTGCGCGCGACGCCGTCGCACAAGCCGACGCCGCTCGAGCAGCAGATGGCCGCGGTCTACGCCGGCAAGCCACAGCCGACCCTCGACGACGTGCCGGCGCGGCTGGTGGCGCTGCGCCGCGCCGTCGGCGACCCGGAGGCCGCCGGCGTGCTGACCGGGTTGCGCGCCGCGGAGAAGCTGGCGGCGCAGGCGAAGTAGCGGCTCGGGAACGGCGGTGCCGCGGGGACAGCCCCGACCAGCCGGCCACCGCGGCGAGGCTCCGCCGATTCCGTCTGCGAACAGGTCCGCGGGCGCCGCCGCGGCAGCCAGCACGGGTTCGGCCCAGCGGTCGAGGTCCGCGCGGGCCCCTTCGCGACCCGCGTGGACGTGGCGCGCGGCAACACCACGAACCCCGCCGCAGTCGGCGCAGAGCCGCGTGGCCGCGCCCGCCAGTTCGGGGCCTGGGTGGCACGCCGACTCACGACTGCTTGATCTTCGCGATCACGTTCGTCGTCGACCGCCCCGGCACCAGCGGCACCAGCACCACCTGGCCGCCGTGCGCCTCGACCCACTCGCGGCCGACGACGCCCTTGTCGCGCCAGTCCTCGCCCTTGCACAGCACGTGCGGCGTCACCGCTTCGATCAGGGCCTTCGGCGTGTCGTCGTCGAACGGCACCACGTAGTCGACGGCCTGCAGCGCGGCGAGCACGGCGGTGCGGTCGTCGAGGCCGTTGATCGGCCGGCCGGGCGCCTTGTTCTGCCGCTGCACGCTCTGGTCGGTGTTCACCGCGACCATCAGCGCGTCGCCGTACGAGCGCGCCTTGCCGAGGTAGTCGCAGTGGCCCGCGTGCAGGATGTCGAAGCAGCCGTTGGTGAACACCAGCCGCCGCCCTTCGGCGCGCAACCGGCCCGCGACCTCGATCGCCTCCTCGCGCGTCAGCACCTTGCCGCCCGCACCCGCCATCGTCTCGCCGAGGCGCGCCAGGATCTCGCGGCGGCTCGGCGCCCAGGTGCCGAGCTTGGCGACGGTGATGCCGGCCGCATGGTTGGCGAGCCGCAGGCTGTCCTCGAGCGACACGCCGGCGGCGCGGCAGAACGTCAGCGCCGCGACCACCGTGTCGCCGGCGCCGGTGACGTCGAACACCTGCCGCGCCTCGGTCGGGATGATGCGGTGGCTGCCGTCCTCCTTCTCGAAGAAGATGCCGTCCTTGCCCAGCGTGATCACCGCGGTCTTGATGCCGGTGATCTCGCGCAGGCGCTGCGCGGCGCGGTGCAGGTCGCCGGTCTCGCGGATCGTGACGCCGGTCGCGGCCTCCGCCTCTTCGCGGTTCGGCGTCAGCAGGTCGACGCCGCGGTAGATCGTGTAGTCCTTGCCCTTCGGGTCGACGACGGTGACGCCACCCTGCGAGCGGGCGGCCGCGATCGCCGCGGCGATGATCTTCGGCGTCAGCACGCCCTTGCCGTAGTCGGACAGCAGCACGCTCCGCCACGGGAACGGCCGCTGCTCGAGGATCGCCAGCATCGCCTGCTCGGCCGTGCCGGAGACCGGCGACCGGCTCTCCTCGTCGACGCGCAGCACCTGCATGGTCTTGGCGACGTAGCGCGTCTTGCGCGTCGTCGGCCGCGTCGGATCGGTGACCAGCGCCTGCGTGTCGATGTCGGCGTCGCGCAGCAGCGACCGCAGGCGACCGCCGGCCTCGTCCTCGCCGACGACCCCGAGCACCGACGCGGAGGCGCCGAGCGCGCGCAGGTTGGACGCGACGTTGCAGGCGCCGCCGAGCAGGTAGCGTTCGTGGTCGAAGTCGAACACCAGCACCGGCGCCTCGGGCGACACGCGGCTGGCCTTGCCGTCGGCGTAGCGGTCGAGGATCAGGTCGCCGATCACCAGGATGCGCGTCGGCGGCAGCGCCTCGAGCAGGTCGGCGAGCCGGCGGTTCTCGGTCGACGGCGCCATCAGCGCGGCTCCTGCAGGCAGCCGCGCGCCGCGGCCGTGCACAGGATCGCCTGGTGCAGCAGCGGCAGCACGATCTCGTGCATCGCCAGCACCGAACGGCCCTCCTTCGGCGGGCGCTGCACGACGTTGGTCATCGCGCGGTAGTGCGAGATCATGTCGAAGTTGCAGGTCAGGAAGTCGCTGCCGAGCTGGCCGCGGTTGCGCGCGATCGACACCGCCTTCAGGAACACCTCGGGCATGATCACCGCGGAGCCGACGTTGCACCAGACGCCGTGCTCCAGCCGGCCGACGGTGTCGGCGAGCAGCCAGAAGTCCTGCTGCGTCGCCGCGCCGAGCGCCGCACCGTCGAGGTCCGGATCCATGTGCGTGATGTCGCAGCCGAACGCGACGTGCACGGTCGCCGGGATGCCGAGCCGCGCGGCCTCGGCGAACACCGACAGGTGGCGGTGCGGCAGATCGGCGTCGAGGATCGTGCGGCCGATCGCCTGCCCGTAGCCCTCGCCCTGCGCCACGGCGCGTACGGCAGCGCCGTTCAGCGCGTCGAGCGTCTCGCGCCAGAAGCCGAACGAGCCGTCGGGCAGGTTCTGCGCCACGTCCTCGCTGGTCGCGCCCTGATATGCCGTCTCCCAGTCGTGGATCGCCGAGGCGCCGTTGGTGGCGACGTGGGTCACGAAGCCGCGCCGCATCAGGTCGATCAGCAGCGGCGACAGGCCGACCTTGAGCACGTGGGCGCCGAGCGACATGCCGACCTCGCGCCCCTGCTCGCGCGCGGTGACGATGCGGTCGACGACGAGCTTCAGCGACTTGCTGCCGTAGATGTCCGGCAGCGATTCGAACCAGCGCAGGAAGCCGTCGACCGGCGGCAGCACCTTGGCGAAGTCCGCCTTGTCGACGAGGTTCTTGCGCTCGGCGAGCGGGCGGATGCGCAGCGGGCGCGGCGCGGAGGGCGGCTTTCGCTTCGGGTCGGGCATGCGGCGCGCGCATCGTGCGCGAACGCGCGGCGCCGGTCCAGCGTCGTGGTGTGAGGCGTCGCAGAAGGGCGTCGGCAGCGCAGACTCGTGCCACCCGGCTCGGCGATCGGCGCACTCTGCACGCGGCCCATCGGCCACCAGGAGGAGGAGGACCGTGCTGCCATGCCGACCATGCCGACGTCGCCCGTCACGACCGCCGAACCGCTGCTCGAACTGCACGAGCCAGGGTGCCGCCACCTCGCCGAACGACGGCTACGCCGACGTGCACGAGAAGGCGCTGTTCTTGATCGCCTGCGGCACGCGCCCTTGCTGGGTCATCGAGCCGGTCGCGCGCCTGGTCACCGTCTACCGCCGCGACGGTTCGCAGCACACGCTGCGCGCCGACGACGAACGGACCGGCGACGACGTGTTGCCAGGCTTCTCGGTGCGCGTGCGCGAGCTGTTCCCCGTCTGACGCCGCGCCGCCGGCGTCGGCAGCCGTCGGGACGTCCTGGCCACGAGCTGCAGCGCGTCCGGCGCCGCGATCGCGAGGCTGCCCTGCCGCGCACCGACCGCGACCGGCAGCGTCCGGTGGTGAAAGACCACGCCGACGAGCGGCGGCATGGTCGGCAGGCAGACCTGCGACTGCGCGCCGCCGCTGAGATTGACCGTCACGCCGCCGCGGTCCTGACATTCTAGTGCTGCAGGGCCAGGGGCACCCGCCCCGAGCCGGATGCAAGCACCCCCACACTCGGGAGCAAGACGATGAAAGTCCGCACGAACGTCAAGGCCGGCAAGCTGGCCGCCAACCACAACCAGGGTCTGCAGATCCGCACCGCCATCAAGGGCGGCAGGCTGGCAAACAACCACAACCAGGGCCTCCAGGTCCGCACCGCCGTCAAGGGCGGCCGGATCGCCCTCAACCACAACGTGGGCTTGACGGTCCGGACCGCGGTCAAGGCCGGCAAGTTGTCCGCCAACCACAACCAGGGCCTGCAGGTGCGAACCGCCGTCAAGGGTGGCCGGATCTCCAGCAACCACAACGAGGGTCTCAGGACCCAGCCTCGGTAGCGCGACGCGCGTCGCTTCGGCCTGCGCCAGGGGGCGCGGGCCATTCGCAGCACCTGATCTCTCCGGCCACCCATGGCTCTTCGCCGCCACCTCGATCCGACCGCCGTGGCCCGAGCCGAACGGGCGACCCGGCTGCACGAGCGCGCCATCGCCGACCTGGCGGATGGCCGCCTGGCAGCGGCGCGCACGCACGCCAACCGATCGCTGCGGGCGCTCGAGGCGCTCGTCGGGCCTCGGCATGCCGTCGTCGCGGATGTCTGCGACACCCTGGCCAGCATCGAGGGCAGCGCCGGTCGCTTCGCCCGGGCCGAAGCGTGGCTGCGGCGCGCCCTGGCGATCCTGGCCCGCAAGCAGGCCGCGCCCGAAACCGTGACGCTGCACGTGCGCACGCAGCGCAACCTCGGCAGCCTGCTCGTGCAGATGGGCCAGTACGCCCGCGCCGATCGCATGCTGCGAAGATCTCTCACGCGCGCCGAAGCTGCGTTCGGCCGCGACCACGTCGAAGTCGCCGGCTGCCTCAACGACCTCGGCGTTCTGTGCAAGTTCACCGGCCGCTTCGCCGAGGCGGGGCGCGTCTACCGCCGCGCGCTGCGCCTCCTGCGCCGCCACGCCGGCGCGCACGACGCCCAGGTGGCGACCGTCTACCACAACCTCGGCGGCCTCGGCCACGCCCGCGGCCGCCATCAGGCGGCCGAACCGTTCGCCCGGCGCGCAGTCGCGATCCGCGAACGCCTGCTCGGCCGCAACCACGCTGACGTCGCCGCCGACCTGGCGGCGCTGGCGGCGATCCTCGATGGCCTCGGCCGCCACGCCGAGTCCATACCGCTGTACCGACGCGCGCTCGTCATCTTCGAACGCACCTTCGGTCCGACCCACTACGAGATCGCCGTCAACCTGCACAACCTCGCCTCCGCCTACGCGGCGACCGGCCGCGCCCACCTGGCCGAGCCGATGTATCGCCGCGCGCTGCGCATCAAGCGCCGGCTGTTCGGCCCGCGTCACCCCGACCTCGCCTTCACCTGGAACGACCTCGCCGCGTTGTGCGCCAGCCGCGGCGAACGGACCCGCGCGGCAGCGATGTACCGCCTCGCCGGCGCGATCTTCGCCGCCGCGCTCGGCCCCGACCACCCCAACACCAAGACCTGCCGCGGCAACCTCGCGGCGTTGCGCGCGAGCGCGCCGAGTGCTTCCCGATGCCCCACCCGTTCCCGCGTTCGTCGCGCCGGCTGAACCTCGAGTCCCGCTCGGGATCGTGGTGGCTGCCGCTGACCCTGGCCACGCTGCTGCTCGTGTGGCTGCTGTGGGCGGCGCTGGCGCGCGTGACGATCTACGCGGTGTCGGACTCGGCGCGGCTCGAAGTGTTGCAGGCCGCCTGTCCCGTCGAAACGAGTCTCGCGGGCAGCGTCGCGGTGACGCGGATCGTGCTCGACGCCTCGGTGCAGGCCGGGGACGTGTTGGTCGAGCTCGATGCCGAGCCGCTGCGGTTCGAACGCAACGAGCTGCGCGCGCGGTTGGCCGGCCGCGCCGAGGAACTTGGCCCCGTACACGACGAGATCCAGGCGCTGCAGCGCCAGCTGGACGATCTCGAGCAGGCGGCCAACAAGGTGGTCGAGGAACAGGGCGCCGCGGTCGAAGAGGCCGAAGCCGCGCTGCGCCTCGCTGCGAGCACAGCCGCACGTTCCCAGGCGTTGAACGTCGAGGGCCTGGTGTCACCGGCCGAACTGTCGCGCGTGCAGGCCGACGTCGACCAGCAGCGCGCCGGCGTCGGCCGTCGCCGCGCGACGCAGGAGCGGTTGGTGTGGGACCGCCGGGCCGAAGCCAGCGAGTTGCGCGGCAAGCTCGCGGAGTGCCGCCGGCGCGAGGTCGTGGTGCGCGGTGAGTGCGCGGTGGTCGAGGCCTCGCTCGCCCGGCTCGAACACGAACTCGAACGGCGCACGATCCGCGCGCCGATCGCCGGCCGGCTCGGCGAGACGGCGAACCTGCGCGCGGGCCAGTTCGTCGCCGCCGGCACCCGGCTCGCGACGATCGTGCCCGGCGGCGGCATCCGCATCGTCGCGGCGTTCCGACCGCAGGACGCCCTGGGTCGCATCCGCGCCGGCCAGGCAGCGCGCCTGCGGCTGCACGGCTTTCCATGGACCGAGTACGGCTTCGTGCCGGCGCGCGTGGCGAGCCTCGCCAGCGAAGCACTCGCCGGTACCGTGCGCGTCGAAGCCGACATCGCACCGACGTCCGCGTTCCCGCTGCCGCTGCAGCACGGCTGGCCCGGGACGCTCGAGATCGAGGTCGACCGCATCGCGCCGGCGACGCTGGTGCTGCGGGCCGCCGGCGCGTGGCTCGCCCGCCCCGGCGAGTCGCCGACTCCGGCCGAGGCGCGATGACCGCCCGCCGCCGCTTCTTCGTGCCCGAAGTCGTGCAGACGTCGGCGACCGATTGCGGGCCCGCGTGCCTCACCAGCCTGCTCGAGGGCCACGGCATCCGCGCCAGCTACGGCAGGTTGCGCGAAGCCTGCCGCACCGACGTCGACGGCAGTTCGATCGACACCCTCGAGCAGATCGCCGTCGACCTCGGCCTCGACGCGCGGCAGGTCATGGTGCCCAAGGAGCACCTGCTGCACACAGGTCTGCTGCCGGCCATCGTCGTCGTGCGCCAGCCGAGCGGCATGACGCACTTCGTCGTCGCGTGGCGGCTGCACCCGGGCTGCGTGCAGATCATGGATCCGGCGACCGGGCGGCGCTGGTCGTCGCCGGAGCCGTTCCTCGACGAGGTCTACACGCACGAGTTCGAACTCGACGCGATGGCGTGGTGCGAGTGGGCTGGCAGCGACGACTTCCTGCTCGGCGTGCACCGCCGCCTGCGACAGCTCGGACTGGGCCCCGCGCAGGCGGACGATGCGATCCGGCAGTGCCGATCGCCGGCTGGCTGGCGCCCGCCGGCGGCGCTCGACGCGGCCGCCCGACTGGTGGCGGCGCTGATGCGCGACGGTGCCCTGCGCACGCGCCGCGAGTCGCGGCGGCTGCTGCTCGCCCTGTTCGCCCGCGCCCGGGACGAGGCCAACGAACCGACGGCGGTGATCCCGGCGGAGTTCTGGACGGCCCGCAAGCGGGAACCGGGCAGCACCACGGTGCAACTGCGCGGCGCCGTGCTGGTGTCGATCGCGCGCCCCGCGGCGCCGGCGCCCGGCGCCGACCTGCCCGCCCGCGCACCGTTGGCCGCCGGCCTCGCCCGCGCCCTCGCCGAACCGCTGCAGCGCCCCGGGCGACAGCTTCTGGCGCTGCTGCGCAGCGAGGGGTTGCTGGCGCCGGGGCTGCTGGTCGCCCTGTTGGCGCTGGCGGCCGGCGGCGTGCTGGTCGAGGCCCTGCTGTTCCGCGCCCTGTTCGCGATCGGCAGCGAACTCGCGGTCGCCGAACAGCGGCTCGCGGGTCTCGCGATGCTGCTGGCCTTCGCGGCGCTGCTGCTCGCGCTCGAGTGGCCGATCTGGTCGCGCACGCTGGCGCTGGGACGTCGGCTCGAATGCCGCCTGCGCCTGCAGCTGCTCGACAAGCTGACCCGCGTGCACGATCGCTACTTCCAGAGCCGGCTCGTGTCGGACATGGCCGAACGGTGCCACCGCCTGCACGAACTGCGCGCGGTCCCCGAACTCGGCGCCGAGCTGCTGCGGGCGGTATTCGGTCTGCTGGCGACGACCGCGGGCATCGTCTGGCTCGCGCCACACGTGGCACCGCTGGCGCTGGCCGGCGCCGCACTCTGCATCGCCGTGCCGCTGCTCGCGCAGCCGCTGCTCGGCGAAGGCGACCTCCGCCTGCGCAACCACTCCGGCGCGATCCTGCGCTTCCACCTCGACGCGCTGCTCGGCATCGTGCCGCTGCGTGCACACGCCGCCGGCCGCGCGCTGCGCGGTGAACATCAACGCCTGATCGGTCTGTGGTCGCGCGCCGGCATGCGGCTGCAGCGGCGCGTCGTCGGTGTCGAGGCCGTGCAGTCGGTCACCGGTATCGCCCTCGCCGTGCTGCTGCTCGGCGTGCATGGCGCGCGGGACCCGAACGGGGCCGGCGCCCTGCTGATGGTCTACTGGGCGTTGAGCCTGCCGGTGTTCGGCCAGCAGATCGGGCTGTGCGCGCAGCGGTACCCGACGCAACGCAGCACGACGCTGCGCTTCCTGGAACTGCTCGGCACCCCCGACGCCGGCGGCGCCGCACCGGCCACGCAACCGACGGCAACGACACCTGACCACAGCCAGGTCAACGGCAGCCATGGCGGCACCGTGCACCGGCCAGCGGTCCACGGCCCGGTCGCGATCCGCCTGGACCACGTCACCGTCGTCGCCGCGGGCCACCCGGTGCTCGACGGCGTCAACCTCGACATCGCCGCCGGCTCGCACACAGCCATCGTCGGTCCGTCCGGCGCCGGCAAGAGCAGCCTCGTCGGCCTGCTGCTCGGCTGGCACGAACCCGCCTGCGGCCAGGTGCTGGTCGACGGTGCACCGCTCGACCACCGCACGCTGGAACGACTCCGGCAGCACACGGCGTGGGTAGACCCGGGCGTGCAGCTGTGGAACCGGAGTCTGCTCGACAATCTGTGCTACGGCAGCGACAGCGCGGTACCGAGCGGGGTCGGCGTCTGCATCGAGCGCTCGGGCGTTGCCACCCTGCTCGACGCGCTGCCCGACGGGCTGCAGTCATCGCTCGGCGAAGGCGGCGCCCTCGTGTCGGGCGGGGAAGGCCAGCGCGTACGCCTTGCGCGGGCGACGTTGCGCCGCGGCACCAGGCTCGCCGTGCTCGACGAACCGTTCCGCGGCCTGTCGCGCGAGGTACGCAAGGACCTGCTCGACCATGCGCGCGAGCTGTGGCACGGCACCACGCTGCTGTGCGTCACGCACGACATCGAGGCGGCGCTCGGCTTCGATCGGGTGCTGGTGGTCGAAGGCGGCCGGGTCGTCGAGGACGGCGACCCACGGCTCCTGCAGCAGCAGGCCTCGCGCTATCGCGCGCACCTCGAGGCCGAGCGCAGCATGCGCGCGACGGCCTGGGCCGACCCGAGCTGGCGCCGGCTGCGGCTCGAACACGGCCGGTTGCGCCCGGCCGCCCCGGAGGCGCTCGCATGAACGAGTCGCTGCAGGCGCAACTCTGGCCCGCGAGCCAGCTCGCGGCGGCGCAGGCGAGCGCCGCACGGCACAGCCGGCTCGCCGCGGCCGTGCCGGAACCGATCGACGCGCACTACGCCGAACTCGGCGCGCGCCTGTTCGACAGTGCCCCCGCGCTCGTGCGCATCGACACGACGCTCGACGCCGGGTACGCGCTGGTCGTCGGCCGCCGCGGGCGTTGCCTGCTGCTGCTCGGGCCCGACCTGCGCGTGCACCCGATCGACGTCGATGTCGTGCGCAGCGGGCTGTGCGCCGCGATCGAAGCGCCGCTGCTGCCGGCGATCGACCGCCTGCTGGTGGCAGCCGACCTGCCGCCGTCGCGCCGCGGCGCGGCGCGCACCGCGCTGCTGCGGCAACAACTCGCGGCGCGGCCCGTGTCGGGCATCTTGCGGCTGCGACCGCCGCCGAGCGAGCGCCTGCCGCAAGCCCTGTGGCGCGCCGGCGCGCTGCGCCATCTCGCGACGTTCCTGTTGGCTCATGCCACGCACTACGCGCTGTGGATCCTGTCGTGGTGGATGGTCGGCGGCACGACGCTCGCGGGCCGCTTCGACCCGGGCTGGTTCGCCGGCTGGGCGCTGGTGCTCGCCACGCTGGTACCGTTCCGGCTGCTCGCCACGTGGTCGCAGGGGGCGTTCGCGATGGCCGCCGGCGGCGTGCTGAAGCGGCGACTGCTCGACGCCGGGCTCTGCCTCGATCCGCAGGCGGTGCGCGGCGCCGGCGTCGGCTCCTTCGTCGGCCGCACCATCGAGGCCGAGGCGATCGAGTCGCTGGCCCTCGGCGGCGGCACGGTCGCCGTCACCGCGGCGATCGAACTGCTGGTGGCGGGCCTGTTGCTCGCGCTGGCGGCGCACAGTGCGTCGCTGTCGTGGCTGCTGCTGGCCTGGACCGCGCTCGTGGTCGGTGGCGGGGTCTGGTGCCTGCGGCGACGCCGGCACTGGACGCAGGCGCGACTGGACCTCACGTACGACCTGGTCGAGAAGATGATCGGCCACCGCACGCGGCTCGCACAGGCACGACCGGCCACGTGGCACCAGGGCGAAGACGAAGCACTCGAACGCTACCTCGGCTCGTCGCGGCGCCTCGACGCTGCCAACACCTGGCTGTTGGCGGTGGCGCCGCGCGGCTGGCTGCTGCTCGCCCTGCTGGTGCTCGGCCTCGCACTCGTCGGCGGCGTGCCGTCGCCAACCGAGCTGGCCGTTGGCCTCGGCGGCGTGCTGCTGGCGCACCAGGCGCTCAGCCGGCTCGTGTTCGGCCTCGCCGACCTGGGCGGTGCCGCCATCGCCTGGCGGCAGATCGTGCCGATGCTCGACGCACTGTCGCACGTCCGCCCACCGGCGCCGACCGTGTCCGGGATCACCGAACCGGCGACGCCGGCCGACAGCAACGGCCGCCCCGGGCACCTGCTCGGCGCGCACCAACTCGCATTCACGCACCCGAGCCGAAACAAGCCCGTGATCGATGGGCTCGACCTCGCCGTGTTCGCGGGCGATCGCATCCTGCTCGAAGGTGCGTCGGGCAGCGGCAAGTCGACGCTGGCGTCGCTGCTCGGCGGCCAGCGCTCACCCGACGCCGGTGTCGTGCTGTTCGGCGGGATCGACCGGCAGACGCTCGGCGACGAAGCGTGGCGCCGCCGCATCGCAATGGCGCCGCAGTTCCACGAGAACCACGTGCTCAGCGAGTCGCTCGCCTTCAACCTGCTGATGGGCCGGCGCTGGCCGCCGCACGCCGAGGACGTGCAGCAGGCCGAAGAACTGTGCCGCGAACTGGGCCTTGCCGACCTGCTCGCGCGCATGCCCGCCGGCCTGTTCGAGATGGTCGGCGAGAGTGGCTGGCAACTCTCGCACGGCGAGCGCAGCCGGCTGTTCCTGGCGCGCGCGCTGCTGCAGCAGGGCGAGATCGTGATGCTCGACGAGAGCTTCACGGCGCTCGACCCATCGACGCAGGCGGCTTCGCTGCGTTGTGCGTTGGCGCACAGCAAGACCCTGATCGTGATCGCCCACCCGTGACCGGCGGCTCGCCGCGCGCGCCGCTCCGCCTCGCGTCAGAGCCCGCGCCGCCGCTGCGGCAGCTGCGCCAGCACCGCGCGCTTCTCGTCGTCGCGCATGGTCCACCACCGCGCGATCTCGTCGACGGTGCGTGCGCAGCCGGTGCAGTGGCGCCGGGCGTCGTCGAGCACGCAGACGCGGATGCACGGCGACTGCGGCGGCTTCGGCGACTCCGACCCGCTCATCGCACGCTGCGCCGCGCCGCGTCGGTCGCCGGATACACGCCCTGCTGCACCAGCAGTTCGACCAGCGCGTCCTGGTCGTTCTGGCGCGCGAACTCGACCTCGGCCTCGGTGACGCCGATCAGCTGGAACAGGTCGACGCGGCCCGACGCCAGTTCGAACGACGGCGGCACGCGCTGCGGCGGCTCGACCAGCAACCACCGGATCGCGCTGTCGAAGGTCGGCGTGATCGACCCGCCGAGCGGCACGCGGTTGCCGTATTCGAGCAGCTCGGCGTTGTCGTAGCTGCCGACCGCGACCAGCAGTTCGTAGGCCATCAGGTTGTGCAGCAGCGGCACCGGCCAGTCGGCGGCCGCCGGCGTCTCGAGCAGCAGCTCGAAGCCGAGACCCGAGAACCCCGACGGGTCGGCGCCCGGCCGGTCGAGGTTCCACGGGTTGCTGAGGCCCGAGGTCACGTAGGCCCAGGTGGTGCGTTCGCCGTGCGGCGGGCAGGCGAACACGCCGTGGTTGCGCCAGCCCGGATGCGGCTCCTTGCCGAAGCGCTCGTAGACCGACGCGCCGGCGGTGTAGACACCGGCACCGAGGTCGCCGAACAGCGACTTGTAGACGCGATCCTCACGATCGCCCCAGACACCTTCGAACCACTCAGCGAACGCGGAATCCGTCATCGAGCGGCGCAGGCTACCACGCCGAAACGCCCGCCGCGCGTGGCTTTCCGCCCCGGCGCGCAGGCCCGGCCCGGGCCGGCCGCGGCAGCTTCGCCTGCCGCCACGTGCGCGGGACAACGGAAGCTGGCACGCGCGCGCGCCGATCGCTAGACCCGGCGCATGCGGCGGCACGAACGCGCAGAGCGCATCCAGGTGATCCTCGACGAACGGGTGCCGGACCCGGCCGTGCCGCTGGACCATCGCGACCCGTTCACGCTGCTGGTCGCCGTGGTGCTGTCGGCGCAGTGCACCGACGTGCGCGTCAACCAGGTCACGCCGGCGCTGTTCGCGGCGGCGGCGACGCCGGCGCGCCTGCGCGAGCTGCCGGTGGCCGAGATCCAGCACCACATCCGTTCGTGCGGTCTGGCGCCGCAGAAGGCCAGGGCGCTGCGCGCGCTCGCCGCGCAGCTCGTCGACGCGCACGGCGGCGAGGTGCCGTGCGACCTGCCCGCGCTCGAGGCGCTGCCGGGCGTCGGCCACAAGACCGCGAGCGTCGTGATGGCGCAGGCGTTCGGGGTGCCGAGCTTTCCGGTCGACACGCACATCCATCGGCTCGCCTGGCGCTGGGGCCTCAGTTCGGGCCAGAGCGTCGCCCGGACCGAACACGACCTCGTGCGCGCGTTCCCGCGCGAGCACTGGAACAAGCTGCATCTGCAGTTCATCTGGTTCGGCCGCTCCCACTGCCCGGCGATCGGCCACGATCCCGAACGCTGCCCGATCTGCAGCTGGGCGATGAGCCGGGCGCGGCGGCGCGCCGAAGCGCGGCGGCGGGCACGGAATCGCTGATCCGAGCCAGCGCGAGGGCGACCCGGCCGCGGCCGCGGTCTATGGTGCGCGCATGCCGAAGCTCGCCATGCACTGGTGGATCCTGATCGGTCTCGTCGCCGGCGTCGGGTTCGGCTACGTCGCGGCGGTCACCGGCCACTCGGCGTTCGTGCTGACCTTCGTCGATCCGTTCGGCAAGTTGTTCCTCAACCTGCTGAAGATGATCGCGGTGCCGCTGGTGCTGTTCTCGCTGGTGGCCGGAGTCGCCAGCCTCAACGACTCCGGCAAACTCGGCCGCATCGGCGGCAAGTCGATCGGGCTCTACCTGGTCACCACCGCGATCGCGATCACGGTCGGCCTGCTGGTCGTCAACATGTTCGGGCCGGGCACCGGGCTCTCGCCCGAGGTGCGCGAGAAACTGCTGGTCGCCTACGGACAGACGGCCGCCGAACAGACGCAGCGCGCCTCGCAGGTCAGCATCACCGACCAGCTGCTCGGCATCGTGCCGACCAATCCGTTCCGGGCGCTGGCCGACTCCGAGATGCTGCAGGTCGTGTTCTTCGCGCTGATGCTCGGCATCGCGCTGACGAGCCTGTCGCGGCGCGTGCCCGGCACCGACCACGTCGTCAAGGTCTTCCAGCTGCTCAGCGACGCGATCATCGAGATGGTGCAGCTGATCATGAAGCTGGCGCCGATCGGCGTGTTCGCGCTGCTGGCGTCGGTGGTCGCCGACCTCGGCAGCGACCCGGCGCAGCTCGCCGAACTGGCGCAGAGCCTCGGCGGCTACATGGGCACGGTCGTGCTGGCGCTGCTGCTGCACTACCTGCTGGTCTACACGGCGATGCTGAAGCTGTTCACCAGGGTGCCGTGGCGCACGTTCGCGAAGGCGATGCTGCCGGCCCAGCTGCTGGCGTTCAGCTCCAGCTCGAGCGCGGCGACGCTGCCGGTCACGATCCGCAGCGTCGAGCAGGGCATCGGCGTCGACGAGGAGGTGTCGAGCTTCGTGCTGCCGCTCGGCGCGACGATCAACATGGACGGCACCGGCCTGTACCAGGGCGTCGCCGCGGTGTTCATCGCCAACGCGCTCGGCATCCACCTCGACTTCGGCCAGCAACTGCAGATCGTGCTGACCGCGGCGCTGGCCTCGATCGGCACCGCGGCGGTGCCCGGCGTCGGCATCGTGATGCTGGTGATCGTGCTGCGCCAGGTGAACATCCCCGAGGCCGGCATCGCGCTGATCCTCGCCGTCGACCGGCCGCTGGACATGTGCCGTACGGTGCTGAACGTCACCGGCGACGCGACCGTCGCCACGGTCGTGGCCAGCAGCGAGGGGTTGATCCACGCCGGCGAACGCCATCACGCCGGCGCGTCGGGGCCGCAAGATCCGCCGGCCGCGCCTTGACCGGTGCGCGCCGATGGCGAGGCTTCCGGCCCCGTCGCCGATGATCGCCCGCGAGTTCCTGCACAGCCGGATCTTCCGCACGTGGCTCGTGCTCGTGCTGGCCGCATGGGCCGTGCTGTCCTGGTCGCTGACCGACGTCGCGTTCGCCGTCGAGCACTGGTACTACCCGGCGGTGATGGTCGTCGGCGCGTTCGTCGCCGGCTCGACGCCCGAGGGCGGCGGCGCGGTCGCGTTCCCGGTGCTCAGCGTGTTCCTGTCGATCGACCGGGGGCTCGCGCGCGACTTCAGCCTGATGATCCAGAGCGTCGGCATGACCAGCGCCAGCCTGTTCGTGCTGACGCGGCCGGGCGTCGACCGCTCGGTGTTCCGGCCGCTGTGCTGGTGGATCCCGGTCGCGTTCGCCGGCTTCGTGCTCGGCATGGCGACCGTGCAGGGCCTGCGCGTGCCGATCATCCAGGCCTTGTTCCTCAGCCTGATCGCCGCGTTCTCGGTCGCCTACCTGTGCAGCGACCACCGCGGCGTGCACGACCGGCTGCCGGCGTGGCACCGCGGCGAGTTCGTGGCGCAACTGCTGGTGCTGCTGGCCGGCGGCATGTGCGCGAGCCTGTTCGGCACCGGCGCCGACATCCTGCTCTACACGCTGCTGGTGACGCAGTTCGCGCTGAAGGAGAAGCAGGCGACCGAACTCAGCATCGTGCTGATGGCGGCACTCAGCGTGCTGGGCTCGCTGTGGCGCTGGCTGGTGCAGGGTGAGCTGACGCGCTTCCAGGTGCAGACCTGGCTGCTGGCGGCTCCGGTCGTGCTGTTCATGGCGCCGCTCGGCTCGCTGGTGCTGCGCCGCGTGCCCGGCGAGTGGCTGCTGCGCGCGGTCGTCGGGCTGAATGTCGGCCAGCTGCTGTGGTTCAACGTCAACCGCCCCACCGGCGAGAAGTTCTGGTGGTCGCTCGGGTTCAGCGCCTGCCTGTTCGCCGGGTTCTGCGCGCTGATGTTGCGCCTGGCGCGCCGGCGCCGCTCCGCCGCCCTGCTGTCCAGCTAGCGGGAACGGCGGCGCGCCGGACGCGCGGCCTTCGGGCGCGGCTTCGGCGCCCGCTTCGCGCTCGCCTTCGCTGTCGGCCTCGACTTCGACTTCGCCGGGGCACGCGCGAAGACCAGGTCGGCGACGCGCTCGAACGAGTCGACGTATTCGATCGCCAGGCCGGCGACGAGGTCGGGCTTCAGCTCGAGCACGTCGGGCTCGTTGCCCTTCGGCAGGATCACGCGCGCGAGGCCGAAGTTCTTCGCCGCGAGCACCTTCTCGCGCACGCCGCCGATCGGCAGCACCTCGCCGACGACGGTCAGTTCGCCGGTCATCGCCACGTCCATCGCGGCGCGGCGGCCGAGGATGCAGCCGAGGAACGCCGTGGCGATCGCGATGCCGGCCGACGGACCGTCCTTCTTGATCGCACCGGCCGGGAAGTGCAGGTGCAGGTCGAGTTCGGCGAGCTGCTGCAGGTCGATGCCGAAGTGGTCGGCCCGGCTGCGCAGGTAGCTGAGCGCCAGCCGCGCCGACTCCGACATCACGTCGCCGAGGCTGCCCGTCAGCTGCAGCCCGCCCTTGCCCTTGCTGGCGACGGCTTCGACGTACAGCACGTCGCCGCCGAACGGCGTCCAGGCCAGGCCGAGCACGACACCGGGCTGCGCATGCTTGCGGCGCTCGTCGGCCTTGAAGCGCGGCCGGCCGAGCAGTCGCTCCATCTCGGCGAAGCTCAGCTTGCCCATGCCCTTGCCGCCCTTGCCGACGTCGAGCGCGGTCTTGCGGCACAGACGCTGCACGACCTTGTCGAGCCCGCGCACACCGGCCTCGCGGGTGTACTCGTCGACGATGCGGCGCCAGACGACCAGCGGCACCGACAGGTGCCTGGGCAGCAGGCCGTGGCTGGTCAGCTGCTTCGGCAGCAGGTGCCGGCGCGCGATCTCGACCTTCTCCTCGAGCAGGTAGCCGGGGATCTCGATGATCTCCATGCGATCGCGCAGCGGCTCCGGGATCTGCGACAGCACGTTCGCGGTCGCCAGGAACATCACCTTCGACAGGTCGAACGGCACGTCGAGGTAGTGGTCGACGAACGCGTGGTTCTGCTCCGGGTCGAGCACCTCGAGCAGCGCCGAACTCGGGTCGCCGCGGAAGTCGCTGCCGAGCTTGTCGACCTCGTCGAGCAGCAGCACCGGGTTGTTGGTGCCGCAGGCCTTGAGCCCCTGCACGATGCGGCCCGGCATCGCGCCGATGTAGGTGCGGCGGTGGCCCTTGATCTCCGCCTCGTCACGCAGGCCGCCGAGCGAGAAGCGCCAGAACTTGCGTCCCATCGCCCGCGCGATGCTGCGGCCGAGGCTGGTTTTGCCGACGCCGGGCGGCCCCGACAGGCACAGGATCGAGCCCTGGTGGCCCGGGCGCAGCTTGCGCACGGCGAGGAACTCGAGGATGCGGTCCTTGACCTCGTCGAGGCCGTAGTGGTCGTCGTTCAGCACGCGCGCCGCGGCCGTCAGGTCGGTGTGGTCGGTGGTCGCGCGCGACCACGGCAGCATGGTCAGCCAGTCGAGGTAGTTGCGGATCACGCCGTACTCGCCCGACTCGGCCGGCGTCGTCTGCAGCTTGGTCAGTTCCTCCTGCGCCCGGCGCAGCGCGGCCTCGGGCAGGTTCGCCTGCTTGATCGCCTGCTCGAGCCGCTGCAGCTCCGTCGACCGCGGATCCTTCTCCTCGCCGAGCTCGCGCCGGATGCTCTTGAGCTGTTCGCGCAGGAAGTAGTCCTTCTGCGCCTTCTCGGCCTTGTCGCGGATCTCGTGCAGGATCTTCTTGTCGAGTTCGAGCAGTTCGGTCTCGGCCATCGCGAACTGCAGCGCGAGATCGAGCCGCCGCTCGATGTCGGTCTCGGCCAGCAGGCGCTGCCGGTCGGCCACCTTGCGCACGATGCCGCCGCTGAAGTCGGCGAGCTGGCCCGGGTCCTCGACGTTGAGCAGCGCCGTCGCGAAGCCGGAGTCCATCTGCTCCTGCATCTCGGCCAGCCGCCGCAGCTGCTTCTGCAGCAGCCGGAACAGCGAGTCGGCGCGCGAGCCCTGGGCCGGGATCTCGACCACCTCCTTGACCCGCGCCACCAGCAGCGGCTTCTCGCGCACGACCTTGACCAGCCGCGCGCGTCGCAGCCCCTGCGTCATCGCCGACATGCCGCCGTCCGGCAGCTTCAGCGTGCGCAGGATGCGGGTCACGACGCCGATCTCGTGCAGGTCGCCGGCGGCCTTGGGTTCGTTCTCCGGGTCCTTCTGCAGCACCAGGAACAGGTGGTTGTTGTGCGCCTCCGCCTTGGCGACGATGTCGCGCGCCGCCGGCGAATCCAGCAGCAGCGGCATCATCAGATTCGGGAACGGCACCGCGGTGCGCAGCGGGAACACGAACATCGTGTCCGGCAGCTGGTCCTTGACCACCACCGAGCCCTGGGCGCCGTTCTCCTCGACGAGCAGCGTCGCGGCGTGGTCGGCGGCATCGGGGGAGGTCGGCTCGCCGGCACCGGGGTCGTCGGCAGGGGGATCCTCGCGGTCGTCGGGGTCGTCGGCGCGCATGCAGCGGTTGTAGAGCGGGAACACGCAGCTGGAAAGGGCGCCATCGTTCCGCCGTGGCGGCGGCGACTCACGCCCAACCGCGGCAGCGCGCCACCGCATCGCGCCAGCGGCTGCGCAGCCGCGTCACCGCCGCCGCGGCGAGCGTCGGCTCGAAGACCGTCGGCCGGCCCGGCAGCGCCGGCAGGCGCGCGAGGTCGTCGATCGCGCCGGCGCCGAGGAGGCTCATGCGGAACGCGCCGAACGCGGTCGCCTCGAGCAGTGCGGGGCGCACGACCGACGCCCCCTGCAGCGCGGCCTGGATCTGCAGCAGCAGGTCGTTCGCCGCCGCACCACCGTCGACGTGCAGCGGTGCACGCGCCGCGCCCGGCGGCGAGTCGGCGCCGCGCATCGCCGTCAACACGTCGTCGACCTGCAGCGCCATCGCCTCGAGCGTCGCCCGCACCAGGTGTGCGCGCGACGTGCCGCGCGACAGGCCGATCCAGAGCCCGCGCGCGCTGGCGTCCCACCACGGCGTGCCGAGCCCGGCGAACGCCGGCACGAACACGACGTCACCGCTGTCCGGCACCGAGCGCGCGACGGCCTCCGACTCGGCCGCCGAACCGAGGATGCCGAGCTGATCGCGCAGCCACTGGATCGCCGCGCCGCAGACCAGCACGCTGCCCTCGTACGCGAACGTGGTCGCGCCGCGCAGCCGCCAGGCCACGGTCGCGAGCACGCCCGGGGCCGGCTCGGGCCGCGCCGCGCCGGCGTTCTGCAGCACGAACGCGCCGGTGCCGTAGGTGCACTTCGCCGTGCCCGGCGCCGTGCAGCCGTGCGCGAACAGGGCCGCCTGCTGGTCGCCGAGCACCGCGCGCAGCGGCCACCCGTGCGGCTGCCAGGTGCCGAAGTCGCCGGCCGAGTCGCGCACCTCGGGCAGGCAGGCGCGCGGCACGCCGAACAGCCGGCACAACTCGTCGTCGAACGCACCGCGGTGCAGGTCGAACAGGCTGGTGCGCGAGGCGTTGCTGGCGTCGGTGGCGAACACCGAGCCGCCGGTGAGCCGGAACAGCAGCCAGGTGTCGATGGTGCCGGCGCCGAGTTCGCCGCGCTCGGCCGCCGCGCGGGCGCCGGGGACGTGGTCGAGGATCCAGGCGATCTTCGCCGCGCTGAAGTAGGGGTCGAGCGACAGGCCGGTGCGTTCGCGCACCAGGTCCGCGTGCCCCGCCGCCTGCAGCGCCTGCAGCTGCGGGGCCGTACGCCGGTCCTGCCAGACGATCGCGCGGTGGATCGGCGCGCCGGTGCTGCGGTCGAACACCACCACCGTCTCGCGCTGGTTGGTGATGCCCACCGCCTCGATCGGCGGCGCGCCGGCGGCGGCCACGGCGGCGGCCGCGGCGTCGAGCTGGCTGTGCAGGATCTGCTCGGCGTCGTGCTCGACCAGGCCGGGCGCCGGGAAGAACTGCGGGAACTCGCGCTGGGCGCTGCCGCGCACCGCGCCGTCGCGGTCGAAGACGATGGCGCGGCTGCTGGTCGTGCCTTGGTCGAGGGCGAGGAACATGCGCGCATCATGCGCACCGACGCCGCCCGGAAAAGGTGCGGGCGCATGGCCTTCGCGCTACGTCGCGCGAACTACCCGGTCGTCGTTCCTGCCTGCCCCAACATTTGGGAACGTCGATCGGGCCGAAATGGCCATGCGCCCGTGGAAACAGCGGATGCATGGTCCGCGCAACACGCGCGGAAGACGGCGCCCGACCCTTGCCTGCCCCAGGTTTTCGGGTCGACCACCATCGATGTCCATGCATCCGTGGCGGCGGCCGGAACCGAAGCTCCGGCCGCCGCCGAATGCGATGCGTCGCTCCCTTCGGAGCGACGCGAACCAGAGATGCAAAGAACGTCGCCTGCCGGCGAGTCGCGGCACGTACTACTGCGACGACAACACCCGGATCCGGACCAGCGATCCGCCGGCAGCGGCCTCGAGCGCCAGGTAGCCGATGTGACGTGAAGGCAAGCCCGACAGATCGAGCGGCGAACCTGCCGTCGGAGTCGACCCGGCGAGGCTCGCGAACAAGCCCCGCAGATCGACGTCGAACAGGCCGCTGATGTCCTCGCCGCCGATGCGCTGGATGGCGCTGCCCACCACCGCATCACGGTGACCGCGGGTCTTCGCACTGCGGCGATAGTCGTCGTGCACGCGGTGGATCGTGTCGGCGTCGAGCGTGACGAGCACGGAGTCCTCGACCACGGCGACGCAGATCGGCAGGCCGTCCCGATCGCCGGACTCGTGTGCCGGCCGCAGTTCGAGCACGTCGGGCGCGCGCCGATCCCGGCCGGCGACCAGGCGACCGATGCCGTGCGCCTCGGCGGCGCGGCGCAGGTCGGTGAACAGGTCGGCGGCGGCCTTCTTGCTCCTGGCGCGCACCGCATAGACCGCCGCCACCGCCGCCGCGACCCCCTCGACGTCGTCGCGCAGCAGCAGCTGCACGGTGCCGAGTGCCCCGAGTCGGCCCAGCACGTTGCGATCGAAGTCGAGCCCGTATTCCTCGAACGAATGCCGCAGGTCGTGCAGCAGGTGTTCGCCACGATGCGTACGCGCGGCCAGGCTCGCGAGGTCGACCGCGACCACGACGCCGCCGAGGCCGGCGCCGGGCAGCTCGGGCAACAGCTGCTTGGCCGTGACGTGCTGCGCGGCCGACAGCCAGCCGTCGACGCCGGGCGAAGCATCGCCAGCCGGACGCGGGCTCGCGTCCGGCGCATCCTCGAACGCGAGCAGCAGGGTGGCCTCGAACGCCGACTTCGACGGCGCCAGCGACAGCATGATGCGACGCGCCTCGCCGAGGCCGGACCATTGCAGCAGGGCGCCGGGCAGGCCGGTCAACGAATGCTGCAGCCGGTGGCCGAGGCGCGGCCAGTCGCCATAGGCGAACAGGGAGCCCGCCGGCACCGCGAGCTGCTCGCGCAGCGCGACGAACTGCGGATCCGCCGCGAGCACGCGGCGCGCCGGCGCGGCGCTGGTCGTCGCCGGCAACGGCGTCAGCAGTTCCTGCATGCCCATGCCGTCGTTGCCGACCACGAGGTCGGCGCCGACGACCGCCAGTTCGACCAGTTCGCCCGGGCCCACCGCGGCACCTCGGTCCGGCGAGCCGGGCGCATGGGACGCGCGGTCGCGCAGACGGAAGGTCTGCTGCGCGCCGATCGTGCGATACGACTCGGCGACCGATCCCTGCTGCAACAGCCCCTGCAGCCGTTCGGCCTCCGGCGGCGGCAGTTGCACGCGCATCAGGATCAACGGTTGCCCGGCGCCGGGCACGATGCCGGTCAGGGCCAGTTCGAACTCGCCGCGGCGGCGCACGACGACGCCGCGCACGAAGCTCCAGGCCGCCGCCGTGGCTCCCTCTCGGCTGCCGAGGAAGCCGTCGAGGCCGGGGTCTGCCAGCAGTTGCTGCAGGGTCGGTTCGGCCGCGGGCGCGCCGGCGGCCGGCGCGTCGGCGGCGGCGCGACCGCCGAGGCTCACGTAGGCGATCGGCGCCTCGATGCGATCGAGCAGGCGCGGCGACTGCGCCGCCGCCCACGTCGACAGAACCAGCATCAGGATGGCACCGCGCACCGCCACGGGCGGACCATGGCAACCGCGGTGCCGCCGGACGCCATGCTGCAAGCCTTTCCGGAAAGCAGTCTTACGTGTCGAACGGCGCAGCGGGACCCGTGTCGTACCGGCCCACATGCGCCGATTCGGCACACCCGCCCCGGCCGCCGCGCGCAGCTTCAGCCGTCGGCGGGCGGCGGCGTGCCGAGCTTGCTGTAGAGCGTGCGCCGGCCGATGCCGAGCAGCCGCGCCGCTTCGCTCTTGTTGCCGCGCGCCACCAACAGCGCGCGCTCGATCGCCCACTGCTCGAGCCGCACCAGCTGCAGCGATTCCGGCGCCGTGCCGGTGAACAGTTCCGGGTCGGGCGGCGACAGCAGCGCCGAGGCCAGCGGGCCGCCGGCGGCGAGCGCCCACAGCCGCTGCATCTCGTTCTTCAGCTGCCGCACGTTGCCCGGCCACGACCGCGACCGCAGCGCGGCGGCGAGGTCGGCGCCGAGCGCCGGCGGCGGCCGTCCCTGCTCGCGCGCGGCGGCGGCGAGGAAGTGCTCGGCCAGCGGCGCGATGTCGGACGGCCGCTCGCGCAGCGGTGGCAGGTGCACGGTGACCACGGCCAGCCGGAAGTAGAGGTCCTCGCGCAGCCGCCCCTCCGCCACGGCCTGCCGCGGGTCGCGGTTGCTGGCCGCGACGATGCGCACGTCGATGGCGAACTCGCGATCGCCGCCGACGGGCCGCACCGAGCGTGCTTCGAGCGCGCGCAGCAGCTTCGCCTGCAGGTCGAGGTCCATCTCGGTGACCTCGTCGAGGAACAGCGTGCCGCCGGCCGCCTGGCGCAGCAGGCCCGGGCGATCGCGGTCGGCGCCGGAGAACGCGCCGCGGCTGTGGCCGAACAGTTCGCTCTCGAGCAGCCCTTCGGCGATCGCGGCCGTGTTGACACCGACGAACTCGCCGCGGCGGCGCGGCCCCGCGGCGTGCAGTGCGCGCGCGGCGATCTCCTTGCCGGTGCCGCTCTCGCCGGTCAGCAGCACCGGCAGGTCGGTCGCGGCGACGCGATCGAGCACGTGCAGCGCGCGCAGCAGCGCCGGCGACTCGCCGAGCAGACCGGCGAACGAGTGCCGCAGCGTCTCGCGCGACACCGGCACCGGCGCCGCCAGCACCTCGGCCTGGGCGGCGACCGCCTGCTGCAGCGACCGGTTGTGCGCGGCCAACGCCTCGGCCTGGGCCCGGTTCTCGTCCAGCAGTTCGTGCAGGTGCAGCACGATCGCGCCCTGATCGGCGAACGCCATCAGCCACGGCAGGTCGCGTTCGGAGAACGCGCCCTTGCGGAAACGGTGGTCGAGGTAGAGGCAGCCGAGCACGCGGTCACCGGTGCGCAGCGGCATGCTCAGCACCGAACGCAGCTGCAGGTCGGCGACGCTCTGCGCCGCACCCAGTTCGTCGGCCTGCGCATCCTCGCTGAACAGGCCCTCGCCCTGCTCGAACGCGCGCCGCAGGATCGTCGTCGACACCTTGCGCGCGGCGTTGGCGACCGGCTCGCGGTCGAGGCTGCGCGCGACCTCGACGGCGAACCCTGGCTCGGCCGGCTGTGCGGTGACGAGGAAGCCGCGCTCGGCGCCGAACAGGCGCACGGCCTCGTCGACCAACACGGTCAGCACCTGCTGGCGACTCGCGGCGGTCGCCAGCTGCCGGTTCAGCCCGAGGATCGCCAGCGCGCGCGGTGCGTCCTCGGCGCGGGCGTCGCCGCGCAGCCGCTGCAGGAAGTCGTGCCAGCGCGGCATCGCTCAGAGTCCGGCGGCCGCGAGCGCGCGACCGACCAGGGCCTCGGCATGGCGCTCGTGCACGGCGAGGCCACCGTGCGCGTCGATCGCCGCATGCAGGGTCGCGGCCGCGGCCGGCGCCGCGGTGCCGGTCAGCACCTTCGCCGCCAGCGCCGTCACCGCCATCGCCGCCGGACAGCCGCTCGCGCGCCACCTGAGCTCGTCGATGCGGCCGCCGCGGGTCCGCACGAACACCTCGACCCGGTCGCCGCACACCGGATGCTCGGCCGCGCCGCGCCGCACGTCGTCGCCGGCGAGTTCGCCGGCACCTTCGGCGGCCAGCAGCAGTTGCCTCAGCGGTGCCGACACCATGCGTCGCTCACGGTCGCTCGGCGAGACCGGACACCGGAGCGTCCGGCACCGTGTGCGCGGCGGGCGCCCGGCGATCCAGCCAGGTGAACTCGTCGGCGAGGAAGCGGCAGCCGCCGGCGGCGCACGCGACCCCGGCCAGCAGCAACGTGACCAGGGCGGCGCGCCACCGCGGTGCGGTGCCGGCGCGGCATCGTTCAGGCTTCATGCAGGTCGACCTCGTTCTGGAACAGCTGCGGCAAGGTGTCGCGCCGGCGCACCAGCTGGGCGCGGTCGCCGTCGACCAGGACCTCGGCCGGCCGGCAGCGGCTGTTGTAGTTCGAGGCCATGCTGGCACCGTACGCGCCGGCGCCCAACACCGCCAGCAGCTCACCGCGCGGCAACGGCGGCAGCGGCCGCTGGCGCGCCAGGAAGTCGCCGGTCTCGCACACCGGGCCGACGACGTCGACCGCGCGCGGCGGCAGCGGCGTCGCCACCACCGGCACGATCGGGTGCTCGGCCTGGTAGAGGGCCGGCCGCAGCAGGTCGTTCATCGCCGCGTCGACCAGCAGGAACGTCGTGTGGTCCTGCCGCTTCTCGCCGAGCACCGCCGTCACCAGGATGCCGGCGTCACCGACCAGATGGCGCCCCGGTTCGAGCACCGGCCGCCAGCCGCGCGCCGTCAGCGTCGGCAGCACGGCGGCCGCGACCGCGGCGACGTCGAGCGGCTCGCCCTGGCCGTAGGCGATGCCGAAACCACCGCCGAGGTCGTAGTGCGTGATGCCCTCCCGGCGCACGGCCGCCGCGTCGACGAACTCGCACACGCGGTCGAGGGCCAGGCGGTACGGCTCGACCTGCCGCACCTGGCTGCCGAGGTGCACGTGGTAGCCGCAGAGCTCGAGCCGCGGCTCGCGGGCGATCGCCTCGACCACCGCGCCGGCCTGCGGCAGCCCGATGCCGAACTTGGTGTCGGTGCGCGCGGTGCTGATGTAGGCGTGCCCCCCCGCGTCGACGCCGGGGTTCAGGCGCAGCGCGACCCGCACCGGCCGGCCGCCACCAGCCGCAGCCGCCGCCAGCAGCGGCAGTTCGTGCGGCGACTCGACGTTGAAGAACAGGATGCCCGCCGCGACCGCCGCTGCGATCTCCCACGGCTGCTTGGCGACGCCGGCGAACACGACGCCGTCGGTCGGCAACCCCGCCGCCTGCAGCCGCAGCAGCTCGCCGCCGCTGACGACGTCGAAGCCGGCGCCGAGCCGGTGCAGCCGCGCCAGCAGCGTCAGGTTCGGGTTCGCCTTGACCGCGTAGCAGATGTGCGCCGCCGCGCCGAACGCCGCCCGCAACGCCGCGAAGCGCTCGGCCAGCGTGGCCGCGCTGTAGACGTAGAGCGGCGTCCCGTGCCGCTGCGCCAGTTCGCGCACCGCGACGCCCTCACACCACAGCTCGCCGCGCCGCAGATGGAACGCCGAGGATCCGGCACCGGGGCATGGCGCTCGCGCCGCATCCGTCATCCCGGCATCGTGCCCCGCCCACCGAGCCGCTTCCAGCGGCGAGCGAAGAGGAAGGGGAGCGAAGGCGGACGCCCTCGTATCACCACCGCAGTTCCGCGTGGCCCCGCCTGCCGCCGCCGCGGTGCAGGCTGCTCGCTTTCGCCCGCGTATCACCACCGCGTGGCGGCGGCACCAGAGCTGCAAGCTGGCCGGATCGTGTTCGCCCTGCGGGCGAACTCTATCCGTCCAGCTTCGCCTTCAGCTTGTCGAGCACCCGGCCGTGGATCTGGCAGATGCGCGACGGCGACAGGCGCATGCGGCGCGCGATCTGCTTGCCGTTCAGGCCTTCGAGGTAGTGCAGTTGCAGCACCCGCCACTCGATGCGGTCGAGGCTGCTGCGGATCAGCTCGAGCAGCTCCTGCCGCGTCAGCGCTTCGATCGGCGACTCGATCGCATGGTCGGCCAGCGACTCGCAGCGCTCCTCGTCGGGGTCGCCCTCGTTGCCGCGCACGATCCGCCACATCAGCGGTTCGCAGCAGCGCAGCAACGCCACCTCGGTGATGCCGAGCGCCGCGGCGAGTTCGCTCTCGGTCGGCTCGCGTTCGAGGTCCATGCGCAGGCTGGCGCGGGCCTCGTTGCGTTCGCGCAGGCGCCGCCGCAGCAGCCGCGGCACGAAGTCCAGGTTGCGCAGTTCGTCGAGCATGGCGCCGCGCACCCGGATCCGCATGAACGCCTGGAACCGGTCGCAGCGCTCGGGTTCGTAGCTGGCGATCGCCTGCATCAGCCCCCACATGCCGGCGTGCACCAGATCCTGCGTGTCGACGCTGCGTGGCAGCCGGGCCGCGAGGCCATGGGCCATCGACTCGACCACCGTGCGGTGCCGCTCGACCACGAGGTCCCTGAGCGAGGCCGTGCCACGCAGCCGGTAGCGCCGCAACAGGTCCTCGGTCGACTGGTCGGCCGGAGCCCGGCGCCGCGGTTTGGCGGCAGGCCCTTCTTCGGCAGCAGCCGGCGCTTCGAGGCCGACGCGACGCTCTGCCGCGCCCGCACCACCGCCGACTGCCCGGGCACTGCGGCCATCTGCGCGCGCGCTACGCAGCGCTGCACCAACGGAGTTGCTCACCATGTGCCACCCACACACATCTGGACCATCCACGTCGGGTCGCGCCCACCGCTGTGTTCGTGACCGTGTGCGACTTCCGTCACCGATCGAACGTCAGCCACCGCGCGCTGATCCTGCTTCGACCTCGCTCGCGTGCAGGCGAACGACACGTGTCACGGTTGCTGAAGGAACGAACGACGCGCAGAGGCTAGCACAAGGTGGGCGCGCCGTGCAACGGGCTGAGTTGCACTTTGACGTCGACGAGGCGCCGCTCGATCACGCGTCGACGGGACGCACGCGCAGTCGCAGTCGATGCATCACTTCGTTCTCGGCCGCGCGCATGCGCACACGATCGCGCGCACGAACATCGTCGAAGCCGGTC
>JAEUHS010000025.1 GCA_016794035.1 Planctomycetota bacterium
CGAAGGCCGTCGCGCTGGAGTGGGCGGCCTACATGCAGCGCGACTACGTGTTGCGCGCCGGGGACCGGTTGTCGGTGCGCGTCGACCAGCTGCGCGGCGAAGGCGCCGCCGCCGAGAGCGTGCAGGAGGTGCGCGTGTCGCCGACCGGCTCGATCGACCTGCGCGATCTGCCGGGACCGCTGCACGTCGGCGGGCGTTCGGTCGGCGCGACCCGCACCGAGATCACCGAGGCCTACAAGACGCTGTTCATCGAGCCCCGCGTCAGCGTCAACCTGCTCGAGGCGGCGGCACAGTCGGTCTACGTCTGCGGCGAGGTGTTCCGACCGGGTCCGGTCGCCTACCAGCCGGGTCTGACCATGACCCAGGCGATCGCGGCCGCCGGCAGCTTCAACTACACCGTCAAGCACTCCGACGTGCGTGTCCTGCGCCTGGCGCAGGACGGCAGCAACCGCACGTTCCGCATCAACATGGATGCGGTGCTGCTCGACCAGTCGCCGGACTTCCTGCTGTTGCCGGGCGATGTCGTCTACGCCCAGACGTCCGGTATCGCCGACGCCGGCAACTGGGTCGACCTCTGGTTCCGGCGCCTGTTGCCGTTCTCGATCGGCGGCCCCGCGCTCGGCACGATCCAGTAACCGCCGGACCTCGGTGATCGGCAGCAGCCCATGACCGACGTTCCCGCCACGCTGCGCGTGTGCATGGTCGTGCACGCCTACTACGAAGGCGATGCGCGGGTGCGGCGATACGCCGAATCGCTGGCGACGGCGGGCCACCGTGTCGACGTGCTGGCGCTGCGCGACAAGGGCAAGCCGGTGCGCGAAGACCTGCGTGGCGTCGCCGTGCATCGTCTGCCGCTGTCGCGCCGCCGCGGCGGCCTGCTGCGCTACCTGTTCGAGTATGTCTGGTTCACGCTGCTCTGCGGCTGGATGCTGACCTGGCGCGCGCGCCGCTACGACGTCGTGCACGTGCACAACATGCCGGACTTCCTGGTGTTCGCCGCGCTGTGGCCGCGCCTGTTCGGCCGCGTCGTGTTGCTCGACGTGCACGACCTGATGCCGGAGGTCTACTGCAGCAAGTTCAAGACCAGCGTGCGGCATCCCGGCATCTGGCCGATCCGCGTGCAGGAGTGGCTCTCGCACCGGTTCGCCAGCGCGTGTTGCTTCGCCACCGAGCGCTTCCGGCAGGGTGCGCTGGCGCGCGGCACCGTGCGCGCCGATCGGTCGATCGCGGTGATGAACGCCGCCGACACGACGCTGTTCGACCGACGGCGTCACCCGTGGCGCGGCCCCGAGCAGCCGGGCGAGTTCGTGATGCTGTATCTCGGCACGGTCTCGCATCGGCACGGCGTCGACCAGTGCGTGCGCGTGGTGCCGCTCGCGGCCGGACGTGTGCCCGGGCTGCGGCTGGTGATCCACGCCAAGCTGTCCGAGGCGGAGGGCAAGCCGATGCAGGAGCTGCGCGACCTGGCGCAGCAGCTCGGTGTCGCCGACCGGGTCGACATCCGGCCACCGATGCCGTTGCAGGAGGTGCCGGCGGCGATGAGTCGCGCGTCGGTCGGCGTGTTCACGCCGCACCTCGACGTGCACATCGACATGGCGCTGTCGTTGAAGGTGCCGGAGTTCGTCGCGATGGACGTGCCGGTGCTCGCCGTGCGCACCTCGATCATGACGTCGCTGTTCCGCGAGGACGAGGTCGGCATGTTCGCCGACGGTGACCTGCCCGCGTTCGCCGACCTGCTGGCGCGGCTGCACGCGGAGCCGGCGTTCGGCCGGCAGATGGCCGAGAAGGCGCGGCGCTTCACGCGCGAGCACGCCTGGGAGAACGAGTTCGCCGGCTACGTCACGCTGCTGGAGCGGCTGCTGCAGCAGCCGGTGGCACGACCGGCGACCCGGAGCTGAGGCGTGCGCGCCGTCCTGCATGCGCTGCTGCTGCCGGTGGTCGCACTGCTGGTGCTGCCGCTGGCGTCGCTCGCGGGCGTGCTGGTCCTGCTCGTGCTGACGGTCGTCGACCTGGTCTGGTGGCCAGTGGTGGTGCTGCGCCGAAGGCCCTGGCAGCCGCGGCCGCGCGACGTGTCGGCGGCCTCGATCGTCACCGTCACCTGGAACGGCAAGCACCACCTCGAAGGCCTGCTGCCGTCGCTGCGGCGCGAGGTCGAGGCCCACGGCGGCGACCACCAGGTGATCGTCGTCGACAACGGCAGCACCGACGGCACCGTCGCATGGCTGCGGCGCGAGCATCCGTGGGTCGAGATCGTCGCCTTGCCGGAGAACCGCTACTTCGTGCGCGGCAACCGGGCCGGCGTCGAGCGCGCGTCCAGGGACGTGCTGATCTTCCTCAACAACGACATGGTCGTGCGGCCCGGCTTCCTCGCGCCGCTGCTCGACGGTCTGCGCGACCCGCGCGTGTTCGCGGTCGCCGCGGAGGTCTTCTTCAAGGACCCGGCGAAGCGCCGGGAGGAGACCGGTCGCACGCGCGGGGAACTGCGTCACGGCTGGCTGAAGCTGGCGCACGTGCTGCCGAGCCGCGACGAGCGCGAACTCGACTACGTGCCGGTGCTGTGGGCCGGCGGCGGCAGCGCCGCGTTCGATCGCGCGATGTACGACGCGATCGGCGGCTTCGACACGCTGTACGACCCGTTCTACATGGAGGACATGGGCCTGTCCTACGAGGCCTGGAAGCGCGGCTTCCGCGTGCTGTTCACGGCGCGCAGTTCGGTGCTGCACGAGCATCGCGGCACCAGCCGGAAGGCGTTCGGCGACGACTACGTCGACGCGATGATCCGGCGCAACCAGCACCTGTTCCTGTGGCGCAACCTGACCGCCGACGCGGCGATCGCCTGGGTGCTGCTGTCGACGCCGTGGTCGATGCTGCTGCGCGGCAAGCGCCCCGGGCGCAGCCGTGCGTACGGTCTGTGGTTCGAGTTCCGTGCCCTGCTGCGCGCGCTGCCGCGGCTGCCCGAGGCGGCGCTCGGCCGCTGCCGTTCGCGGCTGCACCACGTGCGCACCGATGGCCAGGTGTTCCCGCTGGCGAACTCGATCGCCGCGCACCGCCGCGCCGAGCACACCGTGCTCGGTCGGCTCGCGACACCGGATCCGCTGCGCGGGCGCCGCATCCTGGTGCTGAGCGCGCGGCTGCCGCGGCTCGGCTACGACGGCTCGTGGACGGTGTTCCGGCGGCTGGTGCTGCAGGCGAAGACGCATCGCATGACGCTGTTCGGCTTCGTCGAACCCGGCGACGACGGCGCGGCGGCCGCCGCGCTGCGCGCGCACGGCATCGAGGTGGTGACCGCGGTGCGCGTGCGCAATGCGATGCCGGGCAACCTGCACCACTCGGTGCCCGCGCGGCTCTGGCGCGACTACAGCGCACCCGCGATGCGGGCAGCCGTCGTGCGCGCGCTCGAGTCGGTCGACCACGACCTCGTGCAGATCGAGTATCCGGAGATGTTGCACCTGCTGCGCGACGTGCCGAAGTACACGCCGTGGCTCTACACCTGCCACGAGTCGCTCGGCTTCGCGGCGACCCGGCAGGTGGCCCTGGCGCGCGGTCTCCCGCGGCTCGCAGCCCGATTCCGCGCGCTGCAGGCGACCGCGCACGAGCTGGTGCTGCTGCAGCGGGTCGACCACGTGATCGCGCTGTCGGACGCCGACACGGCGTTCCTCCGGCCCCGCGCACGCGGGCTCGCTTTCTCGGTGGTGCCGTGTGGCGGCGAGGTCGACACCGTCCCGACCGAGGTGCGGGTGCCCGAAGCGCCGGCGACCGTGCTGTTCGTCGGCTACTTTCGTCACGGGCCGAACGTCGACGCGGCGCTGTGGCTCTGCAACGAGATCCTGCCGCACCTGCATCGCGCCATGCCGACGGCGCGCGTGCGCCTCGTCGGCCGCGACGCGCCACCGCAGATCACCGCGCTCGCCGCCCGGCCCGGTGTCGAGGTCGCCGGCTACGTGCCAGACCTCGCCGCCGAGATGGCGGCTGCGACGGCGATCGTGCTGCCGTTGCGCCAGGGTTCCGGTCTGCGCGGCAAGCTGCTCGAGGCCTGGACCGCTGGCAAGGCCGTCGTCGGCACCCGGGTCGCCTGCGAAGGCACCGCAGCGCGCGACGGCGAACACTGCCTGGTCGCCGACGCGCCGGCCGAGTTCGCGCAGGCCATCGTGCGGCTGCTCGGCGACGCGCCGCTGCGCGCGCGGCTCGGCGCCGCCGGCCGCGAGCTGGCCCTGTCGAAGCACGGCACGGCCGGCATCGTCGCCGAGTACGAGACCGTCTACGATGCGCTCGCCGGAGGTGCGCGATGAAGGTCGCCGTGTTCCTGACCACCGACCGCGAGGCCGCCGACCAGCTGCTCGCGCGCGTGCGTGCCGACTGGCCGGACGCGGCGATCGTCGGGTTCGCCAACGACGAGGACCGCGAGTGGCTCGCGGCGCGTCACGCCGCGATCGAGCTGCGCCGCGACAAGCCGCCGGGCGGCAAGCCGGCGTTCGTGAAGTCGCTGCGCCGCGAGGCGTTCGACCGGGTCGTCGTCGCCTGGCACGGCGGCGAACGCTTCCAGCCGCTGCGACTCGTGGCCCTGGCGCTCGGCCGGCCGGCGTTGGCGATCGACGATCGCGGTCGCGAACGCCGCGTGATCTGGTGGCAGCCGTGGACCTGGGCGCCGCATCTGCTGCGGCGGGGCCTGCGCGCGGATCCGCTGTACGTCGCCCGGCTCGCGGCGAGCTGCTACCGGGCGTCGATCGGGCTGCTGCTGGCCCTGGTGTGGCTGCCGCTGCGCCTGCTTGGGGCGCGGGCGCACCGCCGCCGACCGGGGCCAGCTGCGTAGGAGCAGTTCGCCCGGCACCGGCCTAGACTCTTCGGCCGCATGAAGATCGCCTGCATCGGTGGCGGCCCCGCGTCGCTCTACTTCGCCATCCTGCTGAAGAAGCGCCTGCCGGCCGTCGAGATCGACGTCTACGAGCAGAACAAGGCCGACGACACCTTCGGTTGGGGCGTGGTGTTCTCGGACGAGACGCTGGGCAACTTCGAGGCAGCGGACCCGGAGAGCTTCGCCCGCATCCAGGACAACTTCGCCTACTGGACCGACATCGACACCTTCCACCAGGGCGTCAAGATCACCAGCACCGGCCACGGCTTCTGCGGCCTCGCGCGCAAGCGGTTGCTGCAGATCCTGCACGAGCGCTGCCGCGAACTCGGTGTCCGGCTGCACTTCCAGCACGTGGTCGCCGATCTCGACGCGGTCGTCGCCGATCACGACCTCGTCGTCGCTGCCGATGGCGTCAACAGCAGGGTGCGGGAGCGCTACGCGACGTCGTTCCGGCCCGAGCTGGACTGGCGCAAGTGCAAGTTCGCGTGGTTCGGCACCACCAAGGTGATGACGGCGTTCACGTTCGTGTTCCAGCCGACGCAGTGGGGCCTGTTCCAGGTGCACGCCTATCCGTTCGAGAAGGGCCGCGGCACGTGGATCGTCGAATGTCGCGAGGAGACGTGGCGGCAGGCCGGCCTCGATCAGGTCGACGAGGCGCAGTCGGCCGAGTTCTGCGAGAAGCTGTTCGCCGAACACCTGCGGGGCGCGAAGCTGCTGACCAACCGTTCGATCTGGCGCACGTTCCCGACCGTGCGGTGCGAGTCGTGGCGCCACGACAACGTCGTGCTGCTCGGCGACAGCGCGCACACCGCGCACTTCTCGATCGGCTCCGGTACCAAGCTGGCGATGGAGGACTCGATCGCGTTGGCGGACGCGGTGGCGGCACACCCGCGCTCGGTGCCGGCCGCGCTGCTGGCCTACGAGCAAGCGCGGCGCCTCGACGTGCTGAAGGTGCAACGCGCGGCGCAGACCAGCCTCGAGTGGTTCGAGAACAGCGAGCGCTATCTCGAGCAGAGTCCGGAGCGGTTCGTGTTCAACCTGATGTCGCGCAGCCACCGCATCACCTACGAGAACCTGCGCCGGCGCGACCCGGACCTGATCGCGCGCGTCGACCGCGTCGTCGCCCGTGAGGCCGGCCTCGCCGGGGCGGACGCGCCGCCGCCGGCGTTCCTGCCGTTCGCGGTGCGTGGACTTCGGCTGCCGAACCGCGTGGTGGTGTCGCCGATGTGCCAGTACTCCGCGACCGACGGCGTGCCCGGCGACTGGCACCTCGTGCATCTGGGCAGCCGCGCGGTCGCCGGCGCCGGCCTGGTGTTCACCGAGATGACCGACGTGTCGGCAGAGGGCCGCATCAGCGAGGGCTGCGCCGGCCTCTGGAACGAGACGCAGATGGCGGCGTGGCGGCGCGTCGTCGAGTTCGTGCACGGCAACTCGGCGGCGAAGATCGGCGTGCAGCTGGCGCACGCCGGCCGCAAGGGCTCGTGCAGCCGGCCGTGGGAGGGTGACGCGCCGCTGACCCGCGGTGGCTGGCGCACGCTCGGGCCCACGTCGGTGCCGTTCCGCGACGGTTGGCCGGCACCGAAGGCGATGGATGCGGCCGACATGGACCGCGTGCAGGCCGAGTTCGTGCGCGGCGCCGAACTCGCGCAGCGCGCGGGTTTCGACGTGATCGAACTGCACATGGCGCACGGCTACCTGCTGTCGAGCTTCCTGTCGCCGCTGTCGAACACCCGCACCGACGACCACGGCGGCAGCCTCGAGAACCGCGCGCGCTTCCCGCTGCGGGTGCTCGACGCGGTCCGCGCCGTGTGGCCGCCGGACAAGCCGTTGTTCGTGCGCATCTCGGCGACCGACTGGTTCGATGCCCAGCACCAGGGCTTCACCGTCGACGAGGCGGTGCAGGTCGCGCGCTGGCTGCCCCAGCGCGGCGGCGACGTCGTCGACGTGTCGTCGGCCGGCAACGTGCCGGAGTCGAAGCCGCAGTACGGCCGCATGTACCAGGTGCCGTTCGCCGAGCGCATCCGCGCCGAGGCCGGCGTGCCGGTGATGGCGGTCGGTGGCATCCAGGGCGTCGACCACGCACACACCATCGTCGGCGCCGGCCGCGCCGACCTGTGCGCGATCGCGCGCGGCTTCCTGTCCGACCCCTACATGGTGCAGCGCGAGGCGGGTCTGCGGCACGTGGCGGGCCATGCCTGGCCGCCGCAGTATTTGGCCGTGCGGCCCTGATCGGCGACCATCGGGCCATGGAAGCGATCACGTGCCCCGAGTGTGAGGCGATCCAACCCGCCGGCAGCGCGTTCTGCGAGAACTGCGGCGTCAAGCTCGTCGTCGCCGAGAAGGGCAGCGGCCGCGGCGCCGCCTACGAACGTTCGCGCGCGCGGCAGGAGTTCGGGCGCATCAAGCAGACCGTGCTGATCGTGCGCTCGGTGTTCTGGGCGATGTCGGCATTCGCCGGTCTGCTGGTGCTGCTGTGGTTCGTGGCCCTCGGCCAGCTCGGTGAACTCGGCGGCAACTGGCGCCTCGCACTGACCGTGCTCGTCTGGGGCCAGCTCGCCGTCACGATCGCCGGTGCCCTGCTGGTCACGCGCGCGCCGTTGGTCTGGACGACGGTCGGCGCGTGCTGGTGGACGCTCGACACCGTGCTCAACGTCTGGCTCGGCGGGCTCGCGCCGATGAACGTGTTCCGCCTCGTGCTGATGGTGTCGTTCTGGTTCGCGGTCGCGCAGGCCGCGCGGGTGCAGCGGCTGATGGCGGCGGATCCGAGCCTGCAGCTGGTGCGCAAGCGGCTCGACCCGGAGCTGCGCACGAAGGGCGGCATCGCCGACACGGTCCAGAGCCGGCAGCGCGACGACCGCCGTCGCACCGGGCGCCGGCGGCTGGCGATGTTCGGCGTCGTGGCGCTCGGGCTGGTGGCGGTGGTGCTGGTCATCGGCATGGTGACGCGGCCGCCGACGGTCGACGCGACCGTGCAGGCGTTCGCCGAACGCTGGGCACGCGGCGATGCCGAGGCGATCGGACAGTTGTTCGAGGAAGGGGCTGCGGGCCGCCGCGCCACGTCGCTGCGCGACGATCTCGAACAGCGCGGCTGGAACGCGGCGTCGCCGCGGCTCGGCGAGCCGGAGGTGGTGCCGGCCGAGGGCTCTGCGCTCGTGCACTTCCCGTGCGGCGACGGGCGGCTGTCGGTCGGATTCCGCTACGACGAGCGCGCCGGCTGGTTGCTGACCCAGGTCACGCTGCCGCCGTTCGAGGTGCCGGACCTCGCGCCAGGCATCGACGCGTTCCGACGCGCGTGGGCCGCGGACGGCACCGACGCGCTGGTCGCGTGCCTGCGGCCCGCGAGCCGAGAGCGGCTCGGCACGAGCCTGCAGCGCCTGCTCGAGAAGCGCGACTGGCACCGGCAGCGGCCGGTGCTCGGCGACGTCGATCCCGGCCAGCCCGGCCGCGACCGCCGCAAGGTGCTGTTCGCGCTCGGCAACGACGAGCTCGGCGTGCTGTTCGAGTTCTGGCACCCGCAGTGGGTGGTCGTCGGCGTCACGTTGCCGCGCGAATGAGCGCGCACTGCGCATCCTGCGGCGCGCCGCGACCGGTGGCGGCTCGCTTCTGCGGCGCCTGCGGCGCGCCGACCGCCGAACACCGCCGCGTGCTGTTGCACGGGGTCCGCGCCGATCGCTTGCGCACCCAGCGCGCGGCGCTGGCGCTCGGCGTGGCCTGCGCGGGCACGTTGTTCGGCCTGCTCGGCGGCAGCGACCTCGTCGCCGGTGCCGACGACGGATGGCCGACGGTGCTGGTCGGTTCGGCCTCGGTGTTCGTGGCGGCGCTGGCGGCGTCGCTGGTGCTCGGCGAACTGCGCGCGACGTTGCCGCTGACCGCGTCGTGGCGTTGGTGCGTCGCGGCCCTGCCGACCGCGATGCTGTCACTCGCGGCGGCGTGGATCCTGACCGCCTACCTTTGGAGTGCCGACGCGGCGATGCCGACAGCCGCGCGTTGGATCGGCGTCGTGGTGCTGGCGCCGTTGGGCGAAGAATGGCTGTGCCGCGGTGCGGCGTGGCGCGCGGCCAACGTGCTGGCGTCGCCGCGCAGTGCGCTGCTGCTGACGGCGATCCTGTTCGCGTTCCTGCATGGGCTCGGCGGCGGCTATCTGCTGGAGCTGCCGCACCGGTTCGTCGCGGGGCTTCTGTTCGGCTGGCTGCGCTGGCGCAGCGGCAGCCTGCTGCCCGGCGTGCTCGCGCACGGGTTGCACAATCTCGGCGCCATGTGCCTCGCGTAGTCGGCGGTCGCTACAGCCACAGAATGCCGGTGGTCGCCGCGGCGAACAGGACCGGCGGCACGGCGAACCGGCCGTGCCAACGCAGCAGCACCAGCAGCGCGCCGGCGGCGATGGCGAGCCGCACCGGCGACGTCAGCGTCGTCGCCAGCTGGAGCGCGACCGCGACGACCAGCCCGACGACGGCGGCGGTGATCGCATCCAGCAGCGCGTGCACGCGCCGGTTGCGGGTCAGTCGTTCGAGTGCGTCGTGCAGCAGCAGCGGGAAGGCGAACGCCGGCGCGAAGATGCCGAGGGTCAGCAGCAGCGCGCCGCCGAGGCCGCCGCCGGCCCAGCCGACCCAGGTGCCGAGGATCACCATCGGCGCCGGCAGCGCGCCGCCGACCGCAAGGCCCGACGTGAACTGCGACGCCGTCATCCATCCGTGTGGGCCGCAGGCGTCGGCCTGCAGCAGCGGGATCACCGCGTAGGCGCCGCCGAAGGTCAGCAGGCCCGAGCGCAGGCCGGTCAGCAGCAGCGCCCCGTCGCCCGGGTCGCCGCCGCCGGTGCCCGGGACGGCGGGCGTCGATCCGAACGGCGCCCACAGCGTCGCCGCGGTCGCGGCGGCCACGGCGATCGCCGCCAGCACGACGCTGCCGCGCGTCGAGGCGCGGAACAGTCGCCACGCCGCCCGCGCGACCAGCGTCACGACGGCCGCCTGCATGCCGGCGAACGCGGCGACCAGCGGCGGCGGCCACGGGTCGAGTCCGAACAGCAGCCAGCTCGCCAGCAGCATCAATGCGAGGCCGGGCAGCAGGAAGCCGATGCCGGCCACGAGCCCGCCGAGGCGGCCGCGCGCGACGGTGCCGAACCAGATGCACAGTTCCGTGGCCTCGGGCCCGGGCAACGCCTGGTAGACGGCCAGCACCTTGCGGAAGCGGGCCTCGTCGACCCAGCGTTCGCGTTCGACGAGCTCACGATGCAGCGCGGCGATCTGCACCACGGGGCCGCCGAAGGCCAGCGCCCCGTAGCCCAGGAAGCGCCACGCGAGGGACATCAGCGAGAGCGGCGGCGGCGCCAGGTGTCACCGCGCCATCGTCTTGAACAGGCGGAACAGCTCGCTGTCGGTCGACAGCACCAGGTTCGTGCGGCCGTCGAGCACGCCGCGGTAGGTGTCCATCGTCTTCAGGAACGTGAACAGCTCACGCGACGCCGGGCTCTGGTCGTAGGCCTCGGCGTAGATGCGCGTCGCCTCGGCGTCGGCGCCGCCGCGGGTCTCCTGGACCTGCTTGTAGGCGATCGACTCGATCTCGCGCAGGTCGCGCTCCTTGCGGCCCTGGATGCGTGCCGCCTCGCCTTCGCCCTCGCTGCGGAAGCGCTGCGCGATCTGCTGCCGCTCGCTGATCATGCGCTGGTAGATGCGGGGCAGGACGTCGGCGTTGTAGTTGACGCGCTTGATGCGCACGTCGAGCAGCTCGATGCCGAGCGACATCAGCTTCGGTGCCGATGCCGCCAGCACGTCTCTCTCCAGCTGGAGGCGCCCACGGCGCGCCGTGCGCAGTTCGGACGTGACCGTGCCCTGCTCGCGCTGCTCGGGAGCTACGGTGCGGCTCTTGTCGCTGCGGATGATCTCGATCAGTTCGTGGGCGGCGACCGCGGAGCGCACTTCGCTGCCGATGATGTCCTCGAGCCGCGAATCCGCGCTGCGTTCGTCGCGCAGGGTGACGAAGTACTTGGCCGGATCGCCGATGCGCCACCGCGCGAAGGTGTCGACCTCGATGTAGGTCTTGTCCTTGGTCGGCATCTGCGTCACCGCACCGTCGAAGTCGAGCAGGCGCTTGTCGAGACGATGCACCTCCTGCACGAACGGCGTCTTCCAGTGCAGTCCCGGTTCGGTGATCGGATCGCCGACGGGTCGCCCGAACTGGGTCAGGATCACCGTGTCGGTCTCGCGCACCGTGTAGAAGGCGCCGCCGAGCACCAGGACCAGCAGCAGCGCGGCCGCCGCGATCAGGATCGTCAGGAGCTTCACTTCGTCACCTCCTTGGGCGTCGCACCGGGCAGCATCGGCAGCAGCTGCGTCACCCGTTCGTCGACGATCCACTTGTCGCCGAGCGCCGGCAGCACCTGGGCCATGGTCTCGAGGTAGAGGCGCGTCTTCGTGATCGAGGGTGCCTTGACGTATTCGGCGAGCACGGCCTGGAACGCGGTCGCGTCGCCGAGCGCCTCGTTGACGCGTTTCAGTCGGTAGCCCTCGGCTTCGCTGATGCGCTGTGCGGCTTCGCCGCGGGCGCGCGGCACGATCTTGTTGTACTCGCCGTTGGCGACGTTGATCATGCTCTCGCGATCCTGCTCGGCCTTGTTGACCTCGTTGAACGAGGCCTGCACGTCGCGCGGCGGGTTGACGTTCTTCAGCTGCACCTGATCGATGACGAAGCCGAGCTCGTAGGTCTTCGACATCGTGCGCAGACGGTCGGCGGCCACCGTCTCGATCTCCTGGCGGCCGACCGTGATCACCTCGTCGACCGTGCGATCGCCGATGACCTCGCGCATCACGGCCTCGCTGAGGTCGCGCAGGGTCTGCGCCGGCTCGCGCACCTGGAACAGGTACAGCTTCGGATCGTCGATGCGGTACTGCACGACCCACTCGACCAGCGCGGCGTTCAGGTCGCCGGTCACCATGCTCTTCTCGCGCTCGGGCTGGCGTCCGTACTGGTCGGGATTGGTCGCGTCCGGCGTCTGGAAGCCGAACTCGAGCTTCAGCTGGCGACGGGTCTGCACGATCGCGACCTCGTCGATGCCGAACGGCAGCTTGTAGTGCAGGCCGGGCTCCTGCGTCGACGCGTAACGGCCGAAGCGCAGCACGACGCCGACGCCCTCCGCGGGGACCTGGTACAGGGCCGTCAGCAACCCGATGGGAATCAGCAGCAGCGGCAGCCACCGCAGGTGGCGCAGCGGCGACAGGCGGTCGCCGGGCAGGAGCGTGGGACGAGACATGGGTGCGCTTGTACCCGCACCCGTGCCGGCGGCCCAGCGAATGCGGCCGCTCGTCGCCGGATCACTTGCGGCGCTTGCTCGCGGCCAGCGCGGCCTTCTCGGCCTTGGCGCGCTGCTGCTCGCGCTGTGCGTCGTTGCGTTCGGCGCGCGCGAAGCGCTTGCCTTCGTCGACCCACGCGTTGTTGTCGTAGTAGGCGCGGCCGTAGTCGACGAACGCCTCGAGGTCGAAGTCGGCGAGGCGCGGGAACGGCTGCGCGAGCAGGCGGTCGTGCACGAGGCGGCGGATCGGCTTCAGCTGCATCAGGCCGCGGGCGTCCAGCAGGGGCGCGCCGGCGTCGTCACGCAGCACGGTGTCGCGCGGTTGCTTCGCGGCCCGAGCCAGCTCCTCGCTCGCGTCGAACGACTGCCAGCCGTCGCGCGTGGTCGCCTCGTCGCGTGCCGCCGACTCGTGCAGCGCGCGGAACATCGCCAGCGTCGCCGCCTGCGACCGCTGGTCGTCGTGGTGCAGGCGGTGCAGCTGCAGTGCGAGCCGCAGCTCCGCGGCCAGCTCCTGGGGGTGCCAGAAGCCCGGCAGCGCGTGCACCAGCGTCGCGTCGGCCGCCAGCACCAGCAGCTGCAGGTTGCGGCCGCCGGCGCCGTTGGTGGTGCCGACCGCGGTCTGGGTGCACTTGTAGCCGTGCGACGTGCCGACGTGCTTGGCGCGTTCGATGTTGCGCGCGCCGAGCACGAAACGGTCGCGCAGCAGGCCGAGCACTTCTTCGTCGGGCAGGGTCACGCCCCGCAGGCTCTGCAGCGCGCTTCAAGCGAAGCCGTCGAGCTCGCCGAGCGCCTGCAGCCAGAGGATCGGCTTGCCGGTCGCCGCCGACTCGACCCGGGCCGCGTCCAGGTCGTCGTACCACCGCAGCGCGGTCACCGTTGCGATCGCGCGCGCCAGCTCCTTGCCGGCGAGCTGCGGACCGGTGGTGGCCGGATCCGCGGGCTCGGACGCGCCACCGCAGCCGGGCATCGCCGGCGCCGCATCGGAGACCGGCTGCGACGGGCCGATCGAGCCGGTCACCGACGGCAGCAGCGGCATGCCGCGCGGGGCCGCGCCGAAGCCTTGCGCGGCGAGCGGGTCGACGGTGAGCAGCGTGCACAGGCACAGGAGGAGCAGGGGTCGGTTCATCGCGGACTCCGTTCGTTCGGTACGCGGGGGCGGGGGTTGGACCGCGGCCGGGGCCGCGCGTAAGCGACCGGGGCGAAAATCACCCAGTCGACCGCGACCGCCGTCCGCCGCTAAGCTGCGCCGCCCGTGTCGTGCCATCCGTCGTCCTCGGTCGTGTTCGCCTGCGCCGGCCTGCTCGCGGCCTGCGGTGCCGCCGCGCTCATGCCGCAGGAGCCGCAGCCGGCCGCCGGTCCGCGGCCGGGTCAGCCCGACTTCTCGGCCTACCGCCAGTCGCTGCCCGGCAGTGAGGTCGGGTTCGACATGGTGCCGGTGCCCGGCGGTCGGTTCCGCATGGGCAGTCCACCGGACGAGCCGGGTCGGTCCGACGACGAAGGGCCGCAGGTGGACGTCGAGGTCGAACCGTTCTGGATGGGGCGCTGTGAGGTGACCTGGGCCGAGTTCGAACTCTGGAACACCGATGCGTCGCTGCCGCAGAGCAAGCGACCCGACGGCCTCTCGCGGCCGACGCCGCCGTACGTCGACATGACGTTCCAGATGGGGCGCGACGGCTGCCCGGCGATCTGCATGTCGCACGCCGCGGCCCGGGAGTATTGCCGGTGGCTCTCGGCGCGCACCGGGCGGTTCCATCGCCTGCCGACCGAGGCCGAGTGGGAATACGCCTGCCGCGCGGGCAGCACCTCGGCGTGGTCGTTCGGCGACGAGGCGCAGCGGCTCGATGCGTTCGCCTGGTTCGAGGGCAACAGCGAGCGGGTGCTCGAACGCGGCGCCGAGCCGGTGCCGGCCTACCATCGGGTGGGCGAGAAGGCGCCGAACGCCTGGGGGCTCTGCGACCTGCACGGCAACGTCGCCGAGTGGGTCGCCGACGGCTACTTCGCCGATGCCTACGCGGCGACGCACGGCGAAGGTCCGCGTCGGTCGCCCTACCTGCCGCCGGCCCGCGACGCCGCCGGCCGGCCCGCGCGTTTTCCCCACGTCGTGCGCGGCGGCAGCTGGGGCGACCCCGCCGCAGCCCTGCGATCGGCGGCGCGGCGGTCGTCGCTGCCGGAGTGGAACCAGCGCGATCCGCAGATTCCGAAGAGCTGGTGGTACCTGACGGAGGGGCAGCACGTCGGCTTCCGGGTCGTGCGGCCGTGGCGCGAGCCGCCGCCGGCCGAGCGGGCGAGGTTCGAGGAACCCTGACGGCGGCGCGGATCGAGGGTATTCTGCCCGGGCTGCCGCCCCCGAAGTCTCCGCGTTGCCCATGCCATCCACGATGCTGATCCGCCTCTGCGCCGCCGCTCTGTACTGTTCGTTGCCGCTGGCGGCGCAGGCAGTCGAGGCGCCGCCCGCCGGCACCGATTCCCGCCCGGGCCAGTCGCTCGCTTGGGCCGAGGCCAACCGCCGCGCCGAACTGCCGCGGTGGTTGTCGCTGAAGTTCGCCGAGTTCGACACGTCGGGTCCGGCGCCGGCCGTGCCGGCGGATCTGGCCGCCGCTGCGCTCGCCGCCGGCGAACGTGGCTACTTCCTCGTGCAGATGCGCGGGCCGGTGACCGATGCGGCCAAGGCCGCGCTGGGCGATCTCGGGCTCGAGCTGCTCGACTACGTGCCGAACCACGCCTTCATGGCGCGCGCCACGAGCGCCGAGGTGGCCGCCGCCGTCACCGCGGGCGCGGCGATCTGGTCGTCGCCGCTGCACCCGGCGTATCGCATCGACCCGGAACTGCTGCGGCCGCACACGCACGCGCGCCTGGCCGTGCTCGGCTTCCCCGGCGTCACCGCGGCCATGTTGCGCCGGCAACTCGAAGCGGCCGGCGCGACCGTCGACGAGGAGAACGACGCCGTCGACCGTCGCCTCGCGATCGTGCGGCCCGGTGCCGGCGGCGCCGCGGCGCTGGCGCGCTGCGCCGACGTGCAGTGGGTCGAGCCCGAGAGCATCGTCACCGAGCGCAACGACACGATGACCTGGACCGTGCAGTCCGGCATCACCAACAGCCGCACGATCTGGAACCGCGGCCTGCACGGCGAAGGCCAGGTCATCGGCCACCAGGACGGCGCCATCCGCTCGACGTCGTGCTACTTCAACGACACGTCGAACCCGATCGGCCCGAACCACCGCAAGCTGGTCTACTACTCCGGCACCGGCAGCAACAACAGCCACGGCACGCACACGGCCGGCACCGCGGCCGGCGATGCGTTCCCGATCAACGGATCGACGGCGCTGCGCGGCCTCGCCTACGCGGCGCGCCTCGCGCACAGCAACGACTACTCGGCCAGCGTCTGGAGCGCGCGCGCGGCCTCGCACGCGGCGGCGGGCGCCCGCATGCACACGAACTCGTGGGGCAACGACAGCACCACCGCCTACAACTCGCACTGCAACGCGATCGACGCGTTCTCCTGGGCGAACGAGGAGAACCTGGTGTTCTTCGCCGAGACCAACCTGTCGACGCTGAAGAACCCCGAGAACGCCAAGAACCTGGTCGCGGTCGGCAACGCGCAGAACGGCCTCGACGCGGTCGACAAGTGCGGCGGTGGCGTCGGGCCGACCGCCGACGGGCGCCGCAAGCCGGACCTGTTCACGCCCGGCTGCAGCATCGTCTCGGCCAGCACGGGGACGTGCGGCAGCGCGACGCTGACCGGCACCAGCATGGCGTGCCCGTCGGCGACCGCCGCCGGTGCGCTGGTCCGGCAGTACTTCATGGCCGGCTTCTATCCCTCGGGCACGGCGGTGCCGACGGACTCGTTCGCGCCGACCGGCGCGTTGGTCAAGGCCGTGCTGGTCAACACCTGCCAGGACATGACCGGCGTCCCCGGCTACCCGAGCGACAGCGAGGGCTGGGGCCACGTCGTGCTCGACGAGTCGCTGCACTTCAGCGGCGACACCGGCCGGCTCTGGGTCGTCGACGTGCGCCGCGCGAGCGGCCTGTCGACCAGCGGCGTGAAGAGCTACGCGATCGACGTGACGTCGACGCTGCGGCCGCTCGAGGTCACGCTGGCGTTCACCGACTACGCCGGCACCGTCAACGCGAGCAACCCGGTGGTCGACGACCTCGACCTGGTCGTGTTCGACCCGAACGGCGTCCAGTACCGCGGCAACGTCTTCAGCGGCGGCTGGTCGTCGGCAGGCGGCGTCGCCGATGCGAAGAACAACGTCGAGCGCGTCGCCGTGCCGGCGCCGGTGCTCGGCACCTGGACCATCGAAGTGCGCGGCACCGCGGTGCCGGTCGGCCCCTGCGGCTTCGGCCTGTGCGCGACGGGCATGCTGGACGGCTGCTTCGCGCTGGCGTCGATCACCAACTTCGGCACCGGCAAGCCTGGCACCAACGGGGTGCCGGTGCTGAGCGGCACGAGGCCGGTGGTGCCGTCGACCTGGACGGTGACGGTGACCAACGGCCTGCCCAACTGGGTCGCCGTCGCGGTCTGGGGCTTCAGCGAGATCGCGGTCCCGTTCGACGGCGCGACGCTCTACGCCGCTCCCGACGTGCTGACGCCGATCCCGACGAACCCGTTCGGCATCGGCCAGCTGTTGGTGCCGTTGCCGCCGGATCCCTCCTACTGCGGTGTCACGACGTGGTGGCAGGCCTGGGTGCCGATGGACCCGGGCGCCGCGGGCGAGGGCTACTCCGCGTCGAATGCGTTCCGCATGACGATGGGCAACTGAGCGCCGTCGCGCCGAGCCGGACCGCGCGCGCCGGCTCGGGCACGGTGGACCGCGGCCCGCGAGTCCGCGGGCGTGGTCCTTTGGTCTCGGGCGCCGCACCGCTAGGCTGCGGTTCCACCCATTCGACCGCGACGATCCGATGAGTTCCAAGCACCGCCACGGGCTGCCGAAGAAGCGCCCCGATCTCCCCGCCAAGGTCGACATCGACGCCGATCTGCCCGAGTTGGAGCCGCTGGAAGAGGAGCTGCCGACGCTCGAGCCGATCGAGGAGCCGGCCGTCGACGACGGTCCGGTCCGCGTCGGCCTCGAGGAGGTCGAACCGGGCTTCCACGTCACGCTGACCGTCGAGGTGCCGGCGATGGACAAGGCCGCCGTGACCGAGGCCGTGTCGGCGCCGTTGCGTCGGGCCATGGACGCGGCGGGTCTGCGCCACAAGCGGGTGCTGGTGCGCTTCACCGGTGACGCGGTCGTGGGCAGTGCGACCAAGTCGCACGTGGCCGAGCTGCTCGAGGAGCGCAGGCCGCTGCTCGGGGTCGTGCGCCGCGGCTACGGCGACGAGACCGTGTGCGAGGGACGTCTGCCGACGGTCGACGTCGCGACGCGCACCGAGGCGGGTGTGACCCACGTCGAGATCGCGACCGGCCAGACCGAGACCGAAGACCTGTCGCAGGCCATGGCGCGGCATCTGCCGGCGCTGGCCGCGTCGGCGCGCGGGCGTCGGTTCGAAGTCACGTTCCAGGGCGCGGCCCCGGACGACCAGGTCTGCGACCAGATCGAAGCCGTGCTGCGTGAGGCGGGCGCGCTGCGGGTCGCGGTGGACGGGCGCACGCTGTTCGACCGGGAGCTGACGGACCGCGTCAAGGTGGAGGTCGCGGGGACCGACGCGACGGTCCGCATCGACGCGGCCGACGACGAGGCGGCGACGCTCGCGGCCATCACGATGGTGCTGCCCGATCACGCGGCGAAGTTCGCGCGCCGCTCGGTCGCCCTGCGTGGCAGCCAGCCGCTCGGCGCCGCGGTGGTCGAGGCCTGCGTCGCGCAGTGCCGCCGGGCCGGGGCCGAACAGGTCGTGCTGCACGGCGCCGGCGACGCGGAGATCGTCTGGCCGCCGCTGCTGGAGCGGGTCGTCGGCGACGAGACGACGCTGCGGGTGCAGGCCGGTCGCCGCTCGCGCGCCGCGCTGCTGGCGGCGTTCCGCCGTGAGGCCCCCGCGCACCTCGCGGCGACGAAGGGCGAGGCGGTCGTCGTCGACTGGCCGGTCGGTTTCGCGATCGACGCCGAGATCGAGGCGTTCTGCCGCGACGAACTCGGTGGTCTGCTGCAGCCCAGGCAGCTGGCCTGCACGATCGGCGGCGAGCGCCGCGAGCCGATGCTGCCCGACCCGGCCGGCCTCGCCGTCGACGGCGACCGCTTCACGCTGCGCCTCGACACCGAGGCCGGCAAGCCGCTCGAACTGCAGCGCGCGGTCGATCGCCGGCTGGCATCGCTCGCGGGCAAGCTGCGTGGCAAGTCGGTGCGCGTGCAGGTGACCGGCTCGGCCCCGGTGTCGCGCACGCTGTTGCGTTCGTTGTGCTCGGCGATCGAGGCGGCCGGCGCGATGCGGCTCGAGGTCGAAGACCACGGCGCGGTCGACATGCTGCTGCCGCCGCTGCTGACGATCACTCGCACCGGTGACGAGATCCACATCGCCGCCGTGGCCGGCGGGCGCGACGAGACGCAGCAGGCGCAGGCGCTGCAGCGCGAACTCGACGCCGCGTCGTTGCCGGCCGGAGCGACCGTGGTCGTGTCCCCGTCGGCCACCGCCGACCGGATCGCGGCGGCCGCCGTCGCGCGCGGCGCGGCCAGCGTCGTGATCGATGGGCCGGAGCCGGTGCGCGTGCATCCGCCCCTGTTCGGCGTGCCCGAGAAGACCGGACTCAGTCGCCGCCTGCCGGTGCAGCCGTCGGCCGACGAGGCGATGGTCGCGCGTCAGCTCGATCGCGAACTGCCGGCCCTGCTGGCCGGCCTCGGTCCGGTGATGACCGCGACGATCACGGTCGCGTGGCCCGATGCGCAGCCGACGTCGCCGCCGGTCGTGCGTCTTTGCCAGGGACTGGTGGCGAAGAAGGCCGCCAAGGTGCTGCTCGACGCGGGCAGCGGCAGCCCGGTGCAGATGCACCCGCCGCTGCCGGGTGCCGCGCCGATCACCCCGGTCGCCGTGGCCGCACCCCCCGCCGCTGCTGCCGCACCGGCGCCGGTGGTGCCCGCCGGTGACGATCCGGCGGACGTGGCCGCCGAGTTGGACGCGCAGCCGAGGGTCACGATCCTCGGTCAGAAGGACGTGGCCGAGCCGCCGCTGGTGATGGTCGGGGTCGAGGCCGGCACCGACGGCGCCGACCTGCGCCAGGTCGAGACCGAACTGCTCGAGATGCTGCCGCGCCTCGAAGGCCGGTGCGTGCTGGTGGTGCTGCGGCGCGGGACGACGGACGTGCCGGTGCGCCGCGAGGACGCGCTGGTGTCGACGTTGCGCCGTCTGCTGGTCGGCGCCGCGGCGGCGACGCTGGTGTTCCGCGGCCTCGATGCGCGGCAGCGGCCCTACTTCCAGGTGGCGGATTCGCGGGTGCCGAGCCTCGCCGTCGGCGCGGCCATCGCCGATCCGCGGCCGCGAACCTGAATCTGCGGGCGGCGGCTGCGCGAATGCCCTCCCGACCGGCCCGTGGCGCGGCTCGCGCCGCGACGGACCGGTTCCGAGACCGGAGCAAGACCATGAACCGCAGCCTCTTCACGGGCCTGAGCGCCCTGTTCCTCGTCGCCTGCAGCGGCACCGGCAAGGTCACCCAAGCCGCGCCCGTCACCGCGGCGCAGACCGACGCCGAAGCGAAGTTCGAACTCGGCCGCCCGGTTTGAGGGGGTTGTGTCGCCGCCGTGCGCGGCGCCCTCGGCAACCTCGATGGCATCGGCCGCATCGACATCAAGGCCGGGGATCCGGACTTCACGGTCCACTACGACAGCACGAAGTTCGACCCGCCCGCGATCGCCGCGCGGCTGGTCGCCGCCGGCGAGCCCGGCGCCAAGGTGAAGCCGTAGCGGTGTGACGCCGCGGCGAACCCCTCGCTGCCGCTGCCGAGCCCGTCACGCCGGGCTGAAGCCCTCGGGCAGCACCCGGCGCGCCTTGCGCGTCAGCCTGGCGGCCGCCACGGCATCGGCGAGCACGGACTCGAGCACGGCGATGTAGTCGAGGTAGCGCTTGCGCCCGGCGTCGGTCAGCCGGCACAGCGTCTGCGGCCGCCGCCCGCGGTAGCCCTTGTGGATGTCGACGAGCCCCGCCTCCTGCAGCACCGTCAGGTGCCGCGACAGGTTGCCGTCGGTGAGGTTGCACAGCCCCTTCAGATCGGTGAACAGGATGCCGTCGGCGCGCGCGGCCAGCGACGTCAGGATGCCGAGCCGGGCCTTCTCGTGCAGCAGGCGGTCGAGGCCCTCGTAGGCGTAGCGGCCGTCGTCGGGTTCCTTCTTGCCGGTCACGACCGCACCTCGACGCCGCACACGGCGCGTTCGTTCTGCCACCACAGGATCGCCGCCAGCGCCGACTGGCCGACCGCGAACGGCAGCCCCATCGCCCAGGGCTCCAGCGCGCGCTCGCCGAACCACAGGCAGCACGTGCCGCTGGCGAGGTAGAGCACGCCGACCACGGCCGCCGGCCCCGGCAGCAGCCGGTGCGCCGCGAGGTTGCCGAGGCCGAACAGCAGCTGCCACAGCCCCGGCAGCACCCAGACGAGCTGCGGCAGCCGGTCGATCACGAACCAGGTCACGATCGCGCCGACCAGCAGGCTCGGTGCGAACTGCACCGCCGCGAGGCGCGCGTGCGCGGTGCCGAGCGCCGAGTCGCTCTGCTGCACGCGCCGCAGCACGACGATGCCGGCGGCCGTGCCGCTGACGACCGCGACGCCGCACCACAGCCACAGGTAGCGCCGCGTGTCGACCATCGGATCGCCGAGCCACAGCGACTGCGCGACCGCGGCGAACACCGCGAGCAGGCCGGACAGCGCCACCGGGACCGCGCGCAGGCTGCGCAGCCGTTCGGTCGCGGCCAGCTGCGTGCGGATGGTCGAGATCTGGTCGATGGCGTCGCGAAGTTCCATGGCGGTGGCTTTGCGATCGAAAGTAGGCGCCGACAGGGAGTCGTCAAGCGCCGACGGCAACATCGTCGGTGCCGGCGGCGCGGACCGGTGGCGCGGTGCGTCCGGATGCCGCGTGGGGCTGCCGCAGGGTGCGCCGCGACCGGCTTACCCGGCGCTTACGCGCGAGATGCCGCCTCCGAGGTCTGATGTGTCGACCAGTGAGGTGACATGAGAACCGAGATCTGCACGGCGTTCCTGTTCGCGGCGGCCATCACGACCCTGCCGGCCCAGTCGCCTCGGCACCAGTGGGTGCTCGGCGGCAGCACGGTGCTGGCGCCGACCAGCGAGGTCGCGGTCCGCGTCGCCAGCGCGAGCGCACGCGTGCGCATCCTCGAACGCGCGGCGACGACGCAGCTCGAGATCGAGCTGCACAACCCGGCGTCGGTGCCGCAGCAGGCGGTGCTGCTGCTGCCGGTGCCCGACGGTGCTGCGGTGTCGGCGTTCGCGTTCGACGGACCCGCGCCGGAGGCGACCGCCACCGTGATGCCGCGCGACGAGGCGCGGCGCCTGTACGACGAGATCACGGCGCGGCTGCGCGACCCGGCGCTGCTCGAGTTCGTCGACTGGCGCTGCCTGCGCAGCAGCGTGTTCCCGGTGCCGGCGCACGGGCGCCAGCGCCTGCGCGTCACCTACGACCAGGTGCTCGCCGTCGACGGCGAACGTCTCGACTACGTGCTGCCGCGCAGCGAAGTGCTGGCGCACCAGGTGCCGTGGACGATCACGGTGGACCTGCAGACCGCGGCGCCGCTCGGCATCGTCTACTCGCCGAGCCACGAACTGGAGCTGACGCGCCGCGCCGACAACGCGCTGGTCGCCAGCGTGGCGGCCGGCAGCCGGCTCGAGCCCGGCGCGTTCCGGCTCTGCTTCACGACGGCTGCGGATCCGGCGCGCCCGACCGCGGCGTTCTTCGCCTGCCCCGATCCGACCGTCGGCGGCGGCTACTTCCTGCTGCTCGCTGGCGCACCGCAGCGTGAGCACCGTGCGCCGCTGCGCCGCGAGGTGACGCTGGTGCTCGATCGCTCCGGCAGCATGGCGGGCCGCAAGCTCGAACAGGCGAAGGCCGCCGCGCGGCAGGTGCTCGCGGGCCTCACCGATGGCGAAGGCATCCAGGTCGTCGACTACGGCAACTCGATCGAATCGGCGTTCGCGCAGCCGGTGCCCAAGGACGCCGCGTCGCTGGCGACCGCGCTGGCCCACCTCGACGCGATCCGGCCGCACGGCGGCACCAACCTGCACGACGCGCTGCTCGAGGCGCTGCGCGCGCCGGCGATGGCGGACACGTTGCCGCTGGTGCTGTTCCTGACCGACGGCCTGCCGACCGTCGGCCCGACCCGCGAGCCGGAGCTGCGGCGCCTGGTCGAGACCGGCAACCCGCACGGTCGCCGCGTGTTCTGCTTCGGCGTCGGCCACGACGTCAACGTGCCGCTGCTCGACCGCATCGCCGAGACGACGCGCGCCGCCGCCGTCTACGTGGCACCCGAGGAGGACGTCGAACGGGCGGTCGCGCGCACGTTCGCGCGGCTCGATCATCCGGTGCTCGCGAGCCCGAAACTGGTCGCGGACGGCCCCGGACAACGCCTCGCCGAGGTGCTGCCGGCACGCCTGCCCGACCTGTTCGCCGGCGACCAGCTGGTCGTGCTCGGCCAGTACCGCGGCGCGGACGATCTGCACTTCGTCTTGACCGGCGACGACCCCGCCGGGGCGCGGCGGTTCGAGTTCACGCTGCCGGTGCGCACGGCATCGACGCGCCACGCGTTCGTGCCGCGGCTGTGGGCGAGCCGGCAGATCGCGTTCCTGGTCGACGAACTGCGGCAGCGCGGCGGCGACCTCGGCGGGCCGCCGCTGGCGGCGAGCCGCGACGCCTTCGCCGATCCGCGGCTGCGCGAACTGCGCGACGAGATCCTGCGGCTGTCGACGCGCTTCGGCGTGCTCGGCGAGTACACCGCGTTCCTCGCCACCGAGGGCAGCGACCTCGGCGACTGGAACGGCCTCGTGCAGGCCTGCAGCAGCAACCTGGACCACCGCGCGATGGCCGTGCGGTCCGGCATCGGCGCGGTCAACCAGGGCTGCAACATCTGGCAGCAGAAGACGCAGACGCGGGCCAACTACCGCAACGGCTACCTCGACCAGAACCTGCAGACGGTCGAGACCACGGCGATCCAGCAGATCTGCGACCGCGCGTTCTTCCGCCGCGGCGGGCGCTGGATCGACGGCTGCAGCGTCGCCAGCGGCAGGGTGACGCCCGACGAACGCATCGAGTTCGGCAGCGCGCGCTTCTTCGCGCTGCTGCAGCGGCTCGAGACCCAGGGCCGCGCCGGCGTGTTGTCGCTGCGCGGCGAGATCCTGCTCGAGGTCGATGGGCAGAACCTGCTCGTCACCGGGAGCGCAGAACCCGAGGAGGCAGTCCGATGATCCAGAGCCCGTTGTTGTCGTCGCTCGCGCTGGCGAGCGTTCTCACCGCCCAGGCCCCGCCCGCGTCGATGGTGGCGCCGCCGCGGCCGATCGACCTCGCCATCTGCCTCGACATCAGCGGCAGCATGGACGGCCTGCTGAACGCCGCGCGCCAGAACCTGTGGGCGGTCGTCAACGAGATGGCGACGCTGAAGCCGGCACCGGCGCTGCGCGTCGCCCTGCTGACCTACGGCTGCAGCGCACACAGCGCCGACAGCGGCTGGGTCAAGCTCGAGACCGGCTTCACGACCGACCTCGACCTGGTGTCGCAGAAGCTGTTCGAGCTGACCACCAACGGCGGCGAGGAATACGTCGCGCGCGTCGTGCGCGGCGCGATCGACCAGCTCGAGTGGTCACCCGATGGCAAGGCGCTGAAGCTGCTGTTCGTGGCCGGCAACGAGGCCGCGACGCAGGACCCGAAGTTCACCGTGCCGAGCGCGTGCGCCGACGCGATCCGGCAGGGCATCGTCGTCAACTCGATCTACTGCGGCAGCCTGCAGGACGAGGAGGCGTCGGGCTGGCGCGAGGTCGCGAAGCTCGCCGACGGCCGGTTCGCGGCGATCGAGCAGGACGCCAACGTGGTCGTCGTCACGCCGTTCGACGAGCAGTTGGCGGCGCTCAGTGCGACCATCAACACCACCTACGTGCCCTACGGTGCCGAAGGCACGGTGTGGGCCGAGAACCAGGTGCGGCAGGACAGCAACGTCGCGGGCCTGAACGGGGCCGCGGCCGCGCAGCGCTGCCAGACCAAGGCCAGCGGGCTCTACAGCAACGGCCACTGGGACCTGGTCGATGCCTGCAGCGACCCGAAGTTCGTGCTCGCCGACGTCGACAAGAAGCTGCTGCCCGAGGCGCTGCGTGCCCTCGGCACCGAGGAGTTGCGGCAGTACGTCGAGACGCAGACGAAGAAGCGCAACGAACTGAAGCAGCAGATCGACAAGCTCGGCCAACAGCGCGATGCGCACGTGCAGGCGGAACTGAAGCGCCGCGCCGCCAGCGGTGAGAAGGTGTTCGAGCAGGCGGTGCTCGAGGCGGTGCGGGAGCAGGCCGCGGCGAAGGGTTTCGAGCGGCCGGCCCCGCCGAAGGCGAAGGACTGCGACTCGCCGTTCGTGCCGATCGTCAAGGAGGCCGTACGCAACTACGAGCAGTTCTCGCTCGTCACCGGAGCGCCGCGCGTCGCACCCGAGGATTGCCGCATGCCAGCGCCGTTCGCGCGGCGTTCGACCGCCGAGAAGGAGCACGGCGGCAAGCTGTATCTGCTCTACGCGCGGCATGCCGACGGGCTCCGGTACGTTCAGCCCGGTGTGGCCGCACAGGTGGGACAGACGCTCGTCAAGCAGGCGTGGACCGCCGTGGCCGGTGAGCCGCACGCGGCCACCGAGGCTTCGCGGCGCTACCTGGCGGCGCCGGTGGTGCGCGACGGCGAGACCGTGTGGCACGCCGGTGATGCTGCCGGCCTGTTCGTGATGCACAAGCTGGACGCGCGCACGCCGGACACCGACCAGGGCTGGGTCTATGCGACGATCGACCGGGATGGCATCGTCACAGCCGCGGGGCGCGTCGCGTCCTGCATCCGCTGCCACGAGAACGCCGACGAAGACCGCCGGTTCGGGCTACGCTGATCCCGTGAGCGCCACGAAGACCGTGCTGGTGGTCGAAGACGACGCGGCGATCCGCCGCGGTCTCGTCGACGCGTTGCAGTTCGCCGGCTACACCGTGATCGCCTGCGCCGACGGCCGCGACGGCCTCGACACCGCGCTCGCCGCGCAGCTCGACCTCGCGATCCTCGACGTCGTGCTGCCGCACAAGGACGGCTTCCAGATCCTGCACGAGATCCGCCTGGCGCGACCGGGCCTGCCGGTGATCCTGGTCACCGCGCGCGGCGCCGAAGCCGACCGCGTGCACGGTCTGCAGACCGGCGCCGACGACTACGTGGTCAAGCCGTTCTCGAGCCGCGAGCTGCTGGCGCGCGTCGCCGCGGTGCTGCGCCGCAGCGCCGAACGCCCCTCGGACGTCGGCCGCATCGCGCTCGCCGGCCGCGAGGTCGACTTCGACCGCCGCGAGATCCGTCGCGCCGACGGCAGCTGCGTGCAGATGTCCGAGCGCGAGGCCGATCTGCTGCGCTACCTGGTGCAGAACCGCGGCCGCGCGATCGCCCGCAGCGAACTGCTGCAGCGCGTCTGGGGGCTCACCGGCGGCGACACGACGACGCGCGCGATCGACATGCACGTCGTCAACCTGCGCGACAAGCTCGCGGATCCGCCGCAGGCGCCCGAGGTGCTGCTGACCGTGCGCGGCAAGGGCTACATGCTCGGCGACGAGGTGCGGGCATGACCCGGCATCGCGCGCGCGCCTGGCTGTGGTTCGCGGCGACCGCGCTGCCGTTGGTGCTGGTGCTGGCGTGGGTGACCGCGACGCTGGTGCGGCTCGACCACGACGAGGTGCAGGCGCGGCAGCAGGCCGAGCTGCACGAGAAGCTGCGGCTCGCGCTGTGGCGCATGGACAGCTGGCTGTCGCCGCAGCTCGCGCGCGAGGCGCGGCGGCCGCCGGCCGAGTACCAGTCGTTCCCGCCGACCGCCGGCGCCTGGACGCGGGGCTACGACAAGCTGGCGCCGGACGAGGTGCTGGTGCAATCGCCGCTGCTGGGCTTCGAGTCGGAACTGATGCTGCTGCACTTCGAGCTGCAGCCCGACGGTTCGGTGTCGAGTCCGCAGGTGCCGACCGGCAACCAGCGCGACCTCGCCGAGGCGAACGGCATCGACGCCGCGGTGCTGCAGCGCGCCGCGCAGCGGTTGGCGTCGTTGCAGCCGCGCCTGCGCCCGGTCGTGCTCCAGCACGGACTGCAGGCGGCGGAGTCGCTGTTGCCGATGGTTGGGTGCAACGGCGTGCCGCCCGACGCCGGACTGCAGACGCAGCAGAGCGTCGCCGAGTACTCGAACCGCCAGGTCAGCAACATGGCGCTGCAGGGCGGCCAGCAGTGGCGCACCCGTGCCGCCGGCACCGGCAGCACGACGCCGGTGCCGGAGCCCTCCACGGTCGCGTCGACCGGGTCGTTCGCCGCGCAGAGCGCCGGTGACGGCGGGGTGCCGTCGGCGGCGGGCGCGATCGGGCCGATGGTGCCGTTGTGGCTCGACGGCGAGCCGTCGCTGCTGGCGTTCGGACGGCGCGTGCAGGACGCGCGCGGCGCGCGCCTGCAAGGCGTCGTGCTCGACTGGTCGGAGGTGTCGCGCCAACTGTGCGGGCTGGTCGGTGACCTGTTCACGGCCGACTGCGTGCATCTGCTGCGCTGCGAACAGCCGTCGCCGGCCGAGCAGGCCTCGATGCTGGCGTCGGTCCCGGCGCGGCTCGCGGTGACCCTGTCCGCGCCGGTCGCCGCCAGCGGCCTGCCGACGACGTCGATCCTCGGCATCACCTGGGGGGTGACCGTGCTGGGCCTGCTGGTGCTCGCGTTCACGCTGCGTGCGGCGATCGGCTTCGGCGAACGGCGCGCGCGGTTCGCATCGGCGGTCACGCACGAACTGCGCACCCCGCTGACGACGTTCCGCATGTACAGCGAGATGCTGGCCGACGGCGTCGTCACCGAACCGAAGGCGCGACAGGAGTACCTGTCGACGCTGCAGCGCGAGTCCGATCGGCTGGCGCGCGTGGTCGAGAACGTGCTGGCCTGGTCGCGGCTCGAAGAGGGCCGCTTCACCAGCCGGCGCCAGGTGCACGCGGTCGCCGAACTCGTGCACGGCATCGAGCCGGTGCTGCGGCGCCGCCTGATCGACGCCGGCATGGAGCTGCGGGTGGCGATCGACGCCGCCGCCGCCGCCGCCAGCACCTCGACCGACGAGGACGCGGTCGGCCAGATCCTGTTCAACCTGGTCGACAACGCCGCCAAGCACGCGCACGCGGCCCAGCGCCGCATCGTCGAGTTGCACGTGCACGCGTCGGCCGACGCGGTGCGCTGCACGGTGCGCGACCACGGCCCCGGTGTGCCGCCCTCGCACCGGCGCAGCATCTTCGCGCCGTTCGACCGCGGCGCGCTGCCGAACAGCAGCAACGACGTGCCCGGCGTCGGCCTCGGCCTGCCGCTCGCGCGCGGCCTCGCTCGCGACCTCGGTGGCGACCTCACGCTCGACCCCGACGTGACGCCGGGCGCCTGCTTCGTGCTGACGTTGCCGCGCGCCTGACCGCGATCAGCGCAGCGCCTCGAACTCGTCGCCGGCCGTCCAGGTCGGCGGCTCGTCGGCGTCGGCGCAGGTGCGCAGGCAAGCCAGCAGCAGGTCGAGGTCCGCGACGGCGCCGCCGAGGTTCCACCAGTCGGCGAGTTCGTCGCTGGGCTGGTGATAGTGCACCGTCGTGTAGCTGGCCTTCATGCGGCGACGGTCCGCTGGGCGATCGACGAAGTCGCGCCCGGCCTTGAAGTAGGCGGCCGGCACGCCGATGCGCGCGAAGTTGAAGTGGTCGCTGCGGTAGAACAGACCGAGGTCCGGATTGCTGTCGGGTTCGATGCGGCGGCCGGCGGCAGCGGCGACCGTCTCGGCGAGCGCGGTGAGGCTGTTCTTGCCGAAACCGATGAACTCGAGATCTTCGGTCCGTCCCCAGATGTTGAGGCCGTCGACGTTGAAGTTCGCGACCAGCTGCTGCTTCGGCACCGTCGGGTGCTGGGTGTAGAACTGCGAGCCGAGCAGGCCCGACTCCTCGGCGGTGACGGCGAGGAACAGCAGGCTGCGGCGCGGCGCGGTCGGCAGCCGGCTGCAGGCCTGCGCCAGCGCCAGCAGCCCGGCGCAGCCCGAGGCGTTGTCGACGGCGCCGTTGTAGATCGCATCGCCGTTCCTCGGCTTGCCGATGCCGAGGTGGTCGAAGTGCGCGGTGACGACCACGTACTGGTCGCGCAGGTTCGCATCGCTGCCCGGCAACACGCCGAGCACGTTCGCCGAGGCGATCTCGCGCGGGATGTTGCGCAGGCCGAGACCGAGCGTGACGCCGAGTGGAACGGGTGGCTGGTTGCCCAGCTCCGCGCGGGCGCGCAGCTCGTCGAGGTCGTGGCCGCCGAGCGTGCACAGCGTGCGTGCGGTGTCCTCGGAGCACCACGACCGCACCTCCAGCGCTGGCTGCCGCTCGAACGGCAGCCAGAAGTTCTCGCGGCCGTGGCTGGCCTGGATCACCTGGAACGGATAGCCGGCGGAGTCATTGGTGTGGATGACGATCGCGCCCAGGGCACCGCGCCGCGCGGCCTCCTCGAACTTGTAGCTCCAGCGGCCGTAGTAGAGCCGTGTCTTGCCGGCGAAGCGCTCCGGGTCGTCGGCGGGGTCGTTGTTCATCACCAGCAGCACCTTGCCGCGCACGTCGGTGCCGCCGAAGTCGTCCCAACGTTGTTCGGGCGCGGTGATGCCGTAGCCGACGAACACCAGTTCGGCGTCGCGCCATGCGACCTCGGCAGCGGGGCCGCCCGCGACCGCGGTGTAGTCGTCCGGTGCGGTGAAGCTCGCCTCGCCGCCGCTGCTGCGCGCGGTCAGCGGTGCGGTCACCTCCGACGTGATGCCGAGGATCGGCACCGGCTGCTGCCACTGGTCGCCGTTGCCGGGCTGCAGGCCAAACGACTGCAGCTGGGTCGCGAGGTAGAGCCGCGCCAGTTCGTCGCCGCGCGTGCCGACGCCGCGGCCTTCGAGCAGGTCGCTCGACAGGAAGCGCACGTGGGCCGCGAGCGTGTGCTCGTCGATCGACGGCGTCTGGGCGCACAGACAGCCGAGCAGGGACAGGACGGTCGGTGGCAGGTGCTTCATGCAGGATCGGGTTGCAGCAGGAACGACATCTCGCACGGCGGCGTGAACTCCTCGGCAGCCATGCCGCGCCGGAACAGCCGCGCCGCGGTCGAGCCGCGCAGTGCCATGCGTTCGCCTTCGACGCGCAGCATGCAGCCCTCGCGCAGGCCCAGCACCGGCGTGCCGTGCTCCTCGTGGAACTGGCGGATGCGCTCCTCGCGCGTCTCGCCCATGTGGCGGCTGTTCGGGTCCGGGTCGAGGTAGTGCGGGTTGATCTGGAACGGCACCAGCTGCAGCGCCGTGAAGGACGGCGGCTGCACGATCGGCATGTCGTTGGTGGTGCGGATCGACAGCGTCGCGACGTTGGTGCCGGCGCTGCTGCCGACGTAGGGCATGCCGGCCAGGACCCTCGCCTGGATCGCGCTCAGCAGGCCGTAGTGGTAGAGCGCGGCCAGCAGCCGGAAGGTGTTGCCGCCGCCGATGAACACCGCGTCGGCGTCGTCGAGCGCCCGCGGCGAGTGGTTGCGTTCGTGCACGGAGAACAACTCGTGGCCGAGCGCCACGAATGCGTTCCTCGCCCGCTCCGTGTAGCCGTCGTGGTCGTGCAGCGCGTAGGGCACGAACATCACCCGCTTGCGCGGACCGAGGCAGTCGCGGATCTCGTTGCCGCAATGTTCGAGATAGGCGCCGCCGTGCATCGTCGAGTTGCTGATCAGCAGCAGGCGCGTGCGCGAGCGCTCGGCCAGCGGGATCGTGCCCTGGACCGCCGCGCGCAGCTGCTCCAGGTCGACGCCGAGCCGGGTCAACACCTGGGCCGGCAGGCTGTCGGGCACGTGCAGCAGGCCCAGCACGAGGTGCTGGCTGCCGATGTAGCTGTGCCCGAGCCGTGACGCCTCCGCGAGCGACCCCTCGAGCACGCGCTTGCCCTCGGGAGTGAACGGCAGCTGGCCGGTGCTCGCCTTGGTGCCGCCGGTCTGGTCGAGCACCGAGAGCAGCGCCTCGCGCAGCGTGTCCAGGTCCATGCCCTGCGCGACGAGCAGGTCGCGGGCCGTGCACGGTTGCTGCAGGATCGCGAGCAGCATGTGCTCGGGGGCGATGTAGTCGTGGCGCAGTCGGATCGCCTCCTGGCGGGTGGCCGACATGATCTTCTTGGCGTTGTCGGAGAAGCGGTCGAACATCGGTGCCTCTGTGTCGCAGCATACGCGTCCGTCACCGGCCGCCGACGCGGAACTCCGCCGCGCTCACCAGAAGCCGACCACGCTCGCGATCCGACCGTGCGCGTCGAGTCGCACCACGTTGGTGCCCTTGCCGCGCGGCCCGCCCTTCGCGTCGGTCGCGGTCCAGTCGACCAGCGCCGTGCCCTGGCAGTGCCGCGGCTCGCCGGCGCGCTGCATCGTCACCCCGGGCGCCACCTGCAGGCAGATCGTGATGTGCTGCAGCAGGTCGTCGTGCCCGGTCAGGCAGCACCACTTGTCGTGCATCGCGACGTCGTGCGCCGCGCAGTCGGCGAGCAGGCGCGCCCGCACCGCGGTGTCCGGTTCGCTCCACGCTCGGAACCAGGCGTCGACGACGTCGGCGAGCTTCCCGTTGCGTTCGTCGGCGACGACGTTGGCGAACAGCGCCAGCTGGAAGCGCCAGCCGGGGGCGTGGTGGTCGCGCTGCGCCGCGGTCGGCAGGTCGTGGCGCAACTGCAGCAGCGTGCCGTCGGCGTGGTCCGCCAATTCGATCGTCACCAGCGAGCCACCGACCCTCACGGCCTTCTGCGGGTCCTCGTAGCCGTAGGTGAACGCCACCAGCCGATCCGGTTCGAGCCGCGTCACCAAGCCGCGCGCGACGACCTTGTTGGGGTAGACGATCTTCACCTCGCCCTGCACGCGGCCGTCGATCGTCGAGCCCGCACCCCACCAGCGGGCGAAGCGGGCCGAGTCGGTGAAGTAGCGGAACACCAGTGCGCGCGGCGCGTGGATCACCAGCGAACGGGACAGCGAGTGGGGCAGGTCGGTCATGGCGTGTTCCTCTTGCGGGCGGTGCGCCGCGGCGACGGGCCGCGGCGGGCGGCCTCGAGTTCGGCCGCGAGTTTCAGGCGGTAGAGCGCGTCGTCCCACGTGGTCTCCAACCAGCTGCGCAACGGGCCGAGTGCGGTGCGGCGGGCGCGGTAGCGGCGCTCGCGGCCGTGGGCCTGCACGTCGACGAGGCCGGCGTCGCGCAGTTGCCGCAGGTGCTGCGACACGGCGCCGAAGGTCACGTCGCCGAGCGCGCGGTGGATCTCGCCGGCCGGCAGCGGCGCGTCCCAGCACAGGCGCAGGATCTCGCGCCGGCGGGGGCTGTGCAGGACGTGCAGCAGGTCGGTCACGGCAAGTTATAGAATAAACTAAAATGATGGACTGTCAAGCCGGTGGCAGCTCCACTCAAGTCATCAGCCATGGATTGGCCGCAGGAAGCCCACGGCCGCGCGGGAAATCCCCGAGGTTTGCGCGGCCCTCGATCCACTGTCTGCATGGCGTGGCACAATGCGGCGATGACGTCCGCCGACCAGGCCTTCCACCACCGCTGGGAACAGATGGGGAGGTTCTTCATGGGCACGTCGGACGTTCATCTGGCGACAACACGGCTGTGCCAGAAGCTGGAGGAGCTGGCGATCCCCTATGCGATCTGCGGCGGCATGGCGGTCTACGCGCACGGGTATGAGCGCACGACCAGTGACGTCGACATCCTGTTGACGGCAGACGGCATGCGTCGGTTCAAGGAGGGGGCGCTGGGTCGCGGTTGGTTGGAGCACTTCGCGGGCAGTCGGGGCGTCAAGGACGCCGATCGTGGCGTGCCGATCGACATCCTGGTCACCGGCGGGATTCCTGGCGATGGCACGCCGCGCGGGGTCACGTTTCCGGACCCGGCGGAGGCAGCCGTCGAACTGGCCGGCAAGCGCTATCTGACCCTGGCGAAGTTGATCGAGCTGAAGCTCGCGAGCGGCTTGTCGGCACCCGACAGGCCGCAGGACTTCGCCGACGTCATCCACCTGATCCGCGCGAACGCGCTCGGTGAGCACTTCGCGGACGCGCTGCATCCTTACGTGCAGCCGAAGTACCGCGAATTGTGGGGCTACGCGCAGCGGCCGACGCTGCTGCCGCCGTAGTTCGGCTCACCCCGACACCTCAGGGCAGCATCGGCTGCAGGCGCGCGGCCAGCTCGGCGTCGCCCTTCGCGGCGAGGTCGCGGGCGATGCGGCCGGCGATCGCGCGCGGCTTGCGCAGCAGACCATCGGTCTCGTCGAGACTGGCGGGTCGCAGCTCGGCCGCGCGCAGCAGGTCGGCGACCGCGCCGGCGGCGTCGCCGGCGGCGAAACGCAGGTGCGCGCGGCCGGCCAGCGCCAGCACGGCGAAGTGGTGCGCCGAGTCCACCAACTGCTCGTCGTCGCCGGTGCAGCGCGCGAAGCGATCGACCGCCTCGCCGTAGGCCGACAGCGCGACGTCGGTGCGCTGGTCGCGCGTGTGCTGTTCGCCGGCGAGCAGCGCCGCGTAGCCGGCGAACCACTCGGCGGTCGGCTTGTCGGCCGCGGCCGCGACGAAGCGCGCGTAGTGGGCGCGCATCGCCTCCGGACCGAGGTCGGCCAGCAGCCGGGTGCGCCAGCGTTCGTGCGCGGCGGCCGAGCCCGGCAGCGCGGCGACCAGCTGTCCGAGCCGCACGCGCGCGTCGCGCCGCAGGCCGGCGAACTCCAGCAGGCCGATGCCGGCCAGCGCCGGCTGCTCGGTGGGCCGACCGCGCTGCAGCAGCAGATCGAGCGCGCCGTCGACGCGGTCGATCTCCGCACGCAGGATGCGCCGCCGGGCGCTGTCGGCATCGGCGTAGACGCCGTTCACGGTGCTGAGCATCATCAACTCCAGCAGCCGGCTCGCGAGCCACGGATCCGGTTGCCGCGCGCCCGGCGCCGGCGCCTGCGCCAGGGTCGTCGACCGCGCCGCGGTCTCGGCGTCGTTGGTCATGTAGGCGACGTGGGCGAGCAGCGCGTGCGCCTCGTTCTGCAGGGTCGTGTTCTGCACGCGGGTGGCGTTGCGCCGGCTGTCCTCGAACCAGAAGTCGATGCCGCGGCCACCCTCCTGCACCAGCACGTCGGCGAACGCCGCCTGCGCGATCGCGAGGCCCAGGCGCGTCGGGTCGTCGTTGGGGGTCGTGCGCAGGAACGCCTCGCAGCGGTCGAGTTCGGCTTCGATCGAGCCGCGGTCGCCGCCGGCGAACGCGGGTGCGCGCCAGGGACCCGACCACGGCGCCGGCAGCGGCACCCGTTCCTTCGTCGGCGTCAGGTGGGCGGCCAGCCGCGCCGCGGCCGGATCGTCGCGACCCCATTCGGCGAGCCGCGCCACCAGCGCTGCCCGCACCTCGCCATCGTCGACCCGCGCCAGGGCATTCTCGACGTCGGCCTGCGTGTCCTTGGTCGCGAGCTTCGCCAGCGCCGCCGCGGCGACGGCGCAGGTGGAATCGTCGGCATCGCGCAGGGCCATGCGCAACAGTTCGAACGGCTCGTTGGTCGCCTTCGGCGCCATCGCCAGCAGCGACCGGCGCGTCGCGGCATCGGCGGCGAGGAAGCGCTGCTCCAGCGCGCGGCGCGACGCGGCGTCCCGGCGCGCGAACAGGGCGTCGAGGCTCAACGGCACCGCCGCCGCCTCCGCCTTCGGCGTGCCGCGGTGCCGCGCGATCGCGTCGATCGCCGTCTGCATGCTGGCGTCGAGGAAGCGGTCGAACAGGATCTTGCCGTCCGTGCTCACGCCGACGTGCCGCGGCGCGTTGCGGTTGCCGCCGAAGTAGCGCTCGAACAGCAGCGGCTCGATCTGGATGTGTTCGCTGCAGGTGCAGCCGGGAAAGCGCGGGCACTCGATGCGGCGGCCGAGCGCATCGTGGTCGCGTTCGGTGTGGCGGTCCGGCGAGGCGACGACGCAGACGTAGCCGCGCGTCGACTCGACGAACTTCGGGTCCTTGTAGGTGTCGCCGGCGAAGCGCTCGTTGAACACCTCGCCGTCCATGTTGACGGCGATCAGCAGCGGCAGCCCGGTCGCCTGCTGCACCGCCAGCGCATCGGCCAGCGAACGTTGCCACGCGACGCCGGTCGGACGAACGGGGTCCTGCGGCGCGGCCTGGGTCGACGGCAACAGGGACAGCAGGGCGGCGAGCGCGATCATGGGCGTGGCGATCCTACGCGGCCGTGGTAGAAGGGCCATCGGCCGACTCGGTCAGGAGGTCTCATGCGATCCGCAACCAGGCTGATGTGTCTGTTCCTTCCCGTGCTCGGCGCCGTTGCGTGTGCCGCCGACCGCGAGTCCGCGCGCGGTCGGCCGGCGGCGTCCCAGGGCTTCGCCGCCGACGAAGCGGCCCCCGCGCCAGCCGAGCCGCCGCAGCGGATGCCCTTCAACCTCGGCTCCGGCGGCTGGGACGACCGGACCGCCGCCACGTCCGGGGATGTTGCGACCAATGCCGCGCCAACCACACCCGAGCCGAACCCGGCCGACCGCATGCTGATCCAGACCGGTCAGGTGCGCGTCGAAGTGGCGCGCCCCGACGAAGTCATGACCAGCTTCCGCACCCAGGTCGCGGCCTGGGGCGGCCACCTGTCCAGCCAGTCCGACCAGACGCTGGTCGTGCGCGTGCCGGCACAGCGCTTCGACGAGGCGTTCGAGTGGGTCAAGAACAGCGGCCGCGTGCTGGCGGAATCGCGCCGGGCGCAGGACGTGACCGAGGAGTTCCTCGACCTCGGCATCCGCATCGAGAACGCGCGCAAGTCGCGCGAACGCCTGCTCGAGATCCTGCAGCAGGCCGACAAGGTCGAGGACATCCTCAAGGTCGAGACCGAACTGCGCCGCCTGACCGAGGAGATCGAGCGCATGGAGGGCAGGAAGAAGTTCCTGGCCGACCAGGTCGCGCTCGCGACGTTGTCGGCGACGTTCGAGTCGGTCGCCACGCCGCCGCCGGCCAAACGCCGGCGCCAGCCGAGCCGTTTCGACTGGATCAACCGCATCGGCGCCGAACGCGTGATGGAGGACTTCTGACATGCGCCCGTTCCCCTTCGTTCGTAGCGCCACGCTCGCCGTGCTCGCGCTGTTGACCTCGGCCTGCGCGACCTCGATGCGGCTGCCGAAGGACTTCCTGCTGCTCGAACACTGCGACGACCTGCGGGCCGTCACCGGCGACGACGCGCGCATCTGGGCTCGCGAGCTCGAGGACGAGAACGAGGCGCCGCTGGCGTTCTGGGCCGCGGCCGTCGAACACGACCTCGTCGAGCAGCGCGGCTACGAGCTGGTCGCCAAGGGCGAGATCGAGGGCAAGCGCAGCGCCGCCGGCGTCTGGCTCGAGTGCGCCGTCAACGTGCGCGGCGAGCGCATCGGCTACCTGCTCGGCCTGTGGGTGCGCGGCCACGAGGTGCGCGTGGTCGAGTTCACGGCGCGCGCCGAGGTCTTCGCCGCGCGGGTCGACGACGTGAAGAAGGCGCTGCCGACCGTGCGCTGGTAGCGGCGGCGCCGCGGTGCCCGCGCCGCCCGCGCCCTACGGCAGCGGAAAGCGCTCGCACAGCCCCTGCACGACCGGGCGGAACCGTTCCGGATCGCTGCCGCGCACCAGGCCGACGATGATCTCCGCGACCTTGGCGATCTCGTCCTTGCCGAAACCGCGCGTGGTCACCGCCGCGGTGCCGAGCCGCAGGCCCGACGTGACCATCGGCGGCCGCGGGTCGCCGGGGATCGCGTTCTTGTTGACCGACAGCCCGGCCGCCAGCGCGCGTTCCTCGACCGCGGCGCCGGTGACGTCGACGCGGCGCAGGTCGACCAGCACGATGTGGTTGTCGGTGCCGCCGGTGACGATGTCGAGGCCCTGGCCGGCGAGGCACTCGGCGAGCCACGCGGCGTTGTCCTTGACGCGCTCCTGGTAGGCGCGGAACTCCGGCCGCAACGCTTCGCCGAACGCGACCGCCTTGCCGGCGATCTGCTGCACCAGCGGGCCACCCTGCGCGCCGGGGAACACCGACGAGTTGATCAGCTTCGCGCAGTCCTTCCGGGCCAGGATCATGCCGCCGCGCGGGCCGCGCAGGGTCTTGTGGGTCGTCATCGTCACGACGTCGGCGATGCCGATCGGGCTCGGCACCACGCCGGCCGCCATCAGACCGGCCGGGTGGGCGATGTCGGCCATCAGGAAGGCGCCCACCTCGCGCGCGATCTCGGCGAAGGCGCGGTAGTCGATGTTGCGCGCGTAGCTGCTGCCGCCGGCGATCAGGACCTTGGGCTGGTGCTCGCGGGCGACGCGCCGCACCTCGTCGAGATCGATGCGCCCGCTGCCGTCGACGCCGTACTGCCGCGCGTCGAACAGCATGCCGGTGTGGCTCTTGCTGTGGCCGTGGCTCAGATGGCCGCCGGCCTTCAGCGCCATGCCGACGATGCGCCCCCCCGAACCGGCGAGCGCCACCAGCGCGGCGAGGTTGGCGGTCGTGCCCGAGTGCGGCTGCACGTTGGCCTCCTCGGCGCCGGCGAACAGCTGCATCGCCCGCTGCCGCGCCAGTTCTTCGAGGCCGTCCGCCACCTCGCAGCCGCCGTAGTAACGCCGATTCGGGTAGCCCTCCGCGTACTTGTCGGTGATGCGGCTGCTGCAGGCCGCGCGCACCGCGGACGAGCAGTGGTTCTCGGACGCGATCAGGGTCAGGGTGGTGCTCTGCCGCTTGTCCTCCCGGTGCAGCCAGGCGGCGACTTCGGCGTCCTGCTGGCGCAGGAGACTGGAATGCGGGTCGTTGCTCACGCGAGCAACTTACGCGCGCGGTTGCCTTCCGGCCAGTGCGGCGCGCGGCGGCGCCAGGCGCGTCGCGCGAAGAAATCCGACGCGCGACCTGCGCGATCGCCCCGAGTCGTGTGTAATCCGCCGACCCGCTCGGTCCGAACTCCGTGCGCAGCGCGTCGCTGTGTCGGAGTGTCGCCCGCGGCCCCCGGAGCCTCCCGAATTGAGCACACCGCAGAACGATCTTCGCGCCTGGACCATCCGTGACAGTGTCGAGCTGTACCAGCTCGCGGCCTGGGGCGGGCAGTCGTACGGGATCAACGACCGCGGCGAACTGGTCGTGCAGCCGATGGGCAAGGACGGGCCGAAGTTCTCGCTGCCGGAGCTGGTCGAGGACCTGCGCAGCCGCGGCATCGAACTGCCGGTGCTGCTGCGGGTGTCCGACATCCTGCAGCTGCGCGTGCAGGCGCTGGCCGGCACGTTCAAGAAGGCGATCGAGGAGTGCGGCTACAAGGGGCGCTACCGGCCGGTGTTCCCGATCAAGGTCAACCAGCAGCGCGACGTCGTCGAGGAGCTGGTCGACTTCGGCAAGGACTACTCGCTCGGCCTCGAGGCCGGCAGCAAGCCCGAACTGCTGGTCGTGCTCGCGCACATGACGAACCCGGACGGGCTCGTGATCTGCAACGGCTACAAGGACGCGAGCTTCATCGAGACCGCGATGCTGGCCCAGAAGATGGGCCTCTACACGATCATCGTCGTCGACCGCTTCGAGGAGCTGGAGACGATCCTGTCGGTCAGCAAGCGCTTCGACCTGCGGCCCCACATCGGCGTGCGCGCCAAGCTCGCCAGCCGCGGCGCCGGCAAGTGGCAGGAGTCCGGCGGCGAGAAGTCCAAGTTCGGCCTGACCGCGGGCGAACTGGTGCAGGTGGTCGAGAAGCTGCGCGAGGTCGGCATGCTCGACTGCCTCGAGCTGCTGCACTTCCACATCGGCAGCCAGATCACCGCGATCCGCGCGATCAAGGACGCGCTGAAGGAGGCGACGCGGATCTACGCCGAGCTGCACGACCTCGGCGCCGGGCTGCAGTTCATCGACGTCGGCGGCGGCCTCGCGGTCGACTACGACGGCAGCCAGACCAACTTCCACAGCTCGGCCAACTACTCGCTGCAGGAGTACGCCAACGACGTCGTGTTCGCGGTCCAGCAGGCGTGCGACGAGAAGGGCATCTCGCACCCGGACATCGTCAGCGAGTCCGGCCGCGCGCTGACCGCGCACCACGCGATCCTGGTGTTCGACGTGCTCGGCGTGTCGCGCCAGAACGTCGACGTCCCGGCCGGAGTCGACAAGCACGAGGACAGCACGATCGCCAACATGGCGCAGATCCTGCGCGAGCTGTCGCTGAAGAACTTCCAGGAGAGCTACCACGACGCGCTGCAGCTGAAGGAGGAGGCGATCAGCCTGTTCAACCTCGGCTACCTCGACCTGAAGGGCCGCGCGATCGCCGAGAACCTGTTCTGGGCGATCTGCGACCGCATCCGTCTGATCGTCAACACGCTCGACTACGTGCCCGACGAGCTGCAGGGTCTCGAGCGCGCGTTGGCCGACACCTACTACTGCAACTTCTCGGTGTTCCAGTCGGCGCCCGACCACTGGGCGGTCAAGCAGCTGTTCCCGACCATGCCGATCCACCGCCTGCAGGAGCGGCCGACGCGGCGAGCGATCCTCGCCGACCTGACCTGTGACAGCGACGGCAAGGTCGACAAGTTCATCGACCTGCGCGACGTCAAGAACGTGCTCGAGGTGCACCCGATCGCGCCCGGCAAGCCGTACTACGTCGGCATGTTCCTGGTCGGCGCCTACCAGGAGATCCTCGGCGACCTGCACAACCTGTTCGGCGACACCAACGCGATCCACATCTCGATGGACGAGCAGCACGGCTACCGCATCGAGCGCGTGATCGAGGGCGACTCGATCACCGAGGTGCT
>JAEUHS010000045.1 GCA_016794035.1 Planctomycetota bacterium
CCCGCAGGTCGTGCCGCTGAACATCGACCCGCTGTGGACCGACCTGTCGCTGCAGGGCTCCAACTCGATCGTCTGGCCCAACAGCCTCGGCTTCCTCGACGCCAACGGCAAGGGCATCGGTCCGTCGGCGTTCGTGATGCCACCGGGCTTCCCCGGCTTCCAGGGCATCACGCTGCACCACGCCGCGGTCGCGTTCGACCTCACGTTCGGACTCGTCACCACCGGCGTCAGCGAACCGTCGGCCGTCAGGCTCTACTAAGGAACGGGCGGGGTAGCGGCTACGGCCGCCCATGCTGGAGCTGACGGCGCTGCGCGCCGCAGCTCAGCGGCGAGAGGCTGGGTCGCAACGACGTTCCATGCCTCGGGGTCCGTGTCCTCACGGATGGAGTGCTGCTGAGCCGGTCGCGCCACGCGCCGGACCGCATGCACGACGCCTCCGGTCACCCCACTGGTGCCCGAGCGGTGTCTGCATTTGCCCATCGACCGGGATTTTGCCAGCCATCGACGGCGAAACGACGCCCTGGCTGGCTGGAGCCCGAACACCACCCGCCCATGCACCACCTTCGCCACCATGCCCCCTGGATGGGCCTGCTCGCCCTCTCGCTCGCCACCTCGACCGCGTCTGCCCAGAGCATCCTGTCGCAATACAGCGAGATCGTGCAGGCCTGCGGCGACACGGTCCCGGGCCCGTCCGGCGCCATGATCGACCCGACGTCGCACCTGAACCTCGGCACGCCGACGATGGATGCGAACGGCACCGTGCTGTTCCGCAGCCGCATGGCTGTGGGTGTCGGCGGCGCCGACGCGAACAACAACCGCGCGTACTTCCTCGGTCGCACCCAGGCCGACCTGCAGATCGCCGTGCGCGCCGGCGACCAGGCGCCGGGTTGCCCGGCAGGGACCCTGCTGCTCAGCGGGACGAACGGCAGCCTCGGCCTCGGCGACTTTCCGCGCATCAGCCCGAGCAACGAGATCCTGTTCTTCCAGAGCAGCCTCTACGACCCCACCACTCCGACCAACACGCCGGCGTCGTCGGACACGGCGCTGTTCTGGGGACCTGCGGGCAGCGTGTCGCTGCTGGCTCGCGAAGGCGACCCGGTGCCGTTCCTCGGCGGCGAGACGTGGGCGAACTTCTACAACGCGGTCAAGAACACCCACGTGAACTCGAACGGCAGCGTGCTGTTCACGGCAGCTCTCGGCGGCGCCTCGGCGGCGACCGACACGGTGCTCGTCACGCGGTTGGGCGGCAATCTCGTGCCGGTGCTGCGCGAAGGCGACCTGTATCCGTTCGGTGGCACCGTCGTGCCGGTCGGCGCGTTCGATCCGCTGAACAACCTGGGCCAGCTCAACGCGTCCGGTCAGGTGCTGCACGACGTCAAGTCGAGCACCGGCGAGTATGCGATCGCCGTCTGGACCGCCGGCAACGACGTGCTGATCGCCCGCGAGGGGCAACAGGCGCCGGGGCTCGCCGCCGGCGTCGTGTTCGCGACCAACGGCATCGCCAGCAACTCGGGTTGTTTCAACGCGGCCGGCAGGACGGTGCTGGTGACGAGCCTCTCCGGCCCCGGCGTGGTGAGCGGCGTCAACGACCAGGCGATGTATCTCGCAGGCACGGGCGGACTCTCGCTGATCCTGCGCCGCGGCGATGCGGTGCCGGGCCTGCCCGGCGTGACCTGGAAGGGCGTCGACGCCGCCAGCGTGTTCCTCAACGATCAGGACGAGTTCTCGTTCGCCGCGGACCTCGGCGGCGCGGTCACGAGCGCCAACGACAGCAGCACCTGGGTCGGCAGCGTCGGCAACCTGATCATGATCGCACGCGAGGGCGACTTCGTGCCCGGCATGACGCCCGCCGCGACCTGGAAGTACGGCGTGATGGACTTCGCGCTGCTGCGGCGGCCCTACCTGAGTCAGCACCGGTACGTGCTGTTCCAGAACACCGTCAGCGACGGCGTCGCGACCAAGCAGATGTTCTTCGGCTACACGCCGGCGCTGGGCATCGTGCAGCTGCTCGACGGCACCGACACGTTCACGACGCCGCTCGGTACGGCCGGCTGGACGACGGCGACGCAGTTCGGCAGCCCGAACAGCAGCGACGCGACCCCGGCGTGGTGCAACGCCAACGGCGACTTCGTCTGCAAGGTCGTGCTCGGCAGTCCGGCCATGGGCGCGATCGTGCGCGGCCATCTGGGTTCGCTGGTGGCCGAGCCGAGCGCGGTGCCGGTCGCCGGCAACGTGCCGCACAACTTCCACATCGACCTCGGCGTCGCGCAGGCGAACCGCCTCTACCTGGTGCTGGCGACCAGCATGGGCACCAGGCCCGGTTTCCCGAGCCCGTTCGGCCCGCAGGTCGTGCCGCTGAACATCGACCCGCTGTGGACCGACCTGTCGCTGCAGGGCTCCAACTCGATCGTCTGGCCCAACAGCCTCGGCTTCCTCGACGCCAACGGCAAGGGCATCGGTCCGTCGGC
>JAEUHS010000073.1 GCA_016794035.1 Planctomycetota bacterium
ACCTGGCCGGCCTTGACGACCTGCCGCGGGTCGTCGACGAACGTGTCGCTGAGCTGGCTGATGTGCACGAGGCCGTCCTGGTGCACGCCGATGTCGACGAACGCGCCGAACGCGGTCACGTTCGACACCACGCCCTCGAGCACCATGCCCTCGGTCAGGTCCTTCAGCTCCTCGACACCATCCTGGAACGTCGCGGTCTGGAACGCGGGCCGTGGGTCGCGCCCGGGCTTCTCCAGTTCGGCGAGGATGTCGGTCACGGTCGGCACGCCGAAGCGTTCGTCGGTGAAGTCCTGCGGTCGCAGCGAGCGCAGCAGCGCCGCGTCGCCCATCAGCGCCTTCACGTCCTTGCCGGTCTTGTCGAGGATGCGCTCGACGACCGGATAGGCCTCGGGATGCACGGAGCTGGCGTCGAGCGGGTTGTCGCCGCCGGGCACGCGCAGGAAGCCGGCGCACTGCTCGAACGCCTTCGGCCCGAGCCGCGTGACCTGCAGCAGTTCCCTGCGAGTCAGGAACGGGCCGTTCGCGTCGCGGTGGGCGACGATGTTCTTCGCCAGCGTGGTCGACAGGCCGGCGACGCGGGTCAGCAGCGCTTCGCTGGCGGTGTTGAGGTCGACGCCGACGCGGTTGACGCAGTCCTCGACCACCGCGTCCAGCGACCGCGCGAGCTTGGTCTGGTCGACGTCGTGCTGGTACTGGCCGACGCCGATCGCCTTCGGCTCGATCTTGACCAGCTCGGCCAGGGGATCCTGCAGCCGCCGCGCGATCGACACGGCGCCGCGCAGCGACACGTCGAGCTCGGGGAACTCGCGCGCCGCCAGTTCCGAGGCGGAGTACACCGACGCGCCGGCCTCGCTGACGACCAGCTTCTGCAGCCCCAGCTCCGGGTGGCGCCTGCTCAGCTCCGTCGCCAGCTTGTCGGTCTCGCGCGAGGCGGTGCCGTTGCCGATCGAGATCAGCGCCACCGCGAACTGCTTGCACAGCGCGGCGAGCACCGCGAGCGATCCTTCCCAGTCCTGCCGCGGCACGTGCGGGTAGATCGTGTGCGTCGCCAGCACCTTGCCGGTGCGGTCGACGACGGCGACCTTGCAGCCGGTGCGCAGGCCCGGGTCGAGGCCGAGGATCGTCTTCGGTCCGGCGGGGGCGGCGAGCAGCAGGTCGCGCAGGTTGGCGGCGAACACCTTGATCGCGTCGGCCTCGGCGCGCTCGCGCAGGCTGCCCATCAGGTCGGTCTCGACGTGCAGCGCGAGCTTCGCCTTCCAAGCCAACCGCGCGGTGCTCGCCAGCCACGCGTCGGCGGGGCGGCCCTGCTCGCGCAGGCCGAAGCGTTCCATCACGAACTGCTGGCCGCGCGGCGCGTCGCCGATGGCGATGCGCTCGTCGTCGGTCTCGCCGCAGAAGCCGAGGAACGCGTCGACGTAGCCTTCCTTGCGGGCGCGCAGGATCGCCAGCGCGCGGTGGCTCGGCACCCGCGACAGCGGCTCGTCGTAGCGGAAGTAGTCGCGGTAGCGCTGCGCCTCGGGATCGGCGTCCTTGCCCTTGGCGACCTTGGTCACCACCAGCGACTCGTCCTGCAGCCAGGCGCGCACCGTGCCGATCAGCGTCGCGTCCTCGGCGAACTGCTCGATCAGGATGAAGCGCGCGCCTTCGAGCGCCCGGTCGACATCGGCGACGTTCCTGTCGGTCGACACGAACGCGGCGGCGGCAGCGCGCGGGTCCTGCGACGCATCGATCAGCAGCAGGTCGGCGAGCGGCTGCAGACCCGATTCGCGCGCGATCATCGCCTTGGTGCGGCGCTTCTGCTTGTAGGGCAGGTAGAGGTCCTCGAGCGCCTGCTTGGTCTCGGCGCCCGCGATCGCGCGCCGCAGCGCGTCGGTCAGCTTGCCCTGCTCCTCGATGCTGGCCAGGATCGACGCGCGGCGTTCGTCGAGTTCGCGCAGGTAGCCGAGTCGCTCGGCGAGCGTGCGCAGCTGCGTGTCGTCGAGGCCGCCGGTGGCCTCCTTGCGGTAGCGGGCGACGAACGGAACGGTCGAACCCTCGTCGAGCAGCGCCACGGTGGCGGCGACCTGCTCGGCGCGGACGTTCAGTTCCCTGGCGATGCGGACGGCGATGCTGTCGGTCACGAGAACCCCTCCGGGCGGCGCGCCGCCTGACCGCGGCGCGGCCGCGCAGCCTAGCGGGGCACGACGGTTCTGCCAGGGGCCTTCGGCGGCGCCGGGATGTACGGCAGCGTCGGCGGCCGCGGCGCGCCGTCGTCGCCGAACACGTCGATGCCGACGAAGCCGAGCACGAAGTCGACGAACTCGGCCGGGTTGAAGCCGACGTGCAGCGACACGAACAACGGTGCCACGCCGACCTCGACGCCGAACAGGTCGGCGATGCGCTGCTGCGGCGACAGGCGGAACGGCAGGCCGTCGTCGAGGTCGAACACGTCGGCGATGCCGAGCCACGCGCGCGCGTCGTCGAACGCATCGGGTGCGCCCGGGTGGTTGCCGCCGGTGCTGGTCGCCAGCAGCCGCGCCCACGACTGGTCGTAGGCCAGCGGGCCGAGCGTCGTCAGCGGCACGCCGGTGCCGTGGCAGGTCAGCACGTAGCCGGGCTGCTGCCACCAGGTGTCCTTGCCCCAGCCCCATTCGCCGTACCAGCCGCCGACCGCCACTTCGGCGGGGCCGACCTTCGCCACCGCCGCGACGCCGAGCGCGTCCTGGTGCCAGCGGTAGAGAAAGCAGTCGTGCAGGTCGGTGAGACGCTGGTCGAGGTAGCTGCAACTGCCGAGCAGCAGGGAGGTCGCGGCGAGGGCGCCACGCGCGGCCCGGCGGGCGATTACGGCGCGATGCGGCGGTGGCGGGGAACGGGTCATGGGCGCGGGGCCGCCAGCAGAGCGCCGGGTCGGCGCGACTTCCAGGCCGCCGGCGGTCCGGCGGTGTCGATCAGCGTAGGAACCTCGCCTCGAAGCGCAGCGCCGGCTCGTGCTGCGCGGCGTCGGGCCGCGAGCCCGTGTATTCGATGCGGGGATCGTCGCCCAGCTCCTGCAGCAGTTCGGTGGCCGTCTGCAGCGCCGCCGGATCCGCGTCGCCGGCGGGCACCAGCAGCACCGCGTGCACCGCGGTCGGTCGATCGAGTTCGTGGCCGGCCGCGAACAGCCCCGCCAGCAGATCGCGCACCTCGCCCAGCCGGGTGCTGCGCGTGCGCAGTTCGAACAAGGACCACGGGCCGAGCAGCTGGTCGCGCGCCGCCTGCCACGCGGTGAGGTCGGTGTCCTCGACGCCGAGCACGTCGACGCTGTCGATCCCGGCCAGCAGCGGCGCGGTGTCGAGACAGTGCCGCCGCCAGCGGTGGCCGGCCGCGCCGCGCACCAGCAGGCGGCCTGCCTGCAGTTCCAGGGTCACGGTCGGCGGCGGCGCCAGCGCGTGCCGGGCCCGCTGCAGCACGAGGTCCGGCAGCAGCGCGACGTAGGGCGCGAGGTCGAACCGCACCCGGTCGTCGACGCCGTGCGCGCTGGCGATCGACTCCGCGCGGCGGGCGAGCGGGTCGCGCAGCCCGCGCACCAGCCGCGCGTCGCCTTCCTCTGCCACGGCCAGCACGACGATGCCGGGCTCCGAACGCAGCGCGGCCACGAAGCCGTCGAACTTCTGCTGCGCCTTGTGGGCGTCGAACCAGGCGACCGCGCCCCAGGCGAACAACACGAGCACGGCCGCCGCCAGCGCGGCGCGCAGCCAGATGCCGCGCCCCGCCTTGCGTCCGCCCGCCGCCTGCGGCAGTTCCGAGTGCAACAGGCAGGCCTCGACGTCCGGCCGCACCGCCTCGAACTCGTCGATCGAGCCGCGGAACTCGGCCAGCTGCTGGCCCATCGTCGTCTCGATGCGATCGAGCGAGTCGCGCACCTGGCGGCGGATGTCCGGCTTCGCCTGGCCGCGCACGACCGCGGCGAGCACGGCGCGCGAGCCGGTCTCGATCACCACCGTGAGTTCGCCGACCGCGAACTGCGTCAGTGTGTCCTCCTGCGGCGCGGCGAACGCATCCTGCACGAAGTCCTGGATCGCGGTCAGCATCGCCGCGATCAGCTCCGGCTCGTGCGAGGTCACGCCCGGCGGCGTCGCGTGCAGCAGCTGCACGCCGCCGTCGCGGTGCACCAGGAACACGTGCTCGACGCGGAACAGCAGCGTGTGCACGAACGCCACCTCGGCGAACGAGCGGCCGCTGCGCCAGGCCTGCCAGCGCCAGCGCAGGCTCTTCAGCGACAGGCGCTGGTCGACGACGGACTCGATCGACTGCACGAAGCCCTGCAGCATCAGCGTGACCGCGTTGCGGATCGCGGGGCCCATCGCCGGCGCCAGCGCGCGGCCGAACGCGGCGCTGTCGCGCTGCACGGTCGCGTGCACGCCCTTGCCGATCAGCGCGCCCATGGTCTCGGCGAACGCCGGGTCGCGCGCCAGCGCCAGCCGCATCGCATCGCCGAGCGAACGGCTCTGCAGTTCGGTGAACTTGCCCTGTTGTTCGAGCCGCTCCAGCGCGGCCAGCAGGCGACGGCGATCCGTGCCGAGCAGCAGTCGGCACAGCTCGTCGAGTTCCTCGTCGGTCTGCGGCGCCAGCGTCACCGTCAGCGACCCGGGGCGGCCTGGTCGTTGCCGAGCCGATCGGCGAGACCGCCGAGCAGGCCGGCGAGCGCGGAGCGATCGAGCTTGGCTTCGCTCAGCTCCGCCAGCTCCTGCTGGACCTGCCGACGCAGATCGTCGTTGGCCTGCCGCCACGCCGCGTTGGTCGCGGCGACCGCCTGTTCGAGCTTGTGCTGCAACGTCGTCGACTCGCCGCCGACCGCGCTGGCCAGTTCGCGCCGCAGCGCCGCGAACTGCTCGTCGACGCGCTGCTCGAGCTGGTCGAGGCGGCGGTGGGTGTCGCGCTGATGCGCCCCGAACAGGATGTCGCGGACCCGGTGCAGGTCGTCGTGAGGGACTTGGGGAGCGGCGGCGGCGACCGGGGGATCGTCGGCGGCACGGGGCTTGGGCGGGGGCATTCCGGCTGGGGGCGTTGGGACTGAGGTGGGCGAACGATACCCGGTCGGCGGCACCGGTGAGACATCGGTGCCCGGTCCCGCTGCCACGGGTGCGATCCCGGCGCGCCTGGCCGTCAGCCGCGCAGCATCGCGCGGCCGAGCGCCGCGAACGCCGCCTCCACCTGCAGCCCGCTCTGGGCGCTGGTCTCCAGCAGCTGCCAGCCGCCGGCGCGCAGTTCGTCGAGGCGCGCGTCGGTCACCTCCCAGCGATCGCGCACGTCGCACTTGTTGATCAGCAGCAGCGACGGCAGCACGCCGCACTGGGCGACCGCCTCGGCGGCCAGGCGCAGCGCCGTGTCGAGTGTCGAGGCGCGCGTGCCGTCGGCGACGAACAGCAACCCGGCGCTGCCGCGCAGGTGCGTCATGCGCACCGTGTGCAGTTCGTCCTCGCCCTGCAGGTCCCACAGGATCAGCGACAGCAGCCGGCCGTCGACCTCGAGGTCCTTCTTGTCGATGCGGACTCCGACCGTGGTCAGGTAGCGATCGGAGAAGATGCCGCTGACGAAGCGCTGCACGAGGCTCGTCTTGCCGACCGCGAAGGCCCCGACCATGGCGACCTTCTTGCGGATCATGCGCGCTTCTGGCGACCGCCGGCGACCCGCTGCGCGAAGTCCTCGAACAGCGACGCCAGCGCCGAGCGGTCGGTCTTGCCGTGCTGCATCGCCTCGATCGACTTGGTCATGCGCTGCTCGAGCGCCTGCACCATCGCCGCCAGCTCGGCCCTCAGGCCCGCCAGCGATGCCAGCGTCTCCTGCTGCAGCGCGCGCAGCGATCGGCTGTGTTCCTGCTGCAGCGCCGCGATCGTGCGGCGGCTGCCGGCCGTGGCGTTCGCGGTCTGTCGCGACAGCTTGCCGACGCGGGTGGCCAGGTCCTTCGTGCGTCGTTCGATGCGCTGCGACAGCAGCTTCTGCTGCCGGCGCAGGCGCTGCTTCTGGGTCGCGATCGCAGCGTCGGTGGCGGCGGCCACCTGCCGCAGCGTGCCGCCGAGCAGCAGTTCGCGCATCTGGGTCATCGGATCGGCCTTGGCCGGCCGCCGCTTCCGCCGCGTGGGTGTCGTCTTGGGCATGGTGCGTGCGAGGTCGCTGGGACTCTAGCGGCGCCGCACCGCCGGGCCAACGCCGGTCACGAGTCCAGCGACGTCAGACCCTGCCGGATCGCGTACTTGGTCAGCTGCGCGATCGACCGGATGCCGATCCGGTTCATGATGTTCTGCCGGTGCGTCTCGACCGTCTTGGTCGAGATGAACAGCTGCTTGGCGATCTCCTTGGTGGACTTGCCCTCGGCGACCAGCTGCAGCACCTGGCGCTCCTTCGGCGTCAGCGACACCGGCTGGGCCACCGGCGCGCCGGTCAGGCGATCCAGGTAGTCGCCGACGACGACGCCGGTGATCTTGCGGCTCAGGTAGATGCCGCCGCGCGTGCACTCGGCGATCGCGTCGGCCAGTTCCTCGAACGCGCTCTCCTTCAGCAGGTAGGCGCGGGCGCCGGCCTGCAGCATGCGGCTGACGTAGGTCGGGTCCGAGTGCATCGACAGCGCGACCACGCGCGTGGTGGGGCGGTGGGTGACGATCTCGCGCGTGGCGTCGATGCCGTTCATGCCGGCCATGCCGATGTCCATCACGATCAGGTCGGGCTGCAGCGAGGCGGCCAGACGCACCGCGGAACGGCCGTCGTCGGCCTCGCCGACGATCTCGTGCCCGGCCTGCCGGAGCAGGTTGGCGAGGCCTTCGCGGATGATGCCGTGGTCGTCGACGAGGAGGATCTTCATGGTCGTGTCGGGGAGTCCGTGGTGGTGGCCGGTACGGAGACCACCACCTCCGTGCCCTGGCCGGGCGTCGAGCTGACGCGGCATTCACCACCGAGGTGCAGCGCGCGTTCGCGGATGTGGAACAGGCCGAAGCCACCGTCGGCGGTGACGCGGAAGTGGAAGTCGCTGCCGTCGAAGCCGAGGCCGCTGTCGACGACCGACACCTCGATCTGCGTGCCGTTGCGGCGCAGGCCCACGACGACCAGCGTCGCCTCGGCGTGCTTGACGACGTTGTGCAGCAGTTCGCGCACGGTCTGGTACAGGAACAGGCGCTCGGTCTCCCCGAGATGCCAGACGTGGCCGTCGTCCTGGAACCGGGCGGTGATGCCATGCACCTGTTCGAACCGGCGCACCAGGCCGTCGAGCGCCTCGCCGAGGCCGAACTCGTACAGCGCCGGCGTGCCGAGGTCGGCGGTCAGGCCGCGCGTGTCGGTGATGACCTCGTCGACCAGCTGGTCCAGCTCGTCGAGCTGTGCGCCGGCCGTCGGCGCCACCTCGCGCAGCGACCGCAGCCGCATCTTCGCGACGGCGAGGCTCTGGCCGATGCGGTCGTGCAGGAACTCGGCGATCTCGCGCCGCTGGCGCTCCTCGGCGGCGGCGAGCTGTTCGGTCAGGATGTGCAGCTGCTGCTGGTGGGCGAGCAGGTCGTCGTTGACGCGCACGCGGGCGTCGATCTCGGCCTGCAGCTGGCGGTTGCTCTGCCCGAGCGCCACGGTGCGTTCGGCGACCCGGTCCTCGAGCTGTTCGCGGGCCGCGCGCAGCATCGCGATCGCGGTGCCGCGCTCCTCGGCCATGCGATGCAGCTGACGTGCGGACTCGGCCAGCGCGTCGTGCACCTTGGTCAGCTGCTCGTAGTCGAGGCGCTGCTGGCGCGCGTTCTGCATCACGGCCTGCAGTTCGGCGAACTCGGTGCCGAGCAGTTCGAGCAGCAGCACCGGTGCCGTGCCCGCGCCGCCGGCCCCGACCACGGCCGTCGCCTCCAGCACACACGGCCGGCCGTGCGCATCCGGCTGCGTCCACGGGCCGGACTTCAGCGAGCCCACGGCGCCGCGTTGCCAGAACTCCTCCGCGTCGCGCAGGAACGCGCCGAGGTACGGGAACTCCTCGGCCAGGTCGATCGCGCCCGCGTCGAGCCGCGGGAAGCGATCGCGGAACACCGCGGCGGCCGGCGCCAGCGCGCGGAAGCTCGTCGCCGCCTCGCGCGCGAGCGGCAACAGGCGCAGAGCGGTCAGGAGCGAGAGCTGCGGATCCACGAGCGGGGAGGTGGGCGTGCTGGCGGTGCCGATGCTACGCGATCCGGGCATGTCGCCAGCGTCGCAATGCACGGTGTTCAGGCGCGTTCGGCGGCGAGCGGCCAGGTGCACAGGCGGGTGAGTCCGGGCACGCGCACCAGCAGCCGGGTCAGTGTCGGCGCGTCCACGTGCGTGCGCACATGGGCCATGAAGGCGGCGACGAACGGCACCAGCTCGTCCTGGCCGAGTCCGGCGGCGAGCAGCGCCGTCTTGGCGTTCCGCGACGCCGGTGGCATCGCGAAGATGTAGGTGCCGAGGCGCGCCAGCAGTCCCTGGCCTTCGTGTTCGAGCCGGAACCGCTCGAGCAGGTCGGCGGCCTCCGACCAGCCGTGCAGCAGGCGGGCCATGTCGTCCGGCTCGCCCGAGCGCCGCAGCAGCTGCAGCAGGGTTGCGGTCGCGCGTTCGACCACGGACAGCGGGATTCGCAGCTTCTGGGTGATACGGGGTGCGAAGGGCATCGTTGGGCTCCCGACGAGGCGCAGGCAGGAGAAGGTCGCGGACATTGCCACGGCACTCTCGCCGGACCGTGCGGACCCCGGTATCGCCGGAACCACTGATTCGGGGCCGGGATTCTGCGGAGGCCGCGCCTGCGGCCGGCCCGCCGCGGTGGCCCGGAACGAGCCCGCGCTCATCGCAGCGGCCAGTACAGCGGCAGCACCAGCGTCGTCACCAGCCAGGTCAGCACGGCGAACGGCGCGCCGAGCACGACGTAGTCGCGGAAGCGGTAGCGGCCCGGCCCCATCACCAGGATCGTCGACTCGTGCGCGATCGGCGTCACGAAGGCCGCCGACACGCACAGGGCGACGCCGAGCAGGAACGGGGCGGGCTGGCAGTTCCCGGCCCGCGCCACTTCGCAGGCCAGCGGCGCCATCACGACCGCGACCGCGGCGTTCTCGATCAGCTGCGTCAACAGGATGCAGAACGCCAGCACCACGGCCAGCAGCAGCTGCGGCGAGCCGTCGGCGAACACCAGCACGACGGCGTCGGCCAGCAGGCGCGCGGCGCCGGTCTTCTGCAGCGCATGACCGAACGGCAGCATCGCGCCGACGATCACCAGGGCCTGCAGGTCGATCTTCTCGTAGGCGCCGCGCATGCCGACGCAGCCGGTCAGCACGGCGACCATGGCCGCCGTGGGGATCGCGACCGCCGGCGGCAACAGGCCGGTGGCGCTGGTCAGCACCATCGCCGCCATGATCGCCAGCATCAGCACCGCCTTGCCGCGGCCGACGCCCGGCAGCGGTCGCGACTCGAGCAGCAGCAGGTTCGGGTTCAGGCGCACCCGGTCCAGTTCCGCCTCGTGGCCGACCAGCAGCAGCGAGTCGCCGCTCTGCAGCGGTTCGGACAGCGGCCGTTCCCGGATCGACCGCCCCGCGCGGCTGATCGCCAGCGGGCTGACGCCGTACCGATGGTGGAAGTCGAGGTCGCGCAGGCTATGGTGCAGCAGTTCGCTCTCCGGCGGCAGGATCGCCTCGACCATGCGCAGGTCCGCCGAGCGCAGCGTCTTGTCGGAGACGCGCATCTCCTCCCTGACGCGCAGCCCGTGGTTCAGCACGTCGGTGATCGCCGTGATCCGTCCCTGGATCACCATGACGTCGCCGGGCTGGATGCGCAGCCACGGGCTCGGTGGCAGGAACTCCTCGCCGCGGATCACCTGCAGCACGGTGACCTCCTTGCCCGGCAGGTCGAGTTCGGACAGCGTCTTGCCGACGAACTGCGAGCCGGGCTCGGCCATCGTCTCGGTCAGGAACTCGGCGACCTCGTAGCGGCTCTCGAGCGTGAGGTGCGGCGCCGCGGCCGGCAGGAAGTGGCGCCCGATCAGCTGGAACCACAGCACGCAGGCGGCGAACACCGCCATCGCGACCGGCGTGAAGGCGAAGAACGGCAGGCCCTCGCCGGTCAGTTCGCGCAGGTAGTCGGACAGGATCACGTTGCTGCGCGTGCCGATCAGCGTCCATTGCCCGCCCAGCAGCGAGCCGAACGCCAGCAGGATCAGCACGCGCGACGGCGAGTAGCCTCGCTCACGGCAGATCGCCATCACCGGCGGCATCCAGACCAGCACCGTGGTGGTGTCGTTGACCACGGCCGAGAACGCCGTGACGAGGCAGAGCACCGTCAGCTGGAACCGCCATTCGCTGCCGGCGCCCGCCGCCAGCAGTCGTCCGCCGAGCAGCTGGGCCGCGCCGGTGCGCACCATCGCCGCGGACAGCACGAACATCGCCGCGACCATGATCAGCGCCGAGCTGCCGAAGCCCGCGAACGCCTCGCCGGGTTCGAGCACCGCCCGCAGACCCTCGTCGGTCGGCCGCCACGGCACCAGCAGCGACAGCATCACCAGCAGTGCGGTCACGTCGGGCCGCAGTCGATGCAGGTAGAAGGACACCAGCGCGAGCGCGAGCACGACGGCGAGGTAGATCGACTCGGGGGTCATCGGACCGGCCGACAGCCTAGTGGTTGCGCGGTGCCGATTCGCCGGGCGGCGTCGGCTTCCCGTCGTCAGTCCGCCTGCTGGACCTCGATCGCGTTGCCCCACGGGTCGACGAGGCGCAGCGTGCGCGCTCCGTCCGCGCGCCGGCCGATGGCGCCCATGGTCTCGAGGTCGTCGCGCACGATCGTCAGGCTGGGCGGTTCGAGGTCGTCGCGCACCAGGTGCAGCTCGATGGCGCCGAACGCCATCACGCCGCGTTCGAGGTCGCGCCGCAGCACGCGGCAGCCGAACACGTCGCCGTACCACTGCACCGCGCGGGCGACGTCCGCGACCGGCAGGGTCACGCGGCGGATCTCGCTCGGGCGCGCCGCCGGCCGCCGCTCGGCCGCGGTGTGGCACAGGAAGTCCGGGTTGGTGACCAGGCCTTCGACCAGCTGCTGCAGCTTCGCCGCCGTCGCGGGCTCCTCGGCGCGCAGGCGGGCGAACAGCTGCTGGCGCTGCGCCTCGGGCAGGTCGAGCGCGTATTCGAACAGATCGTCGATGTCGTGCACCGGTGCATCTTCGCCGGCGGGGCCTCGCCAGACGCATTCCGTCGCGGATTGATGCCCTGCGGTGGCCGGCCGCCTTGACCGCCCGGGGCAGGCTGTCGACGATCGACCGGCGATGCATCGATTCTGCCTGCGCAGTCTGCTGTTCCTGTTCCTGTGCGCCGCCCCGGCGATGGCCCAGGACGGCGTCACCGCCTGGGTCAACGAACTGCTGCGCAACAAGGACGACGCCGAGGTCGCGCTGATCGAGAAGATCGCCGCCAGCCGCACGCGCGAGGGCGCCGAGGGACTGTGCAAGGCGTTCGACGCCGTCGGCAGCCTGCTGATGCGGCGCGAGATCGTGCGCGGGCTGGCGCAGTGGGCCGCGGTGCCCGACGGCGAACAGCCGGCGATGCAGAAGCTGGCCGACGTCGCCGGCATGGAGGACCACGAGGAGCTGCGCAGCGAGGCGCTGACGGCACTCGGGCGTTCGCCGGTGATCGGCAAGAACCTGCTGAAGCTGCTGGTCGACTCGGAGGCGCCGGATGCGGTGCGCGAGCCGGCGCTGGCCGAGCACGTCAAGCTGGCCGGCGCCGACGACGCGGCGTGGTACCGCCAGATCTGGAACCTGAAGCAGGAGCAGCGCAAGGACGCCAAGGGCAACATCGCCGCGCCCGAGCTGCCCTCGATCCGGCTGCTCGCGTTCCAGGGGCTCGTGCCGTACCTCGACGAGGACGAGCTGATCGAGACGCTGAAGCGCGAGATCAACCCGAAGATCCGCCGCGCCGCGCTGGCGACGATGCAGCAGCGGTCGATGCCGAAGGCCGCCGACATGGCGGAGTGGGTGCTCGAGCGCGTCGACTTCACCGGTGCCGATCGCGCCGAGGCGGCGCGCATCCTCGTCGACCGCGTCGGCACCAAGGCGGTGCCCAAGTTCCTCGATCTGATGAAGAAGCGCGACGTCACGCCGGAGGACCTGCGCCAGGAGATGGCCGACCTGATCGTCGGCCTCGGCGACGAGGCGACCGACAAGCGGCTGGCGAAGATGGTCGGCCGCGGCAAGCCGCACGAGAAGGTGTTCCTGCTGCGCGCAACGGCGAAGAACAACGACCCGAAGCTGCTGGCGGCGGTGCGCAAGCAGCTCGGCGACGACGCGCTGGAGGTGCGGTGCGCCGCCGCCGAGGCCATCGGCGCGCGGCGCGACCGCGACGCGCTGCCGGCGCTGCGCGAGCTGCTGGCGAAGTCGAAGGACCCGGACGACCTGCGCATCGCGCTCGAGGCGATCACCGCGATCGAGGGCACGACCAGCGCCTGGCTGAAGGAGCTGGCCGGTTACTGCTCGCACGCGGACCGCGAGGTGCGCAACGCGGCGATCGAGGTGCTCGGCCGCGCGCGCGACAAGCGCCAGATCGACGTGCTGCTGGCGGCACTCGACCACGAGGACTGGTCGACGCGATTCGTCGCGATCGACGCGCTGCTGGCGATGCGCCACAAGCAGGGGGTCGGCAAGCTGATCGAACGCCTCGGCAAGGAGACCGGCCGCATGAAGCGCCGCATCGCCGACGTGCTGTGGCAGCTGACCGCGCAGCCGTTCGAGGAGGACGCGGCCGCCTGGCAGGGCTGGTGGCAGCAGGCCGGCGAGAAGTTCGAGGTCGTCGGCGAGAAGGAACTCGACAAGGCCGAGCGCGAACGCGAGAAGCGCCGGCTGACCGCGCGCACCGTCGCGACCGCCAAGTTCTTCGGCATCAAGGTCGAGTCGCACCGCGTGATCTTCGTGATCGACGTGTCGGGCTCGATGATCGAATCGATGTACGGGCGCTTCGTCGGCAAGCGCGGTGCGGCACGCATCGACGTCGCCAAGCAGGAGCTGAAGCAGGCGATCGAGAACCTCGAGCCGGGTGCGCTGTTCAACGTCTACGCGTTCTCGAGCGGCGTCGCGCGCTGGCAGAAGGAGGGTGTCGGCGCCAACACCGAGCAGAGCCGCAAGGACGCGCTCGAATGGGTCGAGCGGCTCGGCGCCACCGGTGCCACGAACCTCTACGACACCATGAAGATGGCGTTCGCGGACAAGGACGTCGACACGATCTTCGTCATGTCCGACGGCGAGCCGACGTCGGGCGAGGTGATCGATCCGTACCGCATCCGCGAGGACGTGGCGTTCTGGAACCAGCACCGCAAGATCAAGATCCACACGATCGCGATCGGCGGCAACCTCGAGGTACTCGAGTGGCTGGCGAAGGACGCCGGCGGCACCTACCTGCAGATGCGGTAGGCCACGCCGGTCACCGGGTGGGGCATCGCGCCCTGGCGGCGAGATCCGGAGTTTCGCGGCGTGCGACTCGTGCGGGCGGCCGCCTGCATCCGTAGACTTCCCTGCCCGCCAAACCGGCCCCGGACCAGTACCTGATGACCCCGATGTCCCGCTTGTTCCGTTCCTTCTGCCTCGTCGTCGCGGCCCTGGCTGCCCGCCCCGCGCTCGCCCAGGACGCCTTCGCCAAGGAGGAGTCCGACCTGGTCCGCAAGTGCGTCAGCACGCTCGGCACGTTCGCGACGGTCGCCAAGTCGAACAAGGTCGGTCAGCGCGCCAAGCAGGCCTACGACCTGATCCTGCAGTACGACCCCGAACAGGGCCAGGCGCGCAGCGAGCTCGGCTACCGGAAGGAGAAGGGCGAGTGGGTGCAGCTGCCCGCCGAGAAGCGCAAGAAGTGGGTCGACAAGGCGACCTACGAGGGGCGCTTCAAGGTCATGGACCAATGGGCGAAGACCGCGATGCAGCTCGGCGAACTGCACGGCAAGCTCGGCCTGAAGATGAAGGAAGCCGGTGCCGCGCGGGCGACCTACCACCTCGAGAAGGCCGTCTACTACAACCCGATGTACCGCGAGGCCAACCTCGCGCTCGGCTACACCGAGGGGCCGGGGTTCTTCGGCACGCCCGACCAGATCACCTTCGCCAAGAAGATGAAGGAGATCGAGCTGAAGGCGGTCGAGATCGCCCGCAAGGACTACCCGGTGACGGCGCTGCCGCTGGAGCAGATGCCGCAGGAGCTGGTGGCCCTGAAGGACGGGGTTCCCGACTGGATGAAGAAGCCGAACTTCGACATCTTCGGGTCCAAGTCGGAGCACTTCACGGTGTGGACCCGTGGCACGCAGGAGAACGCCGACACGTCGGTGAAGTGGGCCGAGCGCGGCCTCGAGTTCGGCGTCTACCTGCTCGGCGCGGAGAACGCCAAGCGCCTGCGGTTCGTCGAGCGCGCGACCAGCGCCTACGCCTGGCACGGCTTCCTGTTCACGCAGCGTGAGCGCGAGGAATTCCTCAAGATCAACGAGGCGACGCGGCGCGGCGGCTCGCTCGACGACGCGATGCGGTTCGCCAACACGGTGTGGATGGCGAAGGAGGGCCCGGCGGTGATCAAGATCGGCGCCTCGCCGCGCCACGTCCAGGACAGCCTGATCGCCTACATGATCTTCGACGGGCTGCTCGCGGGCCGCAACGACGGCGTCGGCCAGGGCATCGTGCACGCGGTCACGTGGTACATGAAGGCCACGTCGATCTCGCGCTGGGGTGCGCTGCCGGAGGGCACCGTCGGCGACGACGGTCTCGAACTGCCCGAGGGCACCAACTGGTGGATGCGCACGATCCGCGATCAGGCGGTGTCGAACCAGGACTGGCCGCTGGCGCAGGTGCCGCGCGAGAAGCTGTCGAACTTCCGCAACGACTGCCGCCTGAAGGGCTGGAGCGTGATGACCTGGATGATGGCGGCCTACCCCGACAAGTGGCTGAACTTCTACCTGGCGCTGCCCGACGCCGAGAAGAAGGTGCCGACGCTCGAGGAGGTCGAGGAGGTCGTCGTCAAGGAGCTGGGCAAGCCGTCGGCGGTGATCGACGCCGAGTGGCGCGAGTGGGCGCGCGGGGACTCCGGCGTCGCCTTCGGCACCGGCTACGGCCCGCCGCTGCTGCCGGAGCGGCCGAGCAAGGAGGAGTTGGCGGCGCTCGACCAGATCAACCTGGTGCGGTCGCAGCTGATCGGCTTCACCTGGGCCAAGGGCGGCAACATGACCGAAGGCAAGTTCGTGCCGCTGTCCGAGTGCGAGATGGACGCGGAGACGTCGCTCGGCTGCAAGCTGCACGCCGAGTACGTGATGGCGCACCAGGAGCTGGCCGAGAAGCCGGGCCCCGAGATCCACGAGGAGGACCCGGCACATCCCGAGTTCACGCGGCGCGGCCAGCAGGCGGGCCAGGGCAACATCATCACCGCCAACGGGCCGCGTGGGCCCGAGTTCGCGCGCGACTCGGTCGACGGTTGGATCGGCACCCCGTACCACCGGTTCCCGATGCTCGAGCACAACATCAAGCGGCTCGGCTACTCCTACTTGTCGGAGTCCGACTTCTCCGTCGGCGTGCTCGACATGGGTTCGCTCGAGGAGCCGTACGATCCGGGCACGGCGCCACGTCTCGTGACCTGGCCGCCGCACAACATGTCCGGCGTGCCGACGCACTTCCCGTCGCGCGAGAGCCCGAACCCGCTCGAGGACCAGCCGGAAGACCAGCAGGACGTCACGAAGTGCGGCTACACCGTGAGCCTGCAGCTGCAACAGGAGATCGCGATCGGCCTCGCCGAGAGCAGCATCGAGCTGTGGGAGTCCCGCAAGGGTGGTCGCCAGCCGGAGAAGAACTTCTGCGCCAAGGACGGCCCGGACTACCGCGGCTGGATCGAGCGCGGCAAGAAGCAGGTCGACTGCTGGGTGCACACGCCGAAGGTGCCGCTGAACAAGAAGCGCGACATGCGCGACGTCCTGTTCGTGGTGCCGAAGGAGGCGCTCGACGCCAACAAGGGCTACCAGGTGCGCGCGATGCTGCACATCGGCGGCGCCGACCCGCTGTACTTCTTCTGGGAGTTCACGACCGGCAGCCAGGCGCGCGGCCTGAAGCTGAAGTGACGCGGCGGCCGTGACCCGGCCGGCGCCCGGCGGGGCCCGTCGGCGCCATGGCATGGCGCCGTCGACCGGCGGCTCGCCCCTTGCGGCGGCTCACGCTTGCATCGGCTCGGGCGGGCACCACAATCGGCGCCCACTTCTTCCCCGCTGACACCCACGCTGGCCGGCAGCACCGGCAGCCGAGAGAGCCATGAGCAAGCGCGTCGACGAGATCCTGAGCTGGTACGAATCCGATCACCCCGGCGTCCTGAAGAACCTGCGCTGGATGATGGACACCGGCGCCCTGGCCGGCACCGGCAAGTTCGTGATCCTGCCGGTCGACCAGGGCTTCGAGCACGGCCCGGCGCGGTCGTTCGCGAAGAACCCGGTCGGCTACGACCCGCACTACCACTTCGAACTGGCGATCGAGGCCGGCTGCAACGCCTACGCGGCGCCGCTCGGGTTCCTCGAGGCCGGTGCGCGGCGCTACGCCGGCCGCATCCCGCTGATCCTGAAGCTCAACAACTCCGACTCGCTGTACAGCTCGCCGGATCCGAAGCCGGCGGTGACCGGCTCGGTCAACGATGCGCTGCGGCTCGGCTGCGCGGCGATCGGCTTCACGATCTACCCGGGCAGCGACCAGCGCGACGCGATGTACATGGAGCTGCGCGAGATCGCCGAGGAGGCGAAGGCCGCCGGTCTCGCGGTCGTGGTGTGGAGCTATCCGCGCGGCAGCGCGCTCAGCAAGAAGGGCGAAACGGCGATCGACGTCTGCGCCTACGCGGCGCAGATCGCCGCGCAGCTCGGCGCGCACGTGATCAAGGTCAAGCCGCCGACCGAGTTCCTCGAGCAGGACGCGGCCAAGAAGGTCTACGAGTCGGAGAAGATCCCGATCGCGACCCTGGCGGAGCGCACGCGGCACGTCGTGCACGCGGCGTTCGGCGGCCGCCGCATCGTCATCTTCTCGGGCGGCGAGGCGAAGGGCACCGAGGAGGTGCTGGCCGAGATCAAGGGCCTGGCCGACGGCGGCTCGTTCGGCTCGATCATGGGCCGCAACGCGTTCCAGCGTCCGAAGGCCGAGGCGCTGAAGCTGCTGAAGGGCGTGCAGGACATCTATCGCGCTGCGAAGTAGCGGCGCGGCGCGCCGCCACTTCGCGGCGCGATGGTGATCCTGCGCTGGTCCTCGCCGCTCGGCGTTCCCGAGGAGCGGCTGACTCGCGTGGAGCCGATCCCAGAACACCTTGGCGGTCGCTGCCGACGCCACGGTGATTGGCGCCGGGCCGAGCACGCGGCACAGTAGCCGCCATGCGCCTGCCACTGCCGACCATCGTCAGCCTGTTCACGTTCGTCGCGGTCGCCTGGGCCCAGTCGCCGCTCGCGCCGCCGGCGCCGGCCGCGGTCGATGCGCCGGTGCACGGCCGCCTCGAGCGGCACCGGGGACTGCAGATCCTGCACGTGTACGGCACGCCGGCCGAACGCGGCTACGCGCACGGCTTCCTGCTCGGCAAGCAGATCGCGGCCGTCGCGGTCGCCGAGTTCTCGGCCCGGTTCGCGCGCCAGAAGGCGCTGCTCGATCAGGTGCGCGGTGCGCTCGATCGGCTGATCGAGTACCCCGAGGACGTGCAGGCGGAGATCGAGGCGGTGTTCGCCGGAGTGGTCGCCAGCGGTGCCGATCTGGACATGCCGGAGCTCGAGCGGCCGTTCGACCAGCGGGACCTGCTGGTCGCGAACGCGCTCGACGTGTTCGGCCTGCTCGGCTGCAGCAGCTTCACGGTCTGGGGTGACGAGGTCGAGGGCGGCGGCGTGCTGACCGCACGCAACTTCGACTGGCCGCTGACGGGCTCGCACCTGCTGGACGCCACGATGCTGCTGGTCGAGCACCTGCCCGACGGGCGCGCCACGGCTGCCGTGACCTGGCCCGGCTACGTCGGGGCGGTGACCGGCATCAGCAAGGCGGGCCTCGCCGCGTTCCTGCACGTCGGTTCGGCGACGGTCTCGTTCACGCCCGAACCCGACGCCTGGCCCTCGGCGATCGCGCTGCGCGGCGTGCTCGAACAGGGCCGGGCCGACGCGGGCGCGGCGACGTTCGACCTGGCGCAGAAGCTGCTCGGCAACACCAGCCCGCCGGCCGGCTACATGCTGCACGTCGTGCTGCCCCGGGTCGTCGACGGGTTGGCGCCGGCACTGGTGTTCGAGACCGACCGAGGGTCGTGCGTGCGCGGGGACAGCCCGAGCGGCGCCTGCGTGGTGACCAACCACTTCCACAAGCGCACCGACGGTCGCGCGGCCAGCAACGACAGCCTGCGCCGCGAACAGCGGGTGCACGAGGGCATCGACCACTGCCTCGGCACCGAGGACCACAAGCTGTCGATCGCCGAGGCGTGGGACCTGCTCGGCTCGGTCGAGCGCGGCGGCGGGCACGCGTTCGGCACGCTGCACTCGCTGGTGTTCCGGTACGAGCCGTGGTACTTCGAGCTGCGCGTCGGCACCATGGACGGCAAGAAGGTCGTGGCCGCGCCGCAGAGCCCGCGCCGCCATGTGCTGACGCACGCCGAGGTGTTCGGCGCCGACGACGCGGGGAAGTAGCGGGCGCCGGCCGTTCCGGGTCGGTGGCATGGGCAAAAGGGGCTTCGGTGGCCGGCACCTCGTCGGTAACCTCTGCGCCCTGCATGGTGCACCAGAACGCCAGCCATTCGCTCCGCTTCCTCGGCTGGGGGCCGTTCCTGTCCGGCTTCGTGCCCGGCCTGCTGCAGTGGCGGCTCGGCCAGAAGCAGCGGGCCGTGCTCGCCTTCGTCAGCTGCACGGTGCTGTTCTTCGCCGGCTGGATGCTGGTGCGCGAGCGGCTGTTCTACTGGGCGCTGCTCGAGCCCCGCACCGGCGGCAGCGACGTGCTGCGCGCCGTGGCGCGGTTCGGGCTGTCGACCGCGCTGCCCGAACTGCTCAACCTGCCGGCGCACATGCTCGGCGGCCTGCTCGCCTGGGACGGCGGCCCGACCGGCGAACGGCTGTGGCGCATGCCGCGCGACCTCGAGCACCTCGGCGCGTTCCTGACCGGGGCGTCGGGCATGCTGGCGGCGTTCTGGTCGGCGGCCGGGCACTGGCAGCTGCGGCTGCAGCGCGACGGTGGCGACGGCGCACCGGCGCCGACCGCCAACCCGGCCCTCTGCGCCGGCCTGTCGTGGCTGGTCCCGGGCCTCGGCCATGCGCGCGCCGGCCAGCAGGGCAAGGGCGTGCTGCTCGGCATCGCCGTGACCGCGGTGTTCGCGCTCGGGCTCGTCGTCTCCGGCGGACATGCCGTCGATCGTGCCACGGCATCGGTGTGGTGGATCGCCCAGAACCTGTTCGGCGGCGGCTCGCTGTTCGCCGCGCTGTTCACCGGGCCGCTGCGCATGGTCGGCGAGCCGTTCGATCTGCAGCTCGGCATCGTGTTGTGCACCGTGGCCGGTCTGATGAACCTGGTCGTCATGGTCGACGCGTTCACGGTCGCCGAGCGTTCGGTGTTCCCGCTGCGGCGCGCGCAGGAGGCGGTCGCATGAGCCTGTTGCTGCGCCTCGGCATCTACGTGCCGGTCCTGTTCCTGATCGCGATCGTGATCACCGGCCAGCACCAGACCACGGCAGCCGACACGGTGCGCGCGGCGGTGGCGCGCACCGTGCGCTGGCTGGTCTGGTCGGCCGTGCTGCTCGGCTGCATGCTGCTGCTCGAAGTGCTGTTCATCGGCTGGTAGTCGCGCACCAGAGGTCGCCGGGCAGGTGACGCACCGCACCTGCGGCCTCGAGGTCGAACAGGGCCCGCAACAGCGCACCGCGTGCGAGCCCGCTCTCCCGCTGCAGCAGATCCGTCGGCCGCGGTCCCGGGCGCAGCGCCTGCAGCACGGCCTGTTCGTCGGCGGAACGGCAGCTGCCGAGCGCCTCGGCGCCGGTGCGATCGCGGCCGAGGCCGAGCATGCGCAGCAGCGACTCGGGGTCTTCGACGATGCCCGCCGCGCCCTCGGCGAGCAGGCGGTGGCAGCCCTGGCTGCGTTCGCTGGTCATCGGCCCGGGCACCGCGAACACGTCGGTGCCGATCTCGGCGGCGAAGCGGGCCGTGTGCAGGGCCCCGGAGGCGAGGCTCGCCTCGACGACGACGACCGCCTCGCTGCCCGCGGCCAGCACGCGGTTGCGGCGCGGGAAATGGCCGCGCCGCGCGCGTCGACCCGGTGGCAGTTCGCTGACGAGGCAGCCGCCCCCGTCGACGATGCGCTGAGCCAGCGCCGCGTGTTCGGGCGGGTAGACGGCGTCGAGGCCACCGGCGAGCACCGCGACGGTCGGCGAGCCCGCGTCGACGCTCGCCGTGTGGGCGATCGCGTCGATGCCGCGCGCGAGGCCGCTCCACAGCGTGGTGCCGGTGCGCACCAGCGTGGTCGCGAGCTGGCCCGCGGTGCCGATGCCGTACGGGGTCGGTGTGCGGCTGCCGACCACGGCGACGCTGGGCGCTCGCGTCAGTGCGCCGGGATCGCCGCGCACGAACAGCACCAGAGGGCGCAGCGCGACGTCGCGCAGGCGCGGCGGCCAGAGCGCATCGGCGGGCGTCAGCAGCGTCAGGCCGTGTGCCGCGGCGGCCGCTGCGATCGCAGCCGCGCGTGCGGCGAGGTCGGGCTGGCGCAGGCGCCACGCCGCCCGCGGCGGCACCACGGGCGGCTCCGGCGGATCTCGCAGCACCGATCGGGGGTCGAGGTCCGGCGCCAGCAGCGCCGGAACGAGGCTCTCGCCGAGGCCCTCGGCGAGAGCGAGCATCAGGTAGGCGGTACGCACGGGCGCAGAGTGGGCGCGTGCGCGTGGCGGTGGCAGGAATCCGGCGCAATCCGCTGCCGCGACGGCCGAGATTGCGGCGGCGCGGCGCCTACTTCTTCTTCGGCGCCCCGTCCCCGGGCTTGGCGTCGCCGGCCTTGCCGTCCCCGGCCTTGCCTTCACCGCCCTTGCCCTCGCCGACCTTGACCGCGACCGGCTTCGGCTCCGCGGGCTTCGCGGTCATCTCGAAGTGCACTTCGCCGTCGGCGACCACCGCACGGATCTTGTAGGGCGTGTCGAGCTGGCCCTTGAGGATCTGCTCGGACAGCGGGTCCTCGAGGTGCTTCTCGATGCCGCGCTTCAGGGGTCGGGCACCGAACTCCTCGTGGAACGACTTCTCGATCATCCAGTCGATCACCGACTGATCGACGTCGAGTTCGTGGCCCTTCTGCTTCATGCGGGCGTTCACCTTGCGCAGTTCGTTCTCGACGATGCGCTGCATGTCGTCGCGCGTGAGCTGGTTGAACACCACGATCTCGTCGAGGCGATTGATGAACTCCGGCCGGAAGTGGCGCTCGATCTCGCCCTGGATCAGCTCGCGCATCTTGTCGGCGCCGCTCTCCTTGCCGGTGCCCGGACCCTTGCCGAAGCCGAGGCCGGTGCTGTTCTTGATCAGATTGGCGCCGATGTTCGACGTCATGATCATGATCACGTTGCGGAAGTCGATGTGCCGCCCGAACGAGTCGGTCAGCCGGCCTTCCTCCATGATCTGCAACAGCATGTTGAAGATGTCCGGGTGCGCCTTCTCGATCTCGTCGAGCAGCACCACGGAATACGGGCGCCGGCGGACCTTCTCGGTCAGCTGGCCACCTTCCTCGTAGCCGACGTAGCCCGGGGGGGCGCCGACGAGCCGCGAGGCGTTGTACTTCTCCATGTACTCCGACATGTCGATCTGGATGATCGCGTCCTCGCTGCCGAACATGAACTTGGCGAGGCACTTGGAGAGCCAGGTCTTGCCGACGCCCGACGGGCCGAGGAACACGAAGCAGCCCATCGGCCGGTTCGGGTCCTTGAGGCCGGCGCGCGAACGGCGCACCGCCTTGGCGATCGCCGAGATCGCGCGCTCCTGGTTGATCACGTCCCTGCCGAGTTCCTGCTCCATGCGCAGCAGGCGGTCGGCTTCGGCCTGGTCGAGCCGGTTCAGCGGGATGCCGGTCATCTTCGAGACCGTCTCGGCGATCACGTCCTCGTCGACGACGCCGCCCGACTCGCGCGAGTTCTCGCGCTCGCGCCATTCGCGCTGGATCTCTTCCTTCTTCTTGCCGAGCTTGAACGCCTGGTCGCGCAGGTCGGCGGCGCGCTCGAAGTCCTGGTTGGCGACCGCCTCCTCCTTCTCCTTGTTGAGGCGGGCGATCTCGGTGTCCATGTCGCGCAGGTCCGGCGGCGCCGTCATCGACTTGATGCGGATGCGGGCGCCGGCCTCGTCGATCACGTCGATCGCCTTGTCGGGCAGGAAGCGGCCGGTGATGTAGCGGGTGCTCAGGTCGACGGCGGCCTGGAACGCCGCGTCGGTGTAGGTAACGCGGTGGTGGGCCTCGTAGCGGTCGCGCAGGCCCCTGAGGATCTCGAGCGTCTGCTCCGGGGTCGGCGGCTCGACGTTGACGGTCTGGAAGCGGCGCTCCAGCGCGCCGTCCTTCTCGATGTACTTGCGGTACTCGTCGAGCGTGGTCGCGCCGATGCACTGCACCTCGCCGCGCGACAGCGCCGGCTTCAGCACGTTGGAGGCGTCGATCGCACCTTCGGCGCCGCCGGCGCCGACCAGCGTGTGCAGCTCGTCGATGAACAGCATCACGTCCTTGGCGCGGCGCACCTCGGTCATCACCGCCTTGATGCGCTCCTCGAACTGGCCGCGGTACTTCGTGCCGGCGACCATCATCGCCAGGTCGAGCACGACCAGGCGCTTGCGGCGCAGGATCTCGGGCACGGTGCCCTTGACGATGCGTTGCGCCAGACCTTCGACGATCGCGGTCTTGCCGACGCCGGCCTCGCCGAGCAGCACCGGGTTGTTCTTGGTGCGGCGCGACAGGATCTGGATCACGCGTTCGATCTCGCTGTCGCGGCCGATCACCGGGTCGAGCTTCGCCTCGCGCGCCAGTTCGGTCAGGTCGCGGCCGAACGAGTCGAGTGCCGGCGTCTTGCTCTTGGTGTTGCCGCTCGGCGTGCTCGCCCCGGGGCTCGACGGGCTGCTGCCGCCGCTCGACGACTCGCCGCTCTCGCCCTCCTCGTCGTTGTTGTTCTCGGAGGCGCCGAGGAACTCCAGCACCTCCTCGCGCACTTCGTCGAGCTTGACACCCAGGTTCATCAGCACCTGGGCGGCGATGCCCTCGTTCTCGCGGATCAGACCCAGCAGCAGGTGCTCGGTGCCGATGTAGTTGTGGCTGAGCTGGCTCGCTTCCTCGAGCGACAGCTCCAGCACCGTCTTGGCGCGCGGGGTGAAGGGCAGCTGGCCCATGGTGACCATCGAGGGACCGGTCTTGACGATCTTCTCCACCTCGTGGCGGATCTTCTCGAGGTCGATCGTCATGTTCTTCAGGACGTTGGCAGCGACGCCGCTGCCCTCCTGGACCAGCCCGAGCAGGATGTGCTCGGTGCCGATGTATTCGTGGTTGAACTTCATCGCCTCCTGGCGGGCGAAGCTCATGACCTTCTTGGCGCGGTCGGTGAAGCGGTCGAACATGCGGCGTGGTACCTCGGGGAGCCCGGGTGGGGCCAGTCCTTAGATCGGAAGACGGCGGTATATGATTTACCCCAGTTGGAGATCCAGCGCCCGCGTTGGTTCCAGTGGCCAATTTTTGGCCAGGTCTGGGGCGGACGGCGGCGTCGACAGGGGCAGTTGGCGGTCGGCGCGCCGGAACACGGCTAAGGGACGCAGCCGAGCGTCTCGCGCAACAATTGTGCGCGGCGCTGGTCGCGTTCGTCGGGCTGCAGCCGTTCGCGCGTGTGGCGCTGCAGGTGGCCAGGCTGCGACAGCAGCAGCGCGCGGTTGACCGCCGCCACGTCGAAGCCCTCGAGCAGTTCCTCCTCGACACCGAAGCGCAGCGCCGAAAGGCAGCCGAGCGCCTCCTCGCTGGTCAGGATCTGGGCGCGTTCCAGCGTGCCGAGGGCGCGATGGATGCGATCGAGCGTGCGCGGGCGCGCCGAGCCCCGCAGCAGCGCCTCGCGCACCTCGCGTTCCCACTGCACGATGCGGCTGACCGCCAGCAGGACGTCCGCCTGGATCTGGGTCTCGTCGCGGCCGAGCGTGACCTGGTTGCTGACCTGGTAGAAGTCACCGAGCGCGCGGCTGCCCTCGCCGTAGAGACCGCGCACCGCGAGGTGGATCTTCTGCGCGACGTTGGTCGCCTTGTCGATCTCCTCCGACCAGACCAGACCGGGCAGGTGGACCATCACCGACAGCCGCAGGCCGGTGCCGGTGTTGGTCGGGCACGCGGTCAGGAAGCCGAACTCCTCCGACCAGGCGATCGGCAGCCGCTGCATGATCGCGTCGTCGAGGCGCTCGGCGCGCTGCCACACCGCCTCGGTCTGCAGGCCGGGTGCGAACACCTGCATGCGCAGGTGATCCTCCTCGTTTACCATGATCGCGACGTGTTCGCCCTCGTCGACGG
>JAEUHS010000121.1 GCA_016794035.1 Planctomycetota bacterium
GACACGCCGGCGTCACCTCCCCGTGCAGCATCGCCTGCACCGCGCGCGCCTTCGCCGGGCCGAACGCGCACAGCACGATGCGCCGCGCGGCGAGGATCGTCGCGATCCCGGAGGTCACCGCGCGCCGCGGCGGCTCGTCGGGCGCGAACCGGGCGCGGGCATCCTCGCGCGTCGACTCGGTCAGCGTCGCCGTGTGGAAGCCGACGTCGAACGGCGTACCGGGCTCGTTGAACGCCAGATGGCCGTTGCGACCGATGCCGACGAATTGCAGCGCCACGCCGCCGGCCAGCCGCAGCCGTTCGGCGTGCGCGGCGATCGCCGCCGCGTCCTCGGTGTGCGGCACGACCAGCAGCGAGCCCGCGCGCCGCATCGCGACGAACGGTGGGCAGGCGTCGCCCAGCTCGTGCACCATGCCGCCCGCGCGCTCCGGCGGGTAGCCGACGTACTCGTCGAGGTGCGTGGCCGCGAACACCTCCGCCGGCAACCGCTGCGCCTGCAGCTCCTGCCCCAGCGTGCGCAGGAAGCCGGTGAAGGTGCGGCCGGTGGCGAAGCCGACCAGCGCGCGGTCGCCGCGCGCCAGGACGCGCTCGACCTCGGCGAGCAGCAGCGGCACCGCGTCGGCGGCGGTCGCGAGCACGCGCACTTCGGGGGACGGCGCCATGTGCGCAATCTACCCGCGCCGCGGCGCACCCGCCGCCGGCACGATGCCGATCAGCAGCACCAGCGCCACCAGCGACACCGCGGCGGCGGCGACGAACGCGGTCGCGGCGCCGCCCTCGTCCCACAACAGGCCGAGCAGCACCGGGCCGGCGAACGCCGACAGCCCCTGCACCGCGTGGTAGACGCCGAACACCCGGCCACGCCTGCCGGCGCCGCTCTGCGCCGCGAGATAGCCGCGCTCGGCGCCTTCGGTGAACGCCGCGTGCAGCCCGTGCACGGCGAACAGCGGCCACATCCAGACCTGGCTCGACGCCTGCGCGAAGCCGAGCATCACCAGGCCGTTGACGAACAGGCCGGTGCCGATCACGCGGCGCTGGCCGAGGCGATCCGACAGCGCGCCGAGCGGCTGCGACAGCACCGAGCGCACCAGGTGCAGCACGGCCCACAGCAGCGGCAGCTGCGCGGTCGGCACGCCGAGCTCGCCGGCGCGCGCCAGCACGAACAGGTCGACGGCGCCGCCGATCGCCGAGAACACGACGACCAGCAGGAGCGGCAGCAGGCGGCGCAGCGCACCCGGCGGATCGGCCTCGGCGCCGCCCGGCGACGCCGCCGACCGCTCGCGCACGCCGAGCACCAGCACCAGCACCGCCACCAGCCCCGGCAGCAGCGACAGCGCGAACACCGTGCGCAGCTCACAGCCCCACCACACGAGCGTGCTCGCGACCAGCGCACCGCCGAGCGCGCCGGCGTGGTCCATGGCGCGCTGCACGCCGAACGCCGCGCCGCGGTGCGGACCCGCGACGCAGTTCGCGATCAGTGCGTCGCGCGGCGCCGAGCGCAGGCCCTTGCCGAGCCGGTCGCCGCTGCGCACCAGCACCGCCTGCAGCGGCGTCTGCACCAGCGCGAACAGCGGCCGCAGCAGCGTCGACAGGCCGTAGCCGACCACGATCCACGGCTTCTTGATCGCCTGCCGGTCCGACAGCCAGCCGCTCAGCAGCTTCAGCGCGGCGACGACCAGTTCGCTGGTTCCCTGCAGCAGGCCGAGCGCCACCATCGACCCGCCGAGGCCGGCCAGGAACGCCGGCAGCAGCGGCACGATCATCTCGCTGCTGAGGTCGGTGAAGAACGACACCCAGGCCAGCGCCCAGACCGTCGCGGGCAGGCGCGACCGGGGCGGCGTGGTCGCGGTCACGCGCCGGGGGCGGCGAGCGCGCGGCGCACGCTGCCGTCGTGCGTCAGCAGCAGGGTGCGCGCGGTCGGCGCGTCGACCGCGTGCCGCAGCATCACGATCGCGGCCTTCACCTCGCCGTCGCTCTGCAGCAGCGTGCGTTCGGCGGTCGCGTGGTCGCAGCCGGTCGCCTCGGCGACGATGCGCACGCTGCGCGCGATCAGCTTCTGGTTGTTCGCCTGCAGGTCGACCATCAGGTTGCCGTAGGTCTTGTTGAGCCGCACGAACGCGCCGGTGCTCAGCATGTTCAGCACCATCTTCGTCGCCGTGCCCGCCTTGAGCCGCGTGCTGCCGGTCAGCACCTCGGGGCCGGTCGCCAGTTCGATCGGCAGCGCGGCCGCGGCGGCGACGGCGCTGCCGTGGTTGCACACCAGCGCCACGGTCAGCGAGCCCTGCGCCGCCGCGTGGCGCAGCGCACCCAGCACGTAGGGCGTGCGGCCGCTCGCGGCGATGCCGACGACGACGTCCTTGGGCCCCAGCGTCAGCGCCTTCAGGTCGGCGGCGCCCCGGCCCTCGTCGTCCTCGGCGCCTTCGGCCGACTTCGCGAACGCCTGCGCGCCCCCGGCGATCACGCCGAGCACGCGGTCGGGCGGCGCCGAGAACGTCGGCGGGCACTCGGCCGCGTCGATCACGCCGAGCCGGCCCGATGTGCCGGCGCCGCAGTAGATCAGCCGGCCGCCCTTGCGCATGTGTTCGGCGACCTTGTCGACGACCTCGGCGATGCGCGGCAGCGCGGCACGCACGGCCTCGGCCGCGTTGCGGTCCTCGTCGTTCATCACGGTGACGAGTTCGAGCGTCGACATCGCGTCGAGCGCCTCGGTGCGCGGATGCCGTGCTTCGGTCAAAAGCGAGGTCAGATCGGGTTTGGTCATCGCGTGGCGCGTGAGTATAGCTGCGAGCGCCCGCCGCTCCGCATGTCCATCGGCCCGCTCGACACCGCCATCGTCGCCGTCTATCTGCTGGGCATGGTCGCGCTCGGCGTCTGGCTCGGGCGCGGCCAGCACACGGCGAAGGACTACCTGCTGGGTGGCCGCGACCTGCCGTGGCCGGCGCTGCTGATCTCGATCGTCGCCACCGAGACCAGCACGGTGACGTTCCTCAGCGTGCCCGGCCTCGTCCACGGCGACGGCGTCGCCGGCAGCCCCGGCGACATGCGCTTCCTGCAGCTGCCGCTCGGCTTCCTGCTCGGGCGCGTGATCGCCGCGCGCCTGCTGCTGCCGCTCTACTTCCGGGGCGAGCTGTTCACCGCCTACGAAGTGCTGCAGGCGCGCTTCGGACCGCTGCTGCGCGGCCTCGCCAGCACGATCTTCCTGGTCATGCGCACGCTGGCCGACGGCCTGCGCCTGTACCTGACCGCCGTGGTGCTGCAGGAACTCGCCGGCGTGTCGCTGCCGGTCGCCGTGCTGGTCACCGGCACCTCGACGCTGGTCTACACGTTCTTCGGCGGCGTGCGCGCGGTGGTGTGGACCGACGTGCTGCAGTTCGCGATCTACATGCTCGGCGCGCTGTTCGCGGTCTGGTCGCTCGGCGCGGCGACCGGAGTGCTGGACCGGCTGCCGCTGACCGGCGAGGTCGACAGCCATCTGCGCGTGTTCTCGTTCGCGTTCACGCTCGCCGACGGCCACACGCTGTGGGCCGGCCTCATCGGCGGCGCATTCCTGTCGCTCGGCACGCACGGCGTCGACCAGCTGGTCGTGCAGCGCTACCTGTGCGCCCGTTCGCTGCGCGACGCGCAGAAGGCACTGGTCGCCAGCGGCGTGGTCGTGCTGCTGCAGTTCGCGCTGTTCCTGCTGCTCGGCCTCTTGCTGTGGCTGTTCTACCGACAGCACCCGCCGGCGCAGCCGTTCGGCAAGGGCGACGCGGTGTTCGTCGACTACCTGGTGCACCACATGCCGAGCGGCGTGCGCGGGCTGGTGCTCGGCGCGGTGTTCGCCGCGGCGATGTCGACGCTGTCGGGCTCGCTGAACAGCTCGGCGTCGGCGCTGGTCAACGACATCCTGCTGCCGCTGCAGCGGCGCACGACCAGCGACGCGCGCACGTTCCGCCAGGCACGCATGGCGACGCTGCTGTTCGGCGGCCTGCAGATGGCGGTCGGCGCCAGCGGTCTCGGCGGCGGCAGCGTCGTCGACCAGGTGCTGACGATCGCATCGTTCACGACCGGCATCCTGCTCGGCGTGTTCTTCCTCGCGCTGCTGCCCGGGCCGACCGCGCCGGCCGCGGCGATCGCCGGCCTGCTCGGCGGCGCCTGCCTGACCGGCGGCCTCTACGTCGCCCGCGACTCGCTGCCGGAGCACCTGCGCATCGCCGGCCTGTGGTTCGGCACGGTCGGGGCGCTGTCGACGTTCGCCTGCGGCGCGGTCGCGCGCACGTGGTGGCGGCCGGCGCGACCGTAGCGCGCCGAGCCGCCGCTGCTGGCGAGCCAGCGCTGCATCGCGTGCACAATGCGTGGAGGATTGTCCACTGCCAACGCAGCTTGCGCGGCGCGGGCGCCTTGCACGCGCGAACCCGCGCGCACCCACGGCGCCGTTTGGCCGAGCCTTCATCGGCCGCTGGTCGTCGCTGCATGCACGCACGCCATGCTGCTCGGCATTCCCGGCTACGGCGCAGCGCATCGCTGCCGATCGCGCGCGCGCCGAGCACGACACCACGCCGTCGACTCCGGCGGCGCAATGGTGTTCGATAGCCCGATTCCACCCGTCCACCGCTCATGAACATGTCCACTGCCCTCGGCCGGCTGCTGCCGCTCGCCGTCTCCTCTCTCCTCGTCCCCGGCCTGTTCGCGCAGGCACCGATGAGCATCGGCAACCTCGCCGTGCTGCGCTCCGGCGACGGCATCGCGCCGTTGACCGGGGACGCCACCCCGTCGTTCCTCGAAGAATGGGACCCGGCCGGCACCTTCACGACGCCGGTCCAGCCCGACATCGCGATTCCGACCACGGCCGTCGGCCCGCAGTTCGCCTGCACCAACTCGGGCACCTCGACGAGCGAGGGCCAGCTGAACCTGTCGACCAACGGGCTCTACCTGACCTGGGGCGGCTATGACGCTCCGCTCGGCACGCTCGGCGTCGCCGAACAGGCGAACCCGCCGGTCGCGCGGGTGATCGGCCGCTTCAGCGTGTTCACCGGCACGCTGGACACCAGCACCGCGATCACCGACGCCTACAGCCCGACGCCGACCACGACCGGACCGGTGTCAGGCAACATCCGCGGCGTCGTCAGCGACGACGGCAACCGCTTCTGGACCACGAGCCCGGTGTTCAACACCACCGGCGGCGGCGTGCGCTTCGTCGCCAACCTCGGCGACCTGACGTCGACGCTGATCGCGGCCGGCAACATCCGCCACATCGGCATCTACCACGGCGATCTCTTCGTCACCCAGAACTCGGGCGGCATCCGCGGCGTCGCTCAGGTCGGCTCGGGCAGCCTGCCGACCAGCGCGGCGGGTATCGCGTTGCTGAACGGCTTCCCGAGCACCTCGGGGCCGTCGAGCTACGACATGTTCTGGGCCAACCCGAGCACGGTCTACGTCGCCGACGACCGCATCGGCTCGTCGGGCGGCGGCATCCAGAAGTGGACCGAAACCGGCGGCGTGTGGAGCCTGCAGTACACGCTGACGCTCGGCCTCAGCGCCGGCTGCCGCACGGTGACCGGCAAGGTGCTGAACGGCGTCACGACGCTGTACGGCATCGCCAACAGCGGTTCGACGACCCAGATCATCACGGTCACCGACACCGGCCCCGCGTCGGTCGTCACGTCGCTGCGCACGGCGCCGACGAACATGCTCTACCGCGGCATCCGCTTCATCGACAAGCCGACCAGCCTGCAGCGGGTCTCGACCCCGTGCGGCCCGCGCACGATCGACATCGTCTGCACCGGCACCTGCGAACTGGGCACCGACCAGTTCACCAAGGTCCGCGGCATCCAGGGCTTCGGCGGCCTGATCGCGCTGGACGTCAGCAGCACGTTCGTCAACCTGAACGTGGTGCCGTTCCTGCCGCTGTGCGACTGCGTGCTCGGCGTCAGCGTCAACCCGGTCGGCATCATCGGCGCGAACAACTTCACGCTGAGTGTGGCGCCGTTCTGGGCGACCCTGGGCCTGCAGGTGTACATCCAGGGCATCGACTACGCGCCGCCGACGCCCGGCTGCCCGGAGCTGACGCTCGACCTGAGCGACACCTACGTGTTCACCGTGCAGTGATGGCGGCGACACGACACCGCGGCCACGACCGCGGGTGATCGAACGCGGGCCGCGCGCGTGCGCGGCCCGCGGCCTGTACGCGGGAATCCGGCGCCGACGGCGGCCCACCGCCTGGCTCGCTACCGCTGCCGCGGCCCGGCGCTACGCTGCACGGCAACTCGCGGCCCGCCCGCATCCCCATGTCGTCCTCGCAGTCGCGCTTCAGCCACCGCCACCTGCTGGCGCTCTGCACCTTCCTGATCCCGCTCGCGGTGCTGGCCGCGCTGGGCTGGAACGAGCTGCAGCGCAGCGGCGCCGAGGCCCAGGCGGCGCTGGAGCGCGAGGCGCGCCAGTTCCTGCACAGCGCCGCGCAGGCGATCGACCAGCAGTTCGACCAGCGGCTGCCGGCGCTGTCGGCGGCGACCGGGCGGCACCTGGCCGACCTCGGGCCCGTGCGCACGGTGCTCGCTGTGCGCGCGGCGGAACCGCTGGCCGGCCTGCTGGACATCGTGCTGCTCGACGAACAGTTCGCGCTGGTCTGGCCGACGCCGCCACCCGGCCGCCTGAACCTGCCGTTCGCGCGCGAGCCGAGGCCGCGCAGCGGCGACAACGCGGCGACCGGTGCCCTGCAGGCGGTCGACCTGCTGCTGACGCGCGGGGATTTCGCGGCGGCGAAGCCGCTGCTGCAGCATCTGCTGGCGCAGATCGAGGCCGCGCCCCCGCCGACGCGCGGCGGCCGTCGCTCCGACCTCGACGATGCCGAGGTCACCGCACGCTTCCGGCTGGCGACGGTGCTGCGGCGCCTCGGCGACGGTGACGGCGCGCGCGCGCAGTTCGAGAAGGTCGCGCGGGTCGGCGGCAACGGCCCGCGCACGGGCCGACTCGACGTCGACACCTGGCCGCTGATCCTGCTGGCCGAGGCCGCGCTGGCCGAACTCGGCGCCGCGGCGGACCGCCTGAAGCTGCTGCGCACGATCGCCGAGAGCCGGCGCGACCATCTCGCCGACGGCCTGCTGTCGGCGGTCGCGGAGCGGCTCGCGGCCGGCATCGGCGGCGACGACGCGCTGCGCGGCGAAGCCGACCGGCTGCTGGCCGAGGAACGTCAGCGCACGCAGTCGCGCACGTTCGCCGGTGCCTACGACCTGGTGCTCAAGTTCGGCCTGCGCCTGCGCCGCATGCGCACGGTGGCGCCGGACGACGAGCAGGCCGACTCCGACGACGAGCAGCGCCTGGTGTCGACGCTGTCCGACCGCACCACCCTGCTCGCCGTACGCCGCGCGTCGGACCCCGAACAGCAGCGCTTCCGCTGCGCCCGGGTCGGCATGCACTTCGACCTGGACACGCTGCTGGCGCCCGCGCTGGCGCCGTTCGCCGGCAGCGGCGCGACGTTCGTGCTGGCGATCCACGACGCCGACGGCGCGCCGCTGCTGCCGCCGCCGGTGACGGTGCCCGACAACTTCGTGCCGCCGGCGCTCGAACGCCACGGCCTGCAACTGCACGCCTACCCCGCCAACGCCGAGCGCATCATCGTCGAGGCGCACGCCGCGACCCGCAACCGCACGCTGCTGATGCTGGCGCTGTTCGCGACGGCGTTCGGCGGGGCGCTGTGGCTGTGGCGTTCGGCATCACGCGAGACCGAGCTGGCGGCGCTGAAGATCGACCTCGTCTCGCGCGTCTCGCACGAACTGAAGACGCCGCTCGCGCTGATCCGCATGTACGGCGAGACGCTCGGCCTGGGTCGGGCCCGCGACCCGCAGCAGGCGGCGCACTTCGGCGGCATCATCACGCGCGAGTCCGAACGGCTGACGGCGCTGATCCAGCGCATCCTGGACTTCTCTCGCCAGCAGGCCGGCACGCTGACCTACGAACCGAGCGACGTCGACCTCGGCGAACTGCTGCGCACCGTGTGCGACACCTACACGCCGCACCTCGAAGCGCGCGGCGCGATCCTGGTCGAGACGCTGCCCCACGGCGTGCACGTGCGCTGCGATCGCAACGCCTGCGAGAGCGCGATCGTCAACCTGCTCGAGAACGCGTCCAAGTACGGCCGCGAGGACGCGCCGGAGCAGGAGATCGAACTGGAGCTGTCGACCGACGGCGACCGCGCCATCGTCGAGGTGCGCGACCGCGGCCGCGGCATCCCGCCCGCCGAACTCGAACGCGTGTTCGAGGGGTTCCATCGCGCCAGCAACGCCGGCGAGGTGC
>JAEUHS010000069.1 GCA_016794035.1 Planctomycetota bacterium
CTACCACAGCCAGTCGAGCGAGGCCTACTTCTGCCACACGCCGGGCCTCAAGGTCGTGATCCCGAGCACGCCGGCCGACGCCAAGGGCCTGCTGATCGCGTCGATCCGCGACGAGGACCCGGTGATGTTCCTCGAGCCCAAGGCGCTGTACCGCCACGCCAAGGGCGAGGTGCCGCTCGGCGAACACGTGGTGCCGATCGGCAAGGCGCGCATCGCCCGCGAGGGCACCGACGTCACCGTGCTGTGCTACGGCGCGATGGTGCCGGTCTGCGAGGCGGCCGCCAAGGAGGCCGAGGCCGCGGGCCGCAGCGTCGAGGTCGTCGACCTGCGCACGCTGGTGCCGCTCGACGAAGCGACCGTGCTCGAGTCGGTCAAGAAGACCGGCCGCTGCGTCGTCGTCTACGAGGCACCGAAGACCTGTGGCTACGGCGCCGAGCTGTCGGCCATCCTCGGCGAGAAGTGCATCGAGTATCTCGAGGGCCCGATCGTGCGCGTCGCCGGCTTCGACACCCCGTTCCCCTACACGCTCGAGCACCTCTACATGCCCGACGGCAAGCGCGTGCTCGCCGGCATCGAGAAGACCTTCGTCTGGTGAGCCGTCGACGGTCGCGAACCGTCGCACGGCGAACTCTGACGCACCCGCACGACCCCACGTATTCAGGAACCCCCACACATGGCTCTCAAGGAATTCAAACTGCCCGACATCGGCGAAGGCATCGCCGAGGGCGAGATCGTCAGCTGGAAGGTCAAGGCCGGTCAGGCCGTCAAGGAAGAGGACGAGTTCGTCGAGGTGATGACCGACAAGGCCACCGTGACGATCACCGTGCCGTTCACCGGCGTGATCAAGGAGCTGAAGTGCAAGGAGGGTGACGTCGTGCCGGTCGGCTCGGTGATCGCGGTGATCGACGCCGGCGCCGCCGGTGGTGAAGCCGCCGCGCCGGCCGCGGCGCCCGCGCCCGCGAAGGCCGCGCCGGCACCCGCGCCAGCGCCGGCACCGGCGGCGAAGCCCGCCGTGATCCCGGCCGCGGCACCGGCCAAGGCGCCGACGCCGGCGCCCGCGCCGGCGATGGCCGCCGCGAAGGCGGCGCCCGCCGCGAAGGCGTTCGTGCAGAGCAGCCCGGGCAAGGTGCTCGCGGCGCCGGCCACGCGCCGGCGCGCGCGCGAGCTCGGCATCGACCTCAGCGCGGTCGCGCCGACCGGCCCGCGCGGCCGCATCACCAACGACGACCTCGCCGCCGCCGGCAGCGGCGCTGCGGTCGCCAGCAAGGGCGCCGCCGCCGCCGTCGGTGGTCCGCGCTTCACGCCGATCGCGATCCCGCCGGCGCCCGCCGGCCGCAGCGAGGAGCGCGTGCCGTTCCGCGGCCTGCGCCGCAAGATCGCCGAGGCGATGACGCGATCGAAGTTCACCGCGACGCACTTCACCTACGTCGACGACATCGACGTCACCGAGCTGGCGAAGATCCGTGGCGACGCGAAGAAGGCGTTCGCCGACCAGGGCGTCAACGTCACCTACCTGCCGTTCATCATGAAGGCGATCGTGCAGGCGATGCGCCAGTTCCCGGCGATGAACAGCTCGCTCGACGAGACCACCAACGAGCTGGTCATCAAGCACTACTACAACTTCGGCATCGCGACCGACACCGACAACGGGCTCATCGTGCCGGTGATCAAGGACGTCGACCAGAAGTCGATCGGCCAGCTGGCGAAGGACATCCAGGACCTCGCCGCGCGCACGCGCGAGGGCAAGGTCACGGTCGAAGACCTCACCGGCGGCACGTTCACGATCACCAACGCCGGCAACATCGGCGGCCTGTTCGCGACGCCGGTCATCAACTTCCCCGAGGTCGCGATCTGCGGCGTGCACGCGATCAAGGACACGCCGGTCGTGCACGACGGCCAGATCGTGATCGGCAAGAAGATGTACCTGTCGGTGTCGATCGACCACCGCCTCGTCGACGGCGCCACCGGCGCGCGCTGGATGAACGTGATCAAGGAACACCTCGAACAGCCGTACCGGCTGCTGTTGGCGTGAGCGGCAAGGGCCACAAGGCGCCGGTGAAGGCGAAGGCGAAGGCGGCCGCGAAGCCGAGGGCCGGCACGGCCAGGGTCGCGACGCCGAAACCGGCCGCGGTGATGCCGTCGTCGGCGGGCCTGGTGCGCCTGCTCGAGGACGACGGCACCGTCGCGCGGGGCAAGGACCCCGGCCTCGCCGAGGAAACGCTGCTGTTCCTCTACGAGCAGATGGTGCAGGTGCGTGAGTTCGACCGCCGCATGCTGATGCTGCAGCGGCAGGGCCGCATCGGCTTCTACGGCCCGATCCTCGGTCAGGAAGCGGCGACCGTCGGCTCGATCGCGGCGCTCGAGCCGCGCGACTGGATCTTCCCGGCGCTGCGCGAGGGCGCCGCGGCGATGATGCGCGGCCTGTCGCTGACGGAGGCGATCAACCAGCTGATCGGCAACGGCGCCGACCGCTGCAAGGGCCGCCAGATGCCGTGCCACTACACCTTCAAGCAAGGCAACTACTACGGCATGTCGTCGGTGATCGGCACGCAGATCAGCCACGCGGTCGGCGCGGCGATGGCGGCGCGCATCCGCGGCGACGACGTCGTCGTGCTCGGCTACATGGGCGACGGCGCCACCAGCGCCAACGACTTCCACGCCGGCATGAACTTCGCCGCCGTCTACCGGAGCCCGTGCGTGCTGTTCTGCCAGAACAACCAGTGGGCGATCTCGGTGCCGATCAGCAAGCAGAGCGCGTCGGAGACGCTGGCGCAGAAGGGCAAGGCCTACGGCATCCCCTACGTGCGCGTCGACGGCAACGACGTGCTCGCGGTCTACTCGGTCACCAGGGCCGCGGTCGAACGCGCCCGCCAGGGCGACGGCCCGACGTTCGTCGAGGCCGTGACCTACCGGCGCCTCGGCCACTCGTCGAGCGACGACCCGACGCGCTACCGCGACGAGGCCGAGGTCAAGGCGTGGGAGAAGAAGGACCCGGTCGACCGCTTCCGCGCCTACCTGACGCGGCGCGGCCTGTGGGACGACGGCAAGGAGGCGGCGTTCAAGGAGGGCATCGCCCAGCGCGTCAACGACGCGATCGCGGCCGCCGAACAGAACGCGCCGCCCGCCGACGAGACGCTGGTCACCGACGTCTACGAGCACGTGACGCCGCAGCTGAAGGAACAGCTGGCCGAGGTGCTGGCGCTGGAAGGACGCGGCGTCAACGAGGGCGCGTTCCCGCTGTAGCGGCGGGTGTCAGCGGACCCGTCGCAGGCGCGCCCGCTGCAGCACGACCGGGGCGAAGCAGCGCACGGCGCCGTCGCCGTCCGCCGCCGTCGCAGTGGGCGCGGTCAGCAGTTCGAAGCAGTAGGTCGCGGCGGCCGTGCCGTTGGCCAGTACCGACTCACGCACGATCAACAGCGAGCCGCCGACCTCGAACCAGGTGTGCAGCGCGTCGCCGAGCCACCGCGCCTCGAGCACGACCCCATCGCGCTCGTCGATCGCATATGCACCGCGCAGCGCGTCGCGCACCAGCAGCGTGTAGTCCTTGACGACCCGGCCCGCGGCGCCGTCGTAGGTGGTGACCCAACGCCAGCGCGCCGGATCCTCGGTCGGCTCGATCACGTGCTCGACGGACGCGCCGGGCAGCGCCCCGTCGGCGTTGCACACCTCCAGCGTGCCACGCCAGGTACCGCTCCAGCCCGCGGGAAAAGCGGCCACGACCTCGCGCGAGCGAACGCCGGTCGCCGTGCACGCAGCCGCCAGCGCGGCGACGGCCCACCACAACACCGTCTTCATCGCCGTGCAGGATAGCCGCGATCGATCACCGCTCGCCATCGCGGGACCGGCGCCTCAGCCGAGCTGGACCAGTTCGTCGGCGAGCGCCTTCGCCAGCTGCGGGTCGTGCGTGACCAGCATCTGCGTGACGCCGCGCCGCCGCAGGTCCGAGATCACGGCGACGACGTCGGCGGTGCTGGCCGGATCGAGCGCCGAGGTCGGCTCGTCGAGCAGCAGCACCTCGGGCTCGGTCGCCAGTGCGCGCGCGATCGCGACCCGCTGTGACTCGCCGCCCGACAGGCGCGCCGGGAAGCGGTCGGCGGCGGCGGCCATGCCGACCAGTTCGAGCAGTTGCCGCGCCTTCGCCTCGGCGACCGCGCGCGCGGCTCCCTGCACGACGCGCGGCGCCAGCGTCACGTTGGCCAGCACGCTCAGGTGCGGAAACAGGTGGTAGCCCTGGAACACCATGCCGGTGCGCCGGCGCAGCTCCGCCGCCCGTCGCTGCCATGCCGCATGCGGCAGCCCCGCCGGGATCTCGATCGGCGCGAGGCTCACCGCGCCCTCGTCGTGGCGTTCGAGCTGGTTGCAGAGGCGCAGCAGCGTGCTCTTGCCGCAGCCGCTCGGGCCGGTGACGACCGTGGTCCGGCCCGGCACCAGGTCGAGGTCGAGCCCCGCGAACAGCACGCGCCCGTCGTAGCGCTTGGTGACGCCGCGCAGCCGGATCATGCGCGGTCCCGATCGAGCCGTCGCTCGAAGCGCCGCGCCAGATACGCCAGCGGCAGGCTCATCAGCAGGTAGAGGCCCGAGGTCACGAAGCCGAGCACGATGAAGCGCCCGGTGGCATTCGCCAGCATCTGGTACTGCTTGGTCAGCTCGACGACGGTGATCACCATGACGATCGAGCTGTCCTTGAACAGGGCGATGAAGTCGTTGGTCGACGGCGCCAGCGACAGGCGCAGCGCCTGCGGCACGACGATGTGGCGCAACGCCTGCGCACCGGTGAAGCCGAGCGCCTGCGCCGCCTCGCGCTGGCCGCGCGGGATCGCCGACAGCGCGCCGCGGTAGATCTCGGCCTCGAACGCCGCGTAGTTGAGCGCCAGTCCGAGCACGCCGGCGGTCACCGCGTCCAGGCGCAGGCCTTCGATCTGACCGAGCCCGTAGTAGAGCAGCAGCATCTGCACCAGGATCGGCGTGCCGCGCAGCAGTTCGACGTAGGCCACGGCGCACCAGCGCAGCGGCCGCGGCCCGTGCAGACGCAGCAGCGCGATCGCGAGGCCGAGCAGCACGGCGAGCGCGAACGACACCACCGAGATGCCGAGCGTGCGCAGCGCGCCCGTGCCCAGCAGCGACAGCACGGCACCCCAGTGCAGCTCTGCGGCCGCACGGTCGTCGCCGTCGCGCGCGAACGCGTCGACGACGTCGCGGTCGCCGAGCCGCGCTTCCGCCGGCACCCACAGCTCCCACTCGCGGTAGATGCGTTCGAGGGTGCCGTTCGCCAGCAGCGCGCCGATCGCCTCGTCGAGCGCGCGCTGCAGCTCCGGCTCGCCGCGCCGCACGGCGATCGCGTAGTAGTAGGCGCCGAACGGCTCGCCGACGTCGACCAGCCGCGGGAACAGCGGCCGCAGCGCGCGCGCGATCGGCAGGTCCGCCAGCGAGGCGGCGGTGCGGCCGTTGACGACGTCTTCGTAGGCGGTGACGTTGCTCTCGTAGACGACGATGTCGATGCCAGGCTGCGCCAGCAGCACCTGGTGGCTCTGCGACTGACCGAGCACGCCGACCCGCCGGCCGACCAGGTCCGCGAGTCCGCGCACGCCGGTGACGCCGGGCCCGACCGACAGCTGCTGCTGGAAGACGTAGTACGGTCGCGTGAAGCGCACGAGTTCGCGGCGCGCCGGCGTCGGCTCGAAGCCGTTCAGCACCAGGTCGCAGTCGCCGCGATCGAGCACCTGCACCAGGCTCTCGTACGGCGCCTGCACGCGCCGCAGCTCGACGCCGAGCACGACGCCCAGTTCGCGCGCGAGATCGACCTCGAAGCCGACCTCGCCGGCGCCGGGCCGCGTACCATCGACGAACACGAACGGTGCCCCGCCCTCCGCGTCCGCACCCCAGCGCAACACGCCTGCGTCGCGGTAGCGCTGTGGCAGCGGGCTCTGGGCGCTGCCGACCGCGGCGAGCGCGAGGCTGACGAGAAGGCGCAGCACGGCGCGAGTCCTAGCCGGCGCAGCCGGCGATGCAAGCCTCGCCCGGCCCGCCCCCGGGGCCGGTCGCTGGACTGACGCGAGGCGTTCCGTATCCTGCTCGCCCCCCCATGACCTACGACGTCCTCGTGATCGGTGCCGGCCCGGCCGGCTACGTCTGCGCCATCCGCTGCGCCCAGCTCGGCCTGAAAGTCGCCATCGTCGAGAAGGAGGCGATCGGCGGCGTCTGCCTCAACGTCGGCTGCATCCCCAGCAAGGCGCTGATCGCCGCCGCGAAGCTGGTCGACAAGATCCAGCACGCCGACCTGATGGGCATCAAGGCGAAGTTCGAGGGGCTCGACGTCGGTGCGCTGGTCGCCTGGAAGGCCGGCATCGTCAACAAGCTCACCGGTGGCGTCGGCGGCCTGCTGAAGAACCACAAGGTCGATTCGTTCGCCGGCGACGCGCGCGTCAGCTCGAAGAACAAGGTCGAGGTCACCGGCAAGGACGGCAAGCGGACGCTCGAAGCCAAGAACCTCGTGATCGCGACCGGCAGCACGCCGATCGAGATCCCGGGCTTTGCGTTCGACGGCGACAGCGTCTGGTCGTCGACGCACGCGCTGGCGCCCAAGCAGCTGCCGAAGCGCATGATCGTGATCGGCGGCGGCTACATCGGCCTCGAGCTCGGCCTCGTCTACCACAAGCTCGGCACCGAGATCCGCGTGCTCGAGTTCATGGACCGCGTGCTGCCCGGCATGGAGGACGACCTGTCGAAGGAGATGGGCCGCTCGCTGAAGAAGAAGAAGATCGAGGTGCACCTGAAGACCAAGGCCACCGGCTTCAAGAAGGGCAAGGGCGGCCTCGAGGTCACCGCCGAGGTCGACGGCAAGGCGCAGACGTTCGCCTGCGACGTCGTGCTGTCGTGCGTCGGCAGGAAGCCGAACGGCAAGGGCCTCGGCCTCGAGGCGATCGGCGTCAAGGTCGACGAGCGCGGCTTCGTGCCGGTCGACCACCGCCGCATGACCAACGTGCCCGGCATCTACGCGATCGGCGACGTCGCCGGCCAGCCGATGCTGGCACACAAGGGCTCGCACGAGGGCCTCGTCGCCGCCGCCGCGATCGCCGGCGACAAGGGCGCGGCCTACGACCCGGCGTGCATCCCGGCGGTGATCTTCACCGATCCGGAGATCGCCTCGGTCGGCCTGTCGGTCGCCGAGGCCAAGGCCCAGGGCTTCGAGCCGGTCGAGGGCAAGTTCCCGTTCGGCGCGTCGGGCCGCGCGATGTCGCTGAACGAGACCGAAGGCTGGGTCAAGGTGGTCGGCGATGCCAGGACCGACAAGGTGCTCGGCGTGCACATGATCGGCCCCGAGGTCACCGAGCTGGTCGCCGAGGCCGCGCTGGCGATCGAGATGGGCGCCACGGTGTCCGACCTCGCGTCGACGATCCACGCGCATCCGACGCTGCCCGAGGCGATCATGGAAGCCGCCGAAGCCGTGCACAGCATGGCGGTGCACATCTTCCAGACGCCGAAGAAGGCGCACTGAGACGCGACCGGAACGGCGGCGATCAGCGCGCAGCCGAACGCAGCCGGAACTCGATCTCGACGTCGGTCTCGCTGCTGACCGGCTCGCCGTGGCGGCGCGCCGGCTCGAAGCGCCAGGCACGCACCGCGCGCACCGCCTCGCGGTTGAGGCCGGGATACGGGCACGGGGTCTTGAGGTCGACGCGGTGCACGTCGCCGGAGGCCGCGACCGCGACCGTGAGCACGACCACGCCTTCGTGGCCGAGCCGGCGATCGTGTTCGGGGTAGTTCGGCGGCTCGTTGTCGGCGCGGCGCACCGCCTCGACGGTCGCCGACGGCTCGGCGGCCGCCGCCACCGGCTCCGCGGGTTCGGTGCGTTCCAGCGCCACGGGCACGACGCGCTGCAGCGACGGCGGCGCGGCCGGCTGCGGCATCGGCGTTCCGGGGCGGTCGGGCGGCTGGGGCGGCGGCTCGATCGCCTCGACCACCCGCACTTCGGGCAGCATCGGGTCGGCGACCGCCTGCTCCTCGCGCACCGGCGGCAGCGGCTGGGCCGGCGGCGGCACCGGCACCGACGCGACCGTCGGCAGGATCTCGACGCGCGGCGGCACCAGTCGACGGGTGCCGATGTGCACGGAGAACCCGACCGCCGCGGCGACGGCGACCGCGTGGGCACACAGCGACAGGACCAGCCAGGAGGGACGCATCCGGGGCCGAGCAACGATACCGCGGCGGCGCGGGTTCACGCAGCGGTCGGGTCGGTGCCAGGCCCCCTGGTGGCGCCCCGATGCTGCGGACATGGGGCAGAGGGGCGGAAGGCCGGGCACGAAGCCGCGGGTGGTGGTGTGCATGAGAACTGATGGCCTGAGTGTGCATCCCGCGGCAGGAGCCACCGTGGCGCGGATCGGCTCGCCGAGCACCCGACGCCGTTCCATCGCGAAGCGAGCCGCCAGTGTCCGACGTGGTTCCTGCGACTGCGGCCCAGGGCTCTGGCGCCCCCGGCGGTCCTCGCCTGGCGCCAGGACTGGGGCGAACGCAGCATCCACCCGATCCGCAGCCGCGGCGAAACCACCGCCATTCGACAGGAATCTGCATGAAATCCGACCCTGCCGATGCATGTCAGGGCACGCGCCCGGAGCGCGCACACGCAAGACATCAGTTCTGTCGTCATCGACGTGGCCGAGGCGGCGCTCACCCGCACGCTCGAGGAACCCGCTCGGGACAGGTGAAGCCGCCTCGGGACGGTGCGCGCGCGAAGCAGCGGTGGCCAGCGACGCCGCCGCCGGCCAAGATGGGCCGCATGCTCCGCCTGCACGGACTGCGCAAAGCCTACGGCAGCCTCGTCGCGCTGCACGACCTCGACCTGCACAT
>JAEUHS010000071.1 GCA_016794035.1 Planctomycetota bacterium
CGGTTCGCCTCGACCGCCCAGGTGGTCGGGTAGCGCCACACGACCTTGCCATCCTTGTCGAACTCGCGCACCTTCGTGTTCTCGGCGACCAGCGTATTGCCGTTCGGCAGCCGGTCGGCGTCCGACGGCGCCTCGAGGCCCTGCAACTGCCAGACGACCTTGCCCTCGCGATCGAGTTCGCGGACCTCGCCCTTGTTGCGCAGCGTGACCAGGGTGTTGCCGTTCGGCAGCCGATCGACGTCGTGGATGCCGGGCAGGTTCTCGACCTTCCAGAGCACGAAGCCGTGGTAGTTGATCTCGATCACGCGGTCGCCGAGTTGATCGGCGATCAGGAAGTTGCCCTCCGGCGTCTGCTCGCAGTCGAACGGTCGGATCGCCTCGTGCTCGTGGTCGCCGTAGGACCAGAACACGGTGTGGTCCGGACGCACTTCGAGGATGCGGCCAGCGAACGTGTCGGCGATCAGCGTATTGCCGACGCTCTTGCCGACCGTCAGGCGGTGCGCGGCGTACGGGTTCTTCAGGTCCTCGTACTCCCAGACGGTCTTGCCCGCCGTGGTCACCTCGCGCACGCGGGACACGGAGAACTCGGTCAGCAGCACGTTGCCGTTCGGCAGCAGCTCGGCGTCCCAGACGCCATGGCAGTCTTCGAGGCGAAACAGCTCTTCGTCGTTCTCGTCGATCGCGAGCACGCAGCTGCGGGAGTAGTCGGCGATCAATGTCACCCACCGCGTCGCAGCCGGGTTCGGCGCCGGCTTCGGATCCTGCGGCTCCGGATCCTCGACCGGCGTCACCACGTTTCGGTGCTCGACGTTGCGCAGCCACGCGACGGTGCCGGTGACGCCGACGCCGACGAACAGCGCCGCGGCCCACAACCAGCGCGCCGGCAGCACCGCTCTCGACCGCGAAGGCCGACCGGCAGCCGCACAGGCAGCCACGACGCGCCCGGCAAGCGCCGCTGCGGGAACGACACCCGCCAGTTCGTGCAGGGCCGCATCGAGCTGCAGGACCTCGGCGCGTTCGCGCGCCGACCGGGACTCGGACTCCGTCATCGTTGCCTCCGTTCGACGCAGGCGCGCAGCTGCTGCCGCACGCGCTGCAACAGGGTCTTCAGGCCGTTCGGCTGCAGGCCGAGCTCGGCGGCCGCATCGATGCGCGGCGCGGGTGAAATCGCATCCGTGCCGTAGCTGAGTTCGACCGCGCGCCGCGCGCGGCCGTCGAGTTGCGCCACGCACTCGCGCAGCGCCGCCAGCAGTCCGTCGCCGTCGTCGGCCTCGCAGTCGCTTGTCCACAGCAGGTCGACCGCGTCCGCCAATTCGACCGCGGAACGGTCCCGGTCGCGCAGGTGCCGCAGGAACACGAAGCGCGAGGTGCGGCGCAGGAACGCCGCCGCCGCCGCCGGCGCCCGCTCGTGCGCGGCCTTCTGCCAGGCGACCACGAACACCTCCTGCGTCAGGTCGTCGGCCGCATCGGGCAGAGCACCGTGCATGCGCAGGTGACGCCACACCGAGCGCAGGTGCCGATCGACCCAGGCGGCGAAGTCGCCGACGGCAGGCGCAGGCACGGGCGGCGCCTCGGGTGCTGGCGAGATCTGCATGCGCTTCAATGCCACGATCGCCGCCAGGGTATTCGAGAAACCGGGCGTTCAGCGATCGCCGATCACGGTTTCGACGAAGCCGTCGCGCGAATCGTAGGTCAGCAGGATCGCGCCGGGCCGCGCGTGGCCCCGGACCATCGTGTGCAGCCAGTCCTCTTCGCCGGGCCACGGATAGGCGAACACCAGGTCGAAATCGTCCAGCTCGAGGCCGAGTTCGGCGAACGCGCTGGCACCCTCGGTGATCGTGATGCGATCGTCCGCGAGGTGCTCGACTTCGTGCTGGTAGGCCTCGGGCACGAACGAGCCCTCGGCGAACGTCGCCCGGGAGCCGAACTGTTCGGCCAGCTGGATCGAGCGCTGCACCAGCCACGGGTCGATCTCGATGCCGCACGCCTCGTAGCCGAGCATGTCGGCGAGGATCGTGACGATGCCGGCGGCCGAGCCGAGCTCGAGGAACGTCGCCGCACGCGACCGCAGCCGCCGCAGCGCCTCGTAGGCGTCGCGGTGATCGCACGGCACGAACAGATGGTGCCGCGGACCGGTCTTCTGCTGCAGTTCCTGCCAGACATCGCTGCCGGCGCGGATCAGGCGCTCGAGCATCTGCGTGCGGATCGACGGCAGCTCGGGCATCGCGGCTGCCGTCACTCGGCCTCGGCCGGGCGGTGGCCACGGTGTTCCTGGATCACGGCGAGGAAGCGCGCACCGAACGTCTCCAGCTTCTTCTGGCCGATGCCGCGCACGTTCCGCATCGCGGCCGGCGTGGCCGGCCGGGCTCGCGCCAGCTCCTCGAGCGTCGCGTCGGAGAACACGACGTACGGCGGCACCGCGAGTTCGGCGGCGAGCTTGCGCCGCAGCGCCCGCATCGCGTCGAACAGCGCCTGCTCGCCGCCGTCGAGCTCGCGCGCGTCGCTGCCGGCGCTGGAGCCGCCGCGCCGACGCCGGCGCGGCGCCGCTTCGAGCCCGGCCTTCGGCGCCAGCAGCTGGACCTCGCGTTCGCCGCGCAGCACCGCGGCGGCGGCGGCGCCGAGCTGCAGGATCGGGTATTCGCCGTCGCTGCGCTGCAGCACGCCGTCGTCGACCAGCTGGTCGATGTAGTTGCCGAGCCGCATCGCCGGCACCTCGGCGCACAGGCCGAACGTCGGCAGGCCCTCGTGGCCGCGCTGCAGCACCTTCTCGTTCCTGCTGCCGCGCAGCACGTCGATCACGTAGCTGCTGCCGAAGCGCTGGCCGGTGCGCGCCACCGCCGACAGGATCTGCTGAGCGATCACCTGGCCGCCGGGCACGGTGTCGAGTTCGTCGAGGCAGACGTCGCAAGCGCCGCAGTTCGCGGCCGCGTAGTCCTGGCCGAAGTACTCGCTGAGCGCGCGGTGGCGGCAGCGGGCGCGGCCGGCGAAGCGCTGCATGTGCTGCAGCAGATCGAGCTGCGCCGCCAGCGCCTCCGGGTCGTTGCCGCCCTCGGCCGAGCTGCGCTGCATGACCATGCGCCACTTGGCGCCGTCGGCGGCCGAGTAGAGCAACAGGCACTCGGCCGGCAGCCCGTCGCGGCCGGCGCGACCGGTCTCCTGCTGGTAGTGCTCGAGGCTCTTCGGCATCGCCGCGTGCACGACCAGGCGCACGTCGCTGCGGTCGATGCCCATGCCGAACGCGACCGTCGCGACGACGACGCGCAGCCGTTCGGCGCGGAAATCGCTGCTGATCTGCGTGCGGTCGCCGGCGGCGAGGCCGGCGTGGTAGGCGCGCGCGTCGATGCCGCGCTGCGAGAGCGCGCTGGCCAGCGACTCGGTGTCCTTGCGCGAGATGCAGTAGACGATCGCGGCCGCATCGGGGTGGCGGCGGATCGCCTCGGCGACCTGATCGGTGAGGTTCTGGCGCGGCAGTACCCGGTAGGTCAGCTCGGGCCGGTCGAACGTGCCGACCAGCAGCGCCGGGTCGCGCAGGCCGAGCTGCTGTTCGATGTCCTTGCGCACGCGCGGCGTCGCCGTCGCCGTGAACGCGTGCACCGGCACGTCGGGCAGGATCTGCCGCAGCTCGGCGAGGCGGCGGTACTCGGGCCGGAAGTCGTGCCCCCACTGGCTGATGCAGTGCGCCTCGTCGATCGCGATCGCCGCCAGCTGCTGGCCGCGCAGCCAGCGCAGGAACTCCTCCTGGAACAGCCGCTCGGGTGCGACGAACAGCAGCCGGAGCTGGCGCGACGCCGCCAGCTGCCGCAGTTCGGCGCGCGCGTCGGCGGTCAGGTTGCTGTGCGCCGCGGCTGCCGGCACGCCGAGCAGCTTCAGACCGTCGACCTGGTCCTGCATCAGCGCGATCAGCGGCGAGACGACGACCGTCAGTCGATCGAGCACCAGCGGCGGCAGCTGGTAGCACAGCGACTTGCCGCCGCCGGTCGGCAGCACGACCAGCGAGTCGCGGCCGATCAGCGCCGCGTCGATCGCCTCCTTCTGCAGCGGCCGCATCGTCGCGAAGCCGAACCAGCGCTGCAGCACGGCGGCGATGGCCTGGTCGCGGGTCACGGATTCGGTGGGGTTCGAGGACACGGAGGACACGGTGTAACCGCGATGGCGGCCTGAGCCCAGAAAAGGCGGAGATGGCCCGGCCGAGAACTCACCGCCTCTTCAGCAGATCGTCGAGCGCCTTCTTCAACAGGCCGCCGCCCTGCTGCTTCAATTCGTTCTCGAGCGCGCGCTGCAGCACCGCGTCGATCGCCGGCAGCTGCAGTTTCGGTGCATCCAGCGAGCCCTGGATCGCCGCGGGTGGCAGCGCACCGGACAGCAGGGCCAGCACGCGTTCGCCGTCGCGGTGGCCGCGCAGCAGCGCCGTCAGGTCGAGCTCATAGTCGAGCGCGCCGGCGAGGCCGACGCTGCCCGACAACCCGAGGCTCCGGCCCTTGCTGAGCCATCGACCGGCGGTCGTGCGCACCACGCCGTCGGCGAACGTGAACGGCGCCGTGAACGTGTCGAGGCGCAGGCGGCCGCCGTCGCCGAGCGGCGCCACCGCCTGGTTCAGCGGACCGAGCGGCTGCAACAGACCCTGCAGCGCGGGGACCGGCGCGAACGCCGCGTCGCGCAGGCCGAGCGAACCGCTGCCGCGCCAGCTGTCGAGCCAGGTGATCCAGCCGTCGCCGGAGCCACGCAGCGCCGGCCCCGCGAGACCGAGTTCGAGGTCGCAGCTGCCGGTCAGCGCGTTCTGCGCATCGCCGACGCCGGCCAAGAGCGGCAGCACGTAGCGCAGCAGGGACGCGGTGCCGCCGTGCAGCGCGCCGCCCTGCCAGCGCAGGGTCGCGGTCGTCGGCAGCGTGGCCGGCTGCGTCAGGTCGACCAGCACCGCCAGTGACAACGGGCCGCCGTCGAGCCGCGTCGCGTCGGCGGTCGCGAGGTGGCAGGTGCCGTCGCGCAGGTCGGCGGTGACCTGCACGTCGAGGAACTCGAACCCGGCGGCGACCAGCTTCGGCATCACGAACCGCGCGTTCGCGGCGATCTCCCTGGTCCAGCCCGCGACGTCGTGCGGCAGGTCGGCGGCCGGCATCGAGACGTCGCCGGTCAGGCGCGCCCCGCTGCCGCGCAGCGTCGCCGGCAGCACGTCGCCGGCCGCATCGAACGCGGCCAGCGCGGCGACGTCGAGGTCGTAGGCGAACGCGAGCTGTGGAGCGGTGGCGGCCGGGTCGGGTTCCCTGCCGCGCAGCTGCAGCCAGCCGAGGTCGACGACCGCGCGGCGCGCGTCGATGCCCGGGGCGCCGTCGCGACGGCCGATCGTCAGCGCCGGCGTCACCGTCCACGTCGCGCCGCCGAGCAGCAGCCCGCCGACCAATGGTCCACCGAGCTGCGGCGCCGCGACGGTCAGCGTGCCGCTGGTCTCGAGCTCGCCGTCGGCACGGAGGTCGAACGTCAACGAACCGGCCACCGTGCCGGCGAGCGCCGTGACCTGTCCCGGCACGAAGGTCTGCACCAGCGGCTGCCAGCGCGCCAGGTCGAGCCCCGGCGTCACCAGTTCGCCGTGCACGGCGCCGTCGTCGCGCTCGTGCGAGATCGTCAGGCTGGTGCGACCGGCCTGCAGGTCGGCGGCGGCGGCGACGCTGGTGCGCGGCGACGCCGGGGCGCGTACGACGCTGGCCGAGACGTGCTGCGCGACCTCGAGCAGCCGGCCCTCGCGCCGGATCTCGATGCGACCGTTCTGCAGCGCGACGTCGATCGCCAGCGACGCTGGCTCGTCCCGCGGCGGCGGCGCCCCGGCGAGCGGCGGCGGGGCGGCAGACGCGCCGCCCAGTCGCTGCAGATTGGTGGTGCCGTCCGCGCCCTGCTCGACGGACAGCAGCAGGCCGTCGACGCGCAGGTTCACCCCGAGCGACAGCGAACGCGCCAGGTCCAAGGTCAGCTCTCGCACGCGCAGACACGGCCGTTCGCTCGGGAAGCCCGGGGGATTGCCGATTTCGAGCCCCTGGACCGTGACGCCGCTCGCCCACGAGAACGACAGGTCGTCGATGCCGCAGGGCGCGCCGAGTCGCAGTGTCGCCCGCCGTTCGACCCAGCCCCGCACCGGGCCGAGCGCGATCGCATACGGCGCGGCCAGCAGCATCGGGATCAGCAGCGCCAGCACGAGCAGCGACCGGCGCCACCATCGGCGGCGCCGGCGGGTCGGCGCGGGCAGCTGTGCGTGCGGGACCTCGGTCGACATCGGCGCCGCATCGTCGGCGAACGCACCGGTGCCCGTCAAACGGCGCCGCCTCGCGACGCGGCCGCGCCACGGCCTCAGAGACGCAGCTGCTGCACCAGCACGTCGGCCATCACGGCGTGGCCCGCCGGGGTCCAGTGCATGTCTTCGTCGAAGTACAACGGGGCATCGGCGTCGTAGGCGCGAAAGGCGTCGAACGCATCGACCAGCGCGATGCCGGCCCGCTGCGCCCGTTCGGCGACGGTGGTCCGTACGTCGTCGGAGACCTCGGCGTCGGGCTCCATGAAGAACCGGCGGCCGGTGCTCCACTCCTGCTCGCTGACCTGGTGCCCCCACGGGTAGATCGCGAGCGTGTAGGCGATGTCGCGCGCGCGGCAGATCGCCACGATGTCGCCGATGCTGGCGAAGATGGCGTCCCACTGGTGGGCGCGATCGACCTCGTCGTCGGCCAGCGTGTGCTGCAGCAGGCCACGGTTCGGCTGGCGCACGAAGTTGCCGACCGTGACCTCCGATGCGTCGCGCAGCGCGGCGACGATCATGCCGGTGATCAGCGTGTGCTGCATCGCCCATTCCGCCAGCGAGCGCGGCCTGCCCGGCACGCCGACGATGTGGCCGTCCTCGTCGCGCACGGCCAGCCGCCGGTAGGCCTGTTCCTGCATCAGGTCGCTCATGTCCAGACAGTGCACGACGTGGTCGAAGTCGAGATCCAGCAGATCCTCGAACTCGAGGCGCGACAGCAGCGGCGCATAGCTGTCGATGCCGGCATTGACGACTTCGTAGCGGATCCCGGTCGACGCGGCGTTGAGCCGTTCGCCGACCCGCGCCACGAACGTGTCGGCCTCGTCGACGCCCTTGCCCATCGTGAACGAGTCGCCGAGGAACAACAGCCGCCGGGTCTGCGCTGGCTTCGCGCCGATCTCGCCGCCGCGCAGGCCGCGCGCGTTGGTGCGCATCGTGTACGGCAGATCGGTGTCGTCCAGCGTCGCGGTCTGGTTGGGCAGCAGCACGTGGTGATGCCGGGCATCGGCGCGCATCAGCGGCCCGTGGCGCGACGGCTTCCACAGGCCGCAGACGAGGTCGATGCCGGCGCAGGTGAACAGGACCATCGCCGCCGCGAGCCACGGCCGCAGGCAGGCATGCCGCGGCTGCCGCCGCAGCACGCGGCTGGTCCAGAACGCCAGTCCGCCCACCGTCGTCAGCACGACGATCGCGATCAGCGACCCGAGCCCGATCGGCGGCACGAACACCGTCTTGCGCAGCAGCAGGCCGCCGGCGCCGAGCCACGTGCCCGCGGCCAGCACGGCGAAGGCCACCGGCAGCGGTCGCCGCCGGGGCGCCGTCGCCGTCCGCCCTGGCCCCGGGTGGTTGCCGGCGGATCGCGTCTCGAGGTTGCTCATCTGGCTGGCGGAGCCGCGCATGGAGTCTCTTCCCCTGCGGATCCGATGCCCGCACGGGTCGGCACCATGATGCATGCTCCGCGCGCGGATTGCACGGGAAGCCGCCCGGGACTGCCAGGGACCGCCGGACCGCCGATCAGCTGTCGGAGCGGCGGCAGAAGCAGGATGCTCGGATCGGCGCGGAGGCGTTGCGCCACGCCGCTTCGAAACGGGCATCGGTGGCCGCAGCCTCGGCGGTCGCGCCACGCCGCTGCAGGCATTCGGCGAGCCCGCGCAGCGCCCAGCCGTTCTCGGGGTGTCGTTCGAGGTCGCGGCGGTAGACCGCCTCGGCCTCGGCGACGCGACCGGCCTCGAGCAGCAGCGCGCCGAGGCCGTGTCGCACCGGCATCATCCAGCCCCACGGCTCGTCGTAGCGCAGCGCGTCGTCGCGCTCGACCGCGAGCCGCAGCGAGGCGAACGCGTGCTCGTGGTTCCCGGCCCGGAACTCGACCTCGCCGTCGAGGAACGCGTCGCCGATCGCCAGCACGGTCGAGGTCGGGTTGTTGCCGGCGGTCCAGTCCGGCGGCACCTCGGCCATCGCGGCGCGGAACGCGTCACGCTCGGCGCGCGCCTCGGCCGTGCGACCCAGCGCCGCCAGCGCGACGCCGCGGCCGTAGTGGTAGAACGCGAGGCGGCTCTTCTGCCACGCCTCGGGCGGCGGCTCGGCCAGCATCTCGTCCCAACGGCCGAAGCGCACCAGCACGTGGTAGGGCACCGCGAGGAACGCCTCGAGGAACTGCGGCAGTTCGCGCACGGTGTCCATCGGCAGTTCGCGCACGAGGTCGCGCGCCGCGGTCATCGCCTCGTCGGCGCGACCGGTGAACATCGCCGCATAGGCGAGGAAGTGGTAGTTGTGGGCGCGGTAGACCTCGTAGAAGCCGCTGCGTCCGGTGCGCACGACGATGGCGAGGTCGGCGGCGATGCCGCGGCGGTTGGCGGCCGCGGCATCCTCGTAGCGGCCGACGCGCAGGAAGACGTGCGCCGGCATGTGCGTCAGGTGCCCGATCGCCGGCGCCAGGTCGCGCAGCCGTTCGGCCGACGGGATCGCGCGTGCCGGCGCCGGCGACGCCTCGACCGCGTGGATGTAGAGGTGGTTCGCCTGCGGGTGCTCCGGGTGCGCCGCCAGCACCCGTTCGAGCACGGCGAGCACTTCGGGCGTCCCGGGCTGCGGGCTGCCGTCCTGCTGCCACAGATCCCACGGTCGCAGGTCCATCAGCGCTTCCGCGAACAGCGCCGCGACGTCGGGATGCTCACCGTGCACCTCGTAGGCGCGCCGCATCGCCGCCGCGTAGGCGTGGTCCAGCTGCTTGCGATCGTCGGGCGCGGGCCAGCTGTAGCGCGCCGCGACCGCATCGATCAGCGCGCGTTCGAGCGGCGTCGCCGTGCCGGCGAGTTGCTGCGCATGCCGCGCGTCGGCGGTCGCCTGCTGCGCCGACGCCGGTGACATCTCCATGTTGTTGATGTGCGGCCCGGACGCATAGGCCTTGCCCCACCACGCCATCGCGCAGCCGGGATCGGCGGCGGCGGCCGCGTCGAAGCAACGCAGCGCCTCGGCATGATGGAAGCCGTAGCACCATGCGAGGCCCTGGTCGAACCACTGCTGCGCGACGGGCGACGCGGTCGTGATCGCGAAGTGGTGGCCGCCGAGGTCGGCGAGCGCGATGGTCGGGGAGGAGACGGCGCCGTCGACAGGACGATCCGGTCCGGACATCGAACCGCAGCCCGCGAACAACAGCGCGAACAGCATCGGGGAGCGTTGCATGCCGCTATCGCGCCAGATCGCGCCGCTGCGTGCCATCTGCTGCCGGCGAATCTCCGGCCCGCTGCAATCCGGGTGCCGGCGCCGAACCCGTCGGCGCGGTGGTAGGCTCCCGCGCCCGCGATCCGCCACACCGCCGCCGCCCGCACCGAGTTCGATGAGCAACCTGCACCTGGCCGTCCAGTTCTTCCTGCAGATCGCGGTCATCCTGCTCGCGTGCCGCGCCGTCGGCCTGATCGCCCGCCGCTTCGGCCAGCCACAGGTCGTCGCCGAGATGATCACCGGCGTGCTGCTGGGGCCGTCGCTGTTCGGCTGGCTCGCGCCCGGCCTGCAGGGCGCGCTGTTCCCGTGGGATCCGACCCAGCAGACGCGCGACACGCAGAGCTACCTGTTCCCGGCGTCGCAGCTGGGGCTCGCGCTCTACATGTTCATCGTCGGCATGGAGTTCCGCGTCGACATCGTGCGGCGCGAGCTGAAGAGCTCGGTGGCGGTGTCGATGGCGGGCATCGTCACGCCGTTCGTGCTCGGCGGGCTGCTCGGCTGGGCGATGTTCGTGTGGACCGATCTGTTCCCGCCCCGCACCACGCTGTTCGAGGCGGCGCTGTTCCTCGGCGCGTCGATGTCGATCACCGCGTTCCCGATGCTGGCGCGCATCATCCACTTCAAGGGCCTGGCCGGCACGCGCATGGGAACGGTCGCGATCGGCGCCGGCGCCATCGACGACGCCTCGGCGTGGTGCCTGCTCGCGTGCGTGCTCGCGAGCTTCGACGGCAACGTGCAGCACGCGCTGACGAACATCGGCGGCGGCGGCGCGTTCCTGCTGACGATGCTGGTCTTGGTGCGGCCGTTCCTGCGCTGGCTGTCGCGGTGGCTGCTCGTCGACGACTCGCTGACCGAGACCGGGCTCGTCGTCGCCCTGGCGACGATGGCGCTGAGCGCCTGGTTCACCGACATGATCGGCCTGCACGCCGTGTTCGGGGCGTTCGTCGCCGGCGCCGTGGTGCCGCGCGCCGTCGCGCGCGACACCATCGAGCGCGTGCAGCCACTGGCGGTGACGCTGCTGCTGCCGTTGTTCTTCACCTACTCCGGCCTGAACACCAGGATCGGGCTGCTGAACACGCCGTTCCTGTGGCTGATGTGCGGGCTGGTGATGTTCGCGGCGGTCGCCGGCAAAGGCGTCGCCTGCTGGCTCGCCGCACGCGCGACCGGCGTGCCGCAGCGCGAGGCGCTCGGCATCGGCATCCTGATGAACGCGCGCGGACTGATGGAGCTGATCATCATCAACATCGGCCTCGAGCGCGGCATCATCTCCGAGGGGCTGTTCGCGGCGCTGGTGATCATGGCGGTGGCGACCACGCTGATGGCGAGTCCGATCTTCGACCGCCTGGTCGGCAAGGGCTTCGCCGCCGATGCGAACCGGAGCGCGGGAACGCCCGTCGCGCACTGACCGGTCGCAACGGGTCTTCGCGGCCCGACGGCCCGACCGCCGCGGGCGTGATATCCTCTCTCGCGGCGCGTCGTGTTGCCGGCCGCCGCACTCTCCTCACTCCCCTGCACGCCCGGCGTGGAGGCTCATGCTCTCTCCCTCTCGCTCCCCCGCGGTCGCTCCGCGCCACTGCGCGACCGCTCTCGCCCTGTTCGTCGCGGCCTGCCACGGCGGTGGCCATCGCAGTGAGCCCGCGACCATCGACACCGCGCTGGTGCGCGAGTGGAACACCGTCGCCGTCGATGCCTCGGGCCTCGACCACACGCCGTCGAACCAGGGCCCGCCCCACGTGTTCGGCCACCACCTCGGCCCGTGCCGCGCCTCGCGCGCGATGGCGATCGTGCACGTGGCGATGTTCGAGGCGGTCAACGCGATCACCGGACGCTACACCAGCCTGCTCGGCCTCGTGCCCGCCGCCTCGCCGGCGTCGCCGGGCGCCGCGCTGGCGCAGGCCGCGCGCGACACGCTGGTGGCGCTGTTCCCGTCGCAGCAGGCGATCTTCGACCTGCGCCTCGAGGCGACGCTGCGCGACGTGCCCGACGGACCGCTCGAGGACGCGGGCCGCGCGCTCGGCAGCGCCGCCGCGCAGGCCGTGCTCGCGCTGCGCGCCACCGACGGCGCCAACCACCTCGAGCCGGTGATCGGCGTCGACCACGTCTGCAGCGACGATCCCGGTCGCTGGCGCATGGATCCGGTCAGCCAGAACCCGACCGCGCTCGGCGGGCACTGGGGCGACGTCACGCCGTGGCTGCTGCAGGACGCGAGCCAGTTCCGCTGCGAGCCGCCACCGGCGATCTCGTCGCCGCAGTACGCGATCGCCTACGCCGAGGCCTACGCGTTCGGCGGCGACGGCACGACCACGCCGACCGTGCGCAACGAGGAGGAGACCTTCATCGGCTACTTCTGGGCCTACGACGGCACGCCGAGCCTGTGTGCGCCGCCGCGGCTCTACAACCAGCTCGTGCAGCAGATCGCCGAACAGCAGGGCACGACCGGTGCCGACCTGCTGCGCCTGCTGGCGCTCGCGAACGTCGCCATGGCCGACACCGCGATCGCGGCGTGGGACTCGAAGTACCACTACGACTACTGGCGGCCCGTGACCGCGATCCGCGAGGCCGACCCGGGCACCGGGCCGTCCGGCGCCGGCGACGGCAACGCGCTGACCGCGTGCGATCCCGACTTCATGCCGCTCGGCGCGCCGCCGAGCAACCTGAACGCGGTCAGCTTCACGCCGCCGTTCCCGACCTACCCGTCCGGGCACGGCGCGTTCGGCGGCACGATGTTCCAGCTGCTGCGCCGCTACTACGGCACCGACGCGATCCCGTTCACGTTCGTCTCCGACGAGTGGAACGGCGTCACCAGGGACAACCACGGCAACGTGCGCCCGTACCGCCCGCGGCACTTCGCCAGCTTCAGCGAAGCCGAGGAGGAGAACGGGCAGAGCCGCATCTACCTCGGCATCCACTGGTACTTCGACAAGACCGCCGGCATCGCGCAGGGCAACGAGGTCGCCGACTGGGTGTTCGAGCACCTGTACGTGGCGCGCTGACGGGCGCCGCGGCGCCACCGACGGCGCGTCCCGGGCGCACGCCGCGGACGGCGGCCCGGGCCAGAGAGTCCTGGCGGAATGCACCTTGGGTTCCGGTCACCCGCCCCGCTGTGGGCTGGCAGACAACCCGAGGACCCGTCATGAACCTGCGTCACTTCGTCACCGCGGCCACCCTGGCCGCCGCCCTTCTCGCCCCCGCCGCCCAGGCCCAGATCGAGGCCTACCACGACCAGGACGGCAACAGCCACCAGGCCCAGTGGAACCTGCTCGCCGGCACGGGCTACCGCCCGATCGCGCTGTCGATCTACGGCACCGCGGCCAGCCCGCAGTACGCCGCGGTCTGGGTGCAGCGGCCCGGTCCGGCGTTCGTCGGCTTCCACGGCCTGACCGCGGCCGACTACCAGACGTTCGCGAACACCTGGTGGCCGCTCGGCTTCCGGCCGAAGCTGCTGACCGCGCTCGGCTCCCCCGGCAACCCGCGCTTCGCCGGCACCTACGAACTGACGAACGCGGCCGGCTGGGCCAGCCACGGCCTGACCCAGGACGAGTTCTGGGCGGAACGCGCCAGCGCGCAGACGCAGGGCCTCGACGTCACCACGGTCGACGTCTACGGCGACGCCAACGACCCGCGCTACGTGGCCGCGTTCGGGCCGGTCGGCACCGGCCAGGCCGAGGTCGTCAGCCTCGGCGACGCCGGCTTCCAGGAGCACTTCGACGCGCTGGCCGCGGGCCATGCGCGCCCGGCGCTGGTCGCGTTCAACGACTCGGACCGCTACGTGTCGCTGTGGCGCAGCGACGACGTCGGCGACTGGGTCGCGCACCACGACATGACGTCGGCGGAGTACCAGACCTACTTCGACACCTACATCCTGCAGGACCGCTACCCGATCTCGGTGCACGGCTCCGGCAGCGGCAGCGGCCGGCGCTTCGCGGCGGTGTGGGCGCCGAGCGACCTGCCGGTGACGCCGGTGTTCACCAAGACCGGCCTCGTCGTGCCGCAGTTCGCGCCGTTCGACACCTGGGTGCAGAACTGGATGACGGCCAACCAGACGTGCGCCGCCCAGCTCGCGATCGTGCGCGACGGCCGGCTGGTCTACGCCCGCGGCTACACGCTGGCACGGCCCGGCTATCCGACCACGCTGCCGACCAGCCTGTTCGAGGTCGCGTCGTGCAGCAAACCGATCACCAGCATCGCGATGCACCAGCACTTCGAGAACCCGGCCAAGAACATGGCGCCGACCGATCCGATGCTGCCCTACTTCCCCGGCATCGGGCTCGACCCGCTGCTGCCGCAGATCTCGCTGAACTCGCTGCTGACCCACCAGGGCGGCTGGGACCGCAACGTCTCGCCGGACCCGATGGTCGGCCTCGACGCGACCATCGCCGGCGCGTTCGCGCAGGTGCTGCCGATCGGCAAGAGCCTGATCCGGCAGTACATGTTCCAGACGCAGCCGCTCGACTTCGTGCCGGATTCGGACTCGCAGTACAGCAACTTCGGCTTCTCGGTGCTCGGCCAGGTGCTCGAGCGCAAGAACCCCGGGCTCACCTACGAGCAGATCGTGCAGCGCGACATCCTGCAGCCGCTCGGGCTGGTGCGTCCGCGCCTGGCGCGCTCGACCAAGGCCGGCCTGTGGCCGGGTGAGGTCTACTACCACCCCTACACGCCGATGCTGTCCCGCAGCGTCATGAGCAACGGCCAGCCCTGGGTCGCCGGCCAATACGGTGCGCTGAACAAGGAGAACATGGACTCGCACGGCGGCTGGGTCATGTCGGCGCCGGACTACGCCAAGATCCTGGCGGCGTTCGACCTCGGCGGCAGCAACCCGCTGCTCAGCCCGGAACAGACGACGAACATGTGGTCGGTCGAGCCGGGCTACAGCACGCTGATGCGCGGCTGGTTCCTGAAGAACGTCGCCGACGGCATCGGCGGCACGGTGCAGATGTACCACCACAACGGCCGGCTCTACGGTGCGACCTCGTTCGTCGCCCGGCGCGCCGACGGGCTGTCGTTCGTGTTCCTGACCAACGGCGACCGCAACAACCTGTTCGGCAACGTGCACGGCGAGCAGCTGAGCGACATCGCCAACACGATCAGCCTGTGGCCGGGTCACGATCTGTTCCCGACCGTCAGCATCCCGCCGTTCACCCACCGCGCCGGCACGCTCACGCCCGTCGGCCAGAGCTGCGCCAGCTCGACCGGCCTGCCGACGTTCGCGGTCGCGGGCTCGCTCGATGTCGGCGAGAAGATGGACTTCACGGTCGGCAATCTGGCGCCGGGCCTCACGGCGGTCACCGCGATCGGCCTGCAGCCGATCTTCCTGCACCTCGCCTACCTCGGCGCGCCGAACTGCTGGCTCTACACCGATCCGGCCCTGCTGGTCGGTGGTGTCAGCAACGCGGCCGGCACCGCGAAGATGTCGTGGGACGTTCCGGCGGTGCCGGACGCGATCGGCGTCGACGTGTTCACGCAGGGCGGCGTGCTCGATCCGAACGCGAACGTGTTCGGTGTCGCGACGACGCGCGCCTTCCAGGTGAAGCTCGGCGGCTGGCAGTGAAGCCAGCGCGCCGGCGCGAACGAAAAAGGTGAGGCACCGTGGATCGGCCGCAACTCGTTGCGCGCCGATCCACGTTCGCGTTCGCATGCCGCGACGAAACCCGCAGATCGGATCGCGACGCACGCAACGTGCAGAACAGTTGCGTCGATGTGAGCCTCGCGCGCGCACGCGGACCCACTTGCGACATCGGCGAATCTCGCTACGGAAGGACTCTCGAGTCGTCGCCATCGCCGCGCGCTCCTCTCGCTCGCCACCGGCATCCACGCTGCCGGCAACCCACGCCAATGGGGCAACCGGGGGAGGGGTCTGTACCCGGATCGGCCGGGTGCGGGCGCTGGCGCGATGCCGTCCGTACCTCCCTCGTCCGACCATGTGTGATGCACCTCAGCGGGGCTTCCTCCCCGACGGTTGGGACTTCGGTCCCGAGTTCCTCGACGACCCGGCGCACCTGCCGCCGCACGTGCCGTACCTCGACTCGCCGGTGTTCGGCGTGTCGCGCCGGCCGCGCAAGGCCGACCTGCAGGCGCTGCTGCCGCTCGAGTCGGCCCCACCGACGCCGCCCGAACGGCGCCCGCACACGATCGTGCTGCCGGGCGTGTTCGCGCTGATCGACGATCGGGAGGCCGGGCGCAACCGGCTGCTGGGCCCGTCGCGGCTGGTGCTCGGCGAGGAGCTGCAGAACCGGCACTGGCTCTGGATCGGTCCGCCGGGCACCGGCAAGACCAGCCAGGGCATCCTGCCGCTGACCGCCAGCCTGCTCGCGGACGCGACGCGTTCGCTGATCGTGTTCGACCCCAAGGGCGACCAGTTCGGCGTGCTGCGCGACCTGGCGATCGCGGCCGGACGCCCGGCGCGGCGCGTGCTGCGGCTCAACCTGACCGACCCGCGCGGCAGCATCGGCTGGAACCCGCTGCGCCGCGGGCTGACGCGCACCGAGGCGCTCGCGGTCGCCAGCACGCTGGTCACCGCCAGCGAGAACCGGCAGACGCAGGACAGCCCGTTCTGGCGCAACGTGTCGATCGAGCTGATCGTCGACATCCTGCTCGGCCTCGACCGCGACCCGAAGGACACGCTGACGCTGCCGCGCGTGCTCGAGATCGTCAACCTGCCGCGCGCGCAGCTGCTCGAGTGGATGCAGTCCCACGGCGTGCACAAGTTCGCGGCGTTCCTCGAGAGCGGCAGCCAGAACGCCGAGACCTGCCTCGCCGACACCGGCATGCGGCTGCTGGCGCTGTTCGACCTCGACCTGTGCGCCGTGCTGTCGCACGCCGAGCTGCAGATCGCCGACCTGTTCCGGCGGCCGACCGTGCTCGTGGTCGAGATGAGCGAGGCGCGCATGGACCGGTTGCGGCCGATCTTCAACATGCTGGTGCAGCAGATCCTCGACCAGGCGATCGCGGTGACCGAGTCGCGCCCGGACGCGCGGCTGCCGTTCCCGGTGTCGCTGGTGATCGACGAGTTCGGCTCCGCGATCGGCGCCATCCCGCGCTTCCCGATCTACCTGAACACGCTGCGCTCGCGCCGCGTCGGCATCACCGCGGCGGTGCAGAGCCTGAGCCAGATCCGGTCGCTGTACGGCGCCGACGCCGGCGCCGTGCTGGCCGGATTCTCCAGCAAGGTCTTCTTCCCCAACTGCGAACCCGACGACGCCGAGGTCGCCAGCCGGGCGTCGGGCACGATGGCGGTCGCGGTGCCGGCGCCCGAGGGCGAACAGACCTGGGCCGTGCGGCGCGTGCTGCTGAGCGAAGAGATCGTGCGTGCGCGGCCGCACCCGGTGCTCGGCCGGCCGGTCACGATGCTGATCGCCGACGAACTGGTGATGCAGTGCTACCTGCCTCCCAGCTACCGCCAGCCGCGCTTCCGGGACGTGCTGCGGCGGCAGCAGCAGCGGCGGAGCCGCACGCTGCGGCGGCGGCCGTTGACCTACGTGCCGCGCGAGGCCGCCGGCACGCAGGCCCCGTTCACCAGCACGAGCGGCCTGACCACGGCCGCGATCGCCCTGCGCCTCGGCAACGTCGAGGCCAAGATCGACCTCGGCCGCGCCAGCGTGTCGGCGCAGGAGTACTGGACCGGCCTGCGCGCCACGCACCGTCGGGCGCTGTCGCACATGCTGCGCCTCGCCGAGGAGATCGCGGCGCGCGACGCGACCGTCGAGGACTACCACCGTTCGCTGCGCGAGTGCGGATCGACCGTCGCGGAGGTGGCGTTGAAGTACCTCGACTACACCACGGCACGCCGCCGCCACGAACGCACGAAGGACGGCTGACGTGCGCGCGCAGGGGCGCGAAGATCCGCGGTCCCCTACGCTCTCCGCGTGACCGACGAGGCCCCCGGACTGCCGCGCACGCCGCCTCACCCATGCCCGTACCTGCCGGGCCTGCAGGCGCGCGAGCGCGCGTTCCTCGCCGACCGCCTCGACCCCGAGGACTACCACGACCTGATGGACCGCGGCTTCCGGCGCAGCGGCGACCTGTTCTACGCGCCGGACTGTCCGGGCTGTCGCCGCTGCGTGCCGATCCGCGTGCCGGTCGCGACGTTCCGCAGGAGCCGCAGCCAGCGCCGCGTGCTCGCGCGCAACCGCGACCTGCACACCGAGGCGCGCCCGCCGGTTCTCACCGCCGAGACCTGGCAGCTGTATCGCCGCTACCTCCGGTTCCAGCACGGGTCCGCGGCCGGCGACGAGACCGCCGCATCGCTGCGCGCGAACCTCTACGCGCCGGTCGTCGACACCGTCGAGATGGTCTACCGGCTCGGCGGACGCACGGTCGCGATCAGCCTGCTCGACGTGTGCACGCGCTCGGTGTCCGCGGTCTACCACTTCTTCGACCCCGACCTGGCCGCGCGCAGCCTCGGCGTGTTCTCGGTGCTGCACGAGATCGAGTGGACGCGCGCGCAGGGCATCGCGCACTACTACCTCGGCTATTGGGTCGAGCACGCGCCGACGATGCAGTACAAGGCGAACTACCGGCCGCACGAACTGCTGCGCGGCGGGATCTGGCAACCGGAGTAGAGGAGACGCACACACCATGTCCGTTCGCGCCACGCTGTTGGTCGTGCTCGCACCGGCGATCCTGCTGGCGCAGGCGAAGCCGCCCGGCGGCAAGGAGCTCGACCAGATCGTCGCGACGTTCCTGGCCCTGGACGACAAGACGGACGCCGGCCACGCGCAGCAGGTCGAACTGCTGACGCGGCTCGCCGCGCTGCCGCCGCTCGACGCGCGGCAGACCACCGCGTGGCAGAGCAGGATCCGGAAGCTGTGGCACAAGGGCCGCAAGCTCGAGACCGGCGGCGACAACTGGTTCTGGGCCGCCGATGCGAAGCAGCACACGGAACGCCGCGGCCGCTACATCGTCGGCGGCAAGACCAACGCGCCGAAGGGGCTCGCGATCAACCTGCACGGCGGCGGTGTCGGGCAGGGTGACGCCGGCGGCGCCGCGGCGGCCTACGACTCCGCGCTGGGTTCGCTCGGGCTGCTGATGATCGCCCCCGAGGTGCTCGAGAAGACCGAACGTGGCTGGACGGACTCCGGCACCGAGGAGTTCGTGCTCGACCTCGTCGACGCCGCGCTGCGCACCTGGAAGCTCGACCCGGACCGGGTCTTCTTCGTCGGCCACTCGATGGGCGGCTACGGCAGCTGGGCGCTGGGCGGCCACCACGCCGACCGGGTCGCGGCGATCGCGCCGAGCGCCGGCGCACCGACGCCGATCCGCGAACGAGCCGGCGGCCCGATCGTCGACATCCAGTCGGGCGTGATCCCGTCGTTGCGCAACGTGTTCGTGTCGGTCTACCAGAGCCTCGACGACCCGCAGGTGCCGCCGGCGCCGAACCAGTACGCGGTGCGCCTGCTCGGCGAGGCGGCGGCGAAGTGGGGCGGCTACGAACACGACTACTGGGAGGTCGACGGCCGCGGCCATGCCGCGCCGCCGGGCGGCTACCAGCCGCAGCTCGAGAAGATCGTCGGCCGCACGCGCAACGCCGTGCCCGAGCGCATCGTCTGGCAGCCGGTGCTGCCCTGGAAGCGGCAGTTCCACTGGCTCTGGTGGGAGGCGCCGATCGCCGACGCGCTGGTCGTCGCGGACCTCGACCGCGCGGCCAACGCCGTGCGCATCACCTGTGACCAGCCGACCGAAGGGCTGTGGGTGCTGCTCGACGAACGGGTGCTCGACCTCGGCAAGGAGATCGTCGTCACCGTGAACGGCACCGAGACGTTCCGCGGCAAGGCCACGAACGAACTCGGCACGCTGCTGCGCACCAGCCAGCACCCGGATCCGGCGCTGCAGTTCGTGGCGCGGGTGCGCGCGTTCAGCTGACCGCGATCTCGAACTCGCCGTTGCCGGCCACGCCGACCTTGGCGCCGGTCATCTGCTTGCCCTGGGCCATCAGGCCGAGGATCTCGGTCGACAACATCGGCAGCAGGCCCTGCGTCAGGATGCGGTCGACGGCGCGCGCGCCGCTGTCCGGGTCCTTGCAGCGCTCGACGATGTTCGCCACCAGCGCGTCGTCGACCTGCAGCTCGACGCCGTGGTTCTGCCGCATGCGGTCCTGGATGCGGCGCACCTGCAGCCGCACGATCTGCTCCAGCACGGCGGGCAGGATCGGGTAGTAGCCGATCGTCACCATGCGGCCGAGCAGGGCCGGCGGGAACACCTTCAGCAGCTCGGGACGCAGCGCCTCGGCGAGCGCCTCGGCGGTCGGCACCAGCTCGGGGTCGGCGCACAGGCGCATGACCTTGTCGGTGCCGACGTTGCTGGTCAGCAGGATCACGGTGTTCTTGAAGTCGATCTCGCGACCTTCGCCGTCCTCGAGCATGCCCTTGTCGAACACCTGGAAGAACAGCTCCATGACGTCGGGGTGCGCCTTCTCGACCTCGTCGAGCAGCACCACCGAGTACGGCCGCCGCCGCACCGCCTCGGTCAGCACGCCGCCCTCGCCGTAGCCGACGTAGCCGGGCGGGCTGCCCTTCAGGCTCGAGACCGTGTGCGCCTCCTGGTACTCCGACATGTTGATCGTGATCAGGTTGCGCTCGCCGCCGTACAGCGCGTCGGCCAGCGCCAGCGCGGTCTCGGTCTTGCCGACGCCGCTCGGGCCGACCAGCAGGAACACACCGACCGGCCGCGACGGGTTGTCGAGCTTGGCGCGCGAGGTCTGGATGCGGCGCGCGATCGCCTCGAGCGCGTGATCCTGGCCGAGCACGCGGCCCGACAGGCGCTTGGCCAGCTGCAGCACGGCCTGGATCTGGTCGGCGACCATCTTGCCGACCGGGATGCCGGTCCACGCGGAGACGACCTCGGCGACGGTCTGGGCGGTGACCTCGGCGTGCACCAGCGGCGTCTCGCCCTGCAGCCGCTGCAGCTGCGCCCGCAGCTCGACCAGGCGCTGCTGCTTCTGCTGCTTCTGCCTGTCGTCGGCGACGCCGGCGCGCAGCTCGCTCTGCAGCATGACGACCTCGGCGACCAGCTCCTTCTCGGCGTCCCAGCGCTTGCCGAGTTCTTCAGCGCGCGCCTTCGCCTCGGCGTGCGCGGCTTCGGCCTCCTCGATGCGCTTTCGATGGTCGTGACCGAGCGCCTCCTCCTCGCGCAGGTACTTCAGCTCGGTCTCGAGCACCTGCATGCGGCGCTGGCTGTCCTCGAGCGCGGCGGGCGTCGAGCCCTGGCCGATGGCGATGCGCGCGCAGGCGGTGTCGAGCACGCTGACCGACTTGTCGGGCAGCTGGCGCGCCGGCATGTAGCGGCTCGACAGGCGCACCGAGTCGACGATCGCCTCGTCGCGGATGCCGACCTTGTGGTGCCGCTCGAGCATGCCGGCGACGCCGCGCATCATCGCGATCGCGTTGCCCTCGGCCGGCTCGTCGACCTTGACCACCTGGAAGCGCCGCGTCAGCGCGGCGTCCTTCTCGAAGTACTTCTTGTACTCGGCCCACGTGGTCGCCGCGACCGTACGCAGCTCGCCGCGCGCGAGTGCGGGCTTCAGCAGGTTGGCGGCGTCGTTCTGACCCTCGGCGCCACCGGCACCGATCAAGGTGTGCGCCTCGTCGATGAACAGGATGATCGGTTTCGACGACGACTTCACCTCCTGGATCACCTGCTTCAGCCGGTTCTCGAACTCGCCCTTCACGCCGGCGCCGGCCTGCAGCAGGCCGAGGTCGAGCGAGTGCAGCTCGACGTTGCGCAGCGCCTCGGGCACGTCGCCCTGCGCGATGCGGTGCGCGAAGCCCTCGACGACCGCGGTCTTGCCGACGCCGGCCTCGCCGGTCAGGATCGGGTTGTTCTGCCGCTTCCTGGTCAGGATGTCGACGATCTGCCGGATCTCGGCGTCGCGGCCGAGCACCGGGTCGAGCTTGTCCTGGCGCGCCAGCTCGGTGAGGTTCGTGGTGAACTGGTCGAGCGCCGGCGTGCCGCGACCGCTGTCGGCGCCTTCGCCCGCCTCGCCGCCGCCGGCAAAGTCCGCGTCGCCTGCCTGCACGGCCTCGGCGGTCTCCGGCGAGGCCTTGACGATCGCCGGCAGCGCGTTGGCCAGCTCGTCGACCTTGATGCCGGCCAGGCTCTTGCACGCATCGCGCAGCCGGCGGCCGATCCGGGTGTCCGACAGCGCGGCGAGGAACAGCGCGCCGGAACGGATGCGCGCCGAGCCCAGCTCCAGCGACGCGTACAGCCAGGCGTCACGCACCATGTCCTCGATGTCGGGCGAGAACGCGGGGATCTTGCCGTTGCCGGTCTTGAACGCGCCGAGCGCGTGTTCGAGCTCGCGCGTGACCGCGTCGACCGGGATGCGGCACTGCGCCAGGATGCGCTGCACGTCGCCGCCCTTCTGCTCGCACAGGCTGTGCAGCCAGTGCTCGGGCTCGACTTCGTAGTTGGTGCGCGAGTTGCACATGCCGGCCGCCGACTGCAGGCTGCGGCGCGACGACTCGGTGAGCTTCCCGATCAGGGACTTGAGGTTGGTCTTCATGGGTCGGTGGCCGTCGGTTCGTCGCGCCGAACGAGGATCCACGACCGGCTGGAGCAGCCTGTCCCTCGATGGCTCGGGGCCGCCACGATCCACCAACCTCCGGCAAAGATCCACCATGCGTCGCCTCCGCGCCCCGGGGCGGACCGGCGCCGAAGCCGTCGCACGGTTTCCGCCGCTGGCTACGCTGCCCCTGCTGCCGTCGATGACTGGTCGGCCGCACGGGACCACGCATGCCCCACTTCGCTCGCCCGCTGTCCGCCGTGCTCACGGCCCTGTGCATGCCTGCCCTGGCGCGCCCGGCGCCGGCACAGACGGATGCGGCGCCGCCCCCGCACCGCCTGGCGCTGCTGGTCGGCATCGGCCAGTACCCCGGCGACACCCCGCTCGACCTCGACGGACCGCCGCACGACCTCGCGCTCGTCGCGCAGCTGCTGCGCGAACGGTTCGCCTTTCCGCCGGACGCGATCGTGACGCTGCACGACGAAGCAGCGACCCACGCCGGCATCGTCGCGACGTTCCGCCGCCACCTGATCGACCAGGCGCGGAACGGCAGCGAGGTGGTGTTCTGGTACTGCGGTCACGGCTCGCGGATCCGGGACGCGAGCGGCCGCGAGGCCGACGGCTGCGACAACACGCTGCTCGCCTACGACTCGCGCAGCACGGCGCCGGACGGCAGCTACGACGTCTCCGACGACGAGCTGTACAGCCTGCTGCAGGAGCTGACGGCGAAGACCGACCGGGTCGTCGTCGTCACCGACTCGTGCCATTCGGAGAGCGTGTTCCGCGACGGCGGCGAGCCGGCGCCGGCGCCGGGCGTGCGCTACGCGACGCGCGGCACCGCCCCGCTCGACCTCGCGCGGGTGGCACCGCTGTGGCAGGAGCACCCGCTGCTCGACGACGACGCGCCGGCGCGGCGGGCGATCGACGACCGCTTCGTGCACGTCGCGGCCTGCGCGCGCTGGCAGCTCGCGGCCGAGCAGCCGTTCGACGGCCGCATGCACGGCCTGCTGACGTGGCACCTGGTGCGCGAACTCGAACGCGCCCGCCCCGGCGACACCTGGCGCCACGTCGTCGAACGCGTGCAGCTGCAGGTGCAGCAGCAGCGCAGCGTGCAGACGCCGACGTTCGACGGCAACGTCGATCGCGCCGTGTTCGGCGGCGGCTTCACGGCGCCGCCGGTCGGCATCCCCGTGCGCACCGCGGACGCTGCGGGCACGGCGCTCACCGTCGAAGCCGGCGAGCTGCAGGGCCTGGTCGTCGGCTCCGAGCTGCGCATCCTGCCGCTGTCGGGCGACGCAGCGCTCGGCCGCGCGAAGGTGACCGAACTGTCGCCCGACGGCCTGCGCTCGGTCGCGCAATGGCTCGACGCCGCGCCGGCAGCCTTGCAGGACCAGCCTCTGCGCGCGCTCGAGGTCGCGCGCCCCGAGCTCGCGCCGCGTCTGCTCGTGTCGGCGCCGCCGGGCCTGATCGAACGGCTCGAACTCGGCCCATGGCTGCGCGATGTCGACGCGACCGCGGCCGACTACGTGCTGGCGCCCGCCGACGGCGGCCTCGGCTTCTCACTGCGCACGGTCGAAGGCGTGCCGATCTGGCCGCTGTCGAACGGTGCCCCCCGGGACGTGGTCGCGACCGCGCGCTCGGTGATCGAGAATGCGGTGCGCTTCCGCGCGCTCGCACACCTGCCGCTGCAGCCCGGCACAGCGAGCCTGACGGTGGTGTTCGGCGAACCGTCGGCCGACGACCCGCAGGTGCGCGCGTTCCGCGGCCCGCGCGCGATGGTCGTGCGCGACTCGCCGACCGGCAACCAGTGGCACGTCGAGTTGCCCGCGACCGGTGAAGCGGCGACCGCCCAACACCTGGCCGCGCTGCAGATCACCAACACCGGCAAGCGGGAGGTGTACGTCGTCGTGGTCTCGCTCGAAGAAGCCGGCTGCCGGCGCAACGCGATCTGGGGCTACCCCGGCCAGGAGCAGAGCCTGCTGCCGCCCGGGGAGACGCGGTCGGTGCCCGTCGCGCTGTCCCACCCGAGCGACTGGCCGCTGCAGCGGCCGATGCGGGATCGCTATGTGGTGATCGCGACGCCGCAGCCTGTCGACGTGCGCCGGCTCACGTCGTGGGAGAGTGGCGCGCGGCGGTCCGGCGACGAGCCGTTGCCCTGGGTGCTCGGCGGCGCGTTCGCGCCGGACCGGACGCGGGGGCGGGGTGTGGAGGCGGCAGAGCGGCAATGGGGTGTGGCATGGCTGGATCTGCACGTGCGGTAGGCGGCCGGTGTGTGCCGGCGCACCTGCGCAGGGGGCGGGAACCAGCGCGTTGGGACTCCGCGCACGGCCTTGGGCCGTTTCCGCGGGTGGGTATCGTGCGGCGCATGGAGAAGGCCACCAGACATTGCCTTCGGCGCCTCTCTTTCGCGGCCATGTCCCGCACGTTGTGCGCCTGGTTCGTGCTCGCGGCGACTTCGTTCGGGCAGAAGCCGGCGCCCCAGCCTGAGACACAAGAGGAACTGACGGCGGCCGCCGTCGAACTCGGCAGGCTGGTCGACGAGGCGGAAGCGTTGGTCGAGAAGGGAGACATGGCGGGCGCCAGGACCGCGTGCCAGCGGGCGCTGGAGCGAGCGGATCTGGAGCACGCGACCGACGCTTGGCTCGCGGCGGCGGACGCGGCGCTGTGGCGGCTCGGCTTCGCAGCCTACGGGGCCGGCGACCTGCGCGCGGCGCACGACGCCTGGGAGGCAGTGCACCGAAACCGCTCCCGCACGCTGCCCGACGACCACCCCGATCTGCAGCGGGCGCGTCAGAACCTCGCCGCCACCAAGGCAGCGCTCGGCGACAGGCCCGGTGCGCTCGCGCTGCAGGAGCAGGTGCTCGCGGTGTGCGCGCGTACGCTGCCCGACGACCACCCCGACCTGCAGACGGCCCGCCAGAACCTCGCCGCCACCAAGGCGGCGCTCGGCGACCTGCCCGGCGCGCTGGCGCTGCAGCAGCACGAGTTCGCGATCTGCTCGCGCACGCTGCCCGACGACCACCCAGACCTGCAGACGGCGCGCAACAACCTCGCCATCACCAAGCGAGCCCTCGGCGACCTGCCCGGCGCGCTGGCGCTGCAGCAGCAAGTGTTCGCGATCTGCTCGCGCACGCTGCCCGACGACCACCCCGACCTGCAGCAGGCCCGCCAGAACCTCGCCGCCACCAAGTTGAAGTTCGGCGACCTGCCCGGTGCCCTCGCGCTGCAGCAGCAGGTGCTCGCGATCCGCTCGCGCACGCTGCCCGACGACCACCCCGACCTGCAGGCGACGCGCCACGATCTCGCCGCAACGAAACGGGCGCTCGGCGACCTGCCCGGTGCCCTCGCGCTGCAGCAGCAGGTGCTCGCGATCCGCTCGCGCACGCTGCCCGACGACCACCCCGACCTGCAGGC
>JAEUHS010000108.1 GCA_016794035.1 Planctomycetota bacterium
CCATGGCGAGACGATCGTGATGCGCCTGCTCGACAAGGAGAAGGGACTGATGAGCCTCGAGGCGCTCGGCTTCGAAGGCGTCGACCGCGACCGCTTCCAGTCGATCATCGCCAGGCCGAACGGCATCGTGCTGGTCACCGGGCCGACCGGTTCGGGCAAGACGACGACGCTCTACGCGGCGCTGCAGCAGCTCAACCGGTCCGACGTCAAGATCATCACCGCCGAGGACCCGGTCGAGTTCAACATCGCCGGCATCAACCAGTGCCAGGTGAAGGCGCGCATCGGCCTGACCTTCGCCCGCATCCTGCGCGCGATGCTGCGCCAGGCGCCCAACGTGATCCTGGTCGGCGAGATCCGCGACAAGGAGACCGCCGAGATCGCCGTGCAGGCGGCGCTGACGGGCCACCTCGTGTTCTCGACGCTGCACACCAACGACTCGGCGTCGGCGATCACGCGCCTGGTCGACATGGGCGTCAAGCCGTTCCTGGTCGCGGCGTCGGTGCAGGCGGTGCTGGCGCAGCGGCTCGTGCGGGTCGTCTGCAAGTCGTGCCGCCAGCCCTACGACGCCTCCGACACCGAACTGCGCAGCATCGGCGTCGACCCGGGCGCGGCCGCCGGCGCCACGATCTACCGCGCCGACGGTTGCGCCGAGTGCGAGCACAGCGGCTACCGCGGCCGGCTCGGCATCTACGAACTGCTGCAGATGGACACGACCCTGCGCGAGATGACGTTCCGCGGCGAACCGATGGTGCGTCTGCGCGACTACGCCTGGCACTCGGGCGGCATGTCGACGCTGCTGCAGGACGGCGTGCGCAAGGTGCTGCAGGGCGACACCACGATCCCCGAACTGCTGCGCGTCGTCGCGGCCGTGTGACCCCGGAACCGGAACCGACCATGGACATCACAGCCTTGATGGACACCGCCTTCGAACGCGGCGCCTCGGACCTGCACCTGTCGGTCGGGCGCCGGCCGGTGCTGCGCGTCGGCGGCCGCCTGGTCGAGATCGGCGACGCGCCGCTGACGCCGGCCGACACCGAGGGCATGGCCAAGGTGATCGCACCGCAGCGCAACTGGGAGGAACTGGAGAAGGGCGGCACGACCGACTTCGGCTATCCGCACAAGGACAAGTGCCGGTTCCGCGTCAGCATTCTGACGCAGAAGGGCTCGCGCGGCATCGTCATGCGGCAGATCCCGCAGAAGCTGCTGTCGTTCGAACAGATCGGCCTGCCGGAGTCGGTGAGCCAGCTGCTGAGCCTGCACCGCGGCCTCGTGCTGGTGACCGGGCCGACCGGCTCGGGCAAGACGACGACGCTGGCGACGATGCTCGACTGGATCAACACGCACCGCGACGTGCACATCATCACGATCGAGGACCCGGTCGAGTACTACCACCAGCATCGGAAGTCGCAGGTCACGCAGCGGGAGGTCGGCACCGACGTGCCGTCGTTCGCCGAGGCGATGCGCCGCGCGCTGCGCCAGGACCCCGACGTGATCCTGCTCGGCGAGATGCGCGACCTCGACACCACCTCGGCCGCGATCACCGCCGCCGAGACCGGGCACCTGGTGTTCGGCACGCTGCACACGACCGGCGCCGCGCGCACCGTCGATCGCATCATCGACCAGTACCCGCGCGAGCAGCAGGAGCAGATCCGTTCGCAGCTGGCGGTGTCGTTGGTGGCCGTGATCTCGCAGATCCTGATCCCGGACGCGAACGGCAAGCGTGTCGCGGCGTTCGAGGTCATGCTGAGCACGCCGGCGATCGAGAACCACATCCGCAAGTGCGAGACGTTCAAGATCCCGTCGGTGATCCAGACCAGCCGCCGGCAGGGCATGGTGCTGATGGACGACTCGCTGCTCGAGCTGTGGCGCTCGGGTCGGATCACCAAGGAGATCGCCCTCGAGCACTGCTTCGACCGCAAGGCGATGGTGCTGCGCATGGGCGGCGGGGCGGCGGAGTAGCCGATGGCACCCAGGCGTCTGCTCGGCCAGATCCTCAAGGAAGCCGGCGCCATCCACGAGGGCATGGTGCAGGAGGCGCTCGCGGTCCAGCGCGACAAGGGCGGCCGCATCGGCGAGATCCTGATCGGCATGCAGTGCATCACGCCGACCGACCTGGCGAAGGCGCTCGGCGAGCAGGCCGGCCTCGGCTACCACGACCTCGCCGCGGTGCCGCCGCAGCCGGACGCGATCGGCAAGGTCGACCTCGCCACGGCGCGCGCGTTCGGCATCCTGCCGGTCAGCCTGCAGGGCAAGGTGCTGAAGGTGGCGCTCGCCGACCCGGCCAACGTGGCGATGCTGCACGACCTCGGCTTCACGACCGGCTGCGAGGTCCAGGGCGTGATCGCCGACCAGGCGCTGATCCAGCAGGGGCTCGACAAGCACTACCGCGACGACGCCAAGGAGAGCAAACAGCGCCTGCATCAGCTCGTGCAGGAGCTGCAGCAGCAGGGCGGCAAGATCGACCTCGAGGACAAGACGGCGATGGCGCAGGCGGCGCCGGTCGTCAAGCTGCTGAACTACATCCTCTACCAGGCGATCCGGGACAAGGCCTCGGACATCCACCTCGAGCCGTTCGAGAACGACTTCAAGATCCGCTACCGCGTCGACGGCTCGCTGTTCGAACTCGAAGCGCCGCCGCCGCACCTGGCCGAGGCGCTGATCGCGCGCATCAAGGTGATGTCGGACCTCGACATCGCCGAGACGCGGCTGCCGCAGGACGGGCGCATCGAACTGACGGTCGGCGGCCGTTCGGTCGATCTGCGCGTGTCGACGCTGCCGACGATGTTCGGCGAGTCGACGGTGATGCGCATCCTCGACCGGTCGGTGGTGTCGCTGAGCCTCGACAACCTCGGCCTGCTGCCGTCGGTGCGCGCGCACCTGCGGCGCTTCACCGCGCTGCCGCACGGCATCGTGCTGGTCACGGGGCCGACCGGTTCGGGCAAGACGACGACGCTGTACGCGATGCTGAACGAGGCCAACACCGAGGACACCAAGGTGATCACGGTCGAGGACCCGGTCGAGTACGACCTCGAGGGCATCGTGCAGATCCCGGTCAACGAGGACATCGACGTCACCTACGCCAAGGTGCTGCGCACGATCCTGCGCCAGGATCCCGACGTGATCCTGGTCGGCGAGATCCGCGACCGCGAGACCGCGCAGACCGCGATCGAGGCGAGCCTGACCGGCCACCTGGTGTTCTCGACGCTGCACACCAACGACGCCGCGTCGGCGATCACGCGCCTGGTCGACATCGGCATCGAGCCGTTCCTGCTGACCGCGACCGTGCAGGGCATCCTCGCGCAACGGCTCGTGCGGCGTGTGTGCGCCGAGTGCAAGTCGTTCTACGAACCCGGCGACGAGGTCCTGCGGCGCCTGGGCATCACCGCCGAGCAGGTGCTGGGCAAGAAGTTCGCGCACGGCAAGGGCTGCCAGAACTGCAACTTCACCGGCTACCGTGGCCGCATGGCGATCACCGAGATCCTCGACATCGACGACCGCCTGCGCGAACTGATCCTCGCCAACTCGAGCACCAGCACGCTGCAGGCCGCGGCGGTCGAGGCCGGGCTGGTGACGCTGCGCGAGACCGGCCTGCAGGCGGTGTTCGACGGCCACACCACGGTCGAGGAGATCCTGCGCGAGACCGGGCACGGCTGACGCTCTGCCGGCGACCGGGTTCGCGGACGGCCGTTGCCCAGCCGGGCGACCATGGACTAGAACGCGCGCTCCATGAGCGGCCGAGATCCCCAGTCCGCGGCGCCGGCGCCGTCCGCGTTCCAGCAGTCCGTGGCGGCGATGCTCGGCGAACTCGATCCCGAGCCCGGCCGCGAGGGCCTGCTCGACACGCCGCGGCGGGTCGAGAAGGCGTTCCGCTTCTACACCGCCGGCTACCAGCAGGACCCGAAGAAGGTGATCGGCGACGCGCTGTTCGAGGCCGAGACCGACGAGATGGTGGTGGTCAAGGACATCGAGATGTACTCGCTGTGCGAACATCACCTGGCGCCGTTCTTCGGCAAGGCGCACGTGGCCTACATCCCGAGCGGCAAGATCGTCGGCCTGTCGAAGCTGGCGCGCGTGGTCGAGATCTACGCGCGCCGGCTGCAGGTCCAGGAGCGCCTGACGATGCAGGTGGCGCACGCGATCGACGACGTGCTGCAGCCGCGCGGAGTCGCGGTCGTCATCGAGGCGCAGCACCTGTGCATGATGATGCGCGGGGTCGAGAAGCAGAACAGCCGCACGATCACCTCGTGCCTGCTGGGCCTGTTCCGCAAGGACGAGCGCACGCGGTCGGAGTTCTTGCAGCTGGTGCGGGACTGATCGGTCCGCTGCCGCCGCATCACGCCGGCGGCCGCAACGGCTGATCGAGGAACACCACCCGCCAATCGAGCACCTCGGTCACCATCAGACGTGCCGTCCTCGCGGCCAGCTCGGCGACCGCCGGCGACATCGGGCGCTGCGCGTGTTCGTCCGCGAGTCGCTCGCGCAGGCGCTGCGTCTCGCCGACGAGGAGGCGCAGCTGTTCCTGCATGGCCCGCGAACGCTTGCCGATGCGGCGGAACTCGCCCTGGTTGCTGATGCCGGCGACGGCGGCGCCAAGTGCCGGCAGGAAACCGCAGAAGAAGGTCAGAGCGGCCGTGACCCGACTCGGCGGGTGCCAGGGGTGGAGCAGCAGGTGCAGGATGCAGCAGACCGCGGTGACGACCAGCGTGGCGATGCCGCACCAGTGCAGCCGGTGCTCGATGCGATGGGCGCGCTCGCTGGCCAGCTCGTGGAACGAGCCTTGGCTGCGCAGCATGAGCTCCAGGCGGGTCAGATCGCCGGCCAGCCGGTGTCGATCGACGACGCCGGTGGGCATGCCGAGCCAGCGTTCGATCGCCCGCACGTACCAGCCCATCCAACTGGAGCGGGGATGGCCATAGGCGGACCAGTGCGCCGGCAGTTGCGGCAGCGGCTGCCCGCCACCGGCCGGCGCCGTGATCTGCAGCTGCCGGATCATCTCGGCCAGCAGCCGGTAGTCGATCCAGCGTTCGTGCCAGCCCGCGCGCAGGCCGACGGAGACCAGCACCAGGATCAGCGCGATCGCGACCAGTTCGACGACGTTGCAGGCGATGGCTGCGGGACCCTCGAGGTCGAGCGAGGTGCCCATCGGCAGCAGGGCCATGCCGACCGCGAGCGCGGCCAGCAGGAAGGCGAGCACGAACGCGCTGCGATAGCGGTCCGCGCTGCGCACGCTGAGGTTGTCGGCCCACGTGTAGTAGGCGGTCAATCGGCCGCTGGTCGGGTCGGCGGGAGCCGGGGGGAAGAGCGGTTGCGGTCGTGCGTCCGCCGGCGCTGCCCGCTCGCGCGACCGGCGCCACTGGAAGTCGCCGACGAGTCGGCGGAACAGCGGCCAGATGGCGGCGAACGCGTGGACCCTCGGGCGATCGTGGTAGAACCGGCGCAGGTCGGCCTCGGGCGCCCGGGACGACGCGGCTTGTCCGGAGTCCGCGGGCACCCGCAGTTGGCGTCGGATCGCCGCGCGCAGGCCCTCGGGATCGGCGTCGCGCGCCGGCGTGGCCCGGCCGGTTCGTTCGGCGTAGGGCAGCTGCTTGCCGTCGGGGAGCACTTGCCAGCGGTGCGGCTGCTGGGCGTCGATCCACAGCACGGGAACGCCGCTGCCCAGTGCGTGCGCGGCCGCGTCCTCGGTGCCGCCGCGCTTGTCGCCGCGGTGGCCGTCCCAGACGACGACCAGCAGGTCGACCTGCGCCACGACGACGTGGCCGCACATCGTGTAGGCACCGGGTTCGTCGGTCCGCGAGCCGTCGAGTTCGAGGCAGGCCGTCGCCTGCGCGGCCAGCGTCCGGAACCGCTCGCGTGAGTCGGGTTCGCGACCGGAGGAGCCGACGAAGTCCTGCTCGAACTCGGACCGCGGGAACGGGAACACGCAGTGCAGCTCCAGGCCCGAGGCGAGCGCCGCCTCGGCGAACAGGCGGTCGACCCCTTCGGCCAGCGACGAGATCGCGCGCACGATCGGCGGGTGCGTGGCGAACAGGTCCCGATGTTCGGCGTGGAAGTCCGCGACCTCGCGTGCCGCGGCGCGGCAGACGTGGTGCAACCCGGCCGCCAGCTGGGTGAGCTCGGCGGCTTGCAGTCGGTCGTGGCGATGGCCCGAGACGCCGATGCGGTAGGCGAGCGGTGGGCGGGGGGTGGTGGGGGCCGTCGATCGCATGGTCGTGCGCAGGGCGGGGCGGCGTCAGTTCGCCGGCGGCAGCGGGCGGAGCGCGCCGCCGAAGTCCTCGTCGTCGACGGCGATCCAGATCCGGCCGGCCGCGTCCTGAGCGAGCCCTTCCACCTTGAAGCCGTCGAGGTGGTGGATGGGCTCCGGGGCGTGGAACACCGGCCAACCGCTCGTACGGTCGAGCCGGCCGACCCGGCTGATCACCGAACGGAACGGGCCGGCGGTGCCGGGGTCGACGGTGGACGTGGACCAGATCGTGTCGTCGGCGGCCAGGAGCAGGTCGGCGCAGGCCCGGGCGCGGTCGCCAGTCAGCGTGCCGGCCAGGCTGCCAGATGCTCCGGGTTCCGCGCGGAAGGTGCACTCCGGCGTCAGTTCCAGCGCACCGGCGACGTAGTTCGCCGAGCTGCTGCCCTGGCCCCGGTCGGCGATCAGCAGGCGCAACGAGTCGCCATGCTGCCAGCACAGCATCGCCTCGCAGTTGTTCAGGATCGTCGTGCTCGGCAACACGTCGCAGGTGCCGCGCAGGTCGATGTGCGTGGCACCGGCGACCACGGCAGCGTGCACCAGGCGGCGACGGCCCGCTGCGCCTGGCAGGCGCGCACCGCTCTCCAGCACCAGAAACTCGCCGTTGCGCCCTGGGACGGCCGCCGCAGCTTCGATGTCGATCAGGCGGTCGCTGGCAACCGGAAGCGCGTCCGCGGCCAGTTCGCGGTAGGCGGGTCTGCGTGCGACGTCGAGCATCACGGTGCCGAACCTGGCCTCCGTCGGCAGGCGACCGTCGTGCACCGTCAGCCAGCAGCCCGGTCCGAGCGCGGTCAGCCCGCTGATCGCAGGCAGGTAGCGCCCGTCCCGGTGCGTTCCCACGCGGCACGAAGCCAGCATGCACGCGAGCAGCAGGACCATCGCTCGCATCGCGGGCGGCGGCGCGAGCGTCGGGGCCCCGCGGCTCAATTGGGCCTCTGCATGTCGGTCCTCTCCCTGTCCTCGAACTGCCGGCGCAGCGAGTCGGCTTCGCGGGCCGCAGCGTCAGCGCCTGCCGGATCGTTCAGGGCCAGCAGGCACCGCGACTTCAGCTTGAAGGCGGCGGCGATTTCGGGGTGGGCCTTGTCGGGCAGCTTGTCTTGCCGAATCCTGATCACGTCGAGGGTGTCTTCCAGCGCCTGCTGCGGCTGCCCCTGTCGCAGGCGGAGCTCGGCGCGGGCCTCCTTGCACTTCGCCATCTGCGGATGCTCCGGCGCGATGGCCTGCAGGATGTTGTGCGCGCTCTGCAGGCTCGTTGCGGCGCCTTCGAGTTGGCCGAGGTCGATCTGGACCCGGGCCAGCTTGTAGAGGAGGACGGCGCGTTCCTTGTTGTGGTCGGGATGGCTGTCGAGGCAGCTCGACAACTCCGTCACGGCCTGCCGCATCTTCTCCGTGTCCATCGCATTGGCCCCCCAACGGTGCCACAGCACGGCAAGGTCCGAACGCACCATCTCCATCACCTTCTGGGCGACCTTGCGCTGCTCGTTGCCCAGATCGGCCACCCGCGCGACGAGTTCCGTTGCATGTCTGCGGGCCGCGAGCGAGGCAACCTCGGCAGCCTGGTACTCACCGCGGTTGCGCAGGAGGTCGCTCAAGTCGTTGTAGCTCGTCGCCAGGGTCTCGTGCTCAGCCGGGGCGACCGACTCCAGGGTCTCGATGCCTTCACGGGTCATCTCGATGGCCCTCGCGTAGCGGCCCTTGGGTTTGAGGGCGCGAGCGAGGCCCAGAGTCGTGTGTGCGCCCTCGCTCGTTTGCGTCAGGTCCATCGCAACCAGGATCTTCTGCGCCGCTTCGTACTCCTGTTCACTCTGGGTGTAGTTGCCGCCCTTCCACAGGAACTCGCCGAGGGCGTTGCGGCGCCTGGCCTCCAGGCGATGGTCGGTCGGGTCGGAGAGGTCGAATGCGGCGAGTGACGCCCGCATCACCGTGGCCGCGTTCTGGTGTCCGCCCAACATGGCGAGCCTGTGCGCCATCTGGTCCATCCAGTTCGACAGGCGGCGTCGGGCGTCGGCCCGGTCCCGGTCGATCTGCAGCTCCTGACAGTGGGTGGCGATCTTGCCCCCGATCGCGGCGACGAGTTCCTGGTCGCGCGCGTTGTCGGTGTCCAGCTTCTCACTGAGGTCGCTGAACAGCCAGTCGATCAGCTTGACCACGTCCTCGAGCCGCCTGTTGGCGCTCGCCTCGGCCTCTCTGGCCTCGTTGGCAGATCGCTCCGCGTCGCGGGCCAGTTGCTGTGCGACCAGGCCCAGCGTACCCAGCACGAGGCAAGCGAACGCCGCCACTGCGTTGCGCACACGGCGGCGGAACCGCGCGCGCATCGCGGCTTCGTTCGCCTTGTGCTCGCATGCCTCGACGTAGGACCGCACGTCGGCCGGCACCTGCAGCCCGCGCGGGTTGTCGAGCAGTTCACGGGCCCGGCGCAGCCGCTCGCCGCTGCGGACCAGCGAGTCGACCGGCTGGCCGTTGCCGAGCCATTCGGCGGTCTCCGTCTGCAGCAGGGCGCGCAGTCGCAGGGCCTCGCTGCGGTCCTCGATCCAGTCGCGCAGGAACGGCCACTGCCGCAGCATCGACTCGTGCGCGATCGACGTGACCGCGTGACCACGATCGTCCTTGTCGACGATCAGCAGGCGGGCGGACTCGAGCTCCTCGCGCACGACGGCGACGTCGGCGTCGGTGAAGCTCGCCACGGGCGCGTAGAGGCGCACGCGACGCCCGTTCGGGTCGATGTCGACCAGCCGCCCGAACAGGCCGTCCCAGGCGATGCGGCGCCGGCCGTCGGGGATGCGCGTGCGCGCGGCTGCCCGCGCCTCCTCGGCCCGCTTGGCGATCGAGCCTTCGAGGCCGCCGAGTTGCTCGAACGCCTTGAACGTCATCACGCCGGTGAACGCGGCGCCGCTGCGTTCGAACAGCTGGTCGAGGGTGTACGACAGCAGCGGCAGCGGTTCGGTGTGCGCCATCGCGTCGTCGACGAGCCGGTCGTCGAGGCGCTGGCCGTCGACCTCCTCGAAGGTGAGCCCGACGGCGAGCGCCGGCAGGCGGACGGCCTGCGCGAGTTCGGTGGGGGAGAGCGGCAACAGGTGGTGATGGCCGTCACCCTCGATCAGTTCGCGCAGGCCCGGCAGCGACGCGCACTGTTCGAAGAAGTCGTGTCGCAGGGTCGCCAGCACCAGCACCGCCTGGCTCGCGCAGAGTTCCTTCAGGGTCGCCGCGAAGCCTTCCTGCTCGGCCCGCTGTTGGCGGGCGAGTTCCGCCGGATCCTCGTCCGGGTCGCTCGATCGGTTCGAGCGGTAGGTGAACGCCTCCTCCAGCGGATCGATGATCAGCAGCAGGCGCGGCATGTCGGTGCCGGCGGTCCCGGGCGCGAGTTCGGCGAGGCACTTGCGCACCGACGCCGCGGCCGTGGCCGGGTTGCGTCGCAGCAGGTCCGCGAGCGCCTCGAGACCGCCGGCGGCTTCGGCCAGTTCCGGCAGTGCCGACGGGTCGGTCATCGCTGCCGCGAGACCGCGGAACAGGTCCACGGTGGAGTCGCTCGGCTCGAACAGGGCGCGCCGCCACTGTTGCACCTTGACCAGGCGTCCCGTGCGCGTGATGTGCGGTGCCAGGCCGGCGCGCACGAACGACGACTTGCCGACCCCGCTGCGGCCGAAGATCAGCATGAACGGCCGCCGGGCAGCCAATTGCCGCCGCAGTGCCTCCATGACCTGGTGCAGCGCGCGCGTGCGACCGAAGAACACGCTCTCGTTCGCCTCGTCGTAGGTCATCAGGCCCCGGTAGGGCGAGGCGATCGGCTGGTCGGCGGCACGCGGGTGCTGGTCGCGGTCGCGCAGCAGCTCCTCGACCTTCCGCCGCAGGTCCTCCTCCAACGCCTCCGCGAACTCACCCTCGGTCACGAACGAGCGGTTCGCCAGCAGTTCTTGGTTGGGATCCACCCGCTGCTGGAAGAACGCTTCGACGGCCTGGAACTGCTGCTGGCGCTCGAGGAATCGCGCCGGCGTGTCGCGGATGTCGGTGGGCGGCTGCGCCGTCTTGCGATACAGCAGCAGTCGCGGCTGACCCACCTTGCGTCGGGACTGTTCCGCGTCGTGGAACTCGAACAGCGTGCCGGAGGCGTGCCGCACGCCGTCGACCGTGACCGGCGCGCGACCGACCGTCGACCACAGGATGAAGACCGCGATGTCGAAGGTCGACGGACGCAGGATCTGCTGCTGGTAGGTGGCGTCGGCTTCGAACGAGCTGTCCTCCCAGAACGCGGCCTCGACCTTGACGCGGCTGTGGAAGTGCCGCTGCAGGCGGTCGATGACGTCGCGCGCCGTCAACCGCTCGGTGGCGACATCCGACGGCGAGGACACGAAGACGCGAATGGTCTGCATGGGGCGCCCGACTCTGCGGAGGGCGCGGGCATGGTGGCGACCGGGCACCGTGCTGGCAAGTGCTTGCGGTCCCACACAGCCGGCGATCCCGGTTCGGTGCACGGCCGGCACGATCGGGCAGGAAGTGGTAGCAGGAGCCGGACTTGAACCGGCGACCTACGGCTTATGAAGCCGCCGCTCTAACCAGCTGAGCTATCCTGCCACGCCGCCACGAGGGGCGGAGACGAAAGCAGAACGGCGATGGCGACTCAAGGCCGAACCCGAACTTCCCGCCGGTGGCACGAGGGCCTCCGGCACCCTCGGCCCGAGCCGGTCGGGCGCCGGCGGCGACCGCATGCGCGGACCGATGGCGCCGGGGGAGTGTAACTTTCGGGTGGTTCGTGCTTAGATGATCCTGCGGGTGGCATGGACCCGCAAACGAGACGAGGTGGGCTCCCTGGCTGGATTCTTCCTCCCGTTCGACTGCCTTCTCCTCCTGACAACTCTGATCTGAATCGAACCCCCAGCCAGGGAGCCTTTTTTTCCCGCTCGTGACCGGCAGCCGCCGCGGTTTCCGGCCGCCGCGGCCGGGGAACGCTTGCCGCGCCGCCCTCGCAGCGGGTAGGCAACGCGCATGGCGCCCTTCGACCCCAACGCTGCCGCCGCTCCGGACAGCGGCATCTTCGGCCTGAGCTGTCCCGAGCAGGACGCCGCGATCGTGCTGATGCCGGTGCCGTTCGCCGCGACCGTGTCCTACGGCGGCGGCGCCGAGCGCGGCCCCGAGGCGATCCTGGCCGGCAGCCGCCAGGTCGATCTGTTCGACGTGCAGTTCGGCCGCATCTACGAGCGGGGCATCCACCTGCTGGCCGCCGACCCTGCGATCCTGCCGAGCCACGCGCGTGCGCGCGCCCAGGCGGCGGCGCTGATCGAACGCGGCGGCGCGACGCCGGCCGACGCGGCGGCGGTGGCGGCGATCGACGCCGCCGGGGCGCACGTCAACGACCTCGTGCACGCGACGACGCGGCGGCTGCTCGCCGCCGGCCGCATCCCCGGCATCCTCGGCGGCGACCACTCGGTGCCGTTCGGCGCGATCCGCGCCTGCGCCGAGCGCCATCCCGGCCTCGGCATCCTGCACGTCGACGCGCACGCCGACCTGCGCGTCGCCTACGAAGGCTTCCGCTGGAGCCACGCGTCGATCATGGACAACGTGCTGCGCGAGGTCCCCGGGGTGGCGCGGCTGGTGCAGGTCGGCATCCGCGACCTGTGTGAACAGGAGCACGACGCCGTGCAGCGCAGCGCAGGGCGCGTCGTCACCCACTACGACCTCGAGTGGCAGCGGCGCCGGTTCGAGGGCGCGACGTTCGACGCGCTGTGCCGCGAGGCGATCGACGCGCTGCCGCGTGACGTCTACGTCAGCTTCGACATCGACGGTCTCGATCCGGCGCTGTGCCCGCACACCGGCACGCCGGTACCAGGCGGGATGTCGTTCGCCGAGGTCGCGCACCTGCTGCGCACGCTGGTCGAGCGCGGCCGCCGCGTCGTCGGCTTCGACCTGGTCGAGGTCGCGCCGGGTGCGGACGAGTGGGACGCGAACGTCGGCGCGCGCGTGCTCTACAAGCTGTGCGGCGCCGCGCTGCACAGCGCGACGTAGCCGCCCAACGAATGCTCAGGTGCGCCTTGCGCCGCGGTGGGCGCGGCAGGAAGGTGCCTGCCGATGGCGAAGGTCCTGTCCCTGCTGCAAGCCCGCGAGCTGGTGCTCGCCCGCTCGCGCATGGCCCCGCCGGTCGAGGTGGTGGCGCTGGCGGCGGCGCACGGCCGCACGCTGGCCGAAGCGGTGCACGCCGACGGCCCGTGGCCCGCGACCGACCGTGCAGCGATGGACGGCTTCGCGGTCGCGGCCGGCACGGCCGGCCTGCCGGCCCCGAGCCGGTGGCCGGTGGTGGGCGAGAGCCTCGCCGGGCGCCCGTTCGCCGGCGCCCTGCCGGCCGGCGCCGCGATCCGCATCATGACCGGCGCGGTGGTGCCGCTCGGCGCCGATGCCGTGGTGCCGGTCGAACAGACCAGCGGCTACGACGGCGGCGTGGTGACGTTCGCGCAGCCGGTCCGGGCCGGCCAGAACGTGCGGCCGATGGGCAGCGAACTGCGCGCGGGGGCGCCGGTGCTCGCCGCCGGGCAACGGCTCGGCGCGGCCGCGATCGGCGCACTGGCGGTGCTGGGCCGGAGCGAGGTGCGCGTCGCGCGCCGGCCGGTCGTCGCCATCCTCGCGACCGGCGACGAACTGGTGCCGGTCGAACAGGCGCCGCTGCCGCATCAGGTGCGCGAGAGCAACTCGTGGGCGCTGGCGGCGCAGGTCGCCGAGTGCGGCGCCGTCGCGCAGCGGCTCGGCGTCGCCCCCGACGAAGCGGCGATGCTGCGCCAGATGCTGCAGCGCGGGCTCGCGGCCGCCGACGTGCTGCTGACGATCGGCGGCGTCAGCAAGGGCACGCACGATCTCGTGCACGGCACGCTGGTCGAGCTCGGCGTGCAGCCGGTGTTCCACGGCCTCGATCTGAAGCCCGGCAAGCCGACGTTCTTCGGCACGCGCGACGCGGCCGACGGCGCGCGCTTCGTGTTCGGCCTGCCCGGCAATCCGGCGTCGAGCTTCACGGTGTTCGATCTGCTGGTGCAGCCGCTGCTGCGCCAGCTGCTCGGCGAACGCCTCGACGCCGCGCTGCCGGTCGCGGTGCCGGCCGGCGCGGAGTGGCGGCCGAACGCTCGGCTGCAGGCGGTGCCGGTGCGGCTGCGCGCCGGTGCGGCCGGCGAACTGCGCGCCGAGCTGGCGCCCGCTTCGCCGAGCGGCGATCCGTTCGGCCTGCTCGGCCGCGATGGCTACGTGCTGGTGCCGCCGCAGCAGCGACCGGGTGACGTGGCGACGCTGCCGATCGTGCCCGGTTCGGCCGGGGTCCGGCTGTCGTGACGGGCGCGCGGCGCGGCTCCGGGTTCGCGCTCGCCCTGCTCGGTGGTGCCCTGCTCGCCGCCGCGACGCCGCCGGCGGTGTTCCCCGGCGCCGAGTTCCTGGTGCTCGTCGGCCTCGCCGCCTGGTTCGCGCTCGCGCGCGACACAAGGCGCTCGTGGTGGTGCAGCTACCTGCTCGGCTGCGTGCACATGGCCTGGTTCTCGTGGTCGATCCACCACGTGATGTGGCCGGCCTACGTCGCGATCGTCGTGCTCGGCGGCGGCTACTTCGTGCTCGGCACCGCGGCGCTGCGCGCCGTGCCGCGCCGCGGGCAGGCGCTCGCGTTCGGCGTCGTCGTGGCCGGCAGCTTCTGGCTGCGTGCGAGCGTACCGGCGATCCACTACCCGCACGGCCAGCCCTGCCATTGCCTGTGGCAGTGGCCGGTGCTGCTCGGCAGCGTCACCGTCGGCGGCGAAGGACTCGCGAACGCGCTGCTCGGCTGGCTCGCCGCGAGCCTCGGCGAACTGTGGCAAGGCTGGCGCATCGGCGCGCCGTCGTGGCGCGCGGCGCGGCGTCGTGGCGCGTTGGCGCTCGCCGCCGCCTTCGTCGCGACCGGGGCAGGGTGCGCGGTCGCGTTCCTGTCCGGCAGCGCCACCGCGCCGTCGAGCGACGGCCCGCCACCGGCGTCGCTCGTGCTGGTCGAGCCGGGCCTGCACTCGTTCGACTACCTGCGCGGGCTGCCGGAGACGTTCGAGGAGCGGTTGCGACGACCGACGCAGTCGCTGCTGCTGGAGGGCCTCGGCGACGTGCCACGAGTGCCGCGGCCCGGCGACCCGCCGCGACCGGATCGCACGCTCGTGCTGTGGCCGGAGAGCAGCATCCCGGTCACGATCCCCGTCGACGAGATCGCCAACGGCACGGCGCGGTTGCTCGCGGACAAGTTGACACCGTTGGCGACGGCGCCGAGGCGACTGCTGCTCGGCATCAACGTCGAGCGCGCTGGCCGCGAGACGCCGGCCGCGGTGCTGGTCGACCTCGAGACCGGCAAGGTGCTCGGCCACCAGGAGAAGCGCTGCCTCGTACCCGGCGGCGAGTTCATCCCGCTGCTGCACCTGCTGCCGCAGTCGGTGGTCGACTGGGCGCGCGGTGTGTTCGAAGAGGCGCTCGGCTCGATGCCGGACCTCGAGCCGGGCCGCGAACTGCCGCTGCTGCACACGATCGACGGCACGCCGTTCGGCACGCTGCTCTGCTACGACAACGCGTTCCCCGGCCCGGCCGCCGACCAGGTCGCCGCCGGCGCGCGCTTCCTCTGCGTGCTGTCCAACGAGTCCTGGTACCGCGGCGGCGGCGAGCTGACCCAGCTGATGGCGATGACCGTCTGCCGCGCACTCGAGACCGGCACGCCGATCGTGCGCTGCACGACCGATGGCTGGAGCGGCGTGGTGGGGGCCGACGGCCGGCTGCGCGAGCAGCTGCCGATCCTGCCCTCGCCGACGACGGCGGCGCGAAATCTGGTGGTCCACCTCGAGCCGGGGCCCGGGCGCCTGCCGCCGTTGGCATGGCTGCGAGCCGCGACCGGCCCGCTGGCCGCGCTGCTGCTCGGCCTCGCGCTCCTGCACGGGGTCTGGCGATGGGCTAGACTCCGTGTAGCTCGGACGGCTCCCGCCGCCGCGGGCGGCCCCGGACGACCCGGATCCGCCCCGGCAAGTGGTTCTTGACGGTCTCGGGCATGGAGTTAGGATCTCGCAGCCCCCTGGCCCCTCTCGCTTTGGGATGCAATCCCCATGCTCGTTCGTCACCCGCATGGGAGCCGCCCGCTGATCGTCTTCTCAACCCCTCTGTGAACTAGCCCTACCTGCCGACTCGACCGCCTGCTGTCCCCGCGGCGTCCCGAGTGGTGAGCAGAACGCAAGTTAGGAGTCACCTGGTCATCATGAGTCCCATTGGTCGCGTGTTCATCGTCCTCAACCTCGTGCTCGCCGGTTTCGTCGTCGGGTTCGGCGGCACCTACTTGCAGAAGCAGCATGACTTCAAGAGCCAGCTCCTGGCCGAGCAGAAGGCTCGCAGCGAGGAGGTCGGCAAGCTGCAGACCGACGTCGCGCGTCTCGAGCAGGAGCGCAACACCTTCGAGAACGCGAAGACCGCTCGCGAGACCGAGCTCGACGCGATGAAGAACCGCGTCGCCCAGGTCGAGGACGAGAACAAGCGCCTGCACCAGCAGAACGCCTCGTTCGAGGGTGACATCAAGCAGCTGACGTCGCTGGCGGGGGCTGCCAACACCGAGATGAAGGCGGCGTTCGCGCAGGCCGAAGCGGCCTACAAGATGGCGACCGCCGACCAGAAGGTGAAGGACGAGGCCGTGCGGGCCAAGGACACCGCCGAGGCCGAGAACCGCACGCTGAAGACGACGATCGCCTCGCTGCAGGAGACGATCGGCAACAAGGACCTTGAGATCGCCGGCCTCACCAAGGACCTCAGCGAGAACAAGCTGCTGGTCGCCGTCGCGACGCAGAAGGGCTTCCTGACCAGCATGGCGGCGCCGAGCCTCGCCGGCATGGTGACGAACGCCAGCGGTCGCCTCTGCACGATCCAGGTCACCGACAACCCCGGCGACGTCGACATCGGCGACGTGATCGCCAAGATGCCGTTCAGCTTCGCGATCTACGACGCCTCGGGCTACAAGGGCGAAGCCACGGCGACGCACTACGAGCCGTCGGCCAAGGCCGTGCTGTGCAACCTGACGCTGGTCAGCGACAACGCCAAGATCAAGGAAGGGGACCGCGCGTCGACCAAGACGCCGTGATCCGGATCCGACCCCGCCCCTGAACTCACCGACGGAGATACCAAGATGGCCAGAAAAGTCGCCAATGCAGCCACCGCCGACGTGGAAGTCGTCAGCAAGCCGGGCCTCGGCCTCGAGGAAGGCATCGTGCTCACCACCTTCTTCCTGCTCGCGCTCGCGCTCGCGCTGGTCGTGATCGCGTCGAAGTCCTACAGCTGATCCGGTAGGAGCCGGATCGAACCGCCGCCGCGCCATCGGGCGCGGCCACCCGGCCCCGGCCGCGCGCGCGCAGTCGGGGCCGGGTCGCGTACCGGGCGCCACGCGGCCCGGGCAGGGCCCGCTGCGAAGGCGAAGAATCCGTTGCTACCGGAGCCCAGCCCGCTACGTTGCGGTCGCGCCGTTTGGTCCACGGCGTCGTGTCTGCTGGTCAAGGTTGCGCCGCTCTGTCGGCGCGCGGCCGCGCCCCGCGCGGCTCGAGGGATTCCATGTTCAAACCGTTCGAGTGGCTGTTGAGCGGGTTCTCGGTCGATCTCGGCATCGACCTGGGAACGGCCAATACGCTCGTGTTCGTGCGCGACAAGGGCATCGTGCTCGACGAGCCGTCCGTGGTCGCGGTGCGCAAGGGCACCAGCGACGTGCTGCTCGACGGCATGGCCGTCGGTGATGCGGCGCTCGAGTACCTCGGCCGCACGCCGCCGGGCTTCCAGGCCGTGCGGCCGATGAAGAGCGGCGTCATCGCCGACTTCGAGATCACCGAGAAGATGCTGCGCTACTTCATGGCGAAGGCGTGCGGCGGCAAGAAGCTGGTGAAGCCGCGCCTGGTCATCGCCGTGCCGTGGGGCATCACGATGGTCGAGAAGCGCGCGGTGATCGGCAGCGCCGAGCGCGCCGGTGCGCGGCGCGTGTTCCTGGTCGACGAGCCGACCGCGGCGGCGATCGGGGCCGGTCTGCCGGTGCACGAGCCGCGCGGCTCGATGATCGTCGACATCGGCGGCGGCACCAGCGAGGTGGCGGTGATCTCGCTGGCCAACGTCGTCATGGCCGAGTGCCTGCGCGTCGCCGGCGACGACTTCAACGAGGCGATCACGCAGTACATCCGCGCCAAGTACAACCTGCTGATCGGCGAGATCACCGCCGAGCGGCTGAAGATCGCCGCCGCGAGCTGCATCCCGCTCGAGGAGGAGATCCAGGTCGAGATCCGCGGCCGCGACTCGCTGGTCAATCTGCCGCGCCGCGCGGTGATCAGTTCGGCCGACGTGCGCGAGGCGCTGATGGAGCCGGTGCGCAAGGTCATCGGCGCGATCAAGACCGTGCTCGAGCGCACGCCGCCGGAGCTGGCGTCGGACCTGATGGACACCGGCATCACGTTGTGCGGCGGCGGTGCGCTGCTGCGCGGCCTGCCGGAGATGATCGCGCGCGAGACCGAGCTCGACGTGCGGGTCGCCGAGCGACCGCTCGAAGCGGTGGCGCGCGGCACCGGCATCTTCCTCGAGAATCTCGAGCTGTACTCGCAGTTCCTCGAGGGCGGCGAAGACCTCGGCTGATCGCGCGGTGCGCGGTGGGTCGTTCGTTCTGGGCGGATGCAGGCGGAGGTGGCAGTGCGGCAGCAACCGGCAGCGTTTCCCGTGGGGCTCTACGGCATGCTGCTGTTCGCGCTCTGCTGGCTGACGCTGCCGACGGTGTTCGCGCCGCTCGAGCGCTACCTGCTGGGCGCGACGTGCCTGTTGCCGCGCGCGGTCGGCAGCTGGTCGGGCACGCCGGCGGCCGCGTCCGAGCCACGGGATCGTGAGCGGCTGGCCGAACTCGCGGCCGAACTGGCGGCGCGGCTGCAGCGGCACGACGTCGACGGTGGCCGCGCCCTGCTGCCGGGCCGCTACGAGCCGGTCTACTGCACGGTGCGCGAGGTGCTCGGCGACGGTCCGCGGCGCGGCGGCGGCGGCCACCCGGCCGAGTTGCGGCTGCAGCAGAGCTACGCCGAACTGGCCGACTGTGCCCTGTTCGTGACCAAGGGCGACGCGCTGCTCGGTTTCCTGGTGCCGGCCGGCACCGGTGCTGCGGCCGACGATGCGCCCGACGAACCGGCGCGGGTGCAGCTGCTGCACCATCGCTCCGCGCCGCCGATCTACGCCGCGATGCCGCTCGACGACGGCGGCGAACTGCGGCTCGTGGTGCGCGCGGCGGCGACCGTCGATCCGGCACCCCTGCGCGCCGACCTCTGGGACGACCCCTACCGGGCGGCGCGGCTGGACCGCGGCGGGCAGGTCGTGCGCACGCTCGCCGTCGACGACGGCGCGGTGCCGGTGCCGCCAGGGCTGCAGCTCGGTCGCACGCGCATCTGGGGCTACGAACGCACCGACAGCGACGAGGTGCTGACGATCGGCGTGTTCGTGGTGCCGCCCGACGAGCCGCGCGCGCTGTCGCACGTGGTGCTGTGGCGCGACCTGCGCGCGGCCGGCGCCACGCCGGCGCCCGCG
>JAEUHS010000130.1 GCA_016794035.1 Planctomycetota bacterium
TGCGGCAGGAACGGGCGGATGTCCATCGCCTGCAGGATCTGCTGCGCGATGCGCACCTCCTGCGTGCGCGAGCCGCCGGGCTCGGGCGTCAGCGAGACCCGGATCGTGTCGCCGATGCCCTGCTGCAGCAGGATCGCCAGAGCGGCCGTGGAGCCGACGGTGCCCTTCATGCCCATGCCGGCCTCGGTCAGGCCGAGGTGCAGCGCGTGGTCGGTGCGGTCGGCGAGCGCGCGGTAGACGCGCACCAGCTCCTGCACCTTGCTGATCTTGCACGACAGGACGATCTGGTCGCGGCGCAGGCCGAGTTCTTCGGCTGCGTGCGCCGACCGCAGCGCGCTCTGCACCATCGCCTCGAGGAACACCGCCTGCGACTCTTGCGGCACCGACGACCGGGCGTTGGTCTCCATCAGCTCGTTCAGCAGGTCCTGATCCAGCGAGCCGGCGTTGACGCCGATGCGCACCGGCTTGCCGAACTCCTTCGCGCACTCGACCATGGTGGCGAAGTTCTTGTCGTGGTTGGCACCCTTGCCGACGTTGCCCGGGTTGATGCGGTACTTGTCGAGCGCCTCGGCGCAGCGCGGGAACTTGCGCAGCAGCACGTGGCCGTTGTAGTGGAAGTCGCCGATCAGCGGCACCGCGAGGCCCTGGTCCGTCAGCCGCTGCCGGATCTCGGGCACCGCGGCTGCGGCCTCCTGCGTGTTGACCGTGATGCGCACCAGCTCGCTGCCGGCCTGGAACAGCTCGGCGACCTGCGCCGCGGTCGCCGCCGCGTCGGCGGTGTCGGTGTTGGTCATCGACTGCACGGCGACGGGATGGCCGCCGCCGACGGTGACGGCGCCGACACGAACCGGGACGGTCTTCCTGCGATCGGGAACGAACATGCGGGGGGACCAGGATAGCGGCGCCGTCAGCGCGCTGCAGCCGCGAGCGACTGGATCGTGCGCGCCAGGGTCAGGTCGCGTTCGGTGATGCCGCCGGCGTCGTGCGTCGACAGCGTGATCTCGACCTTCGACCAGACGTTGCGCCAGTCCGGGTGGTGCTGCTGCCGTTCGGCCTCGGCAGCGACCGCGGTCATGAACGCGAACGCCTGGGCGAAGTCGGCGAACGTGTAGCGCGCGTGCAGCGCGCCGTCGCGGCGGGTCCAGCCGGGCAGCGAGCGCAGCGCGGCGTCGATCTCGGCGTCGGGGAGCAGTGGGGGCATGGCGCCATTGTCGCAGTGCCGGTGGTGCCGTCGAGCCGCTGCTGGCCAGGAAGTGACAGCGCGCGCACAGCCGTGCTACCGTCCGCGCCGTCGATGTCTGCCGCCCCTGCTCCCACGCCTGCCGACGGCGGCTTGTTCGCCGCCGGCCGCGGGCGCGTGCTGCTGTTCTGCTGGCTCGGCTGGGTGTTCGACTTCTACGACCTGATCCTGTTCAGCTTCACCAAGCGAACGGTCGCCGCCGAGCTGCAGCTCGACCTCTACGGCAGCGTCGCCTGGATCGAAGGCTGGTCGCTGCTCGCGACCGCGGTGGGCGGGTTCCTGTTCGGCCGCGTCGCCGACCGCGTCGGCCGGCGGCAGGCGATGGTGGCCAGCATCGTCGTGTTCTCGGCGGGTGCGCTGCTGACCGGGCTGGCGCACGGCTTCTGGTCGCTGCTGGCCGCGCGCGTGGTCACCGGGCTCGGCGTCGGCGGCGAATGGGGCATCGGCCATGCGGTGGTCGCCGACTACTGGCACGGCCGCCAGCGCGACCGCGTGCACGGCATCCTGCAGGCCGGCAGTCCGGTGGCGATGGCGATGGCGGCGGCGGTCGGCTGCTTCGTCGCGCCGCTGCCCGAGGTCGGCTGGCGCGCGGTGTTCGTCGGCTCGGCCGCGCTCGGCCTGCTCGCGCTCGCCGGCCGCTGGTCGATGCCGGGGCCGGATCGCGCGGTGGCCGCCGGCGAACGCCTGCCGGCGCGCGCGCTGTGGGCGCCCGCGTACCGCCGCACGAGCCTCGTGCTGCTGACCGTGCTGGTGTTGCACATGGCCGGCTTCTGGTGCGTCTACGCCGAACTGCCGGCCGCGCTGATGCAGCTGCACAAGGTCACCGCCGTCGACGTCGGCTGGTTCCAGATCCAGGTCAACGCCGTGCACGTAACAGCCGACGTGCTGTTCGGCTTCCTGGCGGCGCGGCTCGGCCGCGTGCGCATGTTCGTCACGTTCTGCCTCTTGTTCGCGCTCGGCCAGTGGCTGGTGCTGCGCCAGCTCGACGCGCTGCAGGCCGACTTCGCGCACTTCACGCTCGCGGTCGCGGCGATGGGCCTCGGCGCCGGCACCTGGTCCTGCTTCGGCGCGCTGTTCGGGCAGTGCTATCCGGCGGCGGTGCGCGCGACCGCGGCGGCGACGTTCTAC
>JAEUHS010000001.1 GCA_016794035.1 Planctomycetota bacterium
CGGCATCGTCGGTCTCGGCCGGATCGGCCAGGCGGTGGCACGCCGCGCGCGCGGCTTCGGGATGCGCGTGCTCTACAGCGGCCCGCGCCCCGCGCCCGCCGAGCTCGAACGGGAACTGCAGGCGCGGCACCTGCCGCTCGATACGCTGCTGCGCGAGAGCGACTTCGTGTCGCTGCACGTGCCGCTGCGCGCCGACACGCGGCACCTGATCTCGGTCGAGCAGCTGTGTCGGATGAAGCGCAGCGCGATCCTGCTGAACACCTCGCGCGGCCCGATCGTCGACGAACCGGCCCTGGTCGCCGCGCTCGAGGAGGGCCTGCTCGGCGGGGCCGGACTCGACGTGTTCGAACACGAACCGACGCTGCACCCGGGCCTGCCGTCGCTGCCGAACGTCGTGCTGCTGCCGCACATCGGCAGCGCGACCGTCAGCGTGCGCACGCTGATGTGCACGCTCGCGGCGCAGAACTGCATGGCGGCACTGCGCGGCGAACGGCCGCCGCACCCGGTGAACCCCGAGGTGCTCGGGTGAAGGACCTGCTGCGCGCGGTGTGGACCGACACGCTGCGCGCGCTCGACGAGCGACTGCGCCGCCGGATGCCGCGCCGCATCGGCGCCGCCCAGCAGCTCGACGCCGGCGGTGACGTGGTCGTGATCGCGTTCGGCAAGGCCGCGCGCACGATGGTCACCGCCTGGCTGACCGCGCCGCTGGCGCTCGCACGCCAACGTGGCCTGGTCGTGACCGTCGCCGGCGACACGACGCCGCTGCCGCCGTTCGAGGTCGTCGCCGGCGGCCATCCGTTGCCGACGGCGGGCAGCTTCCGCGCCGCCGCGCGCGCGCTCGACCTGTGCCGCGGCGTCCGGCCCGAGGACCACGTCGTGTTCCTGGTCTCGGGCGGCGGCTCGGCAATGCTCGAACTGCCGCTCGACCCGTCGATCGACGTCGACGCCTGGCGCACGTTCTACCGCGCGCTGGTCGGCAGCGGCGCCGGCATCGACCGCGTCAACCGCATCCGACGCCGCCTGTCCGCCGTCAAGGGCGGGCGTCTCGCCGCGGCGGCCGCGCAGGCGGCGAGTCAGACGACGATCGTCGTCAAGGACGTGCCGGGCCCGGTCGAGCACATCGCGTCGGGACCGTCGGGCCACTTCGCCGGCGAGACCGACTCGCTGCTCACGGACCTGCGCGCGGTTGGCTGCCTCGCGGCCCTGCCCGAGCCGCTGCGCACGCGCGTGTTGCGCCACGAGGTGCCGCCGCTGCCGGTGGTGCCGGGACCCCGGTCCCGGTTCGCATGGATCACCGTGCTCGACGAACGCGACCTCGGCGGCGCCGCCGAGCAGGCGCTGCGTGCGCGCGGCCTGCACGTCGAGTCGGTCGGGGACGTCGACGACCTGCCGTACGAACGCGCCGCCGCAGCCCTCGTTGCCCGCCTCGACCGGCTCCGGCGACGCCACCCCGGCCGGCCGGTCGCGCTCGTGACCGCCGGCGAGCTGTCCGTGCCCCTGCCGCCCGACCCCGGCATCGGCGGCCGCAACCAGCAGTTCGTGCTCGCCTGCGCGCGTCGCATCCGAGGTCGCCCGATCACCGTGCTGAGCTGTGGTTCCGACGGCGTCGACGGCAGCTCGCCCGCCGCTGGCGCGCTCGCCGACGGCACCACGATGGCACGCGCCAGGGCGCTGGGCCTCGACGTGCACGACGCGCTGCGCCGTTGCGACGCGTTCCCGCTGCTGCATGCGCTCGGTGACACCGTGATCACGGGGCCGACCGGCACCAACGTGCGCGATCTGCGCATGCTGGTGCACGCCGGCTGACCGGTACTGCACGAACTCTCGACACCGGGCGCGATGGCATCGAACGCCGCGCGCGCCGGCGCCGTCGCGCCGCTGGCATCGTGCGCACGAACGGCTCACCCCGGGACTTCAAACGTGCCCGGACTCCAGTCGATCAGGGTGGGACGCAACCGGGGAAGACAACGGGGATGGGAACACGAATCGAGCGACTGGCCGTGCTGGCCCTCCTGGCGACCGCTGCATGTGGTGGCAGCGGCGGCGGCGCCAGCAGTTCCGGCAACGGCAACGCGGCCGAGACCGCGTTCGGCGTCGTGCAGCTGCTCAGCCATGAGCCCGCCGACCAGGCGGTGCAGGTGGCGGTCGATGCCGCGATCACGCTCGAGTTCGACGCGCCGATGGCCCTCGAGAGCTTCGCCGACGAAGACACCTGGCTGCGGGTGACCGGCACGACCGACAACGTGCCCGGCACGTTCTCGCGCGGCGGCAACGGGCGCGTGCGCTTCCAGCCGCAGGCACCGCTGCGGCTCGAGACCGACTACGTGTTCCAGCTGTCGGCGCTGACCTGCGACGAGACCGGCCGCATCCTCGACGTCACGCAGTCGTTCGGCTTCCGCACCCTGGACACCACGCGGCCGCATCTGGTCGGCTTCGACGTCGTCGACGAGAGCACCGGCCAGAGCCGCACCCGCACCTTCACGGCGACGTTCAGCGAGGCGATCGCGCCGACCTCGGCCACCACGACCAGCTTCCAGCTGATCGACACCTTCGGCTTCCGCTACGGCGCCAGCTACGTGGTCGCCGGCGCCACGGTCACGCTCGATCCGGACGCCGACCTGCCGGGCGAGCGTCGCTTCGCGCTGATCACCAACGGCGGCCTGACCGACCGCGCCGGCAACACGCTGACCGCGACCACGACGATCCACTTCCGCACCGCCGCCGACGTCGTGCAGCCGCGTGTGCTCAGCGCCTGGCCGCCGTCCGGCCGCAGCAACGTCTCGCCGAACGTGCAGCCGACGTTCACCTTCGACGAGTCGATGGATCCGGCGACCGTCGAGGCGGCGTCGCTGCTGTTCCAGGACCAGTTCGGCAGCGTCGTGCCGTTCGCGATCGAGAGCAGCAAGGACCAGCGCACACTGCGCGTGCGACCGCGCACGCCGCTGCCGGCGGGTCGCGGCTACACGCTGGCGTTCCTGCTCGGCGCCGCGGCCGCGACCGACGTCAGCGGCAACACGCTGCAGGCGACGCAGGCGATGACCTTCACGACCGGCTCCGACGCGACGCCGCCGGCGCTGGCGGGCAGCACGCCGCTCGACGGCGAGACGCGTGTGCCCGGCACCACGATCGCGTCGCTGGCGTTCGCCGAAGGCCTCGACCCGGCCTGGATCGACACCGGCACGATCACGATGACCGTCGGCGGCGTGCCGTGGACGGCCGTGGTCGAACAGCCGGACTCCCTGACGATCCGGGTGACGCCGGTGCTGATGCTGCCGACCGACAGCGTCTGCGTGATCACCGTGCGCGGCGGTCATGCCGGCGTACGCGATCTGGCCGGCAACGTGCTGGCCGCCGACCTGCACCTGTCGTTCACGACCTCGACCGATGCCGGCCTGCCGCGCGTGATCCAGCTGCCGGGCGACGGTGCGACCGGGGTCGCCGTGGCGTCGCACGTGACGTTCGTGTTCGACGCCGCGATGGACCCGGCGACGCTGCACGCCGGCACCGTGCAGGTCTGCGACGATGCCTGGGCGCCGCTTCCCGGCACCCTGGTGATCAGCGGCGGCAACCGCGTGGTCACGTTCACGCCGGATGCTCCGTTCGCGACGCTGACCTACTACCGCAGCCGCGTCGTCGGCGGCAGCGGCGGCGCGCGGCGCGCCAGCGGCAACTGGTTCGCCCACGACCAGGATGCCCGCTTCCGCACCGGCTCGGCCGGCGACAGCACGCCACCGATCGTCACCGCGACCCTGAACGGCATCCACAGCTCGCGCTCCGCGGGGCTCGTGCTGCCGCCGTCGGGCTTCACGATCGACGTGACCGCGCAGGACAGCGGCAACCAGTGGGTCGACATGGGCGCGATCGACGTGCAGTTCGCCGGCACCGGCAGCGCGCCCGGCGCCGAGACGCTGACCGCGGCGGCGGTCATCAGCTACGGCTCGTACTCGGTCCGCGTGCCGGGCACCGCGGCGCTGTCGCCCGGCAACTGGACGATGACGGTGCGGGCGCGCGACCTGTGCGGCAACGTCGGTTCGTCGACCTCGCTGGCGTTCGCGGTCGCCGCCACCGACGGCGCGCTGCTGCCGTTCGGGCGCACGCAGGTCGTCTGGGTGCGCACCGAACTCGACCGCGACAACGACGGCACGCCGGACTTCGACCAGGACCTGGTGCGGCTCGGCCTCACCACCGCCGGCGACCCGATCGGCAGCAACGCGCGCATGCGCGGGATCGTGCTCGACGGCATCCTCGCGCAGAGCAACCACCTCTACGGCCGCGGCTCGCGCGGCGAACCGCTGGACACCGGTTCGGTCGGCCTGCGCTTCACGCGCCGGCAGCCGATCGCGGTGCCGCACACGCAGATGGCGCTCGGCGGCCTCGACCCGGAGGGTGACAACCACCGCGGCTACGGCGCCGAGAGCACCGGCATCCTCGGCCGCGCCTACTACGACTACCGCAACGGCAACCCCGCCGAACGCAACATCTCGACCAGCCCGGGTCTCGGGGTGTTCCCGGCCGAGATGTGGCTCTACCAGTGCCGCATCCACCTGCAGGTGTATCCGTCGTTCACGACGGCGTTCGCGCAGCGCTTCCGGCCGCTGTGCCCGGACATGGGCGGCGTGCCGGCCGGCGCGCATGCGCTCGACGCCGTCGTGCTGGCGCCCGGCTTCGACTACCAGGCCGCGAACACCAGCGAACGGGCGCGGTGGAACACGATCATGGCGGCGGCCGACGACTGGGCCGTGGTGATCGGCATCATCCTCGCGCACGAGGTCGGCCACTCGGTCGGCCTGGTCGCGCCCGGCGTCGCGCCGAGCGGCCTGTTCGGCGACGCCTCGCTGCACGACACCTACTCGAGTGCGGCCGAGGTCATGTCGGCCTCGGTCGGCTACGAAGCGATGACCACACTCGACTACCAGTTCCGCGACATCGACCTGGCCTACCTGCGCCAGAGGGTCCTGCTCCGATGAACCTCGTGCACCGTTCCGCCGTCTGTCTCGCCCTGCTGGCGCCGCTGGCGGCGCAGGGCCCCGCCACGACGCTGCTGGCCGGCTGCCAGCGCGCCGCCGTGGTCGTGCGCGCGACCGTGCTGGCGGCCACCGACCCGTCACCCGAATGGCACCGGCTGTCCCTGCGCAGCGACGAGGTGCTCAAGGGCACGGTCGGCGCCACGTTCGAACTGCTCGAACCGGCCGGCGCCTGCTGCGGGCGCAGCCTGTTCGCGCTGCAACCCGGCCAGCACTGCCTGCTGTTCCTGCAGCGCACCGGCGCCGTGCTGCATCCGTTCGGCGGCTCGCGCGGCGTGCTCGCCGACGAACCCGACCTGGTGCAGGCCGTGCGCGACCTGCTCGGCGCGGCGACCGACGCGGCGCGCGCGCAGCGGCTGGTCGGGCAGCTGCAGCACGGCGACCCGCGGGTCGCCGCCGACGCCGCGCAGGCGCTGGCGACCCTGCCCACCCTGGCGCTCGCCGGCAACGACCGCGACGCGCTCGGTGCGGCACTGCTGACCGCGCTGCAGCGGCGCGCGACCACGGCCGCCCCGCTGCTCGACGCCGTCGTGCGCCTGCAGGACCCGGCGCTGCTCGATCAGCTGCTGCCGGCCTACCTCGCCACCGAGCGCGACGACCAGGCCCGCCTGCTGCGCCGGGGCCTGTGCCGCGTGTCGCTGCCGATGCTGACCGAACGCCTGCCGATGTTCGTCGGCGGCGACGACGGCCGGCAGCTGCGCGCGGCCGAGCTGCTGGCCGACCTGCCGGCGGCGGAGACGATGCCGGCGCTGCAGAACCTGGTGCAGACCACCGGCTGCCCGCGCGTCAAGCTGTGCGCCAGCGAGGCGCTGCTCGCCGGCGGCGCCTCGGCCGCGAGCCTGGCCCCGTTCGTGCCCGAAGCGATCCTCGAACTCGCGCAGCGCCGCGGGCGGACGCCGCGCACGTTCCGTTCGATCCGACCCGGACAGCCATGAGCAGGACCCGGCAGTCCAGGCCACGACGGCCCTCGCTGCCGGCCGGGACGCGGCTGTTGCCCGCGGCCCTGCTGCAGCTGCCGGTCGCGCAGCTGGCGCTGCCGGCGGCGGCGACCGCGCTGCTGCACGAACACGCGGTGCAGTCCGTCGGTGACCTGCTGGCGCTGCCGGCGCGCGCGTTCGCCGCCGATGGCTGGTTCGACGCCGACCACGCCGAGGCCGTGCAACGCGCGCTCGGGCGGGTGCTGCGCGAGGGCCTCGCCAGCCGCGATCCGACCGCGCCGCTCGACGCCTATCGCGACTTCCGCGACGAGCTGCTCGGCTGCCTCGACGCCGACGAACGGCAGCTGGTGACCGAACTGGTCGGCTTCGACGGCCCGCCGCTGTCGCGGCTCGATGCGGCCCGCAAGCGCACGCTGTCGGTGCACACGTTCGAGGACCGCGCCGAACAGGCGCGCGCGCGCCTGCACCAGACGGCGCCGGCCCTGCTCGGCCGCCTGCGCTACGAGATCGGCCGCGACCTCGCCGCCGGATCCGGGCTGCTGGCGGCGGATGCGGTCGGCGACGGCTCGTTGCTGCAGCTGATCGCCGGGGGCAGCGACGACCCGCTGCTCGGCGCGCGCCTGGTGGCGTTCTGCTTTCCCCGCGAGTTCGCGCTGCACCGCGACCAGCTGGTCGGCGTCAGCCCGCGCACGCTGCGCCGCCTGCTGCGCGAACTGCCGCGCCTGCTGCCGCCGCAGCGGCTGCCGTTGCCGGTCGCCGCGCTCGAGGCCGAGCTCGCGGCGGCGCAGATCCCGGCGCCGCGCGGCCTGCTGGTGCATCTGCTGCGGCTCGAACTGCGCGTCGAGATCGCGCCCGACGCCGACGGCATCGACGTCGTCGTGCCCGATCCGCGTTCGCCGTCGACGCGGCTCGTCGACCTGCTGCTGGATCTGGGCCGGCCGACGCAGCTCGACGAGCTGGTCTACGCCTACCGCGACCGCTTCCGCCGGGCGTCGCGACGCCGCATCGAGCAGCGCCTGCGCCGCAACCCGGCGTTCGTGCTGCTGAGCCCGACGCTGTGGTCGCTGCGGCGCTGGCATCTCGAGGAACTCGAGGCCGTGGCGCCGCTGGTCGATCGGGTGGCCCGCACGGTGTGCAGCACCGGCGAGCGCCAGCGCGTCGCCAGCCTGCTCGCCGACGAGCGCGTCGACGAACGTCAGGTCCACCTGGTGCTCGACCGGCTCGCCGCCGATCCGCGCGTGCGGCTGCTCGGCCGCGGCGAGGTGTGCGCCGCCACCCACCGGCAGTCGCGCGTGCTCGAGCAGCTGCTGACCGACTTCCGGCGCGCGGCCGGCGACGTCGTCGCGAGCCTGTTCCTGCAGAACCAGCCGGCCGGGCGCCGGCGCCTGGTCGAACGGCTGATGCGCTGGAACCGGCTGTTCGTCACCCCGGCGCCGGACCGCATCGACGCGCTGGCGAACTATCCGTTCAACGACGACCGCATGCGCCGCATGCTGAACCTGACCGGCCACCACCTCGACCAGCACGGCGGCCAGGCGACGATCGGTGCCGTCAAGGCGATGCTCGACGGCACCGACCTCGGCGGCAACTGGCTGTCGACGACGCTGCTGGCGGACCTGCTGCGCCGGCACGGCCCGTTCGAGCTGCTGGCCGACCAGATCGTCTGCCGCCGCGGCCTGCACCTCGGTTCGTCGCTGCTGCGCACCGTGCGGCACACGCTGCGCGAGGCCGGCACGCCGCTGACGGTCGACGAGATCCTGCAGGCGCGGCCCGAACTCGGCGAGTTCGCCGGCTGCCTGCACGACCTGATCGTCGGCGATCCGCTGCTGCAGACGCCGGACGGCGCGCGCTTCACGCTGGTGTGACGCGCGGCCAGCCGTCGCGATCGGCGAGCCAGTCGCACAGGCGCAGGCACGGCCACGCGAGCAGGGCACCGACCACCACGTCGATCGCCCAGTGGTAGCGCAGCAGCATCGTGCTGGCGATCAGCAGCAACGCCGGCAGCAGCAGCCAGGAGAACCAGCGGCGGTTCCAGCGCCAGAGCAGCAACAGGCTCGTCACCGTCAGCATCGTGTGGCCGCTCGGGAAGCAGTCCCACTCGTTGTGCTCGGCGGCGTCGATCCAGGCGCGCACGGTCTCGCATGCCCACAGGCCCTCGATGCGGGTCGGGAACGCCAGCACGACCTTGGGCCCCAGCGTCGGCACCAGCAGGTAGCCGAGATAGCTGGCGAGGAAGCCGCCGACCAGCGCGAGCACGGCCCGGTCGAACTCGGCGCCGCCGCGCCGCCGCAGCACGCCGATGCCGGCGACGATCGGCACCGCGTAGAAGCAGGCGTAGACGAGCTGCAGCACCTCGGCCATCCACGGCGCGAACCAACGCTGCACCAGCACGCCGACGTCGCCACCGAACCAGGCGCGGTCGACGGTGCACCACAGGAACTCGTACGGCTCCGGGTGCACGGCCGGCAGCAGCCAGCCCATCGCCGAGAACACGACCGGCAGGCCGCCGATCGCCAGCGCCACACGCCACCACCTGGCCGCCGCCGCGGACCGCCGCCGCACGACCTGATGCACCCCCAGCACCGCGGCGAACACGCCCACGTGCACGCCGAGGTGCGCCCATCGGTCGGCGCTCGGCACGAACCCGTCGGTCGCCGTGGCGGCGACGACGAGCACCGCCGCCAGATAGGCGTACCAGACCCGTTCGACGGTCGGCCGCGGCTTCACTCGGCCTCTGGCGCCACCGCCACCCTGCCCACCGCCGGATGGCTCGCCGTCACCTCGGTCGAGCTGGACGTCTCGCCGTCGTAGCTGAGCAGACAGCCCTTGCCGCCCTCGATCGTCTCGATGTGCACGGGCCGCTGCCAGAGCTGCTGCAGGCCCTGCAGCGTCAGCCGAGCCTGGTCGAGCTGCAGGTCGCCGCCGACCCATTCGTGCACCAGGTAGAGCTCGCCGCGGTTGCGGTAGTTGCCGTCGACGACCTTGATGATCGGGTTGCCGAAGTTCGTCAGCGCGGCCAGCAGCTGGTCCTTCACCTTGCGGTAGTCACGGTCGACGATCACGAGCTGCCCGGTCTGCGGGTCCTGGCCGTAGACGAACATCTTCTGCTCCTCGGCGAACTCGGGCGTCACGAACTCGTCGATGAAGGTGACGTCGTTGTAGATCGACCGCACCTCGAAGATCTTCTTGCGCCCCTCGTTGGTCGGCCGGTTCCACCGCCGCCGCTGCTCGGGGTCGTCGCAGGCCTGGTACTCGGGCCCGAAGCGGCCGAGGTCCCAGCGCTCCTCGATGTGGCGGAACAGCTCGACGCCGAGCTTGTACGGGTTGATCTGGCCCGGACGCGTCGACAGGGTGCCGCTGTGGGTGTCGCAGTACTGCACGACCTCGCTGGCGTCGCAGAGGTGGCGCGTCATCAGCTTGCTGTGCCAGTAGACGGCCCAGCCCTCGTTCATGATCTTCGTCATGCCCTGCGGCGCGAAGTAGTAGGCCTCCTCGCGCAGCATCGCGAGCACGTCCTGCTGCCAGGTGTCCATCGGCGCGTGATCGAGCAGGAACTTCAGCACGTCGCGCGCCGGTCGCACCGGGAACTGCCGCGCCCGCTTGTCCTCGTTGTCGAGCCGCTGCTGCTGCCGCCGCAGGAACTCGGGCGGGTTGATGTAGCGGTCCATGTAGTCCTTGGCCGCGATCTTGCGCACCTCGCGCGCCGGGGCCTCGGACTCGCGGCGCCGGTTGTCGCCGCGCGGCTCGGTGCCGCGGTCGATGTACGGCGAGTACGGATCGATCAGGTTGTCGAGCGACTGCACGACGTCGATGAAGTTCTCGACGCGCTCCTGGCCGTGGCGGTCCATGTAGCGGCGGATGCGCGCGCCATGGTTCGCCAGCACGTCCATCATCTTGCGCGAGGTGTGCGCGAACCACGCGTTGTTCTTGAAGAAGTCGCAGTGGCCGTAGACGTGCGCCATCACCAGCTTCTGCTCGGTGATCGCGTTGCTGCGCATCAGGTAGGCGTAGCAGGGGTCGTTGTTGATCACGAGCTCGTAGATCTTCGACAGGCCGTAGGCGTACGACTTGCTCAGGTGCTCGTACTCCATGCCGAAGCGCCAGTGCGGGTAGCGGGTCGGGAAGCCGCCGTAGCTGGCGATCATGTTCAGCTCGTCGTGATCGACCAGCTCGAAGATGACCTCGTAGAAGTCGAGCCCGTAGCTCTTCGCCAGGTCGCGCGTCTCGTCGCGCAGCGCCGCGAGTTCGGGAGTCAGGTTGCCCATGTCGGCCTGTTCGGGGGAACGCCGATAGCATCGGCACTTCCGCGCACCAGCCTAAGCCCGATCTGCCGTGCCGCCAAACGTCGGCCCGCACCGGCACGCCCGGCTCGGATCGATCAGCGCGGCCCGCGCCGTCGCGGGCTGCGCCTTCTTCCGGGTGACGCGAGGCGGCATGCCGTCAGCGTCCGTAGACGTGCGCCCACTGCTGGGTCCAGATGCCGAGGATGCTCAGCGTCTCGAGGTCGGCGTAGTCGACCTGTTGCAGACCGTTCTGCCTGGCGACCTCACCGATGCCGTTGCTGTCGACGATCACGTCGACGTAGCTGATCTTCAGGTGCTTGGTGTCGCCGGCGGCCATCCGGGCACCGTCGACCGCCGTGGACCGGAAGTCCGTCGTCAGTGGCATCACCGTGTGCTGGTAGATCAGGCCACTGACGCAGCTCGTGGACATGCAGCAGCACGCCGCGAGCGCGAGCACGGGAACGACGCGCATGGCTCAGTCCCCGTAGACGATCGTCGTCTGGCGGCTGAACAGTCCCCACAGGATGCTGAAGTAGTTCTGGTCGGCATGGTTCACGGTCTTGATCGCGCCCTGCTCGGCCGCGCTCTTGGTGCCGGCGTCGCCCCAAGCAACCAGCCACAGGATGCTGAACGCCTCGGACTTGCCGGTCTTGCTGCCGAGCACCGTCTTGTCGAGATCGGTGTCGAGCGGCATCGTGACGTCGGCGTAGACACAGGAAGGCAGGGCGGTCGTGGCGAGCAGCAGCGCGGTCGAGAGCAGTTTCGTTCGCATGGCGAGTCTCCTGGTTGAGGAAGGCCGGAACGCTAGCGGCTGTTCGCACGGAAAGGGAGCACCGCGCACCCGTTCGAGCGTCGCGATGCACCGGCGCCGCAGCGGCCCGCGCGCCGAGGCCCGGCGTGCCACTGCCGTCGCGGACCGTGGCGACACCGCCCGACACGCGCCTCGTCGCGGCCTCGGCTGCCGGACCTCGGCCGCTGGGCCGAACGCGTGCTCGATGCCGGGACGCTCGCGGCGGTGTTCGCCGGCTGAGCCGCTCGCGATCGCACGGCACTCGCCCGCGCGCCGGGAGCCCGTGCGCCGACCGCGCGCGCCCTACCGGCCCTTGCCAAGGAACGCCTTGATCGACGGCAGGATGCCTTCGCGGTCCTGGATGTCGGTGGTCACGACCTTGTCCTCGCCGCGGAACGCGCCGTCGAGGTCCTTCTTGAACTGGCCGCTGCCGTAGGCGCTCTTGACCTGGCCGTAGCAGAACTGGTTGCACATCGGCAGCAGGCCGTCCTTGAGCAGCGAGACGCAATGCTCGGTGTCACGCGTGCTCCAGTTGTCGCCGTCGCTGAAGTGGAACGGGTAGATGTTCCACTCCTGCGCCGGGTACTTGTCGCGCACCAGCTGCAGGCACAGCTCGTAGGCGGAGCTGATCTTGGTGCCGCCGCTCTCGCGCAGGTGGAAGAACGTGTGCTGGTCGACCTCGTGCGCGACGGCGTCGTGGACGATGTAGTGCACCGCGATGTTCTTGTACTGGTGCCGCAGCCAGGTGTCGATCCAGAACGCCTCGATGCGCACGAGGTCCTTCTGCTCGCGGCCCATCGAGCCGGACACGTCCATCATGTAGACGATCGCCGCGCTCGCCTGCGGCACGTCGCGCGTCTGCAGCGCGCGGAAGCGCAGGTCCTCGCGGATCGGCACCACGACCGGATTGACCGGGTCGTAGGTGCCCGACGCGATCTGCCGTTTCAGCGCCTCGCGGAACGTGCGCTTGAAGTGGCGCAGCGACATCGGCCCCGAGCGCGCGATGCCGGTGTAGCGCCCGGCGGCGGTGCGCAGGTTGCGGCGGCCGCGCGGCTCGATGTTCGGCAGCTCCAGTTCCTCGCCGAGGATCTTCGCCAGGTCGTCGAGCGGCACCTCGACCTCGATGCCGTGCTGACCGGGCTCCTCGCCGGCCTGCCCCGAGCCGTCGCCGTCCTGGCCGGGCACCGGCTCGCCGTTCTCGCCCTCGCCCTGACCGACGCCCTGCTTGCGGTTGTCGCCGAAGCGGAACTTCGGCAGCGTGATCTGCGGCAGCGGGATCGTCACGTACCGCTGCCCCTGCTTGCCGATCAGTTCGCCGGAGCTGACGAAGCGCTTCAGGTCGCGCTTGATCTTGCCGCGCACGATCTGGCGGAACCGGGTGTGGTCCTGGTCGATCCGTCGGACGGACACGCGCGCCTCACTCGCCCTTGGTGTCGCCGCGCGCGAAGATCGAGGCGACGTAGTTCAGCACGTCCGTGGCGCTGATCTCGTCGTAGCCGAAGTCGCGCATCAGGCGACCCTTGACCACCTCGATCTTCTCCTGCGTGTCCTTGTCGACGACGGTCGACACCAGGCTGGTGAGCTTGATCGAGTCCTTCTGGTCCTCGAACAGCTTCAGCTCGAGCGCCCGGTGCAGCCGCTCGTTGGTCTTGTAGTTGAACGTGCGGCCCTCGACGGCGAGCGCGCCGATGTAGTTCATGATCTCGCGGCGGAAGTCGTCCTTGCGCGAATCGGGGATGTTGATCTTCTCCTCGATGCTGCGCATCAGCCGCTCGTCCGGCTCCTCGTCGCGACCGGTGTAGGGGTTCTTCACCTTCTCGTTCTGCGTGTAGGCCTTGACGTTGTCGATGTAGTTGCCGCACAGCCGCGCGATCGCCTCCTCGTCGGCCGAGATGGCGCGCTGGACCTCGTTCTTGATGATCTCCTCGTATTCCTCGCGCACGACCAGCAGCAGGTCCTTGTAGCGCTTCTTGGTCTCGGGGTCGGAGATCAGGCTGTGGTGGTCGAGGCCTTCCTCGAGCTCGTTCATGATCATGAACGCGTTGATGCACGGCAGGTCGCGCACCAGCACGTTGCTGATCTTGTCCTGGATGTAGCGCGGCGAGATGCCCTCCATGCCCTCGCGCTGCGCCTCGTCGCGCAGCTCGCGGATGTTGTCGCGCGTGTAGCCGGGCAGCGACTTGCCGTTGTAGAGCTTCAGCTTCTGCAGCAGCGACAGGTTGGCCTTCTTCGGCTCCTCGAGCCGCGTCAGGATCGCCCACATCGCCGCGATCTCGAGCGTGTGCGGGGCGATGTGCTTGCCGGGCACGTGCTTCCTGCCGAAGTCCTTCTCGTAGATCTTGATCTCGTTCTCGAGCCGCAGGTTGTACGGGATGTCGATCTTGATGGTGCGGTCGCGGAACGCCTCCATCAGTTCGTTGCTCTGCAGCCGGTTGTACTCGGGCTCGTTGGTGTGCCCGATGATCACCTCGTCGATGTCGGTCTGCGCGAACTTCTTCGGCTTGATCTTGTGCTCCTGGCTCGCCGTCAGCAGGTCGTAGAGGAACGCCACGTCGAGCTTCAGCACCTCGATGAACTCGACGATGCCGCGGTTGGCGACGCAGAACTCGCCGTCGAAGTTGAACGCGCGCGGATCGCTGTCGGTGCCGAGCTCGGCGATGCGGCGGTAGTTGATGTCGCCGGTCAGCTCGGTGCTGTCCTGGTTCTTCTCGTCCTTCGGCATGAAGGTGCCGATGCCGACCCGGTCCTTCTCGGAGATCAGCAGCCGCTTGACGACGACGTGCTCGAGCACCTTGGAGTAGTCCCCCTCGTAGCGCTTCTGCAGCATCTCGAGGTAGAAGCGCGACACCGGCGACAGGTCGAAGTCCTGCCGCAGCTTGTACGAGGTGCGCACCTTCTTCTGCAGCGACGCCAGCACCTTGTTGCGCACCTCGGGCGGCAGCAGCAGCAGCGGCTCCTCGTTCATCGGCGACGGGATCAGCTCGCCGTCGATCTGCCACGAGAACGTGTAGAGCGCGCCCGCCTTGGTGTGCGAGTAGGCCTCGAGTCCCTTCTTCAGCAGCCGCACGATGGTCGACTTCGAGGAGCCGACCGGACCGTGCAGCAGCAGCACGCGGCGCTCGGAGCCGTAGCCGTGCGCGGCGGCCTTGAACACCGCCATCAGGTTGCCGAGCGACCGCTCGAGCCCGTAGACGGCGTCCTTGCCGGCCTCGATCACGTCGCCGAAGAAGCGGTAGCGTGAGACCTTCTCCTTGTCGATCTCGATCTCGTCGACGCCGTGGCTGAGCACCATGTCGTACAGGCGCTGGTGGGCCGTGCGGATGACCAGCGGGTTCTGCTGCACGAGCTCCAGGTACTGCTGGAACGTGCCTTCCCAGTGCTCGGCCTGGTACTGCTTCTGGTCGAGGGATTCGCGGATCAGTCCGTGCAGATCGAGTTCGCTCATGACGTACGCCTCGCGAGCCACCGGCACGGGGTCGAACCGCCGGCTCCGCTCCCGTCATGCTATCGACGTCAGGCGCCCTTGGCATGAGGCTTTTGACCGCGCGCGGCGAACGATGCTAACGTCTCGTCATGATCGCAGGACCCATGCGTAGGCTCCCTCACGCCGTCGCGCTGTCGTTCGTCGCCACGCTGTCGCTGCTCGCGGGCTGCGGCGGCCCCCAAGGTCCGGTCGACGGCGCGCGCGCCTACGCCCACCTCGAACGACTGGTCGGCTTCGGGCCGCGGCCGTTCGGGTCGGACGCGCTGGGCAAGACCGCCGACTACATCACCGGCGAACTGACCGGACTGGGCCTGCAGCCGCGGCGGCAGGAGGTGATGCACGCGACCGAGAAGAAGCTGATCCGCAACCTGTGGGTGCAGATCGACGGCGAGGACCCGGCCAAGGGGCCGGTGCTGGTGATCGGCGCGCACTACGACACCAAGCTGGCCGAGGGGCACGGCGACGCCGCGCACAACTTCCCGTTCAAGGGCGCGATCGACGGCGGCGGCGGCCCGGCCGTGCTGCTCGAACTGGCGCGCGTGCTGACCCTGCCCGAGCACAAGCCGAAGGTCAACGTCTGGCTCTACTGGATCGACGCCGAGGAGTCGATCGACTGGCAGTGGAACGACAACCGGGCCCTGCTCGGCAGCAAGGAGTTCTGCAAGTGGCTGTCCGAGTCGAAGCAGCTGGCGCGGGTCAAGGCGTTCGTGCTGCTCGACCTGATCGGCAGCAAGAACTGGAAGATCGACCGCGACGGCAACTCGGACGGCAAGCTGCAGGACATCTTCGAGCGCGCGGGCAAGGCGATGGGCGCCGAGGATCGCATCTACGAGTTCCCGCGGCCCGACGAACTCGCCTACTACGAGCAGCGCGGGGTGCCGTGGGGCATCACCGACGACCACAAGACGTTCTCCGGCTACGGCGTGCCCAGCGTGCTGCTGATCGACTTCTCGCGGCGCATCCCGCCGCACCTGCAGGGCCTGAAGCCCGGCGACCAGCCGCAGGTCGATCCGCGCTACGAGCAGTGGTGGCACACGCCCGACGACGATCTGGCCGCCACCGATCGGGACGCGCTCGCGTTCGCCGGCAACCTGGTGCTGCAGGCGCTGCCCGCCCTCGAGACCTTCGTGCGCGACCGCAAGTGACGGGCACCGTGCGCGCCTCCACCGCCCTGCTGTTGACCGGCATCGGCCTCGCCGCCTGCATCGGCGCGGCGATGGCCGGCCACCATCTCGCCGCGGCGCGGCCGCAGGGGCAGCAGCCGCCGATCGACCGGCGGCACACGATCTCGCTGCGTCCCGCGCCGGCCCCCGCCGGGCTGGGCCAGGAGGCGTTCGAGCACGCGCGCACGATCGTCGGCTTCGGCCCGCGCAACCCCGGCACGCCCGGCTGGTCGCACCAGCTCGAGTACATCGAACGGCAGTTGCAGGGCCACGGGCTGCAGGTGCAGCGCGACACCTGGACCGACCGCAAGGAGCTGATCACGTTCGCCAACGTGTCGGCGGTGATCCCCGGCCGGCGCAAGGAGCGCATCGTGCTCGCGTGCCACCACGACACCAAGTGCACGCTGGGCCACCCCGACCCGGCGCACAACTTCCACTTCGTCGGCGCCAACGACGGCGCCAGTGGCACCGCGCTGCTGCTGGCGCTGGCGCCGGTGCTGCTGCGCGAGGAACGTGACGCGACGATCGAACTGGTGTTCTTCGACGGCGAGGAGAGCCTCGACTGGTCGTGGAACGAAGGTGCGCGCGCGCTGTTCGGCAGCAAGCGCTACGTCAAGCGCCACCGCGACGCGCTGCTGCTCGGCGAGGAGCCGCGCATCGTCGCGCTGATCCTGCTCGACATGGTCGGCCGCACCGATCTGCACATCCAGGAGGAGCTGTTCTCGACCGAGCGCCTGCGCACGATCGCATGGTCGGCGGCGGTCGCCTGCGGCCACCAGAAGCACTTCTACCAGCGCGCCGAGGCCGCCAGCGACGACCACAAGCCGTTCCTCGACGTCGGCATCCCCGCCGTCGACCTGATCGACCTCAACGGCAACCCGCACTGGCACAAGCCGACCGACACGCTGGAGAACCTGTCGGCGCAGAGCCTGCAGATCACCGCCGACGTGGTGCTGACGATGCTGCCCGAGGTCGAACGGGTCTACGTGCGCGACGGCAAGTGACGCGGCGCATCCGGTTCCTGGTCAGCGGTCGCGTGCAGGGTGTCGGCTTCCGCGCGGCCACGGTCGGCGCCGCGCGCCGCTGCGGCGCGACCGGCTTCGTGCGCAATCGCGCCGACGGCGCCGTCGAGGGCGAGGCGCAGGCCGCGGCCGCGGCGATCGCCTCGTTCGCGCACTGGCTCTCGCACGGGCCGGCGTTCGCGCGCGTGGACGGCCTCGAGGTCCGCGAGCTGCCGACGGTGGCCGGCGAGACCACGTTCGACGTGCGCCGCTGACCCGGGACGCGCTTCGTCTCGCCGCTGGACACCTGGCGCGCGGTGACGACGGCGGTTCGGGCGATCCACCGGAGCCGGCAGTCCCTAGACTGCGCGCCGATGCCAACCACCGAACGCAACGGCCGCACGATCCACTTCTCGCGCGAGGGCGACGGCCCCGGCGTCGTGCTGGTGCCCGGGCTCGGCTCCGGCGCACGCCTGTTCGGCACGCTGCCGCGCCGGTTCGCGCGCAGCGGCTTCACCTGCGCGGCGATCGATCCGGTCGGTCTGCCGCCGTCGAGCGCGCTGCCGGGTGGCATCTTCGACTTCGCGGCCGCCGCGCACGACGTGCTCGCGGTCGCCGCCGAGCTGCCGGGCCCCGTGGCGCTGGTCGGCACGTCGCTCGGCGGCAAGGTCGCGCTGGTCGCGGCCGCCAGCGGCATCCCGCATGCGCACAAGCTGGTGATGCTGTGCAGCTCGGCGTTGCAGACCGAGCGCAGCAAGCGCGTCTACCGCTGGTTCGAACTGCTGTGCACCGAGATCGACGGCCGCTGGCTCGGCGACCTGACGGCGCCGTTCCTGTTCGGCGACACGTTCCTGAACGAGAAGCCCGGCGTCGTCGACGACATCGTGCGCAGCACCAGGCCGAGCGCCGAGTCGCGAGCGTTCATGAAGGCGCAGGCGCAGGCGCTGCAGGCGTTCGACGGTGCGGGGCTGTGCGGCAAGGTCAAGTGGCCGACGCTGTGCCTGGCCGGCGGCGAGGACGTGCTGACGCTGCCCGGCGAGGTCGCGGCGACCGCGGCGAGGATCCCCGGTGCCGTGCACCAGTGCTTCCCCCACGCCGGCCACAGCCTGCTGCTCGAGAGCGCCGAGGCGTACGACCGCGTGGTGGCGTTCCTGCGCGAGGCGTAGCGGCCGGCCGCGGCGGATTGCCGAGATCGGGCGAACCGGATCGGTGCCTCGGCGACCTACCGGGCGAACACACGCTGCTGGTCGAGTTCACTTCGAGCCGTCGCTGTGGACCGCCGACGACAAGGAACTGTGGCTGGGCAAGCTGCGCACCGGCACCCTCACGGTGCAGGTGCCGCGGCGGTAGCCGGTCTCAGCGCAACTCGACGACCCAGCTCGCCGCCAGCACCGGATCGCCGCGCTGCTGCATCGTCTTGCACAACGTGCGCAGTGACGGTGCCGGCTGCAGCATCTGCGTGCGGGTCTCGACCTGGTAGCCAGCGGGACACGGCATGCCACCGTCGTCCCGCTCGTATTCGCGCCCCACGACCTTGGCGATCGTGACCTCGAGCGGCCGGTCCAGATCGCACAGCCGAGCGTCGAGCCAGGCTTGCACACCCACGACCTCGATCCGCTGCTGCGCCGCGGCGCGGCGCGCCTGGTCTGCCGCCTGGTCGGCACTGTTCCCACGCAGCGCGAATCGCTGCGTTTCCGCCAGCGCCGCTTCGTCCCAGGCCTGCAGTGAGAGCTTCTGTCCATCGATTGCGGCATCGACCCGGACGTGCTTCTTCGGCGCCGGCAGGTGCAGCCAGTAGTGATCCTGCACCACGCCGTCGGTCGGCTCCCAGAACAGCTGCTTCGGCAGCGCGACGCGCACCTTGGGCACCAGTTGCGCCAAGAGGTCGCGGTCCGGCAGACCGGTGTGGCCGTTGCCCTCGACCAGCGTGAACTGCGTCGGATACAGCCCGGGGTGATTCGCCTTCAACTCGGTCAGCAGCGCGTCGAACGCCTCGCAGCGCTCGCGCCGCCCGTAGGCGGTGTCCTTGCCGCCGACCAGGAAGGAGAACGGCAGCGTGTGCAGCCCCACCGGCGAGGTCTCGCCGTCGGTCGGCGCTGCGGCACTCGCGTGCACGGCCGCGAAGCGATGCGGCAGCTTCGGCCCGATCGCGAACGCGCCGTAGCCGCCGTGGCTGTAGCCGATCGCGATCACGCGGTCCGGGTCGACGTCGCTGCAGACCACGAACTGGCGGATCAGCCGCTCGAGCAGCGGGTAGAAGTAGTCGGTGTAGAAGCCGTTCCACTCGTCGGTCGGCGCGCGCAGCGCGCAGTAGAGGTAGCCGCCCGCCTCCGGATGGTCGCGGTAGTAGATCTCCATGTGGCGCCACTGCGAGTCGTTCAGCGCCTTCGGCGCGCCACCACCGCCGTGCATCGCGATCACCAGCGGCCACCCGCCCGCCGGCTTCTCGCCGACCTGCTTGACGGTGAACGGACTCACCTTGTCGCCGGCGCGCACGAGGTGCTGTTCGTGGTCGACGAGCAGCGTGGCGCGCTCGGCCCGCCGCCAGGCCGCACCCACCTGCTGCCGCAGCCGCGCGTCGCCGGCGGGCGTGCGCAGCTCGTTGTCGAGGTTGCGGTCGAACTCGAACGTCGCCTGCCGAGCCGCGTCGGCGGCGAAGAAGCGGTCGAGCTGGGTCGCGAGCGCCGCGTCGCCGCCGGCCGGCTGCTGCGGCGCCGCGTAGCGCGCGCTGACGTCGGTGCCCCACAGCTCGATGTCCGGCCCCCAGCCGGCGGCGAAGCGTGCGCCGGTCGGCGCGAACGACACCGCCCAGATGCGGTGCTCGCGATCGGCGGTGGCGCAGCGCGCCGCGTCGCCGGTGAACCACGCGCGATCGAAGCCCTGCGGGTCGGGCTCGTCGGCGCCGACGAAGCGCCAGGCGGCACCGTCCCAGACCTCGACCCAGGTGTGGTTGCCGTCCTGGTGCGGCCAGCGCACCGACACCAGCCGCGCCGGCACGCAGCACGCGCGGCAGGCACAGGCGAGCAGGATCGACAGCCCGGTGCAGGTCGCCTTGCCCTGCGCGATCGACGCCGACGGCGCCTGGTCGGCGCGCGCGCGGCCGGTCGAGTAGTGCACGCCGAGCGCGTCGAACACGGTCGCGTTCAAGCGCAGCGCGGCCTCACCCGGCGTCCGGCACTCGCGCACCGACGGCAGGAAGCGCGCCGCGAGGTCCGTGCGCCAGTCCTCGCGCGGTTCGTTGGCCTGCGCGTACGGCAGCACGTAGTCGCGGAACAGCTCGTCGGCGAGTTGCGCCCCCCACGGCACCGCCGCGCGCGCCGCGTGGGCCTGCCGCACCTGCCGCAGCAGGAAGTCCGCCGCGAGCGCCTGCGCGTCGGCGTCGGGCATGTGCTGCAGCAGGTACCGCAGCGAGGCGCGCTGCCCGGCGGGCACGTCGGCCCACGCCTGCTGCAGTTCGTCGCCGTTGGCGCCGGCGCGCGCGACGGCGGCAGCGAGCACGGGCTCCGCCTGGGCGGTCAGCAGCGCGGCGAAGGCGAACGGCAGCACGGCGGCGAGGCGCATCGGCCCGTTGTAGCGCGAGCCGCCGTCGCGCGCCTCACCCGGCGCGCAGCGTGCCCTGGGCGAACATCCACAGGCCGGTGCCGGTCGCGACCAGCACGCTGACCAGCCAGACCAGCACGGCGGCGCGGTGCCAGACGCGCGCACGCGGCCGGCGCCACAGCCAGATGCCGGTGACGATCACCGGCAG
>JAEUHS010000012.1 GCA_016794035.1 Planctomycetota bacterium
GATCCTGCAGGGCAGCGGCCTGGATGCGCAGCGCGTTCGCGTGGTCGGGATTCGCGTCGAGGATGTCGGCCAGGTCCGCCAGCGCCGTGCGATAGAGCGCTTCGATCGCGGCCGGCGCGTCCGGCAGGCGCGTGCGGACGAGCGCCAGTCGGGCCTTGGCCAGCCTCGCCGCCGCGGTCATCCGGTCGGGGCCGACGTCGGCGAGAATCGAGTCGCCGCGCTGCAGGGCGGCCTGCACCGCGTCGAGCTGCCCGACCTTGCGCAGGTAGGTCGCCTCGCTGGCCGTCGCGCTCAGCACCCGCTCGACGGCATCGGCCCGGTGTGGCGTCCCGCGCGCACGCGCGAGCACTTCGCGACCGGTGTCGGCCAGCGCGCGGTAGCAGGCGACCGCCTGTTCGCGCTTGCCCAGCTGGGACAACAGCAGCGCGCGCGCCATCTCGGTGCCGAACCTCGCCAGCCGTGCCTCGAGATCCTCCGGCACCGCCGTCGTGACGCGACGGTACAGCGCCGCGGCTTCGTCGAGGTCCGCCAGGGCGGTGTCGTGGTTGCCGAACGTGACGGCGGCCTTGCCACGCGCGTCGAGCGCGTCGGCGAGCATGCGCAGCGCGACGGGATCGTCGCTGCGCCCCGCGAGCACGTCGCGCGTCAGTGCCACCGCGCGCGTCGCCGACGCCAGCGCGGCGTCCGAACGCCCGAGCTCGAAGTCGAGCATCGCCAGCTGCAACGCGGAACGCGCCGCCTCTTCGGCCAGCTCGACGTCGCCGCTGCTGTCGGCCAGGAACTGCTCGTGGAAGGCGCGCGCGTGATCCAGCAGATCGCGGCGCACCTGCTGCATGCGCGGCACGGCGAGCAGCTCCTCGGTGGCCACGCGCGTCAGCATCACGTCGACGGCTGCGCGGGCACGGTCACGGTCCTTCTGTGCCACCGCCAGCGCCGACCGGATCCTGGTGTTGGCGGCGCGCTGTTGCAGCAGGAACACCGTCGGCGCGACGAAGCACACCAGGAACAACGCGACGATCGCAGTGGCGCGCGCGGGGTGCCGTTGAGCCCAGCGCCGTGCGACCAGCAACGGGCCCGGCGCCTGGGCGCGTACCGGTCGCAGATCCAGCACGTTGCCGAGGTCTTCGGCCAGCGCCGCCGCATCGGCGTAGCGGCGGTCACGCTCGAGGTCCATCGCCTTCCGGCACACCAGTTCGGCGTCCCGTGGCAAGGTGGCGTGGAACGACCGCATCGGTTCGACGCGGCCCGCGAGCACCCGTTCGCGCGTGGCCTCGCCCGAGTCGCTGACGAACGGCGCGTGCAGCGTCAGCAGTTCGTAGAGCGTGACGCCGAGCGAGTAGACGTCGCTGCGCGCGTCGACCGCGGCGCCGTCGCCGCGCACCTGCTCCGGCGACATGTAGGCCGGGCTGCCGAGCTGCGCGCCGCTGCCGGTCAGGCGCGCCGAGCCTTCGGCGTGCGCGAGGCCGAAGTCGAGCAGCAACGCGCGGCCGTCGGGCGTCAGCATGACGTTGCTCGGCTTGACGTCGCGGTGCAGCACGCCGCGCTGGTGCGCGTGGTGCAGCGCCTCGGCGACCGCGCGCGCGATGCGCAGGCACACCATCGCCCAGCTGCCGGCGAACATCGCCAGCGCCGTGGTCGACGAGTCGGCGGCAGCGGGCTGCGTCGCGGCGCCGCGGTCGCGCGCCTGCATCACCGCGACCACCGCGGCGCGCAGGTCCGAACCGCGCAGCTTCGCGGGGTCGCGACCTGCGAGCTGCTGCAGCACCTCGTCGAGCGACGCGCCGGCGACGTGTTCCATCGCCAGCCATGGCACGCCCGCGTCCTCGCCGGTCGCATGCACCGGCACGATGCCCGGGTGCTGCAGCCGCGCCACCGATGCGATCTCGCGCCCGAAGCGTTCGCGTGCGCCGGGGAAGTAGAGGTGCTCGGGCCGGATCAGCTTGAGCGCCACCTGGCGGTGCAGCGAACCCTGCTCGGCGAGGTAGACCACGCCCATGCCGCCGCCGCCGAGCCGCGCCAGCAGGCGGAACTCGCCGATCGCGGCCGGGAAGGCGCTGGCGTTCGCACGGCTCGCCGGCGGCGTGTCGACCAGGCCGAGGTGGCCGAGCCGCAGCAGGTGGCTGCGCACCAGGGCCGCGTGTTCGGGGTGCTGGGCCAGCAGCGGCTCGATCGCCGATGCTCCCTCGGCTTCGATGCGATCGAGCGCGCGCACGAGCAGTTCTTCGACGGCCGACGCGTCGGTCGCCGCAGGTTCGGCGGGCGTGGGGGTGGGTTCGTCGACCATGGCCGGCGCGCGGCGGAAGGGCCGGCGAAGGATACCCGGTCGCCGTGCCGTGGCGGCGCCGACGCCGCTACAGGCCGCGCTGCCACTCCGGCCGCAGTGGCACCGAGCCGTCCAGCGCGCCGTCGATCGCCTGCAGGATCGTGGCGCGGTCGCGCGGCAGGCGCCCGCCCAGCACCAGCCGGTTCGAGGCGTGGTTGGTGCGGAAGATCGCGTCCGTCGGTGCCGCGTGCGCCACGAACGTGCGCAGCTCGCGCAGCGTCGTCGGGATGTCGGGCAGCGTGAACAGCCCCTTCGCCTCGGCGCGCGCGATCGGCGTGCCCGGCACCACCGTCAGCGTCAGCGCCGACAGGAAGCGCGGATCCATCGCCGTCGCCAGCTCCGCCGATGCGCGCGCGTGCGCCTCGCTGCGTTCGATGCCGCCGGCGCCGAGCAGGAAGATCACCGACAGCTTCATGCCGGCCGTGTGTGCGGCCTGCGCTGCGGCGACATGGTCGGCCGCGGTGCTGCCCTTGGCGATCTTCTTCAGCGTCACGTCGTCGCCGCTCTCCGGGCCGATGTAGAGCAGGTCGAGTCCGAGCTGTCGCAGTTCGCGCAGCTCGTCGGCGCTCTTCGCCAGCACGTTGCTGGCCATCGCGTAGCACGACACGCGCCGCAGCGACGGGAACGCCGTGCGGCAGGCCGCGAGGATCGCGCGCCAGTGGGCCAGGTCGAGCACCAGCGCATCGCCGTCGGCGACGAACACCTTGTGCACCGAGGCGCCGTATTCGACCCCGGCCGCCGCGACGTCGGCGAGCGTGTCGGCGAGCGGCCGCACCGCGAACTGTTTGTCGCGGTACATGTCGCAGTAGGTGCACTTGTTCCAGCTGCAGCCGATCGTCGCCTGCAGGATGTAGGCGTCGGCCTCGCTGGGCGGGCGGTAGATGCGGCCTTGGTAGCGCATGGCGCAGCCGCGGTGATACCGCGTCGGATGCCGATGCGCGAACGCCTCCGCCTGGGACCGCGCCGAACCGAGGTCGCGGTCGTTCTGCCCGACGCGCTGCGCGGAGCAGTCTGACCCGCTGCTTACATCCCGGACGCCGCCCCGCACGTCTACCGTCGCAGGGTGCCGGGCCGGACCCCCGACGGGTCGCTTCTCGTGCGGAGACGCGTGACCCGCGACGCAGTGAGAACTTCCCCCGCTCGACCGCGTTGGCCGCCGGCCCTTTCAACCAAGGTGAAGAACATGGGCAAGTCGCGATATGCATGGGGAGCGCTGCTGGCGCTCGGTCTGGTCTACCTTTCCTGCGGCAGCGCGCCTGGGCGCACCGACACCGACCCGCTCGCGGTGGCGGTCGACGCGAGTGGCGGACGCGCCGATGGCAGGGCGGCGACGATCGGGCAGAAGCACCCGACGCCGCCGCCCGAACGGCCCGCACCGGCACCGCTGGCACCGTTCGTCGAGAAGGGGCTCGACTGGCTCGCGGGCGCCCAGCAGGACGACGGCGGTTGGGGCGCGGGCAGCAGTTCGCGGCAGGACATCCGCGATGCGCACGCAGTGCCGACCGATCCGGCGACGACGGCGGTCGCGGCGATGGCGCTGCTGCGCGCCGGCAACGGGCTTCGGCGCGGCGACTTCGCGACGACGTTGCAGAAGGCGAACGACTACCTGCTGCGCACGGTCGAGGCCGCGCCGGCGGACGGCCCGAGGATCACCGACCTGACCGGCACCCAGCCGCAGGCGAAGATGGGGCAGAACGTCGACACCGCGCTGACGGCGCAGTTCTTCGCGCGGCTGCTGCAGGAGCAGGACCTCGATGCGGCGCTGCGGCCGCGCGTCACGGCGGCGCTCGACAAGTGCCTGCGCAAGATCGAGTCGTCGCAGGGCCAGGACGGCAGCTGGGCCGCGGGCGGCTGGGCGCCGGTGCTGCAATCGGCGCAGATGAGCACCGCGCTCGAACTCGGCCGGCTCGCCGGGCGCACGATCGACGCTGACAAGCTGGACCTGGCGCGCGACTACCAGCGGCAGCAGGTGGTCGGCAGCACCGCCGTGCCGGGCGACGCGGGTGCCACCCCGGCTGCGACCTTCACGGTGCGCGCCGACGCCGCGGCCGGCGTCTCGCTCTACGCGTCCGCGGCCAACCAGCGCGGCGTCGTGGCCGAGGCGAAGCAGGCCGAGGAACTGGTCGAGACCGCGAAGCGCGAAGGGCGGTTGGACAAGGACGCCAAGGTCGAAGCGAGCACGCTGGAGAGGCTCGGCGTCGACGCGCCGCGCGCCGAGGCGATGGCGCAGTCGGTCGCGATGAACACCGCCGCGAAGACGCGCGCGTTCGACGAGAACCTGCTGCAGGGCTTCGGCAACAACGGCGGCGAGGAGTTCCTCAGCTACCAGATGAAGAGCGAGTCGCTGGTGATCGACGGCGGCGAGCAGTGGGCGAAGTGGAGCGCGAAGATGCACGAACGGCTGGCCAAGGTGCAGAACCAGGACGGCAGCTGGAGCGGGCACCACTGCATCACGAGCCCGGCGTTCTGCACGGCGACCGCGCTCAGCTGCCTGACCGCCGACCGCGACGTCGCGTGGCTGACCCGCGACCAGAAGCTGGCGGCGAAGTGAAGCGCGTCGCGGCGGTGCTGCTGCCGGCGTTGCTGGTGTTGCCGGCGTGCGCGCCCGGCAGCGCCGGCGATCGCGCCGCCGCGTGGTTGCTGGCGCAGCAGCGGGCGGACGGTTCGTTCCGCAGCGAACGCTACGCGGTACTGCGCTCGGGCCAGGCGCTGACGCCGTTCGTGCTGCACGCATTGCTGGCACACGGCGAGCCGCCGCCCGCGGCCCTCGCGCGCGGGCTGGCGTTCGTGCGCGCATCGATCGGGCCCGAGGGCGCGATCGGCTACGCGGATGCCGACCTGCTCGAGTATCCGGTCTACGCGACGTCGCTGGCGATCCTGGTGCTGACTCGCGTCGGCGATCCCGCCGATCGCGAACGCATCGACATCATGGCTGATTGGCTCGTGCGCCAGCAGTGCGGCGAAGCGCGCGGGTTCGCGGCGACGGCGCCGGCGTACGGCGCGTTCGGCTTCGGTGCCCGCGGGCTGCCGCCCGACGAACCAGGTCACGTCGACATGACTCACACGCGCTTCGCGGTGCAGGCGCTGGCTGCCGCGGGGCGGCTCGACGACGCCGTGCGCGATCGCGTCGTCGTGCTGCTGCGCAACCTGCAACACCCGGACGGTGGCTTCGCGTTCTCGCCGGTCGTCGCCGAGGCCAACAAGGCCGGGCGCGACGAAGACGGCCGGTTCCGTTCGTATGCGACCGCGACCGCCGACGGCGTGCTCGCGCTGCAGGCGCTCGGCGTGCCCGCCGACGACGCACGGCTCGTCGCCGCCCGCACCTGGCTCGATGCCCACGCCAGCGCCGAGCGCATCGGTGGCATCGACGCACACCCGGCCGAGCCGTGGCACGACGCGCTGCGCTTCTACCACGCGATGGTGCTCGCCGCGGTGCATCCGCCGGCACGCGCCGCGCTGCGCACGATGCTGGTCGCGTGCCAGCGCCGCGACGGCAGCTTCGCCAGCGAGATGGTGACGGCGATGAAGGAAGACGATCCGTCGCTGGCGACGGCGCTCGCGCTGCTGGCACTCGCGGCGCGATGAGCCAGGTGCGCTACATGCGTTCGGGCGCCGCGATGCCGAGCAGCGACAGCCCGGTCGTCAGCAGCCGCCGCGCGGCGTCGACCAGCAGCAGCCGCGCGTCGCGCACGGCCGGCTCGGCACCGATCACGTAGTGGTCGCGCAGGTAGCTGTGGATCTCGCCGGCCAGCGCGATCGTGTGCGCCGTGACGATGGAAGGCTCGCTCTGCTCGGCGGCGCGTTGCACGGCGGTGCCGAAGTCGAGCATCACCAGCAGCACGCGCTCGGCGTCGGCGAGCAGCGTGAAGTCGACCTGACCCGGCGCCGGCACCGGCACCTCGACCTTGCGCAGGATCGAACTCAACCGCGCGCACGCGAACTGCACGTACGGCCCGGTCTCGCCGTCGAAGTTGAGCATCGACTCCCAGTCGAACTTCACGTCCTTGATGCGCGAGTTCTTCAGGTCGTTGAACACGATCGCGGAGACGCCGACCTGCTCGGCTGTCTGGTCGGCGTCGGGCAGGTCGGGGTTCTTCTCGCGGATGATCGCGCGCACCTTCGCCACGGCTTCGTCGAGGATCTCGTCGAGGAACACCGCGTTGCCGCTGCGCGAGGCGAACTTCTCCCACTTGCCGTCCTCGGTCTTGCTGAGCACGAGCCCGAACGGCACGTGCTCGATCGCCTTGGCGATCGGCTCCTGCATCTTCGTCAGCACGCCCTTGAGCTGGTCGAAGTGCAGCTTCTGCTCGGCGCCGACGACGTAGAGGATGCGATCGGGGTGGAACGTGTCTTCGCGGTAGAACGCCGCGGCGAGGTCGCGCGTGTGGTAGAGCGTCGCGCCGTCGCTCTTGCGCAGCAGGCACGGCTCCTTGATGCCGAGTTCCTTCAGCCACACGACCTCGGCGCCGTCGCTGTTCTCGAGCACGCCGGCCGCCTTCACGCGCGCCATCGCCGCCTCCATCTTGTCCTCGAAGAACGACTCGCCGATCACGTGGTCGAAGGTCACGCCGAGGCGCTGGTACGGCCCCTGGAACGCCTGCAGCGACTCGTCGCGCAGCAGCTGCCACATGCGCCGTTCCTGGTTGTCGGCACCGCTCTCGAGGGCGCGGAAGTGCGCCGCCGCCTCGTCGTCGAGCGCGGGGTGTTCCTTCACTTCCTGCCCGTAGCGCTTGTAGAGGTCGAACATGTAGCGCATCGGCGACCGGTGCAGCTCCTGCTCGTTCCCCCAGTGCATGTAGGCGGTCATCATCTTGGCGAACGGCATGCCCCAGTCGCCGAGGTGGTTGATGCCGTGCACGACGGCGCCCAGATGGCGGTGGATGCGGCACAGGCTGTTGCCGAGCACCGTGCTGCGCATGTGGCCGATGTGGAACGGCTTGGCGATGTTCGGCGAGCTGAAGTCGATGCAGACGACCTGGCCGGATGCCGGGGCCCTGCCGTACGGCGCGGCATCGGTCTGCACCGCGGTCAGCACCGCGCGCGCCAGCGCCGCGCGGCGGAAGCGGAAGTTGACGAACGGCCCGGCCGCGACCGCGGACTCGATCACGTCGTCGGCGGTGATCGCCGCCGCCAGTTCGCCCGCCAGCGCCGGCGGCGCCTTGCCGGCCAGCTTCGCCAGCTGGAACGCGCCGAGCGCCACGTCGCCGTGCTCGCGGTTCTTCGGCGGGTCGAGCCGGACCAGCGGCGCGGCGGCGGCACGGTCGAGACCGAGCGCGGTGGTGGCGGCGAGCAGGCGTTCGCGGAGGTGGTCGTGCAGTTCGGTCAAGGGGCGCGGAAGATACCGCGATGGCGCTTCGGGCGCGCCGGTCGACCCCGAAGCCTCGGCTGCGCAGATCGGCCCCCGCCGAGTCGCCCCCTTGGGCCCATGGGGGCTCATGCCCGCAGCGGGTCCCATGATGGCTCCTGATGAGGTCCCGTCGCATGAAAGCCACCGCCCGCCGCCGCTCCGTCCCCGCCCCGGGTCCGGGTCCCCGAACCGCGCCCCGCGCCGCGTGGACGTTCGCGTTGACGCACTACGACAAGGCGCTGCGTGCGGCCGGGTCGAGCGACGCGCTGTCGTCGCTGCTCGGCGGCAAGGGCCGGAACCTCGCCGAGATGACCTCGCTCGGCCTGCCGGTGCCGCCTGGCTTCGTGATCACGACGGTGGCGTGCAAGGCGTTCCTGGCCGGGCGCGGTGCGTTCCCGGCCGGCATGTGGGACGAGGTCCAGGCGGCGCTGCGGCAACTCGAACGCACGACCGGCAAACGGCTCGGCGACGCGAAGCGACCGCTGCTGGTGTCGGTGCGTTCCGGCGCGCGCTTCTCGATGCCCGGCATGATGGACACGGTGCTGAACCTGGGCATGACCGACGCGGTCGCCGCGCAGCTGGCCGCGACCGGCGGCGAACGGTTCGCGTTCGACGCCTACCGCCGCTTCGTGCAGATGTTCGGCCGCGTCGTGCTCGGCGTGCCCGACGAGCCGTTCGAGGTGCTGCTGGCCGAGCGGCGGCGCGCCCGCGGCGCGACCAACGACTCCGAGCTGTCGGCCGACGACATGCGCGAGCTGACGGGGCGCTTCCACGACGTCGTGCGGGAGCACACCGGCAAGCCGTTCCCGCGCGAACCGCTGCAGCAGCTGCGGCTGGCGATCGAGGCCGTGTTCCGGTCGTGGAACGGCAAGCGCGCGTTCGACTACCGCAAGGCCGCCGGCATCGCACACGACCTCGGCACCGCGGTCAACATCGTCGCGATGGTGTTCGGCAACATGGGGTCTGACTCGGCGACCGGCGTCGCGACGACGCGCGACGTGACGACCGGCGCGAACGAGATCGAGGGCGACTTCCTGGTCGACGCGCAGGGCGAGGACGTGGTGTCGGGCACGCGCACGACGCGGCCGGTCGCCGACCTCGCGACCTGGCGGCCGAAGCTGTGGAAGGAGTTCCGCCGCTACTGCCAGCTGCTCGAACGGCACTACCGCGACGTGCAGGACGTCGAGTTCACGGTCGAACAGGGCAAGCTGTGGATGCTGCAGACGCGCAACGCCAAGCGCACCGCACAGGCGGCGATCCGGATCGCCGTCGACCTGGCGCGCGAGAAGCGCATCACGCGGCAGGAGGCGCTGCTGCGGGTGCAGCCGGAGCACGTCGACTACTTCCTGCATCCGCAGTTCGATGCCGACGCGCGCCGTGAGGCGAAGGCGAGCGGCAAGCTGCTGACGACCGGGCTCAACGTCTCGCCCGGCGCGGCGATCGGCCAGGCGGCGTTCGACGCCGACACCGCGGAGCGCTGGGCGCGGCAGGAGCACAAGCAGGTCGTGCTCGTGCGCGCCGAGACCAAGCCCGACGACGTGCATGGGCTGCTGGCGGCGCAGGGGGTCGTCACGAGTCACGGTGGCCGCACCAGCCACGCGGCGCTGGTCGCGCGTCAGTTCGGCAAGCCGGCGGTCGTCGGTGCGCTGCATCTCACGGTCGATGCGCAGGCGCGCCAGTTCACGGCCCCTGGCGGCACCGTCGTGCGCGAGGGTGACTGGATCTCGCTCGACGGCACCACCGGCGAAGTGTTCCAGGGCCAGCTGCCGACCGTCGTGCCCGACCTCGCCGACCCGCACCTGGTGCAGCTGCTGGCCTGGGCCGACGCCGAGCGCCGCCTCGGCGTGCAGGCCAACGCCGACTACCCGCGCGACGCCGAGCGCGCGCGCCGCTTCGGCGCCGAGGGCATCGGCCTGTGTCGCACCGAGCACATGTTCTTCGAGGCCGAACGGCTGCCGGTGGTGCAGGCGATGATCCTCGCCAAGGACGCCGACGAACGCGTGCCGCACCTCGCCAGGCTGCTGCCGCTACAGCGCGCCGACTTCGCCGGCCTGTTCCGCGCGATGGACGGCCTGCCGGTGACGATCCGGCTGATCGATCCGCCGCTGCACGAGTTCCTGCCGGACCACGAGGGCCTGCTGCGCACGACCGCGACGCTGGAGACGAAGCTGTCGCTGCACGCGGGCGACGAGCCGGCGATGACGCAGCAGCTCGCCATCGACCAGCGCATGTTGCGGAAGCTCGACGAGCTGCGCGAGGAGAATCCGATGCTCGGCCTGCGCGGCGTGCGGCTCGGCATCCACATGCCCGACCTGATCCGCATGCAGGTGCGGGCGATCTTCGAGGCCGCCTGCGACTGCGCCGCGGACGGCATCCGGGTGCACCCGAAGATCATGATCCCGCTGACCACGACCAGCTCCGAGTTGCAGGTCGAACACGACGTGCTCGAACAGGAGGCCAAGGCGGTGATGCAGGAGCGCGGCCGCAAGGTGAAGTACCGGTTCGGCACCATGATCGAGATCCCGCGCGCGGCGCTGATCGCCGATCGCCTCGCCGAGCACGCCGAGTTCTTCTCGTTCGGCACCAACGACCTGACGCAGACCACGTTCGGCATCTCGCGCGACGACGCCGAGACCGGCTTCCTGCAGGAATACCTGAGCCAGGGCATCCTGACCGACAACCCGTTCGCGACCATCGACACCGACGGCGTCGGTCAGCTGATGCAGATCGCCGTCGACCGCGGCCGGCTCACCCGCAACGACCTCGACGCCGGCATCTGCGGCGAACACGGCGGCGACCCGCGCTCGATCGCGTTCTGTCACGCGATCGGCCTGGACTACGTGTCGTGCTCGCCGTTCCGCGTGCCGATCGCGCGGCTGGCGGCAGCGCAGGCGGCGCTGCGGGCGAAAGCCTCGAAGTGACGGGCTCGGCGCGGGGGCCGAGCCGGCGGAGGCGGCATCGTCGTGAGCTGGCTACCCCCGCCGCACCGATGTTGGGCCGTGTCGTGGTGGGGGATGGCGTTTATACGCAGGGTAGATACATTCTGCGTATAGGAATGTTCGACCGCCTGCCGGAAGACACCCAGACGCTGCACGCCGAGTTGCTTGCCTTGCTGGTCGCCGTCGAAGGCGAGCGGCGGTTCGCATACCTCGATGGCTCGTTCGTGCAGAAGAACCTGGGCGGCCGCGACTACGTCTACTTCCAATACTCGGATCCCGGCGGGCGCCGGCGTCAGTTCGCGATTGGGCCCGCCTCGCCGGCGGTCGATGCGATCGTCGCGGCCTATCGCGAGGGGCGTGCCGAGTTCGAGGCCGACCGCGCGCCCATCGACCGGCTCGCGCGCTTGCTGCGCAGCGCGGACCTGCCGGTGTTCCCGCACGCGGTGGCGCGCGTCGTGCGCGCGCTCGCCGATGCCGCGTTGTTCCATCACGGCGGCACCCTCGTGGGCACGTATGCGTTCGTGCTCGCCGGCAACAGCCTCGGCGTGCGCTGGCCTGCCGGAACCTGGACGACGCAGGACGTGGACGTCGCTGCGCATCTGACGCTCGCCACCGAGGACCTGATCGCGGACGTGCCGCGGGCGCTCGAGCAGTTGCAGATGGGCTTCGTACCCGTGCCGCAGCTCGACCATCGGCATGCGTCGACCTCGTTCAAGGTGCGCGGCCAGCAACTGCGGCTCGATCTGGTGACACCGGGCGCGACGAACGCCGACGCGCCGATCCACCTGCCGAACCTGCGCGCGGCCGCGGCGCCGATCCGGTTCCTGTCCCTGCTGCTCGACGACACGATGCTGGTGCCAGCGATCGGGGACGGGGCGACGCTCGTGCGCATCCCTTCGCCGGCACGCTTCGCGCTGCACAAGCTGCTGTTGAGCCAGATGCGGTCGGCGCCGCAGCAGGCCAAGAGTCAGAAGGACCTGCATCAGGCGGCGCTGTTGCTGGAGGTGCTCGGCGAAGACCGGCCGGACGACCTCGAGCAGGTCGCGCGCGTGTTCGCCGCCTCCGGTGATACGGTCACGAAGAAGGTGCTGCGGGCTCTCGCCGCCGCGGCGAAGCGGTGGCCCGAAGCGCAGGATGGCGGTGAGATCGTCCGCCGTGGACTGTCGAGCTCGTAGTCGCGGACCGACGTGTGCCTCGGACCGGTCAGCGGCGCACGGTCCAACGCTTCGCCGTGACCTTCGGCTGGCTCGAGCGGACCACGACCGCATCGTCGAGCGCATCGATGGCCAGCGGTTCGCCCGACCACGGATCGAGCAAGCGTGGCGGCGCCGCGCCGTGACGCGCGGCCAGAGCGATGCGCAGCATGCGGAGCTGCAGGAGCTGGAAACGAGCGCTCTGTTCACGGCCTCGCGCCCGAACGGCGGCGAACTCGGCGATGTTGCTGCTGATCGTCACGGGCTTGGCCAGCATGGCCTGCCACTGGGCGTCGCGCGCGATGCCGGTCGTGGTGACGGGCTCCATGTGTTCGAGTGCGGCGAACCGCTCGGCGAAGGCCTCCAGGTGGCGTTGGCCGGGGTCGAAGCCCCATTGCCACGCCGCCAGCACGTCCTTCCAGTACCAGTCGACGATGGTGTACTCACCGTCGAGCAGCGGGCGCACCTGCGTGGCCATGACGGCAGCCGGATCCGGCGGCGTCTGCAGCCTCGGCTCGAGACGGAGCAGGCCTGCGGCGAGTTCGTCGGCGACGGCGTCCGGCAGTTCCTGCACGGCCGCGTCGGTCCAGAGGTCGAGGCGCAAGCCGTCGCCGTCGTCGCAGTCGAGTATGAACGTGCAGAGGTCGAGCCACAGTCGCACCGCCTCGCGCCAACGCGCCTCGTTCGTGCGTGACCCGACCTCGACCAGCCCTGCGAGCCGGATCGACATGGGTGAGGTGTTGCCGCGCAGCGGTTGCCACGAGGCATCGCGACAGTGCGCGCCCGCCGTGATCTCTTCGAGCGCCGTGGCCCAGGCGCTGCGCTGCGCGCTGAGCTCGGCTGCGCTCGGCGTCTGGTTGCTGTGGAACGCGGCGCGCTTGCTCGTGTCCCACCACCACGTGGCATACGCGGGCGCGCTGCGCATTGCGGCCGCATAGTGCACGAAGGCGCTGCCTTCTCGCGTCTCGCCCCAGGCTGCTTCGCGATCGCGGTTCTCGCCCGCGCGCCGTGCCTGCGCTGCTGCGACCGCCGCTTCGAGGTCGGACGGTGGTGCCGCCGTGCGCGCGACCGCGATGAAGCCCGCAGCGAGAGCGATGGCGCCGACCCCACCGACGATCATGCACTTTCGGGTCCGTGGTGCCATGCGGCCGACCTACTGCCAGTTCTCCCACTGCTCGTAGGCCTCGGCGAGTTCGCGCTTCTTCGCGGTCTCGTCGGCCTGCAGCTGCTTCATCTTCGTCGCGCTCGCGTAGTTGTCCGGCAGCAGCATCGCGGCGCGCAGGTCTTCGAGCCCGGCTTCGAGCGCGAAGATGCGTTCCTCGAGGCGCTGGAACAGCAGCGGGTTCCGGACCTTGCCGGTCTCGATCGCCTTCTTCGGCTCCTCGGGCGGTGGCGCGTCCTTGGCCGCGGCGCGCTCGCGCGCGTCGGACTCGGCGGCGCGTGCTCTGCTGCGTTCTTCGGCGAGCACGCGCTGGCACTGCGCGAGGCCCTGGTCGAACGTGCGGATCGCACCGTTCTCGATCCAGGCGACGCGGTCGGCGACCGACTCGACGAGCTGGCGGTCGTGCGTGATCAGCACGATGGTGCCGGGGAACTCCTTCAGCGCCTGCTCCAGACCCTCGGTGCCGGCGACGTCGAGGTGGTTGGTCGGCTCGTCGAGGCACAGCAGGTCGAACTGCGCGCGCGTCATGCGCGCCAGCGACAGCCGCTGCTTCTCGCCGCCGGACAGCTCGGTGACCGGCTTGTCGACGTCGTCGCCGCAGAACAGGAACAGCGCCAGGTGGTCGCGCAGCGAACGCTCGTCGACGGTCCGATCGAGTTCGCGCAGCGCCTCGATCACCGTGCCCTGCTGCGGCAGGTCGTTCTTCTCCTGGCTGAAGTAGCCGATGCGCAGGTTGTGCGCGCGGCGGATCGTGCCCTTGGCCGGCTGGCCGATGCCCGCGAGCAGCCGCAGCAGCGTGGTCTTGCCGGCGCCATTGCGGCCGAGCAGCGCCAGCACCTCGCCGAACCAGACGCGCAGCATGCCGTGTTCGAGCAGCGTGCGCGGGCCGGCCGTGACGGTGACGTCCTCGCATTCGATCGCGACCTGGCCCTGCTGGCCGCGCGTGGTCGCGCCGAACGTCAGTTTCATCGCGGCGCGATTGCCCTTCGGCTTGTCGATCAGCTGCAGGCGCTGCAGCCGTTTGAGCCGGCCCTTGGCCTGCGAACTCATGCGCCCCGCCATGTTGCGGCGGATGTACTCCATCTCCTTCTCGACGAACTCGCGTTGGCTCTTGAAGGCCCGCGCCTGCGTCAGCAGCGCCAGGTCGCGCTGCTGGCTGTAGTGGCTGAAGTTGCCCTTCCAGCGGTTGGCGACGCCGTCGGCGACCTCGACGATCGCATTGGCGATCGCGTCGAGGAAGCGCCGGTCGTGGCTGACGACGACGCAGGCGCCCGGGTAGCGCACCACGAAGTCCTCGACGAACTCGATGCCGGCGAGGTCGAGGTGGTTGGTCGGCTCGTCGAGGATCAGCAGGTCCGCGGGCGTCGTCATCAGGATCGCCAGCTGCACGCGCGACTTCTCGCCGCCGCTCAGC
>JAEUHS010000062.1 GCA_016794035.1 Planctomycetota bacterium
GCCCTTCACTGCTCGCCGCGTTGCTGACCGTCGCCACGCCGGTCGCCGACGAACTCCACGTCACCGCCGTCGTCAGGTCCTGCGTCGTGCTGTCGCTGTAGGTGCCGGTCGCGGTGAACTGCTGCGTGGTTCCCAGCGCGACCTGTGGATTGGTCGGCGTCACCGCCAGCGACGTCAGCACCGCCGGCGTCACCGTCAGCACCGTGTCGCCCGACAGCCCGCTGCCCACGTGCAGCGCCGTGATCGTCGCCGTGCCGGTCGCGACGCTCGTGGCCCGCCCTTCACTGCTCGCCGCGTTGCTGACCGTCGCCACGCCGGTCGCCGACGAACTCCACGTCACCGCCGTCGTCAGGTCCTGCGTCGTGCTGTCGCTGTAGGTGCCGGTCGCGGTGAACTGGCGCGTCGTGCCGAGTGCGATCGACGGGTTGGTCGGCGTCACCTGCAACGACGCCAACACCGCGGGCGTCACCGTCAGCAGCGTGTCGCCGAACACGCCGCTGCCGGCATGGGTCGCCGTGATCGTCGCCACGCCCACCGCCACGCTGGTCGCCAGGCCGGCGCTGCCGACCGTCGCCACGCCGGGCGCCGACGAGTTCCAGACCACCGAGGTCGTCAGATCCTGCACCGTGTTGTCGCTGAACGTTCCCGTCGCGGTGAACTGGCGCGTCGTGCCCAGCGCGACCTGTGGGTTCGTCGGCGTCACCTGCAGCGACACCAGCGTGGCCGCGGTCACCACCAACTGCGTGTCCGCGAACTCGCCGGTCGGCGCATGCAGGGCCGTGATGGTCGTCGTGCCCGCGGCCGTGCTCGTCGCCAGACCGGCCGGGTCGATCGTCGCCACGCCGGTCGCCGACGAACTCCACGTCACCGCGGTCGTCAGGTCCTGCGTCGAGCCGTCGGTCAGCGTGCCCGTCGCCGTGAACTGACGCGTCGTGCCGAGCGCGATGCGGGGATTGCTCGGCGCGACCTCCACCGAGGTGACCGCGGCCGGCGTGACCGTCAGCGCCGCGGTGGCCACGGACCGACTCGCCGGATCCCGAGCCGTGATCGTCGCCGAGCCGGGCGCCAGCCCGGTGACGACGCCCTTGGCGCTGCCGGTGTCCCCCACGGTCGCCACACCCGACGGCGACGCGGTCCATTCGCAGCGACCGGTCAGGTCGACCTGCTCGCCGCCCTGGTAGGTCGCGATCACGCGCAGCGACAGGTCGGCGCCGAGCGGCACCGACGTCGTCGCCGGCCGGATCGCGAAGTCGATCGGGCGCGGCACCCCGCCGCGCCCCTGCGCGCAGGCGACGAAGGCGGCGCCCAGCAGCAGGACGAGCGCGACCGCGGCGAACCGAGACGAGACCATGGGCATCGGGTTCTTCGACACCCTCCCTCGCACATCTGTACTCCGGCGCCGCCCGGGCTGCACCGATCAGTCCCAGTCGCGCGACAGCCGGAAGGCGGCGTTGATCAGGCCGACGTGCGAGTAGGTCTGCGGGAAGTTCCCGGCCTGGGTGCCATCGGCGACCAGGATGTCCTCGGCGAACAGGCCCAAACCGTTGTGTCCCTTGAGGATCGGTTCGAACAGCTCGCGGCCCTCCTGGCGCCGGCCGACCATCGCCAGCGCCTCGGCCAGCCAGAACGAACACACCGTGAACGCCGCCTCGGGCACGCCGAAGTCGTCGGCGACGTCGTAGCGGCGCAAGAGGCCGCCGGGCAGCCGCAGCTGCGTCGCGATCGCGTCGACCATGCGCAGCGCGCGCGGGTCGTCGCCGCGCAGGAAGCCGAACGCGTGGTCGAACTCGACAGCGCCAACTGGGCCAGGCGCTTCCTCGGCCGCCTCGATCGTGCCGCGACCCACAACCGCGAGAACCGCCCGCACCCGCTGGTCTCCGCCGAACGCCGCCGGCTGATCGACCGCTTCGCCGATGCGCCGCGCCGCCGCCTGTTCCTCGACTACGACGGCACCCTGCGCGAGATCGCGCAACGCCCGGAGCAGGCGGCGCCGACGCCGCAGGTGCTCGACCTGCTGCGGCGCCTGGGCGACTTCGCGCACACCGACCTGCACCTCGTCAGCGGTCGGCGGCGCACGACGATGGCGGCGTGGTTCGCGGACATGCCGGTCCATCTGTGCGCCGAACACGGCTTCGCGCAGCGTCACCCGGGCGGCGACTGGCAGGTGGCGGACGTCGACCTGTCGTGGCTGCCGCGCGTGCAGGAACTGCTGACGCTGGTCTGCGAGGAGGTGCCCGGCTCGTTCCTCGAACGCAAGGGCGGCGGGCTCGCGTGGCACTACCGGCTCGCGGACCCCGGCTACGGACCCTGGCGGGCGCGGGAACTGCGCAAGACGCTCGACGGCATGCTGGCCAACGACCGGGCCGAGACGCTCGCCGGTCACGCCGTCGTCGAGGTGCGCGCCAAGGGCATCGACAAGGGCACCTACGCGGCCGCGCAGCTGCGCGATCTGGCGCCGGGCGAGTTCGTGTTCTGTGCCGGTGACGACCGCACCGACATCGACATGTACGCGTGCATGCCACTCGACGCCTTCGTCGCCAACGTCGGCCGGCCGGCCGAAGGCGCACGCCACGTGCTGCCGAGTCCCGCCGACCTGCGCCAGCTGCTCGGCCAGCTGCTCGGCGACTGACGTCCCGGCAGCGGCCGGACCGAGCGGCCGTACGACGCGGCGGCGGCGGCCCGGCGGCGCGCGCATTTGCTTGCGTGGAATGTCCCGCGTACGACACTGTCTGCCCGATGCTCGCCGCCCTCACCGAACTGCCGGCGCTGGCCCTCGTGCTCGGCGGCGGCGCCGCGCTGCAGTGGCTCGCGTGGCGCATGCGCGTGCCGGCGATCCTGCTGCTGCTGTGTGCCGGCTTCCTGGCCGGCCCGATCCTCGGCGTGCTCGATCCCGACGCCGTGTTCGGCAAGGCGTTCCGGCCGCTGGTCTCGCTGGCGGTCGGCCTGATCCTGTTCGAGGGTGGCCTGACGCTGCGCTTCGACGAGCTGCGCGGCACCGGCATCGTCGTGCGCAACCTGGTCACGATCGGAGTGCTGGCGACCTGGGCGCTGTCGACGCTGGCCGGCGTCTACGTCGCCGGCGTCGATTTCGACGTCGCGCTGCTGGTCGGCGCGATCCTGGTGCTGACCGGACCGACGGTCGTGATCCCGCTGGTGCGCCACGTGCGGCCGCACGCGCCGCTAGGCCCGATCCTGCGCTGGGAGGGCATCCTCGTCGATCCGATCGGCGCCGTGCTGGCGCTGCTGGTGCTCGAGGCGCTGCGCAGCGCCGAGATGGCGACCGGCGCCCAGATCGCGCTCGGCATCGTGCGCACGCTGGTGTTCGGCGGCGCGCTCGGCGCGCTGGCCGGCTACGGCCTGGCACGCGCGTTCGAGAAGTACATCGTGCCCGACATGCTGCACGTGCCGGCCACGGTCGGCACCGTCGCCGCGTCGTTCGCGATCGCCAACATGCTGCAGGCCGAGGCCGGCCTGCTCGCGGTCACGGTGATGGGCATCGTGATGACCAACCGCAAGTCGCTCGACCTCGCCCACATCGCCGAATGGAAGGAGCATCTGGCGACGATCCTGCTGTCGGTGCTGTTCCTGTGCATCGCCGCGCGCCTGCCGCTGGACCAGCTGACGCAGCTCGGCTGGAGCGCCGTGTTCTACACCGCGGCGCTGCTGCTCGTCGTGCGGCCGATCGCGGTGCTGCTGTCGACGATGCGTACGGCGCTGCCGTGGCCCGACCGGGCGTTCCTGATGGCGATGGCGCCGCGCGGCATCGTCGTCGCGGCGATCAGCTCCGAGTTCTCGCTGTACTTCGAGCAGAGCGGCCGCGACGGCAGTTCGCAGATCGTCGCGCTGGTGTTCCCGGTGATCGTGCTGTCGGTGCTGTTCTACGGCCTGGTCGCCGGACCGCTGGCGCGCCGGCTCGGTGTCGCCGAAGCCGACCCGCAGGGCGTGCTGATCGTCGGCGCCGGCCCCGCCGCCCGCGAACTCGGCATCGCTCTGCGCGACCTCGGCTTCGACGTGCTGCTGGTCGACACCAACCCGCGCAACACGGCGGCGGCGCGCACCTCCGGTCTGCGCACCTGGCACGGCAGCGCGCTGTCGCAGCGCTTCACCGAGGAGGCCGAACTCGCCGGCATCGGCAACTGCATCGCGATGACGCCCAGTTCGGAGGTCAATCGGCTCGCGCTGCGCCAGTTCCAGTCGATCTTCGGCCGCGCGCGCGTGTTCCGCACCGCCAACCTGCCCGGCGGCCGCGAGGAGCAGAACATGCCGGGCCGCGTGCTGTTCCAGCCGGGCCTGACCGTCGACGCGCTGCGCGACCGGCTGCAGGCCGGCGAACGCATCCGCGCCACCAAGCTGACCGAGCAGTTCGGGGCGGCGGAGTACACGGCCCAGTACCCGGCGCCGGCGATGCCGCTGTTCGTCGCCACCGCCGACCGCAAGCTCGAGTTCGTCACCGCCGGCGACGAACCGTCGCTGCGTGCCGGCAGCACGGTGCTGACGCTGGTGCCGACCCCGCCGGCGAAGAACAACACGCCCGCGGCCAAGCCCGCCGAGGCGTGACCCGGAATCACGGCGGGCCGGCGTCGATCCACTGCCGCAGCAGGTCGAGCCCGAAGTCGTCGACCCGCCCACTGCCCAACGGCGGCATGCCGAACGCGTCGCGGCGGCCGACGCGTTGCCACAGGTCGCTCGCCGCGTGCTGGCCGGCGACGAGGCGCATGCCGCTGCCGCCGGGCACCGGCACCGTGGCCGCGACACCGACCGCCCGCATCGACGCGGTCGGCACGGCCGCGCGCAGGTCGAGATCGACCGGCGTCGGGCCGCCGGGGCGGTGGCAGTTCGCACAGTTGACGTCGAGCCACGCGCGCGCACGCTCGGCGAGCGGCGCCGTTGCATCGTGCGGATCGGCCAGTGCAGCCAGCGACGACGGATCGCCGAGGTCGGTCGTGAACAGGCCGATGTGGTCCCAGGTGCGCAGCTGGTTGTCGACGCGCAGCGGGAACGCGAACGGGCGGTTCAGCTGTGCCGTCGTCAGGCCGAGCACGCGACCGGCCGCGGCGGTGTGGCACGAGAGGCACGCGGCGCGGCTCGGGAACGTCCACGTCTGCTGGCGCGGGCCGTTGCCGTCGACGACGTCGATCACCGCGCTGTCGCCGGCATCCCCGACCAGGTCGGCGTCGACGCCGCCGGCGTCCCAGCGATACGTGTAGCCCTGCCAGCCGCTCTCCTGGTGCAGCAGCACGCGCGTCTCGACGCGCCGCATCGTGCCGGGCGCGACCTCGAGTTCGAAGTGCTTCACCAGCGCAGTGCCGACCGGGAACTGCCACGGCGCCTGGGTGGCGACGATGCGGGACGTCCCGGGCAACGCAACCCAACGACGCTTCTGCGCGCCGTCGGACCAGAACGCGGCATTGACGTCGTACTCGAGCACGCCAGCGGTCGGCGTCAGAGTCGCGAGGTCGGCGAACAGGCCGGTCGCCGACAACCGCGCCGGCATGTCGCCCACCGGACCACCACCCGGCGTCGGCACGAAGCGGCGGATGCGGCCGTCGAAGCAGCAGACGTACAGTTCGCCTTGCGCATCCTCGCCGAACGACGCCGGGCTCGGCGCCGTCGTCAGCAGCGTGTTCTGCACCGCCTGCACGCCGTCGTAGACCAACGCCTGGATCCGGCCGCTGACGAAGTCGCCGTAGACGTAGGCGCCGCCGAGCGCCGGCACGGCGCTGCCGCGGTAGACGTAGCCGCCGGTGATGCTGGCACCCTGGTCGCGGCCATAGCTGTGCACCGGCGCCAGGAACGCGCTGGCCGGCAGGTTGCCGGGGTTGCTGTTCGAGCGCGTGCCCTCGAACACGCGCCAGCCGTAGTTGCCGCCGCGTTCGACGACGTCGATCTCCTCCTCGGCGCCCTGGCCGACGTCGCCGAGCCACAGCCGGCCGCTGCCGCGGTCGAACGACAGGCGCCACGGATTGCGCAGGCCGAGCGCCCAGATCTCCGCGCGCACGCCGCCGCCGGCGCCGACGAACGGGTTGTCGGCCGGCACCGTGCCGTCGGCCTCGAGCCGCAGCACCTTGCCGAGCAGCGTCGTCATCGACTGGCCGTTCTCGAACGGGTCGTTGGCGCTGCCGCCGTCGCCGCTGCTGACGTAGAGCTTGCCGTCGGGTCCGAACGCGAGCGAGCCGCCGTTGTGGTTGCCGAACGGTTGCGGGATCTCCAGCAGCACGACCTCGCTGGCCGGATCGGCGGCGTTCGCATTGCCCGCCGACACGGTGAAGCGCGACAGCACCGAGCGCCGCGGCGCGCCGCGCGTGTAGCAGACGTAGAACCAGCCGTTGGTGGCGAAGTCGGGATGGAACGCGAGCCCGAGCAGCCCTTCTTCGCCGCCCGCCTGCACCTGCGCGCGCAGGTCGAGGAAGACGGAGGTCGCGCTGACGTTGCGGTCGTTGGCGAACATCAGGATGCGCCCCGGCTGCTCGACGACCGCGATGCGATTGCTGCCGTCGGGCGGTGCGCTCAGGAACAGCGGGCTGTCGAAGACGAGTGCGGGGAACGCGTTCTCCAGCTGCACCGGCGACGGGTTCGGCAGGCCGGTCGGCAGCGGCAGCGCCGGGACTTCGACGCGTTGCTCGATACCGAACGCGGCACCGCCGCCACCGCCGCCGGAGCACGCGGCGACGCCGATCGCGATCGCCGTCATCGCTCCGACCGCCACCACGGCGAGCCGCGCGCGCCTTTCGTGCTGCCTCTGCATCGGCCACGAGCGTATCGGTCCGGTCGCCCCGGTCGCGCACCGCCGCCCGGTTCCGATCCGCGCGCCGTCGCATCCGGCGCGTTGGCATCGGGCTCGGCGCGTGGCCCGGACTGCGACCCCCCTTGCCGGAACGACTGGAACCGCGTGTCGTAGTGACGCGCCATGCACCGCCGCCGCTCCAGCCCGATCCCGTTCGACGCCTGGCCGTTGGTCGCGATCGCGCTCGGCATGCTGACGTTGTTCCTGTGGCCGCCGAAGTCCTGAATCGAGGACGACGTCTTCGGCGCCCGGGCGGCGGCCGACACCAGCCAGATCGCGTTCGCCGCGGCGGACTTCCACCGGCAGCACGGGCGCTGGCCCGAACTCGCCGAAGTGCTCGCCGACCCGGCGCTGCCGGCCACCGACCCCTGGCGGCACCCGTTCCGCCTGACCGCGTCCGAACGGCACTGCCGCGTGCGCAGCGCCGGTGTCGACGGCGCCTGGGACACCTGCGACGACGTCGAGGCCGAGTGCATGCCGCACTGGCGGCCGTGACCCCGAGGCCGCAGCGCGGTTAGGCTAGGCAGCGCCACCATGTTGCGCCCTCTCGCCCTCGTCACCACCACGCTGCTGCTGCACGCCCTCGCCGGCGCCCAGTGCTTCCTCGAGCCCGATGCGACGCACACCGACCTCGGCGGCGGCGACGACGTGCTGCTGCCGCTGCAGGCGATCGGCTTCCCGTTCCCGCACGCCGGCGCGACCTACACCGACGTGCACATCTCGACCAACGGCTTCTGCTACCTGTCGAACGGCGGCGTGCCCCTGCCGGGTTCGGCGAACGGCGACGCCGGCGGCAGCTACGCCAGCGCGGCGTCGCAGCGCACGACGCTGCTCGGCGGCGCGCCGAAGATCCTGCCGTTCTACCGCGACCTCGACCTGCGCGCCGATCGCGACGGCGCGGTGTTCGTGCGCGCCGGCACGCCGAGCCCTGCGGCGACGCCGTGCGTGATCACCTGGGTCAACGCGGTCGACTTCGGCGACCTGCTGCCGCCGAAGACGATCCAGTGCCAGCTGTACGAGACCGGCCGCTGCGAGTTCTTCTACAGCAGCGCGGCGAACGTGCTCGGCAGTGCGCCGGCGACGGTCGGCAAGTCGCCGGCCGGGGGCGCCACCGATCCGGGCGCCAGCGACCTCAGCGCCGGCCCCACCACCACCGGCGAGACGGTCTACCAGCAGTTCGCGACCGGCACGTTCGACCTCGCGGACACGTCCCTGCGATTCTCGCCGCTGCTGCCCGGCAACGGCCTCAGCACGGTCGCCTGCCCGGTCGGCGAGCACGTCGCCAGCGGTGCCGGCTGCTACGGCGACACGTGCTACCAGCTGTTCGCCGACGCGCCTGCCGCGTGGCTGGCGCTGGAGGGCCACTCGATCACGCTGGCGCCGACCGCCACCGGCTACGTGGTGCAGTTCCACCCGGGCGGTGCCTCGGCATTCGTGCCGCCGACCGGAGCCACCGACTTCGCGCGCAGCGACGACGGCGAAGAACCGCTCGACCTGACCGCGAACGCGCTGCCCGATCTCAGCGTGCCGGGCGGCTCGGTGTCGGCGCTGTGGGTGCACATGAACGGCATCGTCTCGACCGGCCCCGGCAACGACGACGGCGCCTGGAACACGCCGGCCAACGACTGGGTGCCGACGGCGTCGTTCCGCAACGCGCCGGCGACGGCGTTCTGGGCCTGGCACGACTGGAACCCGAACGACCCCGCCGGCGCGCCGGTGCGCTGGCACTACGACGCCACGCTCGGCACGCTCTACGTGACCTGGGACGGCGTCGAGAACTGGTCGAGCCCGCCGGCCAGCAACCCGGGCACGTTCCAGTTCCAGTTCGAACTGGCGAGCGGCCTCGTGCGCATGCTGTGGGTCACGATCGACCAGGACACGACGAGTCCGTACGGCAGCGGCCACCTGGTCGGCTACTCGCCGGGCGGCGCGTCGGCCGACCCCGGCTCGCTGCCGATCGGCTTCGCCGGCGGCACGACGACGATCGACGGCTACCGCGCGCTGACCCTGCACGCCGCGCCGCGGCCGCTGCTGACCGGCGCCGGCACGAGCAATGCGATCACCTACACGATCGACGACCTGCCCGACTACCAGCCGCCGGCGCTGCAGCGACTCGGCGTGCTGTTCTTCAGCATCGGCCCCGCCCAGGCCGTCGACCTCGACCTCGTCGGCGCACCGGGCTGTCAGGCCTACATCGCCTCGCTCGACGTCGCGCTGCCGATCGTCGCGTCGGGCAGCGCGACGCAGGCGGTGACGGTCACGTACCCGGCGCCGCTGTCGGTCGGCCTGACGTTCTACATCCAGGCGGTCGGCCTGATGCCGCCGAACAGCTTCCCGGGCGGCCTCAACACGTTCGGCATCGTCACCAGCAACGGCATCGCGACCGGCTGGTAGCGCGGCGCGATCCGGCGGCGGCGGCGTAGCATCGCCGCCTGCCATGCGCGCGCCCCGCCGAACCCGACCCGCGCCGATCGCCGCCCGCATCGTGCTGGCCGGCACGGTGGCGCTGGTCAGCGCCGCGTACAACCTCGACCTCAACCTCGAACGCCGCGGCCACCGCGGCTAGCTCGCAGCCGACATGCACGTCCCTCACGCGGTCCTCGTCTTCGCGACCACCTGCGCCGCGCTCACGGCCCAGGCCGACCGACTCGAACTGGGGCTGCGGCTGCGCAGCTTCGAACGCGCGCTCGCCGCGCAACCCGATCCCGCCCGCCGCGACGCGGCGTTCGTCGCGCTCGAGCGCGGCGTGCAGGCGTTCTTCCGACTCGACACGGCGGCGGTCGCCGAGGCGGTCACCGACGCCGAGGCGGCGCTCGCCGGCGGCGAGCGCAGCGCCGGGCAACGCTTCGCGGCGAGCCTGCAGCTGGTGCTGCCGGCGCGGCTGCTGACGGCAGGCGACCGGGTGCGGTTCAGCCTGCGGCCCTGCTGGAGCAGCGGCATCGAACAACCGGAGCAGTTCTCGCTGCAGGTCCGCATCGAGCCGACCGGGCAGACCCTGAGCCTGACCGTGCGAGAGCTGCCGAACGGCGGCGAACTGCCGCTCGGCGACACCGCCGCCGGCGACCATGCGCTGCACTGGCGGCTGCTCGCCGGCGACACCGTGCTGGGCGAGCGCACCGCGTTCTTCTCGGTGGTCGACGACCTGGCGCCGAGACTCGACGCGCTCGACGCGGCCGCCGCCACCGCCGGCAAGGACCTCGAAGGCCTCACGCTGGTGGCGCTGAGCCGGACGCTGCGCACGATGACACGGCGCCGCGGTGAGGAGACCGTGCTGCCCGGCGCGCGCCTGCTGGCCGAGGCCGAACTGCTGGCCCGCGCGGTGGCCGCCGGCACGCCGTTCTACGGTCCATCGCGCGACGGGCAGTTCTGGCTGCGCGTGCCGACCGCGACCGGCACCTTCTCGGTGCGCCTGCTGGTGCCGCCGCCAACCGACGGCAAGCAGCCGCTGGTGCTGGCGCTGCACGGCGCCGGCGGCAGCGAGAACCTGTTCTTCGACGGCTACGGCGACGGCGAGATCGTGCGGCAGTGCGCGCAACGCGGCTTCTACCTGTGCGCGCCGCGCGCCGGGTTCGGCGTGCCCGACCTGCCGGCGCTCGTCGACGCGCTGGCGCGGCGCTACCCGATCGACCCGCAGCGCGTGCTGCTCGTCGGCCACTCGATGGGCGCGGCGATGGCGGTCGGCGCCGCGAGCCGGAACCCCGCGCGCTTCACCGCAGTGGCCGCGCTCGGCGGCGGCGGCGACGTGCGGGACGGCGAGGCGCTGCGCCGGCTGCCGTTCTTCGTCGGCACCGGCAGCCGCGACTTCCTGCGCGGCAGTGCCACGACGTTGCGCGAGCGGCTGCGGGCGCTCGAGGTGCCGGTCGAGTGGCGCGAATACCCGGGCGTCGAGCACCTCGCGGTCGTGCAGATCGCACTGCCCGACGTGTTCACCTGGTTCGATCGTACGCTCGCGCGCTGACCTTCAGCGTCGCCGCGTGCCGCGCAATGCCTCGTCGAGCGTCGCCAGCAGCTGGCGCACCGCCGCATCGCCGAGACCACGCTCGATCAGCACCATCTGCACGCCGCGCACGGCCGGCGGTCGGTGCGCGAGGCGGCGCGGCGGCGAGACCGCGTGGCCCGCGCTCTGCAGCGCGAACACGTCGCCGCTCGCGGCGCACTCGACCAGCGCCTTGCTGCGCAGCAGGCGGTGGCCGTCGAGCTGGGTGACGAGGCGTTGCCACAGGTGCACCAGTTCGACCTGCGCCGGCGCCGTCCGCTGCACGGCGTGCGTGCGCACCCCGGAGCCGGATTCGCCGTGGTGCAGCCACAGCCGCACCGACGCCGCGTCGTCGAGCCGCGCCAACCGCGGCCCGGTCAGCAGCCACGCCACGTCGACGCAGCCGTCGACCGCCTCGCGCAGCTCGCACCCGGGCGCCGCGGCGGCCACCAGCGCGCGCACCGCCGCGAGCCGCTGCGGCGCCCGATCGACCTTGGTCAGCACGACCCGGTCCGCCAGCTCCAGCTGGCGCCGCACCTCGTCATGCTCGGCCAGCAGTTCCTCGGCCCGTTCCACGTCGACGACGGTGACCACCGAGGCGACGCGGATCGCCGGCCGGAGCCGCGCATCGATGGCCAGCGCGTGCAGGATCGGCGCCGGGTCGGCCAGCCCGGTGGTCTCCAGCACGATGCGCGCAGGACACAGCGCCAGCACCCGCTCGAGCGCCGCGTGCATCTCGCCGCGCATCGTGCAGCAGATGCAGCCCGACGGCAGCGCGACCACGTCGTCGTCGATGCGTTCGAGCAGGTGATGGTCGAGCGCCAGGTCGCCGATCTCGTTGACCAGCACGGCGGTCCTTTCCGCCGCTGGTTCTTGCAGCAGACGCGCCAACAGAGTCGTCTTGCCGGCGCCCAGGAACCCGGTCAGAACATGCAGCGGAATCACGCCGGCGCAGCCTCGCACGAACGGAACGAAACGTGAGCTACCAGTATCTGATCGACGCCCATGTCCACCTGAACAACTACCACGAGTCGACGCGGCGACCAACCGCGGAACACGCGCTGGACCTGTTCGCCAAGATGGACGAGATCGGCATCGCGCACGCGGTCGTGATCACGTCCTACAAGATCGACCTCGACCGGCCGAGCGTCGAAGAGCTGCTCGGCCTGCTGACCAACCACCCGCGCATCACGCTGGTCGAAGGCCTGCGGTGGCGGGGCGAACCGCGCTCGGACCTGTTCTCGGTCGAGGAGCGCATCCGCGACGGCGAGGTCAAGGGCATCAAGCTCTACCCCGGCTACGACCAGTACCCGATCAACGACCCGTCGCTCGAGACCGTGTTCCGCATCGCCGCCAAGTACGCGGTGCCGGTGTTGATCCACACCGGCGACACCTACAGCAAGACCGCGAAGGTGCGCATGGCGCATCCGCTGCTGGTCGACGACATCGCGGTCGACTACCCCGACGTGCAGTTCGTGATGTGTCACCTCGGCAACCCGTGGTTCCAGGACGCCGCCGAGGTGCTCTACAAGAACGACAACGTGTTCGCCGACATCTCCGGCCTGACGCTCGGCGAGTTCACCTACGAGTTCGAGCGCTACGTCGCGATGCGGCTCAAGGACATGATCACCTACATGGGCAACCCCGGCAAACAGCTGATGTACGGCTCCGACTGGCCGCTGGTGCGCATGAAGCCCTACGTGAAGCTGCTCAACGAACTGAACTTCGACCAGGAGCAGCTGGAGAACGTGGCCTGGCGCACGGCCGCGCGCCTGTTCCGGATCGACGCGGCGGCGTGGGCCAACGGCCGGCCGGCGAGCCCGCCGCCGGCCCCGCCGGGGCCCGCGCCGGCCTGATCCCCCCGCCCGTCGCCGGATCCGCGGCGGGCCCGGTGTGGTTTCGGCGCGGCTGCCGCTGCCCGTGGCATGCGCCGATTCCACCTTCGTCTGCTCATCCTGGCCGCCGGGCTGCCCGGCACCGCCGTCTGCCAGACCGTCGTGCTGAGCACCGACTTCAGCTCGCTGCCGGCCGCGGTGTCGCCGGGCACCGCGCTGCTCGAAGGCGTGCAGGGCTACGCCGGCCTCGGGCCGAGCGGCGACCCGTTCGCCGGCACGTTCCTGCGCAGCGCCACCGGCAACCCGGTGACGATCCAGCTCACCGGCCGGCCGCCGCACAACGCGATCGCGCTCGACTTCCTGTTCGCCGCCATCGACTCGCTCGACGGCACCGGCACCTTCCCGCAGGGCGACTTCTTCGCGATCCGGATCGACGGCAACACGTTCTTCCGCGAGTCGTTCGCCAACGCGACGCCGGGCCAGACCCAGAGCCAAGTGCCGCCGCCCGGCGTCGCGCCGGGTGGCTGATGCGACCGCATGGAGCGCACGCCCGGTTCGGCTACCATCGCGGCGGATGGCCGACACCCAGGACGCCACGCCCGGACTCATGCATCGCTGGCACATGGGCGACGCGTCGGCCCTCACCGCGCTCGTGCAGGCCCAGCTGCCGTGGTTGCGGGCCCGGGTCGAACGGCGCCTCGGCGACTTCCTGCGCAGCCGCGCCGACGCCGACGACTACCTGCAGGAGGTCGTGCTCGACTTCCTGCGCGACGGCCCGCGCTTCCAGGTGCAGAGCACCGCGCAGCTGCGCGCGCTGCTGGCCCGCATCGTCGAGAACACGCTGCGCGACCGCAACGACTGGTTCCGCGCCCGGCGCCGCAACTTCGCCGGCGAGGTCGGCCTGCCGACCGACACCGTGCTGCAGCTCGACCCGGCGCTGCGGCGCAGCACGACCCCGAGTCGCAACGCGGCGAGCAGCGAGGTGCGCGACTGGGTGCGACTCGGCATCGAGCTGCTCGAACCCGAGGACCGCAAGATCCTGCTCGCGCGCGAGTACGAGGACCGTTCGTTCGTCGAGATCGGCGCGGAGCTCGGCATGACCCCCAATTCGGTCCGCATGCGCTGGGTGCGCGCGGTCGCGCGGCTCGCCGAACTGCTGCAGGAGCTGCGCGCGGGCCGGACCGGCGGAGACCTCGAGTCATGACCGAGACCCGGCGGCCCGGCAGTCGCCTCGAGCAGGCGCTCGAGATCTTCCTGCAGGCGCCGCCGAGCAGCCGCGGCGACGCCGATCGCCTGCTGCAGCAGCACCCCGATCTGCACGAGGTGCTGGCGCCGATGGTGAGCCTGCCGCTGCCGGGTGGCGCCGAGGGCGAAACGGGCGGCGAACGCGTGCTCGGCGACTTCCGCCTGGTCCGCGAGATCGGTCGCGGCGCGATGGGCGTCGTCTACGAGGCCTGGCAGCGTTCGCTCGACCGGCGCGTGGCGGTCAAGGTGCTGACGTCGGGGCTGCTGGCCAGCCCGTCCGCGGTGGCGCGCTTCCGCCGCGAGGCCGCCGCCGCCGCGCGCTTGCAGCACCCGAACATCGTCGAGATCCACGGCTTCGGCGACGTCGACGGCGAGCACTTCTTCGCCATGCAGTTCGTCGACGGCCGGTCGCTGCACGAGCGCATGGCGGACTGGCGCACGCCCGAGCAGGCGGTGCGCCTGGCGACGCAGGTCGCCGCCGCGCTGGCGCATGCGCACGACCAGGGCCTGGTGCATCGGGACGTCAAGCCGGCCAACGTACTGATCGGCGACGACGGTTCGGTCCTGCTGACCGATTTCGGCGTCGCGCGCGACGCATCGCTGCCGTCGCTGACGCGCGAGGGCGGTTTCGTCGGCACGCTCGACTACGCAGCGCCCGAACAGATCCGCGGCGAGCGCGTCGACGGGCGCGCCGACGTCTGGTCGCTCGGCGTGATCCTGTACGAACTGCTGCACGGCGCGCGCCCGTTCACCGCGGTGACCCAGGAGGCGACGATGCGCAACATCCTGGTCGCCGAGCCGCCACCGCTGCGGGGCCTCGCCGGCGTCTCCACCGATCTCGCCGCCGTCGTCGATCGCGCGCTGCAGAAGAACCCGGTGCGGCGCTACGCCTCGGCCGCGGCGATGCTGCAGGACCTGCGCGCGCTGCAGCGCGGCGATCCGGTCAGCGCCCGGCTGCCGACCTCGTTCGAACGCATGCTGCGGTTCATGCGGCGCGAGCCGTGGCGCGCGCTGGCCGCGGCGGTGACGCTGGTCGCGGTGCCGGTGACGGCCGCCAGCGCCGGCTACCTGTGGGCCAACGGGCCGCGCATCCGCGCGGCGGCAGCCGAAGAGCAGCGCATCGACCGCGACGACCGGCTGGCGCGGGCGTGGTTCGATCGCGCCCAGGGCAGGCCGGAGGCGGCGCTCGCGATCCTGCTGCCGTTGCCGGACGCGGACGCCGAGGTCGCGTTCACCCGTTCGCGCATCCTGCTCGACCTGCACCGCGACGACGAGGCGAACGCGCTGCTGCGCTCGCTGCCGCAGCCGAGCATGGAACTGACGCAGCAGGCCCTGGCCGGCCGGATGCCGTCGATCGACCGGCTGACGGCCGCCAGCGAGGATCCGTTCGACTGCTTCGTGCGCGCCGTGCTGCTGTTCGAGAGCAGCCGCGGCCACACGGCGAAGGGCCGCGCGCTCGCCGCCGCCGAGTTGATGGAGCATGTGATGCTGGTGTCGCCGCGCCCTCGCGCCAGCGACGCCGTGCACTTCGCGTTCCTCGCCCTGAACAGCGGTGACCGGTATCGCATGGTGCAGGCGGAACGTGTGCTCGCCGCGCACTTCGCCGCCAACACGACCGCCCGGCGCCTGCGCGCGATGCTGCTGGCAGAGACCGATCCGAAGGCGGCGCTCGCCTTCATCGCGGCCATGCCGGCCGATCCGGACCAGGCCGCCTACCTCGCGTCGGCGCGCGGTCGCGCCCACGAAGTCCTCGGCGACACCGAGGCGGCGGCGGCAGCCTACCGCGAGGCCCTGACGTTCGACGAAGACCGCGGCTCGGACTGGGCCAATCTGGGCGCCGTGCTGCGCAAGCAGAAGCACTTCGCCGAGGCGATCGCCGCGCTGCGTCGCGCCACCGCGCTGCGGCCGCGCAATCCGTTCTTCGCCAACCTGCTGGCGCTGGCGCTGCGCGATGCCGGGGAACCGGACGCGGCCGAGGCGATGTTCGCGGCGGCGGCGCAGGACTCCGACTACGCGCCGGCCTCCTACAACCTCGGCAACCTGCGGCTGCGGCGCGGCGACCTGGCCGGCGGCATCGCGGCGCTGCGGCGCGCGGTCGAACTCGATCCGACCGACGGGCGCAGCGTCGCGAACCTCGGCGACGCCCTGGCGCGCGCCGGCGACAAGCAGGAGGCGCTGGCATGGTCCCTGCGGGCCGCCGAACTGGCGCCGCGCGACCTGACGCCGCAGTACAACGTCGCCAACCTGGCGCTCGACCTCGGCCTCGACGTGCTGGCGCTGCAGGCCGCGCGGCGGGCGCAGCAGAACGAGCCGGACAACGCCTACGGCTTCGAGATCCTGGCCAGCGCACTGCTGGCGCAGCAGGTCGTCGACGCGACCGCCGCACTGGCTGCCGCGCGCACCGCGAACGACCTGCGGCGCGGCAGGTCCCTCGATGCGCGGCTGCTGGTCGCCCGCGCCCTGTTCGCCGGAGGCTCGCGCGACGCGGCCGTCGCCGAACTCGAGGCCGCCAGGTCGACACCGGAGTTCGCCGCCGAGGCGGCTCGCGCCAGGATCGACGAGCTCGCCGCGAAGTGGCGCGACGCGCGCTGATCGCCGGTCACTTGCAGCAGCAGTCGCCGCAGCCCTTGACCCCTGCTTCGACGGACGTCGCGATCGCCGTCGCCTTCGCCACGGCCTGCTCGCGCGTCATGCCCGCGGCCTTCAGCGTCACGCCGCAGGTCGACATGTGCCGGCCGGCCTGCGCGCGGATCGGCACGGTGACGTCGAAGGCGCCGCCCTCGTCCAGCACGATCGGTCGGCCGGTCTGCATCGCCTCGCCGTCCTCCTTGTCCGACGACTTGCCGACCCTCGCCGCGTCCGTGCTGGCGCAGCACCTGGTGCCGCCGTCCATCGAGCAGTGCAACGACAGCCGCGTGCAGTCGGGGTTCTGCGCCGCGACCGAAGCGACGACGGCCTGCGCGTTCTTGCAGGCGTCGCACGTCGCCGTCGAGGCGCAGCCGGCGGCGAACGTGGTGGCGAGGAGAAGGACGGACGCAGAGAAGACGCGCATGACGGCTCCGTGGCTCGTGGTTGCCCAGGAGGTTACCGGCGCCGGCCCGAACGCGACACCGCCGCAGTTCGTACGCGGCGGTCGCGCCGCCGCGCGCGGCTCACGACCGCGGGATCGCCTCAGCACCGCAGCGGCGGGCCGCGGGGTCCCGGGCCCGCCCGCGGCGCGGGCGGACCGCTTCCTCTCAGAACGGGTAGCCGACGCTGAGGTGCACCGCCCACTCGTCGTCCCCGGGCCGCTGGTCGGGGTTCCAGCCGCCGTCCAGACGCACCGGGCCGATCGGCAGCAGCAGCCGGATGCCGGCGCCGATCGCGTAGCGCATGTCGTCGAGCGAGAAGTCCTGGACCCGGGCGCCGACGTTGCCGGCGTCGACGAACAGCGCACCTTCGAGCGTGCGCCACACCGGGAACCGCAGCTCGGCACCGAACACGTTGCGGTACTCGCCGCCGACCGGCAGCCCGTCGACGTCCTGCGGGCCGAGCCGAGATTCGCGGAACGACCGCACCGAGCTCTCGCCGCCGCTGAACCAGCGCTCCTGCAACGGCACCAGCGCCGAACCCTCGTGCGGCCACAGCACGCTCTGCTCGCTGCGCAGCACCAGGTGGAACGGGTCGAGCAGGCCGAGGTGCACCGCGGCGCGGAAGGCCAGCCGGTCGAGGTCGACGCTGGCGCCGAACGCCGGCGAGATGCGCTCGAACGACAGCAGCTCGGTGTGGCCTGCCTTCGGGAACAGCAGGTTGTCGCGCCGGTCGTTGCGCAGCTCGACGAAGACCTTGCCTTCGGTGAACTCGACCAGCTGATCCTGCGGCAACACCGTGAAGGCCCGGGCGTCCTGACGGTCCCGGTAGGTGTAGCCGACGCGCGCCGTCAGGCCGCCGAACAGAGGCCGGGCCAGCGCGACGGTGCCACCGATCGCCTTGTCGGTGAACGACGGCTCCTCGCGCAGGAACCGCTCGCCGCCGATCGTCAGCACGGCCCCGGTCGCCAGGAAGTCCGGATCGCTGAGCGTCAGCTCGTTGCTGTTGCCCTTCTGGCTGATGCGGTTGTCGAGCACGACGCCGCGGCCGGTGCCGAACACGTTGCGATCCTCGAGGCGCAGACCGCCGCGCAGCTGCTCGTAGGAGCCGTAGCCGCCCAGGAACTCGATCGAACGCGACTCGTTCTCCTCGACCTGGATGCCGAGGTCCAGCCGCGACGGGTCGCCCTCGACCGGCGTCTCGCGGATGTCGACCTTGCGGAACAGCCCCGTGCGATAGAGCCGGGTCAGCGCGTCGTCGATGCGCATGCCGTCGTAGCGATCGCCCTCGGCGAGGTCGAGCTTGCCGCGGATCACGCCGGCCATGGTGCGATCGTTGCCCGCGACGGTGACGTTCGCGATCGTCATGCGACGTCCGGGTTCGCCGCCGACCTCGAGGCGCGCGACCAGCGGCGCATCGGCCGCGGGTTCGAGGCGCAGCGTCAGGGCCGGGGCCGGGTAGCCGCGCTGGCGCAGCGCGTTGCGCAGCGCGGTGCGATAGCCCTGCAGCTCGCCCTGCGCCTGCGGCCGGCCGACCGGTGGCGGCGGCAGGTCGTCGCCGAGGGCCTCGCGCAGCGCCGCCGCCACGTCGACCGCGCCGATCGAGTGCACGTTGCCCTCCTCGACCGCGATCGTCACCTTGGCGACCGCACGTTCGAGGTCGACCTCGATCGCCGGCCCCTGCACGACCGCGTCGAGGCGGCCCTGCGAACGGTAGAACGAGCGCAGCTCCTCGACGAACGTGCGCACCTGCGATTCGACGAACACGTAGCCGCCGAGACTGAACGTGCCGTGGCGCTTGCGCGCCCACAACGCCAGCAGCCGATCGCGGCCGTAGACACGGTTGCCGTCGAGACGCATGTCGACGGTGACCAGCGGCCCTTCGTCGATGCGGAAGCGCACCTTCTGCACCGCTGGCCACGGCCCGTCCTCGGGCGGCGCCACGTAGTCGTAGTCGACCTTCGCGATTGGATAGCCGTCGGTGCGGTACAGGTCCTCGAGTTCGAGCGCCGCGTCGTAGACCGCGGACTCGCGCGTCGGGTCGCGCGAGAGATCGAACAGGTAGTCCTCGATGCGGCGGCGCAGGTCGATGCCGGCGATGCCGGAGTTGCCGGCGAACGCGACCTCGACCTCGACCGGCGCCCTGCCGGACGGGCCGGGCGTGGCCGCGGTATAGGTGGGATCGAGCACGCTGCAGGCGGCGAGCCACAGCACGAGCAGCGTGGCGCCGGCGCCGCGCGCGAAGCGACCCGCAGCCGTCATCGGAACCTGAATCGCAACAGGAGGCCGAGGTTGTAGTCCTCGTAGGCGTCGCGCTCCACCTGCACGGCGACCCTGGGCAGCAGCTCGTATTCGACCAGGATGCTCTCGGTGCCGTTCTGGCTGACCTCGCGGCCGGTCTCGATCGTCAGGCGATCGAGCAGGCTCTCGCCCCGTTCGGTGCTGTCGCTGCCGAACCAGGCATCGAGCACCTCCTGGGCCAGGTAGCCGCCGACGAAGCGGGCCTGCCCCTCGGCGCCGCGCGCGACCAGCGTGCTCGGCAGCTGGCCGGTGGTCAGCAGCACGATCAGGTCCTGTGGCGGCAGCGGCGGCACCGACGACAGCGTCACCTGCGGCACGTCGTAGCGACCGGTCACCGACATCGACACCAGGAAGCCGAGGCGCTTGCCTTCGGCCTGCACGGTCACGGTCGGGAACAACGGCTCGCTGCGCGTGAACGTCAGCAGGCCGCTGGTCACGCGCAGGTTGGCGCCCGGGAACCGCAGCAGGCCGCGGCGCATCGACATCGTGCCCTCGATGCGCGGTGCCGTGCCCTTGCCGCGCAGGCCGGCGGCGACGTCGACCTCGCCGTCGAACACGCTGGTGCGCACCTCGAACGGTTCGCTGGTCGTGATCGCGACGTCGAACGTCAGCCGTTCGCCGAGCGCCGGCGGCAGCTCGACCAGACGCAGCCCCTCGTTGACGGTCTCGCCGCCCTTGCTGTTCAGGTCGGGCAGGATCGAGATGCGGCGCACGTACTTGCTGCCACGCCCGAGCACGATCTCGCCGCCGACCTGCAGGTCGCGCACGGTGCCGGCCGCGGTCAGATCCACGGTCGCGCGCACCTTGGCGCCGTCGCCGCGGTAGAGCAGCAGATCCTGGCCCGTCAGCACGAACTCGACCGCGGCAGCGTCGATCGACGCCAACAGGTCGTCGTGTCGCACCGTGCCGCGGGCCTGGAAATCGCCGGCGCCGAGGGTGCCCGATGCGTCCACGAGGTCGACCCGGCCCGGCGTGTACTCCATCTGCGCGGCGAGCTTCTCGATGCGCGGCAGGTTGACGACCTTGAGCTCGCCGTCGCGCAGCGACACCGTCGCGCTGCGGACCGTCGCCGGACCGAGCGTCGCGAGCGGGCCGTCGAGTTCGACCTCACCGGTGGCGACGCCGCGCAGCGAGCCGATGCCGAGCAACGCCGGCGGCAGCTTGTCGAGCGCGAACTCGCGCACGCCGACCGTGCCCGCCAGGGTCGTGCGGTCGACGTCGACACGGCCGACCAGCAGGTCGGAGCGACGCAGGTTCGAACGCAGCTGCAGGGCCAGTTCGCCGCCGCCGACCTGCAGCACCGCCGGCAACAGCTGCGTGCCGGTCTCGTCGCTGCGGATGTCGGCGGTGAAGCCGACCGCCCGATCGAGACCCAGCTCCTGCTCCAGCGAACCGGCGCCGCGCAGCCGGATCCGCGTCTGCGCCGGGTCGTGCTCGACCGGCCCGACGTCGAGGCCGAGCTGCACGTCCGCGAGCGCCGGCAGCTCCGGCACGCGCACGCCGCCGTCGGTCCAGCGCAGCTCGATGTCGGGCGCCAGCGCCCCCGGCGGGCCGATGCCGCGCACGTGACCGACGACGTGGCCATGCAGCTCGACGCCGCCGAACCAGGCCGCCGGCAGGCGGCCGAGGTCGAGCTCGGCGATCTCCGTCGTGATGCGCAGCGATGCGGCGGCGAGCTGCGGGTCCGCGGCCAGCACGCTGCCGAGCCCGCGCTCGGCCACGGCCTCCGCGTGCAGCTGCGCGGCGCCCGCCGCCTGCACATCGAGCTGCAGGTCCGACGACGACGCGGTGAGCCGCAGCGTGCCCGCCAGCGTCGCCGCCGGCGCGCGATCGTCGCCCGGCCGTTCGGCGGTGACGCGCAGCACGCACTCGCTGCCGTCGATCGACTGCAGTGCGGTGCCCGACCAGCGCAGCGGCACGATGCCCTCGCCGTGCAGCGCGAGCGCGATCGGCGCGCCGGCGTCGGTCTGCGCCCGCAGCGCGCCGAGCGTGATGCCGTCGGCACCGTGCTGCGCCTCGAGGTGCAGCGTCCACGGCACGTCGGCCGCCGGACCGGGCTCGCCGCCGGCGAAGATCGGCGCGAGCAGCGGCTGCGGCAGGCGGCCGCCGAGGTCGACGTTCGCGACCAGCGAATCGGGTTCGATGCCGTCGGGGCCGAGGCGGCAGCTGGCGTCGACGCCGAGGCTCGACGGCGAACCGGCGCCGAGCGCCGCGAGGCCGAGCCCGCGCACCTGCAGCGCCTCGACGGCCAGCGCGGCCCGGTCGGCGCGCGCGCGGCCGTCGGCGCTCGCGAACGACACCGCCGGCGTACGGCACGCGCCGAGTGCGAGCCGCACCTCGAGCTGCGGCTCGGCGAGGCTGCCGACCAGCGTGCCGTCGATGCGCCCGGACAGCACGGCCTCGCCCACCGACGGCACGTCGGCCGTGAACTCGCGCAGCGTCAGCGCGAACTGCAGCGAACCGACGGCGTCGCGCCAGTTGCCGCTCGCCAGCGGGAACGTCCCGCGCTGCAGCTGCAGGTCGACGGCGCGCGCGTGCAGTTCCGAGGCGTCCAGCTGCAGCAGGCCGGCGGCGAACGAGCCGGCGAGCCGGCCCTCGATCGGCATCAGATCCAGCAGTTCTGCCGGCAGCAGTGCCGCATGCGGCGCCAGGTCGTCGATGCGCACCGCGAACCGCCCGGCCAGCGCGTCGAGCGACGGCGTGGTCGCGAACGGACTCGGCAACGTCAGCGCCCGCAGCTCGGCGGCGACGCCCGGCAGGTCGATCGTGGCGCGGTCCACCGCGATGCGCTCGCCGTCCAGCGAACCCTCGATGCGGCTCTTCTGCAGCCGGCGGCCCCGGTGCACCAGATCGCGCAGGTCGAGGCGGGCCTCGATGCGCGGCGGCGACAACGACGCGCTGGCCTCGGCGTGCAGGTGGCCCTCGCGCACGCCGGCGCCGAGCCCGAACAGATCGAGCAGCGCGCCGGGATCGTCGACGTCGACCGTCGCCTGCACGCGTTCGTGGCCGCCTTCGGCCGCGCGGCGACGCACGCGCGCCTCGAGCCGCAGCCCGGCGTAGGCGATCGTGAACTCGCGGTCCGCACCGCCCGGGCGCAGTTCGACGTCGGCCGCCCCGGCCTGCGTGCCCGCGGGCGCCAGCAGGCGCAGTTCGTCGACGTGTACACGCGCCCCGCCGCCGCACAGGGCCAGCAGCGCCTCGTAGGGCGCCGGATCGAACGACCCGACGCCGGCCGCGGCGGACGCCTCGGCCGCGCCCGTCGGCCGGAGGTCCAGCACGACCAGGTCGGCGTGCACGGTCGCGGTGCGCAGGCCGGCGAGGTCGCCGCCGAGCAGCGCCAGCAGCGAGTAGTCCGCCTGCACGCGCACGCCGCGCAGTTCGCGCAGCGTCGACGCGCCGCCCTCGACGAGCACGTCCTCGACGTCGATCGCCGTGACCCAGTCGCCGGCGAAGGCGCCGATCGCGACCCGTTCGGCGCCGAGCGCGTCGCGCAGCACGGCCTCGAGCTGCGGCCGCAGCAGCGGCGTCAGCAGCTGCCTGCGGAACCACCACGCCACCAGCAGCAGCACCGCGAGGATCGCCGAGGTCCACAGCAGCACGCGCAGCGCGCGCCGCAGCACGCGCACGGGCCACGGGCGCGCCGGTTTCGCCTTCGGCACGGCCCCGGTCATCGTGGCCGCGACGCTCCGATGCGACGGCGGCCTCGCGGCGCGCCGTCGACGCTGCGGGTCACGCGCGCCGGCGAAGGGTACATCGGCCCCGATGCTACCCGAGTCGCTCCGGCGCGCCGCGCGCGTTTCGACCGCGCGGTCGCACGCTCGGCCACCGGCCGTTGGCTGCACGACGCCCCCGTCAGGGCAGCGCGACCAGGCCGCCCGGTTCCGGTGCCACCCGCGGCCGACCTGGACGGCTCCGCGATGCTCCTACCGCCGCGCCCGGCGATGGGCCAGAATGCCGCGCCATGAGCCGCGCGCTGCAGCTGGAGTTCGTCGCCTCGGCGACCGCGGTCGATCGGCTGCCGACCACGCGCGCCGAGATCGCGTTCGTCGGTCGCAGCAACGTCGGCAAGTCGTCGCTGCTGAACGCGATCGCCGGTGAGAAGAAGCTCGCACGCGTCTCCAACACGCCCGGTCGCACGCAGACGCTCGACCTGTTCCGCTGCGAACGCGGCGGCGGCACGGTCGTCGACTGCCCCGGCTACGGCTACGCCAAGGTCAGCAAGAGCACGCGCCGGGCCTGGCTGCCGATGCTCGAGCGCTACATGCTCGAGCGCGAGCAGCTGGAGATGATCGTGTTGCTGGTCGACGGCGAGATCGGCCCGACCGCGTCGGACCTGCACATGCTCGAGTGGCTGCGACAGCAGGACCTGCCGCACACCGTGGTCGCCACCAAACACGACAAGGTCAAGCCGTCGCAGCGCCGCAACCGCCAGCAGGAGCTGGCGGCGCGCTGCGAACTGCCGGCGGCGGCCATCGTCTCGGTCAGCGTCACGGACGAGACCGGACTGACACGCCTGCGCGAGCTGGTGCGCGAGTGGCTGACGTGATCACCGCGCGCACCGGGGTCCCGAGCCCGGCGGCACGCTGCGACCCGACGCCCGGCCCGGCGGTTCGGGTCGACTTCGACCCCCGGATCGGCCGATCCAGGGCACATGATCGAGGTGGTCTACGACTTCACCGATGCGCACGGCGAGGCCGGCAGGCTGCTCGTGCGCGGCGGCATCTGGGCCGGCGACGAGTGCGTGTTCGAGTTCGTCGAGACGCTGCGCGGCACCAGCGGCACCGCGCGCTGCGACTGGCGACGGCCGGCGCCGCACCTCGAGGTGCGCCACGGCGATGGCCGCGATCCCGCGGTGCGCCGGGTGCTGCAGCAGCTCGGCGACCTGCTGCTGCCGTTCCACAGCGGCGCGTTCGCCGGCGTCAGCGACGCGGCGCTGGCCGAGCTGTATGCGGGCAGCTACCACGCCGACCAGAACTACTCGAACGGCCACCGGTTCGAGACCTGGTACAAGGGCCGCATCGTCGACTCGATCGTGCGCCTGCTGGCGCCGCGCAAGCTGCTCGACGCCGGCTGCTCGGCCGGCGAGGTCGTGCGGCAGCTGCGTGCGCGCGGCGTCGACGCCCACGGCTTCGATCTCTGCGCCGACCTCGACGACATCGCCTATCCCGAGGTGCGCGACTTCGTGCGGCGGGGATCGGTCACCACGATCCCGTTCGGTCCCGAGCACGGCTTCGACACGCTGACCGCGTTCGACGTGTTCGAACACATCCCCGAGGACCGCATCCCGGCGATGGTCGACGAGTTCGCGCGCCTCGGCGTGCGCACCGTGGTCGCGCTGATCGCCCAGTGTGAGTTCCAGTACAAGGGCCACCTGACGCTGCGGCCGCTGACCTGGTGGGACCGGGCGCTGGCACCGCGCTTCCGCCGCCGCCACGACGCCCGCACCCTGTCGACGATGGCCCGGGACTTCGCCGGCGATCCAGGCAAGTACCTGGCGGTCTACGACCTGGTCGAGGTGCCCGCGCTGTCCGCGTGACGGAGCGCGTCGCTCGGGGCGAAGCCCGCGCCGTGGCCGTGCCGAGCCCCACGGCGGGGCGGGCGACGGCTCGCCCGCGGCATCGCTGTCGCCGCCGTGCCGGCAGTTGAAAGTCGGCGACCGGTAGCCTCAGGTTGCGTCGTCGCGCCGGGTCGAGGTCCCGGCTGCCCACCGGCAGGGAGTTCCTGATCGTGGCTTTCATGGCTGAACGACTTCTCGCCGCCATCGAGTCCTTGGGTTTCCGACCACGCTGCCTCCGGGTGGCGTGCGGCGTGGCCTTGCTGCTGGCGATCGCCACGCTCTTCGGTCGACCGCCCGCGTTCGACGATGCCTGGTTCGGCGACCAGGCCTACTTCGTCGCGACCGAGGGCCGGCTGCGCTCGGAGCTGTTTCGCGGCATGCTCGGCTGGGAGGAATGGGTCTACATCACCCAGAAGGCCGGCGTGCTGCTGACGGCCGTGTTCGTCCGGATCCTGGGGCTGACCCCGCTGGCGGTGCATCTCCCCGGCCTGATCTACGCAACGCTCTGCGGCACCCTCGTCGTCGTCTACCTGCGCCGGGTGCGCCCGGGGGATCGCGGCACGCTGCTCGTCGCCGGCATCCTGCTGGCCGCCAACCCGAGCGTCGTCGCGTTCGCCTTCCTGGTCCGACCGGAACTGATGCTGGCCAGCCTCGCGTTCGCCTCGTATGCGCTGCTCGACGCGGTCTTCTGCCGAGACTGGCCCATCGCCCGACGCGCGGCCCTGGCCGGCGCCCTGGCCGGCGCGTCCCCGCTCTTCCATCTGAACGGCTCCATGATCATGGCGGCCGGCGGACTCTTCCTGCTGGTGCGCCGGCAGTGGCTGCCCGCGGCGGTCTACTCCGTCACCGCGCTCGGCGTCGCGCTGCTGTATGTGGTCGATGCGCTGGTCCGCGGGGACCTGGGGCAGATGGTCACGCAGTTCCGCTTCGATCCGGCGACGGCAGGATCGACTTCGCTGTCGGCGAAGCTCGCCACGGTCGGCGATGTCGGCAACGTGTTCTTCCACAGCCCCGCCGAGATCGCGATCAGCGTGATGCTCCTGTTCCCGGCGCTCGCGTTCTCGCGACTGCGTCGCCGCGAGATTCCGACCCCGCGCGAGGCCCGTGGCCTCGTCACCTACTCGGCGGCGCTGTTGCTCAGCCTGCTCGTGTTGCTGAATCGGCCCGCGCACATGTATGCGCTGCTGTTCTGTCCGTTCGGCGTCGCCCTGTTCAGCCTGTTGCACGGCCAGCTCCGCGCCGCGACTGCCGTGGGCCTGCGCCGCACGTCGGCCCTGATCCTGTGCACCTGCCTCGTCTTCGGCATCAGCCACAGCATCGCGAGAATCGTGCGCAATGCGGAGGCGCGCGACGAGATGCAGTGGAACGCGTACGTCGCGAGCCTGCTGCCCAAGAAGCACGTCGCCGTGATCGCGCCCCTGGCGTTCGTGTTCGGTCAGATCGACGACTACCGCATCATGGGTCTCGCCAAGTACGCGCACCCGGATCGGGTCAGCGGATCGCAGTGGGACATGTCGACCCTGATGGCCGATGCGGCCCGGTGGGACGTCGAGTACGTCGTCTTCGAGCGGCGGCGCGGCCACCACAATTTCGATCCTCCCGAGTACCCGGTGCGGGTCGGACAGTACGAACGCTTCGTGGATCGTCCGCCGTTGACGATCTATCGCCGCGGCAGCCCCTGAGGCGACGCCCCGACCCGATCGGCTCGGGGCGTCGCGAGGAATCGTCGCAAAGCCGCCGGATCCACCGGTTGCGAGCGAGTGCACCGCCCCACCGCACGTAGAGTGCGGCCCATGGCAGGCAGGATGTCCAACCGGGATCGCATCGAACACCTCCGCGCCGAAGCGGCTGCGGCGGCGAAGCAGAAGGCCGCGGCGAAGGCGGCCAAGGCCGCCGGGCCGAAGACGGCGCGCGCGGCGGCGAGCCGGAAGAAGGCACCTGCGGGCGGACGGGTTCGCATCGTCTGGTGCGTCTGCGATCCGAGCGGGAAGGACGTGCAGCAGTTCCCCTACGCCCAGGAACAGGAGGCCCGCGCCGAGGCGCAGCGGCTGTGCACCGAGACCGGGCGCACCCACTTCGTCAGGCAGGCCGACGTGCCGGTCGAGTAGGCCGACTCGGGCTCGACGCCACCGTCGCGGCCGCGGCGGCGGCGCGCTAGAAGTCTCCGGCATGCGCATCCACCTGGTCCTGCTGGCCGCGCTCGTGGCCGGCTTCGCCGCGGCCCAGCAGGCCGATTCGTCGGCGCCGACGTTCCGGCCGCGGCGGTGGTTCGGCGACCACATGGTGCTGCCGGCGAACACCTCGGTGCCGATCACCGGCGTCGGCGCACCCGGCGCGGCGGTCACGGTGCGCGGTTCGTGGGGCGCCGCCGCGTCCGGCACGGTCGACGGCGCAGGAACCTGGCGCTGTGAGCTGGCGACCCCCGGGCGCGGCGGGCCGTTCGAGGTGACCCTCGCCAGCGGCGACGCCGCGCTCGTGCTGCACGACGTGCTCGCCGGCGACGTCTGGCTGTGTTCCGGCCAGTCGAACATGGTCATGCAGGTCGGCCCCGGCCCGACCTCCAAGCGCGGCGTGCAGGACTGGCAACAGGAGGTCGCCGCCGCCGACCTGCCGCAGTTGCGGATGTTCACCGTCGCGCGACGCACGGCGAACGCCCCGGTCGACGACGTCGACGGCGCCTGGCAGGTCGCATCGCCGACGACGGCGGCACAGTTCTCCGCGGTCGCGTTCTTCTTCGGTCGCGAACTCCTGCGACACGACGAGACCCCGCTCGGCCTCGTCGTGTCCGCCTGGGGCGGCACCGTGTGCGAGGCCTGGACCAGCGCCGCCGGCCTCGCGGACTTTCCCGAGTTCGCCGCGGCGATCGCGCAACTCGACGCGGCGACCGCCGCCGACCCGAAGCAGCCCAACCGTGCCACCGTGCTGTGGAACGGCATGATCGCGCCGCTGCGGCGGTTCCCGTTCACCGGCGTGATCTGGTACCAGGGTGAGTCCAATCACACGCGCCCGGCGCAATACGCGCGGCTGTTCCCGGCGATGATCGCGGACTGGCGACGCGGCCTCGGTCGCGAGCTGCCGTTCTACTTCGTGCAGATCGCGCCCTACCGCTATCCCGACGACCGCGACGACCAGGTCGCCCTGCTGCGCGCGGCGCAGGCCGCGGCGCTGTCGTTGCCCGGCACCGGCATGGTCGTCACGCTGGACTGCGGCGAGCCCGCGGACATCCATCCGATCCGGAAGCAGCCGGTCGGCGAACGGCTGGCGCGGCTCGCGCTGGCCCGGCACTACGGCAAGCCCGTGCCGTGTGACGGCCCGCGGCCCACCGGGGTGCAGCGGCAGGGCGCGAGCCTGCGCATCCGCTTCGACGCCGCTGACGGCGGCCTGGTGCTCGATCCGGCGGCGGCCGGCTTCGAGGTGGCCGCGGCCGACGGCAGGTTCGTGGCGGCGACGGCGCGCGAGGACGACGGCGCGATCGTCGTGTCGAGCCCCGACGTCGCAGAACCGGTGTCGGTGCGCTACGCGTGGTCGTCGGCGCCCGGCAGCTCGCTGCAGAACGGCGCCGGACTGCCCGCCGCCCCGTTCCGCGCGTCGATCGAATGAGGCGGTCCCCGGCGGCAGCCGCTAGCCGCCCTTGCGCTGCCTGGCCATCGCCTCGTCGTACTTGGCCTTGAACGAGTGCCAGGCGGCGTCGCAGCCCGACTTCAGCGCCTCCCATCGGCCTTCGGCCGCCGCGCCAGCCTGCTCGAGCTGGGCCTGCACCGAATCGTATTCCTTCAGCAGGGCCTCGCGCACGTCGCGCGCCGCCAGCTTGGCCAGGCTCGCCTTGACCTGCAGGTGCTCGAGGGCCGCATGCATCTTCTTCAGGTAGTCGTCGCGCGTGGTCATGGCTGGAACCTCCTCTGTGAGCCTTGGCGGGCCGCCGAGATGCAGCTCGCCGATGTCCACCATGGGAGCGGAGGTGCGTTCGCAGCGCAACGCCCACGCGGACATCGCACGTGGTCGCCGCCGCCGCCGGCCATCACTTCTCGAACGTGATGTCGGCGGTCTGCTGCGTGCCGTCGCGCACGAACGTCACGGTGTTCTGCGGCGGGCCGTCGTCGAGCGCGGTGCGCAGGTCGCGTAGTTCCTGGATCCCCTTGTCGCCGATGCGCACGAGCCTGTCGCCCGCCTTCAGACCGGCCTTCGCCGCGACGCTGCCGTCGGTGACCTCGGTGATCGTGACGCCGTCGTCGTCGAGCACCACGCCGAGCATGCGACCGCCGCCGCGCCGTGCCCCGCCGAAGCCGCGCTGCACCTTCATGTTCTCGCGCGTCAGCAGCTCCGGCAGGTTGGCGAGGCCGAGCGCGCCGGTGGCGATCACGACCGACGAGTGCCGCTGGTACTCGGGGATCGCCGCGTCGTAGGTGTCGTACTGGGTGTGGTGCGTGTGCGTGTAGTTGGCGCGGCCGGCCTGGTTCCAGAAGAAGCCCGGCACGCCCGCCGCCGTGAACGACTCGTGGTCGCTGCCGATCGGCGTGAACGCCTCGATGTCGCGGATCTGGAACGGCATCTCCGTCGACGACGTCAGGATCGGCGCGAACACGGTCTCGAGCTGCGGGTGCATCGCCGCCATGCCGGCGATGCCGGACAGGTAGTTGGTGCCGCCGTCGTGCACGAGACAGGCGCTGTAGTTCACCAGCTCCTCCTTGTGCTTCTGCACCCAGGCGCGCGAGCCCAGCAGGCCCTGCTCCTCGCCGCTCCACAGCATGAAGCGGATCGTGCGCTTGGGCCTGGCGCCGATCGCCATCAGGATGCGCGCCGCCTCGAGCGTGGTCGCGGCGCCGGTGCCGTTGTCGGTCGTACCGGTGGCACCGTCCCAGCTGTCGAGGTGACCGCCGACGACCACGAACTGCTCGGGGTGCTCGGTGCCGGGGATGTCGGCGATGACGTTGTAGAGCGGGATCGGCCCCTTGCGGAAGTGGTTGCGGACGTCGAACTCGACCTCGACCTGCCGGCCGTCGTCGAGGTGCTTCTGCAGCACCTCGTAGCAGTCGCTGCGCAGGCGCACCATCGGCAGGTTCGGCAGACGGTCGAAGTCGACGCGCGGATTGCCGCCGGTCAGCAGCAGGTCGCTGCCGCCGCGGCCGCCGGCGCGCGCCGGACGGCCGGTCACGAAGCCGAAGCCGCCCTCGGCCTCGAGCGCAGCGCCGAGCTCCTTGACCATCCGGGCGGGCGGATTCAGCAGCCAGACGCCGTTCAGCCTGCCCTTCGCCGCGGCCAGTTCGTCGGCGTCCTTCGGCGCCGGCAGCAACGGCCCGCGCGACGGCATGCGCGTGCCGGCGGTCCACGCATCGGTGTTGCAGACCAGCTCCATCGCCTCGGGCTGCGTCATGCGCCCCCACCACGGCCCACGGTTGAAGCCGACCGCGAACTCGCCCCACTGCTCGAGGTGCGCGTCGGCGATGCCGAAGCCCTGGAACGTGTCGCGCGCCCACTCGGCGGCGACGGTCAGGTTGTCCGACGACGTCAGCCGCGGTCCGATGCGGTTGACGAGGTGGTCGAGGTGCGCCATCACCCGCGAACGCTCGAGGCCCTCGTGTCGGATCGCCGCGAACTGCTCGGGCGTGACCTGGGCGAACAGCGCCTGGGTGCAGGCGGCGAACAGAACGACGGTGCGCGGGGTGAACATCAGGGCCGAACGATAGCGATCGGTCCCGGCAACCCGCGCGGCGGTCTGTCCCAGGCGCGTCGCAATCCGCGGGCCCGGGGCGCAGGCGCAGGCACGACGTGCGGCCCCGCTCGCATCGGTCCGGCACCGAGGCGGACGGCGGATGGACGCGCGCGGCAGCGGGCGTCTCGTCACGACGGGCGCGGCTGGCCCCGGGTCGCGCGGCGCTCGCGCGCGAGGCGCCGGCCGGCACGCAGGCGCAGTTCCTCGGCCGCGAGGCAGTGCGCGGCGAGCGCACCGACCCGAGCGAGCGCGCCACCGTCGAGCGACGGCAGGAACGAACAGCCATCGGCGGCGGCCTCGTCCTCACTGTCCCAGAGCGCTTCGTGCAGCGCGGCGACCGCCGCCGGCACCTGCTGCATGCCGGCGAGGGCGTGCAGCGCGCGGCGGCGCGCGTGGCTGTAGCGTGCGGTCGCGGCGACGTCGATCAGCAACGGCGCCGAGCGCGGATCGCCGATGCGGCCCAGCGCGTCGAGCTCGAAGATCACCTCGCTGCCCCCGTGCTCGCCGCCGTGCTCGGCGACGAACGCCTCCAGACGCGTGCGGTCGTCGGGCGTCGCCTGCGCGCCGAACACGAAGCCCGCGACCACCTCGAAGTAGCCGCCGCGCGCGTGCCAGTCGCGTGCCAGCTCCAGCTGGCGATCGACCGGCAGGTGCTGCACGTAGTCGTTGAGCGCGCTGCGGCGCATGCGGTCGGCGCCGGACAGGCGACGCGCGGGATCCGCGAACACGTCCTCGCGACCGAAGTAGTCGATCGCGACCGGCAGCAGCCGTTCGTCGCCGAGCGTGCCCAACGCCTGCGCGGCCAGGCGCACGCGGTCGTAGACCCGGTCGCCGGTGACCGTCGCCGCGAGCGCGCTGCGGTCCGCCTCGGTGCCGCGCCGGCACAGCTCCTCGACCACGGCCCAGCGCTGGCCGTGCGGCAGCTGGCGACCGAACTCGAGCAGCTGCGGCACCGACATCTCGCCGCGCAACGACGCGACCGACGGTCGCAGCTGCGCCGACCGCGCGCAATCGGCTTCGGCCAACGCCTGGCGCAGGAAGACCCTCGCGGCCCGCGGCGGCAGGTCGACCAGCGCGGCCCATTGCAGCCCCCACAGCTGTTCGGCGATGCCGGTGACGAGCGCCTCGTCGCTGCCCGGATCGGCCAGCAGCGCGCGCGTCGCCCGGTGCCCGAGTCGCCACGCGCCCGCCAGCACGGCGTGGCCGAGCTCCGCCGCGCGACCCGACAGATGCGCGACCAGCGGCGCCAGCGGCACGTCCAGCGCCGCCACGAGTTCGGCGTAGTAGCGCTCGCGCGCCTCGATCTGGCGGTCGATGCGCGGATCCGCGATCAGGCACTGCAGCACGTCCTCGCCGGCCGCGTCGCCCGCCGCCAGGGCGGCACGGAAGCCGGCGCCCCGGCCGCGCTGCAGCTGGCCGAGGCGGGTGGCAGCAGGGGCCAGATCGGAGACGCGATCGCGCACCGGGCACAGGCTAGCGCGGCCCCGGTCGCCGCGTCAGTCCATCAGGTGCGGGAAGTCGTCGAACATCGAGTGCATCTGGCCGCGCCCGGTGCGGTCCGCATGCGTCTCCATGTCGAGCACGTCGCGCGTCCTCTGGTAGAGGTCGTCGGCTTCCTGGGCGCTGTCGGCGATGCAGATCACGCCGAGCTTCCCGAACTGCGACAGCGCGCCGATCATGTGGAACAGCACGCCGGTCTCGGTCTGTGGGCTCCAGTGCAGGCCGTGGTGGATCACGATCTCGAGGAAGTCCTGCGGCAGCAGGCCGCGGTACGCCGGCGACACCAGCGCGTCGGTCGCGAAGTAGTACTTCTGCACGCCGGTGCGTGAGCGGTAGTCGCCGGCCCCACCGATCGCGCCGCCGATCAGGAAGTCGAGCGCGATGTAGGGGAACGTCGTGCCACCCATGCGCAGGTTGATCTCGATCGCGGCGCAGCGCCAATCGGCACCGGCCTTGCGACAGACCAGGAAGTCGATCGCGAAGCGGCCCAGCACCCCGCGCTCGCGCAGCACCTCGCCGACGTGGTACGCGCGCTCGGTGATCAGGCTGCGGTAGTCGATGTTCGCCGGGAATCGGCAGCCCAGGTAGACCTGCCCCGAATCGCCGCCGAGCGCCTGGTCGTGCGTCGAGATGATGTGCAACTGGCCTGCCGGCGTGATGCGCAGCTGCACGCTCGGCGAATGCACCTCGTCGGCCTCGAGGAACTCCTCGACGATGCCGCCCATCTGCGCGTACTTGGCGAAGAACTCGCCCTTCGAGTGTTCGGGGGCCGAGAACTTCATCGTGTCGAAGGCGGCGCGGATCGCCGCGTGCCGCGCCGCCTCGGCCTCGGGCATCGCGCTCGGGTAGGTGAACAGCGCGTTGCCCTCGCCCGAGAAGCCGTCGTTGAGCTTGACCACCGCGCGCCGCAGCTCGGGCTTGTCCCGCTTCAGCGTGTCGAGCGCCACCACCGCCGCGCGCTCGTCCTTCAGGTTCTCGAAGCCGGCCGGCAGTTCGATGCCGGCCTCGCGGAACGTCTCGCGCGATCCCGACTTGCTGCCCAGCCACAACAGGTCCGGGTCGGCGCCGTTCAGCGGGATGCCGAGCTGCACCGCGAGCGTGCGCTCCAGCGGCGACGTCGTGAAGCAGCTCATGTAGGCGCGATCGCGATCGCCGATCCACTGCCGGATGCGTTCGACGACGCGCGGCCGTTCGAGGATCTTCTCGGTCAATGCGCGCGGGCTGGCGTCCTGCACGCACAACATCGTCAGGCGGCGCTTGGCGTGCAGCGGCGGGATGCCGACCAGCATCTGCAGGTAGTAGTCGACGATGTCCTCTTCGACCGGCTGGCTGGTGATGTACATGATGCGCACGCCCGGCCGCCGCAGCCGCATCAGCATGAACATCAGCCGCTCCTCGTAGAACGGCACGCCCTTGACCTTCTGCAGTTCTTCCTGGTCGAAGCTCAGCGACGGGATGATCAGGCACGAGTGCGGCTGGCGCGGCTGCTCGTGCACCTCGGCCCAGATGGCCGGCAGCTTGGCCTGCAGCCGCTTGAATGCCTCGATCTCGTCGGCGTCGGGAATCACGATCGGCCCAGCGTTGCGTTGGGTTGGCCGGTGACAAGGGGCGACCGGGGAATCGTGCCGACTGCCGACGGGTGCCGGCGGGCCGGGTGGCGTCGGTACCGGGGTCAAGACGAAGACCCGGTCACGTGGCGTCGATGGCGGCAGGCGCCGAGGCCGAACATGCGTCCGAGCGCACGCGTGCCACCGCGGACCACCCCCATCGCCGGGCTCGCCCCGCGAACCGGGCCCTGGAACGAAGCGGTCCGCCTGCTAGAGTCCGGGCCCCCAGGTCCTGGCCCAGCGGGCCGCAAATGGTACGCGTTTCGTCCCCACCGTCATCGTTGGTGCCCGTCGTCGTCGTGACCACCGGGCTCCGAGGCACGGTCCGGCCGGTGATGGACCTGCTGCTGCGGATGGGGGAGTTGACCTCCGAGTGGTGTCCGTTGACCGATCGTCGGTCCCTCAGCTACCTCACACGCCACGCCAAGGTGCTCGCCGGCGTCACGGTCGAGAACGCGACCTGGAACCACGAGTTGATCTTCTACCCGCCGATCGCCGGCGAGCGCGACACGCGGCGCATCGCCGGATTCCCCGGTCCGGGCGAACACGTGGGCAACCTGTTCGAAGGGCAGGTGCTGTGGCAGCGCATGCTGCACGCCAACTGGGCCTTCTACTGCAAGCGCGTGCCGCGCCGCCGAACCGACCGCTTCTACATCGAGCCGGCGAAACCCTGGCTGCCGATCGTGCTGAGCGAAGCCGAGCTACCGCACCGCACGCTGTGGATCGCACGCGACCCGCGCAGTGAACTCGCGGAGAACTGGACTGCGGGCGCTCGCCGCGGCGCCCTGCCGCGCATCGTCAACTGCATCGACTCGCCGCTGACCCTCGCCGAGCGCGAGTGCAACCGCTTCGTGCGCGCCCGCCTCGACCAATGGGCGAGGGTCGAGACCACGCCCGACACGATCTGCATCCGCTACGAGGACCTCCTCGACCAGACGGGCGACGTTTGGCAGCGGCTGCGCACATGGCTCGGACTCGCGGCCGCGCCGGTGCCGCGCGCGCCGGCCACCGGCGACGAATGGCCCGCGACGCGGTGGCGACAGCTGCTGCCGGACGCCGTTCTCGAGCTGTACCGGACGAAGATGCGCGCCGAGCTGGTGGCCCTCGGGTATGCACCCTGACGACCAGAGGCTGCGTCCCCTGCTGCTGCTGTTCCCCGCCCGCAGCGGCTCGACCCTGCTGATGCAGCTGCTCGGCACGTCGCCGAAGGTCGTGTTCGACCGGGTGGCGCCGTTCGAGCACCGCTACCTCGCGTTCCTGGTGCGCTGGTCGTGGCAACTCGCCGACGGCGGCCTGCGCCGCTCCGACTGGACGGTCGAACAGCTGATGAACGAGCCCGCCACCGCGGGCAACTTCATCGAACCGCCGCCGTTCGCCGTGCCGGCGGGATTCGGCACCGCGAGGCCCGATCCGATGTGGCACGACACGTTCCGTTGCGCATGGCGGGAGTTCTGCGCCCGGGCACGCCGCGCGGAGATCAGCTCGCCGGCCCTGGATCCCGCGCCGATCTGGTATGCAGAGAAGTCGCGGGCCATGTTCCGCTACGCACTGCAGGACGTGGGCATCGAGCCGCACGTCGTCTACCTCCTGCGCGATCCACGCGACATCCTCATGTCCATCTGGTCGTTCAACCGCAAGCGCGGCACCAGCTTCTTCTCCGTCGTCGAAGGCGAGTCCGACGAGGCGTTCGCGCGGCGGTTCATCGAGGAGCGCAAGCTGCGCCTGCGCATGATCCTCGAGATGGCGCCGGACGATCCGCATGCAACCGTGGTCCGCTACGAGGACATGGCGACCGACCTGCCCGGGGTCGCGGCACGACTCTCCGATCGGCTCGGCGTGCAGCTCGACGCGCAGCAAGTGCTGACGAACCAGAAGGAGTTCAGCCACCACATGTCGTCGGCGGGCCCGGAGGCATCGATCCAACGGTGGCGGCGTGAGATGTCGCCCGAGATCCAGCAGCTGTTCGCCGACATCATCGGCACCGAGATGCAGGCGTTGGGCTACGCCGTCTGAACGTGCGCTCGTTCAGCGGCCGATGATGCAGCGCAGGGCGCGGCTCCAGATCAGTCCCATCGCGTTGGCGGTCGGCTCGACGACCACGCCCTGGACGTAGAACTCGGAGTGGTAGAGAGCCGGGTGGTTCGGCACGAGCAGGGCCGGGCTGTAGCCAAACGAGGTGTGCAGCAGCAGCAGGTCGAACGACACGGCCAGCGAGCAACCAGGCATGCCCAGGGTGCCGAGATCGAACGGTAGCGACAGACCCTCGTAGGCCTGTCGCGATGCCCCGATCACGGTCAACGCCAGCACCCACGGTTGCGGCGGCACTGCCACGTAGGTGTGGAACAGCGTGCCCATGCGCGGCTGTGTCTGGGTGTGCAGGACCGGCACGCCGAGGCTGCCGGCGCAGCCCGTGCCGAAGAGTTCGGCCCAGCCATCGTCGCGGATCGCTTCGACCTGGTTCATCAAGCTGTCGAACTGCACCCGGTTCGCGGTGCCCAGGGGCGCGGTCAGCAGGTCGATCGACTGCAGCGGATCGGCGACGAGGTCGTACAGCTCCTGGTGTTGCGGCTTGACCAGCGTGTAGCGCACGAGCCGGTGGGACGGCGCCCGCACCGTGTAGCCCTGGCCGAGAGGGGTGCCGGAGACCTCGGAGTAGACGAACGGCCGGCCATAACCGCTGCGGCCCGTGAGGGCCGGCAAGAACGACACGCCGTCGAGCGGCAGCGCGACCCCGGCCAGGACCCGTGACGGGTAGCTGATCCCGCACATCGCCAGGATGGTCGGGAACAGATCGACACCGCTGACCAGTTCGGTCGCGACCGTACCCGGCGCCGTGACGGACGGGCCGCTGACCAGCAGCGGCACCCGACACCCGCCGTCCGAGAGGGATCCCTTCGCGCGCTCGGGCGTGCCTGGCAGCTGTATCACGGCACCATCGGTGCCGTTGTCGGCGACGACGATCACATTGGTGTTCGCCAGCACGGCGGGCCCCAGCGTGATCAGCAGGCGACCGATCTCGCCGTCCAGGGCCTGCACCATCGCCCGGAAGAACGGCAGCGGGGTTGTCGCCGGGTTCAGGCCGGCGAGATTCTGGGTGTGCAGGTTCGCGGGCGGCGCGTGGTACGGCTGATGCGGCAGCGTCGGCGTGAGCACCAGCGCCCAGGGGCCGCTGCGCGCCTGGATCCACTGGATCGCCGAGTCGACCTCATCGGTCATGATGTAGGTCGTGCAGACCGACGTGCTGCCGTTGGTGAGCTTGCTCCAATGGAAGGGGTCCGGCACACCGCTCTCGAGCAGGCCCTCGAAGTGCTGGAAGCCGTAGACGTTCGGCGTGAGCGCGCCGAACCGCTCGCCCAGGTGCCACTTGCCGATCATCGCCGTGGCGTAGCCGGCGTCGGCCAGCGGCGCGGCGATCGTGATGGCCGTGCCCAACATGCCCGGCGAGCCGGGCGGCAGGGCCATCGTCGCCTCGCTGCGGAAGGCGTAGCGCCCGGTGAGGATCGCCGCGCGCGACGGAGTGCAGGCGGCGTTGACGTGGGCCTGCGTGAAGCGCACGCCGTTGGCGGCGATCGCGTCCATGACGGGCGTCGGCGGGGCCGACGGCGAGCCGTAGCAGGTCATGGCGTCGGCGCCGAGGTCGTCCGGAACGATGATCAACAGGTTCGGCTGCTGGGCCGTGAGGCCGCCAAGCCCGAACAGAACGGTAGCCGCAACCAGGGACGCGAGAGGACGAGGGGGCATTGGGTTGTGACCGGGCGCGTACGCGGACGCAGGCGGAGGACGCGCCTTCCTCTGATCGCCCCAGTAGACGAATCTCGTCGCCCGGCGGGTTCCACGCTCTGCAGATGATCTTCCCGGACGTGCCGGGCGCAGCGCAGGGGTCGGCGGCGGCCGCGCGAGGGCGCCTAGGCCTCCGGGATCGCCCAGCCCAGCCACCGAGCCACCGTCGTCCCCGTACTGGCCGCCGATCCGCTACCATCCTCGCCCCCATGGCCTCGCCCTGCAGCACCCCGGACCCGGCGCAGTTCCTGCCGACGACCGCCGCCGAGATGCAGGCGCGCGGCTGGGACGCGGTCGACGTGGTGTTCGTGTCGGGCGATGCCTACGTCGACCACCCGTCGTTCGCCGCGGCGCTGCTCGGGCGCGTGCTCGAGGCCGAAGGCTTCCGCGTCGCGATCCTGCCGCAGCCGGCGTGGCAGGATGCGGGGGCATTCCGGCAGTTCGGCCGCCCGCGGCTCTGCTTCGCGGTCAGCGCCGGCAACATGGACTCGATGATCAACCACTACACGGCGAACAAGAAGCGGCGCAACGACGACGCCTATTCGCCCGGTGGTCGCATCGAGCTGCGGCCCGACCGCGCGACCAACGTCTACGCGCAGCGCTGTCGCGAGGCGTTCCCCGGCGTGCCGGTGGTCGCCGGCGGTGTCGAGGCGTCGCTGCGCCGCATCGCGCACTTCGACTACTGGTCGGAGACGGTGCGGCCGAGCATCCTCGTCACGTCGAAGGCCGATCTGGTCGGCTTCGGCATGGGCGAACGCGTGCTGCTGGAGATCTGCCGCCGGCTGCGCGACGGCCGCGCGATCACCGACTGCCGTGACCTGCGCGGGGTCGCCTATCTGCTCGGCGGCAAGGAGACGCTGCCGGCGCACGAGTGGCACGACGCGGCGTGCGACAACCGCACCGTCGAACTGCCGAGCTTCGAGCAGGTCAAGGCGGACAAGGTCGCGTTCGCGACGGCGACGCGCCTCTTGCACCACGAGACCAACCCGCAGAACGGGCGGCGCCTGACGCAGCGGCACGGCGATCGTGTCCTGGTCGTGAACCCGCCGGCGCTGGCGCTCGACGAGGCGGGCATGGACCGCATCTACGACCTGCCCTACACGCGCAAGCCGCACCCGCGCTACCGGGAACCGATCCCGGCGCACACGATGATCAAGGACTCGATCACGACGATGCGCGGGTGCTTCGGCGGCTGCACGTTCTGTTCGATCACGATGCACCAGGGCCGCGCGATCCAGAGCCGCAGCCACGACTCGGTCGTGCGCGAGGCGCGGATCATGGCCAGCGACCCCGAGTTCAAGGGCCACATCAGCGACGTCGGCGGCCCGACCGCCAACATGTATCGCATGCGGTGCACGCGCCCCGAGGTCGAGGCGAAGTGCCGACGCCTGTCGTGCGTGCACCCGACCGTCTGCAAGCTGCTCGGCGTCGACCACGGCCCGACCAAGGACCTGCTGCAGGCCGTGCGCGAGACGCCCGGCGTCAAGTCGGTGCGCGTCGCGTCCGGCATCCGCATGGACCTCGCGCGCTTCGACGACGAGTACCTGCAGCAGATGGCCACGCACCACGTCGGTGGCCAGCTGAAGGTCGCGCCCGAACACGTGAGCGAGAAGGTGCTGGCGCTGATGAAGAAGCCGGCGACGAACACGTTCGAAGAGTTCGCCGACAAGTTCGCGGCCGCGAGCGCGCGCGCGGGCAAGGAGCAGTACCTGATCCCCTACTTCATCGCCTCGCACCCGGGTTCCTCGGTGCACGAGATGATCGAGCTGGCGGTGTTCCTGCAGGCGCGTGGCTACAGGCCGCGCCAGGTGCAGGACTTCATCCCGGCCCCGATGGACATCGCGACCTGCATGTACCACACCGGCCTCGATCCGATGACGATGCGGCCGGTCGAGACCGTGAAGAAGCTGAAGGACCGCGAGGTACAGCGCGCGCTGATGCAGTTCTTCAAGCCGGAGAACTGGTTTCTCGTGCATCGCGCGCTGCTCGACGCCGGCCGGAAGGACCTGATCGGCACCGGCCCGCAGTGCCTGATCAAGGCCGAGCCGCCGAAGGCGGCGCTGCAGGCGCGGCGCGACGCGGCGAACGGGCGCCGGCGCGGCGACCCGACCTACGTGCACGCCAAGGATGCCGGCGTG
>JAEUHS010000081.1 GCA_016794035.1 Planctomycetota bacterium
CGTGCGTGGCGACGCCGGCCGGCGCGCGGCAGACGATCTTGTGGAAGACGAGGGGAACGTTGGTGGCGAGCGCCCCCTGCTGCACGAGGAACGCCTTGTCGACCCAGCGCCCGTCGCGCTTCACGTCGGTCTGGTAGAAGATCGCGGCCGATCGTGCAGAGGTCGCGTGGATCACGAGCGTCGCCGCGGTCACGAACCACGACTGCCACTGCTCGAACGGCAGACGCCTCAGTTCGCTGCTGTCGGGGAGCGACGTGAGGATCGCGTGGTCGAAGGGCAGCGGGTTGTCACGCAGCCACTGCAGGCCGTCGGCGGTGTGCACCGTTCGCGGCGGAGTCGTGGAGTGCGGGCGGGAAGCGTCGGACATCGGACGGGAGGACGGCGGCGCGATGGTAGGGCGGTCCCCGGCGCCGGACCACGCGACGTGCTGTTCGCGCGGCGCGGCCGTGCGTAGCGTGGTGCCACCATGCGCAACCTGCTCGTCGTGCTGTCGGCGGCCGTCGTCGGCGGCTTGTCGGTGTACTTCCTGTTCAGTGGTCTCTGCACGTTCGGGGTGATGGGGGGCAACGTGGTGATCGGGATGGACGTGTTCGTCGCCTTCATCGCGGCGTTGACGATCGGCGCCGCCGCGCTCGCTCTCTCGATGCGCCACCTGCTGCTCCGGAGCGAAGCGCGCGACCTCCAGGACCTGCGCGATCGCATCGCCAGGCTCGAAGCCGCTCGGTGAACGGCGCGGACCCTGCGCGCGGCCGCACTTCGATGCGCGCCGGTGCAGCGTGAAGGAGGAGAACGGCGAGCAATGTCGTCGCGTCCGCGGTGGTCCTTCCGCCGGCGTTGCGTGAGGCGGGCGATATGGCCGAGGACCTGGGACGCGGGGGACGGGTCTCGTCGGTCTTGTGCTCGACAGGACGACCGTCGGTGACGTGATGAAGTCCTACTGTGAGGATGTCCTGGCGGCGCGCAGCCCCAGGATGCCGAAGCGATCCGTGAAGGAGATGCCGTTGCGGGTGCCGGACTGTGCGTAGACGGGATCGAGGCCGAAGTAGCCGCCGCGGATGATGCGGAAGGAAGCACCATCCCTTGACCTCTGCCACCGCGACGGCCGCAGGCCATCGCCGTTCTGCTCTGAGCCGTAGTTGGTGCGTTGGTCTCTACACCACTCGCACAGATTGCCGCCCATGTCGAACAGACCGAACTTGTTCGGCTCGAGGGAGCCGACGGGCAGCAGAGTGAGGTTCTCGCGGCCGACGTTCTCCTTGTTTTTCAGCGAGTCCTCGGTGTCGTCGGTCCACCAGCTGGTCGTCGTCCCGGCGCGGTACGCGTACTCCCAACGCAACTCACTCGGCAGCTCGAGCCCTTGATGCCGCATTGCCGCATCACAGTCGAACCAGTTCACCGTCTCGACGGGCAACGCGGCGTTGTTCTCGTTCTTCGAGGCGCTCGGGTTCTTGCCGGTCATCCGCAGCCATTGCCCCTGTGTGATCTCGTACTTGCCGAGGAAGAACGGTTCGAGCTTCGTCGAGAGCCGCTTCTTCGCGCCGTCGTACTCGGCAGGCGTGCCCTCGGGCAACGTGCCGCCGGGGATCAACACGAACACGATCCCCATGTCGCCGTTCGGGACGATCCGCTTCGTGGTGGGATCGATGGGGGGGGATCTCCTTGCCCGGCGTGCCGGAAGCGAGGTGCACGAATTCCCAGAGCTTGCTCGTCTCGTCCATGTGCAGCGGCACGAGCCCCATCTGCGGCTTCAGCGTGATGCCGCCGTAGAGCCTCGACGCGCGCACATCGTCGCTTGCCTTGATCGCCGCGATCGCTTCGTCCCATTTCGCGCGCTGCGCATCGATCGTCTTCTGCTGCACGGTGCGCGCTTCGAGAAGCCGCGCCCGCACCGAGGGGAGCGTCGTGCTCACGAACGGCCCGAGCTGGCGCACGACCACCGACAACGCGCGAAGCCGGTAGCCGTCGGTGTTGTCCTCGAACAGATACCCCGCTGCCGCGATCTCCGCTTCGAACGGCGGAATCTGCCGCTGCAGTTCCGCCCGCCGATCCGTGTCGTCTTCGTTCGCCAGTTCGGATCGCAGCCGCTCCAGCTCGCGATGCGCCGGGTGCCCTTCCTGCGCCGCTTTGCGTTCTGCTTCCGAGATGGGCTTCGCCCGAGCACGGAGCTCCGCGAGCGCCTTCTCCAGTTCCGGCTGTCGCGCCGCGAGAGGTTCGCCGAAGTCCCGCAGCCACGTCTCCATCGCGGGCACCTTGTCGGGGAACGACGGATACAGGTCCTGTTCCTCGATGCGCTTCGCTTCCGCGAGCAACGTCGCGTCCGCGAAGATGCGGTTCTTCTCCGCCTCCTTCGCGATCTCGGTCGCTCGGTCATTGGCGAGTTGTTCCTGTTCCTTCGCCTTGGTCTCGTTCGCCCTGGCGATGCGCTCCTGCTTCTTCGCTTCGTCGAGAGCCAACGCGGCGACGATGCCGCTGCCGAGGATCACGAAGAACACCACCGCCGCGGCGACACACTGCACGCGATAGCGCCGCACGAACTTCCTCACGCGATACGCCACGCTCGGCGGGCTGGCGAGAACGGGCTCGAAGTCGAGGTGCCGCTGCAGGTCGGCGGCCAGTTCCTGCGCCGTCTCGTACCGTCGCGTGCGGTCCTTCTCGAGCGCTTTCAAGACGATCCAGTCGAGGTCGCCGCGCAGCTTCTTCTGTAGCTCGCCGGCATCGACGCGCCGCGCCGCCGCCAGCGCACTCGCCGCATCGCCGAGCGTCGTGATGCGCGTGCTCGGCTTCACCGGTTCCTGCTCGCGGATCACGCGCTGCATCTCGTGCATGCCGGCCGAGCGCAGCTCCTTCCTCGAGAACGGCAGCTCGCCGACGAGCAGTTCGTACAGCAGCACGCCGAGCGAATAGACGTCGGTGCGTGTGTCGACGTCCAGACCGCCAAGCCCCGCCTGCTCCGGGCTCATGTACTCCGGCGTGCCCAACATCACGCCCTGTTCGGTGAACAGCGTCGCTTCGACGAGATGATGGTCGACCGCCTTCGCCAGCCCGAAGTCGATGATCTTCGGCGTGGGCTTGCCGTCCTGCAGCGTGACCAGCACGTTTCCCGGCTTGAGGTCGCGATGCATCACGCCCTTCAGGTGTGCGTGCTGCACGCCGCTGCACACCTTCTGCAGCAGCTCGATGCGTTCCAAGAGGCCGAGCTTGTTCTGGTCGCAGTAGTCCGTGATCGGGATGCCCTTCACGAACTCCATCACGAAGTACGGCTGCCCCTGCGCACTGACCCCGGCGTCGAGCACCGTCGCGATGCACGAGTGCTCCATCATCGTGAGCGCGCGCCGCTCGGCCTCGAAGCGCGCGAGCACCGCCTTGCTGTCCATGCCGAGCTTGATCAGCTTCAGCGCCACGCGGCGGCGCACCGGCTCGCGCTGCTCCGCGAGGTAGACGGTACCCATGCCGCCCTCGCCGAGCGTCTCGAGGATGCGGTAGGGACCGATCTGCGTCGGGATGGCGTCCGAAGCGGGACTGGTCATCGCGGGGAGCGGGTCTTCCGCGCGGCAGCATGGAAGCCGCGTGGGGGTGCTGGCAAGGTCGTTCTGCGGGGGAACGGTAGTTCGGCAACAGGCGCGTGGCGACCAAGGAGCACGGCGCCGTCGAGTTCGCTGCAGAGGGCGTCGAGCTGTGAACGCGCCGACGACGCGACCTGCAGGCAGTGCTGGCGCTGCGCCGGCGACGCAGGGCGGTTCCGCACGCGCCGAGCGGTGGTCGGCAGGATCGGTCGGCTGTGGGGCCGCGCCGCTATCGGTGGGCGGAGCTCTTGCGGCGGGTGTTCGAGATCGACGTGCTGGTGTGCCCGCACTGTGGTGGCGCTCGCCGGCTGCTGGCCGCGATCACGGCGCCCGACGCGATCGAGAAGGTGCTGCGCGCGATGGAGCTGCCGTACGCGGTGCCGGAGTTGGCTCCGGCCCGCGCACCGCCGGGTGATGCAGACTGGTGGGGCGCGTGACGAGGCGGGTGGGCGGCGATCAGGAGGTCGCGGTCGGGGTGGGGCTGCCTTCAGGAGCAGATTCCGGGTGGGACGCCCGAGTCGCTTGGCGCGAGGACTTGCGACAACGCAGGGGATCGCAGGCGGTGGACGGCCGGCGATGGGGTTCGGGGGCTGCGAACCGCAGCTTCTCTTTCCCATGCGCACGCTACCCGCTGCGGGTTGCGGTTCGCCAACGCGGGGCCGACGTCGGCTCGCCGCGAGCCAGCCTCGGCCGCCGGGGCTGGCGCGCCGGCTGCCGCGCAAGAGCCACCTGCCATGCGGCGCCTCCCGGTCGACAATGCGGGCATGGTGGATCGGCTCCCCGCCCCCGCGGTCGACCGCGCGCGCGTGCGCGAGTGGCCGCACGCGCTCTGGTCGGCGGCGCACGTCGCGGGGATCGGGCTGTGCGTCTGGTCGTGGTCGGTGGGCGCTTGGCCCGCCGCCGTGCTGTGCTGGCCGGTCCTCGCGTGGCTGCACCACGCCGCCCTGGCGCGACTGCACGAGGCCGGGCACTCGATGCTGTCGCGTTCGCGCACGCGCAACGAGCTCTGGGGCGTCGCGATCGGCACGCTGTCGCTGACCCCGCTCAGCGTCTACCGCTACGTGCACGCGCGGCACCACGCGCACCTCGGCGACGCCCACGACCCCGAGTTCTGGCCCTACAACCGGCCCGAGACGAGCCGCGCCCGACGCCTGGCCTACGCGTGGGCCGAGCTGCTGTTCGGCTTCGTGGTGACGCCCGCGCTCTACTCGCTGCGCACGTTGCGGGCCTGGCCGCGCCACCGTGCCCAGACCCAGCGGCGGCTGCTGCTGGAGTGGTCGCTGCTGATCGTGTTGCTGCTCACCGTCGTCAGCGCGGTCTGGCGGTTCGGCTGGTGGGGACCATTCGCCGTCGGCTTCGTGATCCCGGGCTGGCTCACCGGCCTGCTGCAGACGGTCCGCAAGTTCGCCGAGCACCTCGGCCTCGCGTCCGACGCGATCCTGATGCGCACGCGCACGGTCGTCTACGAGGGGCGCGTCGGTCGGCTGCTGTCGGCCAGCCAGATCCACGTCGAGCTGCACGGTACGCACCACCGCTGGCCGAAGGTCCCGTGGCGCGACCTGCCCGCGGCGACCGCGGCCCTCGCGCGCGCCGGCCAGCCGGTGCGCCGGTATCGAAGCCACGTCGCCGCGGTGCGCGAGGCGCTGCGGCACCTGCGCGACCCCCGCGTCGGCAGGCAATGGCTCGCGGCCGGGCTCGGCGCCGGCATGCAGACGTGACCGCGCCGCCCGTGCGCCGCGGCCGTGCTCACCGGCCGGACCGGCCGGCGAGCGCCGCCTCGTACTCCGCGAGGCGCGCACGCAGCGCGGCGCGTACGGAGGGGTCGACGTTCGCGGGCATCCCGGCGACGGCGCGCCGCTGCGTCGCCACCGCCGATGCGAGGTCGCCGGTCGCGCGACCATCTACGGCAGCCGCGGGTGACCCGCCGGGCTTCCCGCGTCCATCCGCTGGAACGACCACCTGCCGACCCTCGGGTGCCGGCACACCATCGCCCCCGAGCCGACCGGCCGGGGTCAGAACTGGTAGACCACGTTGAAGGCGGCCGTCAAAGCGCTGTCGCGATCGCCGAACGACACGCCGCGCTCGTTGGTGTCGTTGTCCCACCGCAGTTCGGCACGCGCGAGCACGTCGTCCCACAGGTGGATGTCGAGCGTGCTGGTGAGGCCCAACAGGCGGTCCTTCGACGGGTTGGCGGTGGTCCAGGTGTCGGAACTGCCCCGCGCATACTCGGCGCGGCCGTTCAGCCGCAGCGTCTCGTTGATCTGCCAGCTCAGGTATGCCGCCACCGAGTTCGCGTACTCGGAACCACCGACGGCAGGATCCGCCGTGCGGTAGTCGATCGAGAAGCCGCTGCGCACGCCCTCGAACGGCGTCGGGGCCTCGAAGCCGACGTAGGTCAGCAGCCGCGGGTTGCGGTCGCTGACACTGTTCAGGTTGCTGTTCAGGCCGTAGACGAGACCGCTGCTCAACGTCATGCCGTCCATGCAGTGCTCACCTTCGGGACGGCGGTAGGTTGCCTGCGCCATGAAGGTCTGCAGGCCGAACCGGTGGTTGTTGCCGACCTCGACACCTTCGGCGTTGATCGGCGCGTCGTAGGCTCCGGCGACTCCGCCCGCGAACGACCATGCGGAGCTCGCGTCGTACCTGGCGAGTACGCCAGTATGGGTGAACGGCTCGAGGAAGTAGCCGTACGACCGCGTGTAGTTCGGGTTCACCGGTGAGTTGAAGGCCTCGTAGCCGACGATCTTGTCGAACACGCCCAGTTGGAAGGTCAGGTCCGGGCTGAGCGGCGTACGCAGCGCGATGTAGGCCTGCTTGATGGCGAAGTCGCTCTGCGAATTGTCACCGACCCGCGAGTTGCTGCCGAGCACGTTCGCATCCGGGCCGAACAGCAGCTCGACCTTGTAGCCGGCCGTCCAGTCACCGCGCTCCGGTGGTCGATCGAGCACGAGGTTGACGACGTCGAAGTTGATCTTGTCGAGCTTGTCCGTTCCGTCGTAGGTGCGGCCGGGCAGCACGACGCCCTTGGGGCCGAGATTGAACAGAGCCGACGTACTGACGTAGCCGCTGATCCTGGTCGAGCTCAGCACGTCGGCGATGCTGCGCTGGGACCGCGGCAACTTCTCGATCTCGGGACTGATCTGGGCGATCGCGACGCCGGTGAGCAGCAGCATGCCGCACAAGGAACCCGCGTGGCGGAGAGAGGGCTCGTTCGGAACGCATAGCATTGTGTTCCACGCCGTTGGCGCGCTCGAAGGGTGACGTGAGACCTAGGTCACCGGGGCGCAACGAGTGTCGCTCCTCGCGACCTACGCTGGCGCATGCTAGCCCGAGCGCCCGCGCCGAGGGGCGCCGCGCACGAGGAGACGGCAAGAAAAATGGAGCCCCTGAGGCTCCTGTGGGCGCGGCCGCAGCGTAGTTCGGCCGCGTAGCCCGTCGTCGGAGGCCGAGTTCGAGGGAAGAGGGGAGAAAGCGCATCGGCTCCGGGATGCTGGAGTTGCAGAGGACCAACCCCCAGAGAAGTGCCGATGCGCGCCGAGACGGCAACTCGGCGCCTGCTCTCGTTCCCGCGGCTGTCGGTCGGCGAGGTCAGGTTCGAAGCCGATGCACTCGGCAGCGAGTCGCTGGTCGTCGCCGACGCCGCCCCGCCAGGCGCCCGACCTCAGTTGCAGTCCAGTCGCACGCCGTTGCTGGCACTCAAGGTCAGCATGCCGGACGGGTTGCTGATGGGCAGGAACTGCAGGAACCAGGTGCCATGCAGCGTCGACGGGATCGACGACAGCCACGTCGCATTGCCGGTCGCGTCGGCCGCGACCACCGCCATGCCCTCGGCGTTGCACAGCAGTGAACAGCCGTTGAACAGTGGCAGTGCCAGTTGGTTGGAGCCCATCGCGACCACCACCGGATCGTTCGGATAGCAGCCGGTGCCCAGCATGACGATCGTGCGCGTGGTGCCGACGACGAGGTCGGCGCCGCCGAGTTGCACGCCGTTGCAGCCGGCGCCGTAGTTCGTGAACGTGCACGCCGCGGTGAGGTCCGGCTTGAAGGAGCAGTACATCTCCGTCCACGTGTAGACCATTGCCGACGTGCCGGCGCCGTTGCTGCGACACTCGCACGCGACGCGAACGACGACCTGGCCGCTGGCGCCGATCGTGTAGGGGAAGCTGAACTCGCCGGGATTGGCCTGCGCGACCTCGGCCGTGCCGTCGTCGCCGATGTCGACGGTCGCGAACGTGGTGCCTCCGCTGGTGGCCCCGTTGTTGCGCCATGACACGACCACGCGGCCGACGGTGCCGGGTGCGTTGGCGAACGTCGCGAGCACCGCGTGGGCGCCGAACGTAGCGCCGGTGCCACCCGTCGCCGAGGTCGAGCCGGCGGCGTCGGCGGTCGCCCCGCGCGCGTTGGCCCGCTCGAAGAAGTTGAAGCCGATCGCCTGCTGGTAGGCCAGGGTCGGATAGATGATCGTCGTCGCGCTCAGGTAGTCGCCGCCCGGCGACTGGTTCGTGCTCAGGAACACGTTGTTCGGCGATGAACCGATCGCCTGTCCCTGCGGGATGCCGACGAAGGTGTCGACCCCGCCGGCATCGCTGGTCAGGGCCCCGATCGGGGTCGCGGCAACGAGGGAGATGGTCGTCTGGGCGGTCAGGGACGTCGCGAGGACACAAGTGCAGAGGATGAGGAGTCGCATGTGGGGTGGGGTCGGTACGAACGCAGCGGCGGGGGCTGCCGCAAGCCCGGCGGTTGCCGGAACCCTACAGTTTGCGCGACGGGCGCCGAACCGACGAATCCAGTCGAAAATCCCGCTCGCCCGCCTTCCGGGCGCCGGGGGGTCTTTCCCCCTGCCGGCCCGGCCGCCACGATGCGAGCCGCGGCCTGACATGAGCGAGCCCTCGACCACGACCCTGATCCGCGAGTTCACCGGCGGACGCCGCGACGCGTTCCGGACCCTGTACCACCGCATCGCGCCGCGCCTCTACCTGTGGGCTGCCCTCCGGGTGCCGCGCGCCTTGCACGCGCGACTCGACCCCGAGGACCTGATGCAGGAGATCTGGCTGCGGGCGGTCGCGGCGCTGCCGCGCTTCGATCGTTCCATCGCTGCTTTCCGCTCCTGGCTGTTCGGCATCGCGGCGCGCACCCTGGCCGAGAACCTGCGCCACCTGCATCTGCGGCGGCGCGAACGCGTCGCCGACGGCGACACCTCGGTGCTGCGCGAGGTGCCCGCCGACGTCACCTCGGTGATCCACCAGGTCGCGCACAGGGAACAGCTGCGTCGGCTCGTCGAGGTGATCGACGCCCTGCCGGCGCCGGACCGCAGCCTGGTCGTGCATCGTGGCCTCGAGGAGCGGCCGCACGCCGAAGTCGCGCGTCTGCTCGGTATCGGCGCCGACGCTGCCGAGATGCGTTGGCGCCGCCTGCTGCAGCGCCTGCGGGGTGAATGGACCGCCGCCGGGTTCGACGTCGAGTGACCGAGCTGATGGCCTGAGTGTGCATTCTGCGGGAGGAATGCCAGGGTGGCGTCGATCTGCACACCGAGCATCCTGCTCGAGCCATTCTCGAGTGCGGCCACCGGGCGTCTGCGGGTGCACTGCGGTCCGCTCGGGCGCCCCGCGATGCCCGCACCCAGCGCGCCGAGTCAGCAGGCGGGTTCTTCGGGCGACGCGACAGCAAGTGCGCTGCCTCGGCGAAGCCACGATCGCCGGGCTGGAATTCCGCGAGAAATCCCAGCTCGCCGATCCACGTCAGGGCACGCCCTCCGACTGCGCACACCCAAGACATCAGTTCTCGGTCACCGCAGCGGCAGGTCCCGTTCGAGCTGGGCGAGCATGCCTTCGTAGGCGTATTGCATCCGGCGCTGTTCGACCGGCAGGCGCGCGAGCGTCGCCCTGGCGACGGCGACCGATGCGGCGGCGGCGTCCTTCTGCCCCGCTGCGAATCGCACCGCACCGACCACGACGCTGGCCATCGCTCGTGTCTGCAGCAGACGCGGCGTGTCCGCGTCTTCGTCGCGGTCGAGTTCGCCAGTCAGCGCGAACGCCTCGTCGGCGGTCGCTCCGGCCCGGGCGTCGTCGGCCTGCAACCACAGTCGTGCGAGCCCAACCAGCGCCGTAGCATGCAACCGCGCCACGTAGCGGTCCTGCGGCGCACCCGCACGCAGCGTGCGCAACCGTGCCGCCGCCGCCTCGGCCTGCTCGCAGGCGGCGGCCAGGCGATCGCTCTGCAGATACGCCTCGGCGAGCCCTTGCCCGAGGATCGCCAGGGAACGCTCACGTTCGGGCCCTGCCGGTCGTTCGTCCTGCGCCGCCATCGCATGTTCGTAGTGGCCGGCGGCGGCCGCATAGTCCCCGCGTTGGAAGGCGATCTCGCCGCGCTGCTGGTGCGCGGCAATGCGGGTGTTCTGCCATGCGACGCGGTCGGGATCGCGGCGCACCAGATCGTCGAGGCGCGAGCCGACGTCGGCGAGCACCGACTCGGCCGCGTCGGGCTGCTGGCTCCGCACCAGCACGCGCGCCAGGCGGAGTCCCGTCAGCGCCGCGTCGCCGGCCATCTGCAGATTGTCGGGTCGCGCGCGGGCCATCGCCTCGCGCGCCACCATCGATGCACGCAAGGCGGCCTCGGCGCGTTCGTAGTCGAAGCGCTCGTAGTACAGCTGCCCCAGCTGCGCCTGCACGGCTGCCTGGCTGCTGGTGAACCACTCGGCGCCGAACCTGGCGCTGGCGCTGCCGACCAGCGCGTCGGCGCGCCCGAGCACGGCGGCACAGTCGCCGTGCCGCTCCTGGTCGAGCAGCACGAACGCCAGCGTCGACAGGTTCTGCAGCCGCAACCGCACGATCTGTTCGTTGCCGGGGTCGACCGTCGCCAGTTCGGTCAGCTGCGCGTCACAGCGTTGCAGCCGCTGCTCGGCGTCGGCCGCGCGACCCAGCTTCCAGGCGATGGTCCCCAGCGTGCTGTCGAGCGATGCGCGCAGGCAGCGGAAGGTCAGATGGCCGCGCCGGTCCTCCGGCAGCGACTGCAGCAGGGCGTCGGCGCAGTCGGCCTCGTCCGCTGCGGCCGTCACCTGCTCGCGCACCAGGTGCAGGCGCGCGGACTCGGTGTGCGTGGCGACCTCGAGCAAGGTGGTCTCGGCGCCGGCCGGGCACGCGCGCAGGCACTCGAGCGCGGCCGCGAGCGATGTCGCCGCGAGCTGTTGTTGTTCGCGTTCGTGGCCCGACCAGGCGAGGGCCTCGGCGCTGCGCAGGTGCAGCACGGCAGCGACCGGCGCCGCAACGGCCGGGTCGACGCCGTCGAGTCCGGCAAGCGCCGTGCGCCAGTGCGCCTGCGCAGCTTCGAGGTCGTGCGCCGCCTCGGCGAGTTCGCCGAGGCGCAGCCGACACTGCGCGAACTGCACCGCGCGCGCCGGCGCGGCGGTCGCCGTCGCGAGCAGCACCAGCGCGTCGTCGTAGTGGCGGCGCGCAGCCTCGGGCTGGCCCAGGTTCGGGTGGCGGGGGTTGCCGAGCACGTCACCGATCTGCAGGTGCGCGGCGACGACGTCGCCGAGCAGCGAAGGGTCGTCCGCCATCTCGCCGCGCAGAACCTGCAGGAAATCGAGCGCGCGCGAACACAGGTCGCGGCTCGCGGCGGTGGCGCCCGGCAGGTCGCGGATCACGCCGTGCAGGTCGAACAGCAGGCTGCGCGACAGATCGCGCAGGTCGCCGGCACGCGCGATGGCCTTCGCGCGCAGATCGGCTTCGCGGCGGCTCGTGCGCTCGAGATGTGCGAATGCGATCACCACGAAGGCGGTGATCACGGCCGCGAGCGCCGCCAGGGTCGGACGTCGTCGCGCGGCGCAGACCGTGCGCAAGAACAGTCCCGGCGGGCGGCAGGTCGGCATCTCGCCGCTGGCGACCAGTTCGAGGTCGGCGGCGAACGCGGCCGCCGATCGATAGCGACGCTGCGGCGCCTTCTGCAGCGCGACCTCCAGCACGGTCGCCAGGGTGCGCGGTACCGCCGGGTTCAATCGCCGCACCGACGGCGGGTCGCGTTCGACGATCGCACGCTGCGTCATCTGTCGCGACGCGGCGGCGAACGGATGCATGCCCGTGACCAGTTCGTAGAGCACGACGCCGAGACTCCAGAGGTCCACCGGCGGGCCCGGTTTCGCGACGTCGTCGCTGAGCAGTTCCGGCGCCATGTAGGCCGGCGTACCGAGCAGTTCACCGGTCTGCGTCAGGCAGGCGGCGGAGCTGTCGTGGTCGCGTGCGAGACCGAAGTCGACCAGCACCGGCTGACCGTCGGGCGTCACCATCAGGTTGCCGGGCTTGACGTCGCGGTGCACCACGCCGGCCGCATGCGCGAACGCCAGCGCGCGCGCTGCCCGCGCCACGAACCAGACCGCCGCGGTGATGGCCGCGCCCTCTTTCGCGTCGGCCGGCAGCTGCGGCAGCCGCAGGCAGCGTGCGCCGCCGTCGCCACCGCGATGGCGCGCCAGCAGGGCGGCCGCCGATTCGCCGGCCACGTAGCGCATCGCCAGCCAGGCGCAGCCTTCGGCTTCACCCGCGTCGAACACGGTCGCCAGTCCCGGGTGGTCGAGCCGCGCCGCGACGAGCGCTTCGCGGCGGAAGCGCTGCGCCGACGCGGTCGGGCTGCGATCCGCGTGCAGGACCTTCAGCGCGACGTCGCGGCCGAGCTGTGCGTGGCGCGCGAGCCACACTGCGCCCTGGCCGCCGCGACCGAGTTCGGCGATCAGATGGTACGGCCCTACCCGACCATCGCGGCGATCGCCGCGCGGCGCGGCGACGAGTTGCAGGTACTCGCGCGCCACCGCCTCTTCGCGACCGGGATACCGCCGCAGGTAGTCCAGCAGCGGCGCCACCGTGCCCCGTTCGCGGTCGAGCGCGAACTCGGCCAGGAAGTCGAGCACCTCGAGGTCGTGGTCCGTGGCCGGCGTCATGCGCTGGTCGAGTCTACCTGTCGACCGGCCCGCCATCCGTTGCCCCCGCGTGCGCACCACGTGGCTCGCGCGGTCCGTCCGGCGATTTTCCCGCGAGCACGCCACGCGCCTGCCCGGGTCAGCGGTCGCTTCCTTCCCCGGCGGGCCAGGGGGCGGAAGGTCGACGGGTTCACTTGCCGGCTACAGCCCTGCTGCCGCGATCACTTCGCTGCGAGCACCCACTGGGCCAGCGCCCGCCGCGACTGCCGGCGCTGGGGAGAGCGCGCCCCTCGGGGGGCGCGTCAGGTGCCGCGGCTGTCTGTGCGCGCCGGGCGGCACGCGCCGGCGCTGCGACCGGTGACTCGACGGACCGCTGCACGGTTCCTACTGTTGTGCCAGCACGGCGAGGCCTGCAGGCAGACGATGGCCGTTGAGCGCGACAAGACCGAACACCGCCAGCAGGCCGACCGGCAGGCAGACCAGGAACGGGCGGCCGGGGCGATGCCGGTCAGCGTGGTGATCCCCACGTTCAACCGCGCCCCCCTGCTCCGGCGCGCGCTCGACAGCGTGCTCGCCCAGACCTACCGGGACTTCGAGATCGTCGTCGTCGACGACGGCTCGACCGACGACACGCGCGCGGTCGTCGCCGCCTACGGCGAGCGGGTGCGGTACCTGTGCCAGGCGAACGCCGGCGTGTCGGCCGCGCGCAACGCCGGCGTGCGCGCCGCGCGCCACGAGCTGATCGCCTTCCTGGACAGCGACGACACCTGGTCGCCGGACAAGCTCGCGGCGCAGGTGCCGGTGATGGCGGACCCGGACGTGATCGTCTGCTTCACGAACCGCACCTGGAGCAGCCGCCTGCACGAGGACCGCTTCCGCGAGGTCGGCTGCAGCTTCCCGCACAGCCCGTTCGTGATCGACGATCCCGCCGAGCTGGTGACGGCGCCGGGCGGCAGCCCGCTGGTCGCCTCGTGCTGCCTCTACCGCAAGGCCGCCCTGCTGCACGTCGGCGGCTACGACGAGCGGCTGCGCGTGTTCGAGGACCTGCGCCTCGACTTCCGCCTGGCGCTGGCGGGCAAGAAGTTCGCGGCCGTGTCGCAGGTGCTCACGGTGCTCGACGACTCGCCGAGCTTCGCACATCTCAGCACGGTCGACTGGAGGTTCTTCCAGCGCTCGACGGACGCGTGCATCGAGATCTATGCGGAGGCGCTGGCGCGGGCAGTCGACCACTCGGCCACCGTGCGCCGGAACCTGCGGCTGGGCCTCGCCCATCACCTGAGCCGCCAGGCCGAGCGGCTCGCCGTCGAAGGCGATCGGCGTCAGGCGCGGGCGCGCGCCTGGGCCTGCCTCTGCCTGCTGCCGGGCTGGCGGCTGGCGGCACGCGGGGCGCTGAGCGTGCTGGCGCCCGGGCTGATGGCGCGGCGCAGCCCGTGGTGGCCCGGCCGGGTCGATCGTGCCCGGCAACGCACCTGAGTGCGCGGCCGCGACGTGGCCGCTGCCCGGATCACTTCGGCCCGGGCCCCGTGCCGCCAGCCAGATCGGCGAGCACGCGCAGGAACTCGCGCGCGGCGGCGCGACGGCCGACGGTGCCCAGGTGGCCGCCGTCGGACGTGTAGCAGGCGGCCAGGCAAGGCACACCGCCGGCGGTGACCCTGGTGCCGTCCGGCAGGGTCGCCTCTGCCATGGCGAGGTCGAACAACGGCTCCCTGCCGCGGTACTCGGACCGTAGCAGCTGGTTGAACGCCTCGCGCCGGCGGTTGGCGGCGCCGTCCCCGCGGCCGAGCAGACCCTTCAGCCGTTCCTTCCAGGTGGTGTGCACCGCGCACAGCGGCACCGTGCAGTGCACGAATCGCGTGTGCGGGTGCGCCTCGCGCCACCGTGCCGCCGCCTGCCGGTAGTCCGCGAACATCGCCTCGATGTCGGTGTCGATGCCGACGTCGACGTAGCAGAACTTCATCAGCGCGATGTCGACACCATCGGCGCCGGCGGCCTCGAGCTGCCGCGTGAAGGCGCGGACCTTCGACGCCGGGGCGCCGTTGTCGCCGATCGGCGCGTGGGCGAGCCCGGGCCTGCCCTGCAGGGCGGCCGGCTCGCCGGCCACGATCCGCAGGCCGATCTGCGGCAACTCCGTCTGGATCGCCTCGACGCCGGCGAGGATGTCGCGACCGACCGACTGATGGCCGAAGTAGATCCGCTCGCTGGCCAGGGCCCGCCACCGGGCCGCCGGCACCGCGGCGAGTTCGGCGAGGGAGATGTCTTCGCTGCGGAGCATGGTGTCGCCCGGGGTAGCAGACGCCTGGAACGCGACGACTGCGATCCCGAGCACGCAGACGATCAGGATGCCCATCGAGGACCGGCGCATGTCGGGAGCGCGTGGCCCGGGTGTGGCTGCGGCCCGGACGCGGCGTCGCGCCCGAGGATAGACCCGCAGCGGACACGTCGCCCATGTTCCCTGGCGTACTACTCCCCTATCCGGGCCCACCGCCTTGCCCGCCCCATGGCCGGCACGTAGAGCTGCCGACACTGCCACCGACGGCAGGACACAGGCGGTCCCATGCTCGGCAAGGTCGTTCGCTACCTGAAGTGGATCCGTTCCATCAACGGACGCCACCGGCGCATGGAGATCGGGCGGCGCTTCCTGCCGTCGCTGCGCCGGCAATACGAACTCGACGTCATGGTCGGGCCGATCGGCTACTGGCGCGAGTTGCAGCGCTACCAGATCGGGGCGCTGCAGCGGCTGGGCCTGCAGCCGGGGCACCGGCTGCTCGACATCGGCTGCGGCCCGTTGCAGGGCGGCCTCGCCTTCGTCCGCTACCTCGACGCAGGTCGCTACACGGGCATCGACGTGAAGCCGTCCGCGATCGCCGCCGGGTGGCAGCAGATCGAGCGCGCCGGCCTGCAGACGAAGCGGCCGCAGCTGTTCGTCTCGGACTGCTTCGGCCGCGACGAACTCGCGGGCCAGCAGTACGACCACGTGTGGTGCTCGCAGATGCTCTACCACCTGGACGCGTCCCAGGTCGACGCGCTGTTCGCGCAGCTGGCCGCGCGGTTGGCGCCGCACGGCAGGTTCCACGGCGACATCATCGGCTACCCGAACGAGGTGACCGAGCACAGCCACTGGGGCGGGTTCCGGTTCCACCTGCACACGCTGGACTCGCTGCGCCAGATCGCCGGCCGCCACGACCTGACGGTCCGGGACCTCGGCCCGATCGAGGCCTTCGGCTACCCGCAGGACATCGCCCTGCGCACGAACCGGCTGCTGGAGATCACGCGCGTGTCGCCCGCATGAGGCGTCCCTGCAGCGTGCTCACTCGTCGCCGCCGCAGCCTGTAGTTCCGATCCCCCGACGGTCGGGGCGTACGGCGCGATCCTGCTGTTCGCGGCCTCTGCCTTCTACCGGCTGGTGCGGGCCCTGCCCGCCCATCACGACGCGGACTCGCCGCTCGCGAAGGCGATCGGCGCCGACTGGATGGGCAAGCTCTCGCTCGTGATCGACGTGGTCGGCATCGCCATCGCGCACTGGCTGCAATGGCTCGCCGTCGGCGTCTATGCGCTGGTGGCGTTGATCTGGCTGGTGCCCGATCGCCGTATCGGGCGCACGCTCGGACATTTGGCCGGCAGGCCGAACGTGCGCCCGAGCTACTTGTCGGTCGAGGCCTTGGTCTCGGCCTCGACCTTCGGCTTGCGCGACGCGAGCCGTACGAACTCCACCGGCGTCGGCAGCGGCCCGCGCAGCGCCTCGTGCACGGCGGCCATGCCACCGTCCGCGGCGAGGTTGGCGAACCAGTCGGCGCAGTCACGCGCCGTTGGAACGTGCGCCCGCAGACCGTTCGGCCCCGACGCAGCCGCCGTCACCGGTCAAGGCCGCACGATCACATTGCCGCGCTTGCGGCCGCTGTCGACGATTCGATGCGCCAGCACGATGTCGGACAGGTCGAACGATCGGTCGTGCACGACGGCGAGTCGGCCGTCGGCGACGAGGCCGAGCAGCAGATCGATGTCGGCCACGCGCTCCGGCGCGGTCCCGGCAGCGACATTGCCGCGCGCGCGGATCGTCTCGGCGAGGCTCGCGACCGCGAGCAGCAGTCGGCCGTTCGAGTTCAGCAGCCGCCGGCCGGCGGCGATCGACAGGTTGCCGACGGTGTCGAACACGACGTCGAAGCGCTCGCCGATCGAGGCGAGGTGGGTGTTCGTGTAGTCGACGATGTTCGCGGCACCCAGGCGCGTCACCAACGCGGCGTTCGCGCCGCTCGTCACGCCGGTGACCGTGGCGCCGAAGTGGACCGCCAGTTGCACCGCATTCGTGCCGATCGCGCCGGAGGCGCCGTTGACGAGCACGCTCATGCCGGGGCCGACCGCGGCCCGGTCGCGCAGGAAGTACAGCGCCGTCGTGCCGCCGAACAGCAGGCCGGCGGCGTCGTCGTGGCTGACGGCGGCGGGCTTGCGCGTGAGCCTGGTCGCCGCCAGCGCCACAAACCCGGCATGGGCGCCCAGCGCCATGCCGGTCATGCCGCAGACCTCGTCGCCCGGCAGAAGGCCGGCCACCTTGGCGCCCAGCGCCTCGACGACACCCGAGAACGCGCTGCCGAGGATCGGGCGCCGCGGCCGCGAGAGGCCGAACATCAGACGCGCCAGCAGGTCGAACCCGCGCGGGAAGCGCGCGGCGCGGATGCGGGCGTCGGCCGAGGTGACGGCGGCGGCCCGCACGCGCACCAGCACCTCGCCAGCCCGGGGCTCGGGCCGGGGCACCTCGATGACATGCACGAGCTCGGGTGCGCCGTAGCGCTCGAAGACGGCTGCCTGCATGAGAGGTCCTTGGCGGTGACGGTTCAGGGCGGGCATGCTGAACTCGGAGCCGCAGGTCCGCAAGCCGCTTCGGGCCAGGCGCAGCCCGCACCGCGTGGCCGTCGGCCGGCCCGACATCACGCCTGCCGCGCCCGACTCCGGCCGGACACGCCGGCCCCCGCGAAGCCGGGCCCGCGAGCCCAGGTGTTGCTCGATGCGCAGGGCCTCGTCCCACTTCGCCATGCGTTCGCCGCGCGCGAACGATCATCGCGGGCGAACCGGATGGCGGCTCGCGCCCCGAGGCCCCGCTCCGTCATCGCAACACGACGTCGCCGTTGTGGGTCGTGATGCGCAGGGAGCCCTTGCCGTCGCCGAGTCGACCCACCAGCCGGTTGCGTCCGCGGGTGGCGTCCTCGAGCGGCGGATCGCAGCGGATGCGCCCGTTGTGGGTGGCCGCCTCGAGCCGCGCGTCCTGGGTCGCGGCCAGTTCGACCTCGACCTCGCCGTTGTGGGTCTCGATGGTGGCCTCGCGTGCGGCGCAGCGCAGCGTCAGACGCACGTTGCCGTTGTGCGTGACGGCGACCAGCCGGCTGCCGGCCGTGTCGCCGGTGATGCCGCCGTTGTGGGTCTCGACCCGCACGTCGCCGGCCGTGCCCTGCAGCCGCAGTTCGCCGTTGTGCGACAGCAGGTCGAGCGCGGTCTGCGGCGGCAGCGTGATCGTGAACGTGAACACGCTGCTCTCGGTCCAGCCGGTCTGCGGGCCGGTGCCGGTGACCGTCAGGCCACCGTCGGCGACGTCGCGCCGCACGTCGAGCTGGTGCAGCAGCGCGTCGGCCTCGACCTGGCTGCCGGCACGCGCGGTGATCTCCGCGTGCACGACGATCTCGGTCGCCGCGGCGTCGCCGATCACCGTGATGCCGCCGTTGTGCGACTGGCACGACAGCCGCTGCACGCCGGCCACCGGCAGGGCGTAGTCGACCACCTTGCTGGCGGCGAAGCGCTGGAACGAACAGGCGGCGACGAGCGCGAGCGGCAGGACGGCGAGGGAACGGATCGGCATGGTGGGGGCGAGGCGGGAGCCGCGGCGATACGGCGTCCGCGCTGGTCCATTCGCGGACGACCGCAGCCGGGAGATCACGGCAGCATCGGGCGGAACGAGATCGTCAGCGCTGGCGGTACGCCGGGCGGCATGCTGGCGGGGCCGCTCTCGCGGGAGTCGAACACCTTGGTCGTGCGCGTGGCGTTGACCTCGCCGGACCGGAGGATCCAGCCGAAGTTGTTGGCCGGAGTGTCGAGCCAGGACTGCGCGTCGGCGACCATGCCGGCGTTGCCGCCCGAGGCACTGTCCCAGACATAGGTGCCGGTGCCGTTGACGCTGCGGCTGCCGGACACGCCGACCTGGACACCGCCGCCCGGAGTCGACCAGGCGAGCGAGCCCTGCACGCGACTGGCCCAGGTGACGTCGCCCGCCGCCGCCGGCGAGCCGCCGCCGATGCCGCCGTTGGTGGCGCCCTCGCCCCAGGCCTGCTGCACGCGGCGCAGCGAGATCGTCTGCGCGCCGGTCGGGTTCGTGAACGTCAGGGAGCTGGTCAAGGCCAGCTGCACCGAGCTGATCACGGATCCGGCGGGCACCGCGGCGGCGACGTCGAACTGGATCAGCGCGCGCCGGATGCCCTGCTGGACGTTCGGATCGAACGGTGGCGTCGTGTCGAGGAACGCGGCGTTGCCGCAGACGATGCGCTCGTTGGCGCCGTTGCCGTTGCCCGTGCTGTCCGAGTAGATGCTGCCGTCCTTGGACGCGGCGATCGTCACCGACGTCGCGCCGCCGACCGAGGTGATCAGCGCCGGCTTGACCTCGGAGTCCGTGCCCATGGCGTCCGTGACGGTCAGGAACACGCTGTAGGTGCCCGGCGTCGCGAACACGTGCGTCGGGTTCTGCGCGGTCGAGGTCGTGCCGTCGCCGAAGTTCCACAGCCGCGACGTGACGGTGCCGGCCGACGTGTCGGTGAACTGCACGGTCTCGTCGTCGTAGACGCTGCCGACCGCGGTGCCGACGCGGCCGCCGAGCGGGCTCGCCGAGACCACGCTGGTGAACGCCGCCACCAGCGTGCCCGGCGCCGTCACGGTGACGAGCCCCGCCTTGGTCACGGTCGCGCTGCTGCCGCTCTCGCCGGTGGCCGTCAGCGTCACCGGGAACGTGCCCGGCGTGGCGTAGGTGTGCGACGGGTTCTGCGCGGTCGAGTCGGTGGTGCCGTCGCCGTCGAAGTCCCAGGCCCAGGCCGAGATAGTGCCGTTCGGCTGGGTCGAGGCGTCGGTGAACAGCACCGTCAGCGGCGCGCCGCCGGTCGTCGTCGGCGTCGCCGCGAAGTCGGTGGTGACCGGGCCGACCACGTGCACGAACGCGGCCGACGTCTTGTCGGCCTCGGTGTTCTTGTTGCGCACGGTGAGCTTGACCGTGAAGTCGCCGGGCGTGCCGTAGGTGGTGACGGGGTTCTGCGCCGTCGAGTCGACGTTGCCGTCGTTGTCGAAGTCCCACATCCAACCGGTCGGCGCGCCGGTCGAGGCGTCGGTGAACTGCACCTGCAGCGGCGCGAGTCCGGTGGTGGGCACGGCCGAGAAGTCGACCAGGATGCCCGACGTCTCGTCGAGGAACGACACCATCACGTTGGTCGTGTCCGAGGTGCCGAGGTTGGTCGCGGTCGTCACGTAGGCCGCGAAGCCGGTCTGGAAGTTGTTGCTGCCCGTGAACGTGCCGACCGTCGGTCGCGTCGAGTCGCCGTTGCTGCTCGCCGCCTCGGTCGCGGTCACGCTGATGCGGAACGGCAGCACGCGCCCGGCATCGAGCTGGTCGGTCTCGACCAGATAGACGTCGGCGAAGCGGTTGTCGTCGGCGCGCAGCACGTCGATGTTCTTGGCCTCGGACTCGAACGCGATCGCCTTGCCGTCGGGCAGGAACACCGGCCGGCGCGCCGAGCCGTTGCCGATCGTGCTGACGCCCGGCGACACGCGGCGGTTGAGCAGCTGCGTGGTGCCGGTGACGCTGTCGAACAGGAACACGTTGGTCGGCGCCGTCAGGCCGGCGGCGAGGTCCGTCTTGTCGGACTCGAACGCGACGCGCGTGCGGCCCGAGGCCGAGTGCACGCTGGCGTTGCGGCTCGCGCCGCCGGAACCCTCGAGGCCGGTGCCGGTGACGCTGGCGCGGGTCTTCACGAACGGCGAAGCGGCGGTCGCGGCGACGAACACGTCGCGCACGCCGTTGCCGTCGCCGTTGACCAGGTCGCTGGCGTCGGACTCGAACGCGATCGCGCTGCCGTCGGCGGCGAGCGCGGGACGTTCGCTGGCGCCGTTGCCGCCGCTGCCCGGCGTGGCGACCAGGTGGCTGACCAGCTGCGTCGTGGTTCCCGGCAGGCTGGCGCCGATCGTGCGCAGGTAGACGTCGGGCGCCGCGCCGTTGCCGTCCACGAAGCCGGCCACCAGATCGGTCGCCAGCGATTCGAAGGCGACGAACTCGGCGTTGGCGCCGCCGATCGCCGGGCGCGAGGACGCGCCGTTGCCGGCGTTCGCCGCCATGCCGGGCGCGCTGCACAGCACCGTGTCGTTCCGCGTCACGAGGTTGAGCCCGCCGACCAGCGCCGCACCGGTCGCGTCCTCCTCGGCGCGCAGTTCGACGGCGGCGCGGAACACGTCCGTCGCCGCGTTGGCGTCGCCGGCCGTCAGGTTGCTCGCCGTCGACTGGAAGGCGACGAACAGCGTGCCGATCGGGTTCGTCGCCGCCGCGTTGCCCGGATCGAAGCCTGGGTTCGGCACCCACCTGACCTGCGGCGCGGACGACGCGCCGTTGCCGGCGGCGGTGGTGCCGGTCTGGCGGCTGACCAGTGTCACGTCCCGCACCGCGGCCGCGTTGCTGACCAGCATGCCGCTGGCGCGCCAGTCCTCGATCTCGCGCAGGAACGCGACCGAGCCGCCGGGCACCGTACGCGGCTGGCCGTCCGTGTCCTCGGACTCGAGCACGCCGTCCTGGTTGTCGTCGGCGATGCCGTTGCGGCCGCCGACCGCCGGCAGCACGCCGGAGTCGAGCGCCCACAGCACGCGCTTGTCGCTGACGAAGTGCTCGGTCTCGTCGACGGGCACGTTCTGCGCCATCTGCACCAGCTGGGCGACCGTCTTCGGCCGGATGTCGAACGTCGCCGAGTCCGGCGACTGCCAGCCGGGCACCGGGAACGTGTTGCTGGTCACGTGGCACGGCGCGCAGACCTCGGGCTGCCGGAACGGGAAGCCCGTGCCCGGCGGCGGGCCCGCGTGCGGCAGCGTCGACGACGCGAAGGCCGTCGTGTCCGGCGCGGACATGCTGTGGCAGGTCACGCAGCGCGGGTGCCGGAACTTGCCGGCCAGCGACTGGCTGAACGCGCGCTTGTCGATCGACTGCGCGCTGATCGCGGCGACGAAGACGTCGGCGGCGCCGTTGGTGTCGGTCGTGGTGTCGCGCGCCAGCGGCGTGCCGGCGGCGTCGCCGTTGTCGGCCGCGGCCGCGGTCGAGAACGCCAGCAGCACGACGTCGCGCGCCGCCGTGGCGCCGATCGCGGGCACGACGACGCCGGCGATCGCCGGCTCGGCGACCGCATCGGTCGGCACGAAGCCGAGATCGAAACCGACCGGCAGGTTGGTGTTCGTGGCGGCGGCGGCGCCGCTGGTCTGCTTGGCCCGCGGGTCGTTGCCCAGCCCGCTCGAACACGAGGCGGCCCAGGTGCCGGCGACCAGGAGGAGGAGAGTGGCAGTGAGGCGTGCGTGCATGGCGCGGTCTCCGAGGCGGGAGAGTAGCGAAAGCACGGCGCGAACCCGCTGCTCGAAGTCGATTCGAGCCGTTCGACGACATCGGCTCTGCCGGTGGTGGCGTCGTCCGCGCCGCGTGTGGATACTGCGGCATCCGCTGCCGCTCACCGCGGCAATGGCCCGACGACGCATGAAGACCTCCTTCCGAGCGGCGCTGCTGCTGGCGATCGCCGGCATCTGTCCGTCCTGCAAGTTCCTCGCCCGCCAGATCGTGCCGCACCTCGAACGTTGGGGGAACGGACTGACGAAGCGCGAGGGCCGGCTCGAGGGTGGGCTGCAGACGGGCGAGTGGACCTACTACTACGAGTCGGGCCAGCGCCGCGCCTACGGCCGCTACACCGACGACCATCAGACCGGGCCGTGGACCTACTGGTTCGAGAACGGCGGCATCGAATGGAGCGGCGCGTTCGACGCCAGCGGCAAGCGCACCGGCGAATGGACGTTCTTCTACCCCGATTCGACGATGCGGGCGCGCGGCCGCTACATCGCCGACTTCGAGGATGGCCCGTGGGAGTTCTTCGGCGAGGACGGCGCGCTCGATCGCAAGGGCCAGTACGACGGCGGCAAGCTGTCGGGGCCATGGACCTACTACCAGGGCGCCGGCCGACCGAAGGCCGAGGGCATCTGCCATCGCGGCCAGCGCATCGGGCCGTGGCGCGTCTGGGACGCGAGCGGCACCGAGAGCGTGCAGGACTTCGGCACCAGGCCGGGCATCTCGATCGCGCGCGAGCAGTGGCCGAACGGCAGCCATCGCCGCGCCGGCGTGCTGCAGAACGGCGCGCCGGTCGGCCGCTGGACCAGCTGGCACGACAACGGTGCCCTGCGCTTCTGCTGCACGCTGCAGGACGGCAGACCGTGCGGCGTGTTCGAGGCGCGCAACCCGGCCGGCGACGTGCTCGCCCAGGGCGTGCTGGCGGCCGGCGCGTTCGTCGAGGGTTCGATCGGCGTCGAGAACGGCGCGACGCGCCCGCTGGCTGCGGCAGCGGTTCCGGCGCCCGCGGCCGCGACCGCCGACGGGGTCGCCGACTGGGTCGCCGCCGAGGCGCTCGCGGCGCTGGCGCCCGAACAGGCCGTGGCCGTGCTCGGCGCCGAGCTGGCGCGCCCGGTCGACGCCACCGCGATCACCGCCAGGGCCGACGCGCCGGCCGTGCCGCCGCCGCCGGCCGCCGCCGCGGTCGTCCGACAGATCGAACAGGAGTCCGAGCGCATCCCCGCGCCCGTGCAGCCGAGCCGCACGGTCCTGCAGGAGCAGGAGACCGAGGACTACGTGCAGAACTACCTCGAGGGCCCGAGCAAGACGCGGCCGTCGCTGCGCAAGTACGGGCCGGCGACCGGTGCGAAGTCGACCGGATCGAGCGCCGGGCCGCGGCGCCGCGCCGACCTCGAGGGCAAGCCGGTGCCGATCGACGTGCTGAAGGGAGTCGACGGCACCGACGTCGACCTGCGCCAGTACCGCGGCAAGAAGCGCGTGCTGCTGGTGGTGCTGCGCGGCTTCCTCGGCGAGGTCTGCATCTACTGCGTCGCCCAGACCGAGGCGCTGGCGCGTTGCCGCGAGGACCTCGCGGATCTCGGCATCGAGGTCCTGGTCGTCTATCCCGGCGCGAAGGAGAACGAGGAGTCGTTCGAGCGCGCCTACGACATGACGTTCGGCAAGGGCGCGCCGCCGTACAAGGTCTTCTACGACCCGGATCTCACGGTCGTGCAGAAGCTCGGCATCACCGGCGACCTCGCGTTCCCGACCACGCTGATCATCGACGAGCAGGGCATCGTGCAATACGCCTATGTCGGCGAGCACCGCGCCGACCGGCCGGCGGCCAGGGAGCTGATCCGCGTCATCAAGGGGCTGAAGAAGTGAGCGCAGCCGACCCGGACGACGGCCCGCCGCTGGACCGCACGCAGGCCTTCCGCCCCGAGGGCGCGCAGCGGCCGCCGACGCCGCCCGACCTGCCGCGCATTCCGGGCATCACGCTGCACTTCGAGGTCGCGCGCGGCGGCATGGGCGTCGTCTACAGCGGTCGCCAGGACTTCCTCGACCGCCGGGTCGCCGTGAAGCTGCTGTCGAAGGACCTCGCCGGCGAGAAGTTCGCGCAGCGGTTCCAGCGCGAGGCCAAGCTGCTGGCCGGCATCAAGCACCCCAACATCGTCGCCTGCCATTCGGCGGGCACGACCGACGACGGCCAGTCGTACCTGGTGATGGAGTTCGTCGACGGCCCGAGTCTGAAGGCCTGGGTCGCCGAGCAGGGGGCATTGCCGGTCGCTGCCGCGCTGCGTCTCACGCGAGCCGTGGGGCAGGCGCTGGCGCACGCGCATCAGCTCGGCGTGATCCATCGCGACGTGAAGCCGGAGAACATCCTGCTCGAGGCCGTGACCTCGACGGCGATCGACGTCGCGTTCCCCTATGTGCCGAAGCTCGTCGACCTCGGCCTCGCACGCATGACGTCGGAGACCGCCGGTCTCGGCCTGACGTCGCCGGGCTCGGTGATGGGCACGCCGTCGACGATGTCGCCCGAGCAGTTCGACGACCCGGATTCGGTCGACTTCCGCACCGACATCTACGGCCTCGGCTGCGTGCTCTACGAGATGCTGGTCGGCGCGCCGGCCTACCGCGGCACCAGGCTGACCGAGATCGTCGCCCGCAAGCGGCAGCCGGTCGGGCCGAATCCGTGCGAGGAGTGTGCAGGCGTGCCGGCCGCGGTCGGCGCGCTGGTCTGCAGCATGCTGGCGGCGGACCGCGGTGACCGGCCGGCCAGCTACCGCGAACTCGACGAGCGCCTCGGCGAACTGCTCGCGACGCTGCCGACGCAGGTGCCGCGCCAGCCGGCGCCGCGCATGGTCGGCGACGCGACCGCGCAGACGATCGTGCGCGGCGCCCCGCAGCCGCCGCCGGCGAAGTCGGGACCCGGCCTGCTGCGCACGGCGGAGATCGACTTCCTGCAGGCGGGCATGGGCGGTGGCGGCACGGCGACGCCGGCGTTCCGGGGTGGCACCGTGGTCGCACCACCGACCGGTACGCCGGCGGCCGCGGCGCCCGTGCGTTCGCGGCGCGGTCTGTGGCTCACCGTCGGTGTCGTGGCCGCGGCGGGCGCCGTCGCGATCGGGTTCGCGACGCGCGGCGGCAGCGGTGGTGATGGCGGCGAACGGCCGACGCCACCGGTGGTCACGAACCATGCGCCCCGCGGCGCCAGCATCCGCGGCGAAGGCGTGCTCGGCCGGCAGCAGTGGATCACGCTCACCGCGCACGCCGAGGACGCGGACGGCGATCCGCTGAGCTACCGGTGGACCACGCCGGACGAGATCGAGGCCCGCGACCAGCACGACGGCTCGATCCGGGTGCGGGTGCTGGACGGTCTGCCGGACGAGACGTTCGGCGTGGAGGTGGCGATCAGCGACGGCCACGACTCGGTCACCGCGACCCACCGGCTGAAGCTGTCGGGCGATGGATTCACCTCGAAGCAGTTCCTGGGCGCGATCCTCAGCGACCCGCACTGGACGTTCGACCCGCCGGAGAAGGGGCTCGACTGGGTCCCGCTGCTCAACCAGGACGTCGTCGCCTGCAACGCCATCGAGGTGCGGCGTTCGGCGACGATCGCGATGGGACGGGACATGTTCTGGCGCGTGCGCGGCAAGTTGGCCGCACGCTTCTCGGAACAACACGACCGCTACGGTGCGATCGCGGTGCGGCTCGAGCTCGGCGACGTCGGCTGGTCCCTGGTCTGCACGCAGGCCGGCAACATGGGCGCCGAATGGTCGATCGAGCTGGTGCAGGAGGGCCGCCTCGCCGGCGTGTGGGAGCCGAGACTCAGCGCGAGTGCCCCGCGCAAGGTCGAGTGGCTGGAGGCAGACGACGCGACCCAGACGCCGTACGCCGAGCTGGTCCTCACGCGTCGCCGTGGCGAGATCGAACTGCAGTGGGGCCAGGGCGAGACGTTCGAGCGCGAGGTCGTGCCGGTGCCGGACGGCGTCGAGCCGAGCATCACCCTGTGGGGCGACCGCGGCGGCGGCGAGTTCCACGGCTTCACGAAGTGGTGAGCGCCGCGACCGCAGGCTGCGGCATCAGAGCTGCCAGATCACGCCGAGCGTGATCCAGTACGGATCCGGGTCGAAGCCGAGGTCGTTCTTGAACCAGCTGCGCAGCGTCTCGTCGACGATGCGCGAGGCGTTGAGGCTGAACGACAGCACCGTGCGGTCGTCGTAGCGGTAGGTGAAGTCGGCGGTGCCGCGCAGGTCGGCGAAGCCGCCCTCGTCGAGGCCGTACATCCACGCCGACTGGCTCGATGCGGCGTAGCCGAGCGAGCCGTCGAGGTTCAGCGCGAAGCCGTCGCCGAGGTCGAAGTCCTCGGTGATGCCGCCGCGCAGATAGCTGGCGCGCACCTCGTCGAAGTCGTAGTTCAGCGAGCAGTACGGGCGCGCCTCGAGCAGCTCCATGCTCGCCGTCGCGAACACCTCGGTGGTACCGCCGCGTTCGCCGAGCGGAAACTCGAGACCGTTCGGCAGGTTGTAGCTGTGCAGGCCGACCTCGAGGTCGACGTCGCCGACCTTGCGCGAATAGGCGCCGATGAACTCGATCTGCGTGAAGCGACCGGCGTGGCCGTCGGGGAACCAGGCCGCGCCGGTGTTGTTGCGCAACTCCATGTTCGCCTCGGCGGTGATGCGCATGCCGCCCCCGTCGATCGTCGGCGACTCGACCTGCAGCGTCGGCTGCAGCACCGGCTGATTGACCAGCGTCTGGCCGCGGTGCACGAACTTCGTCGCCAGCGTCGTGCCGAGCGTGACCGTCGGACGTTGGTCCTTCGGCAGGATGCAGCCGCTGGCGAGCACGGCGAGGGCGCAGAAGGACGCGAAGAGGCGACGAGGCATGCAGACTCCGCTCGGAAGGCGTGGCGAGACGGCGCGAGTGTCGATGCCGGTGCGTGGCAATGCAACTGCGCGAAGCCGCGGCGGCGACATTCCCGGCGGCATTTGCCGAGCTGGCGTGCGTGGTTCAGAATGCGCGTCGCGGCCGGCGAAACGGCGGCGGCCCCGCATGAATCGCACTGCGCTCGCCAGCCTTGGGGCCTTGCTCCCCGCTCTGTCCGCGTTGACCTCCTGTTCGCCGATCGCGTGGACGGCGCAGGCGGGCTACATGCAGCTCGCGGTCGGCGGCGACATCGCCCTCGCCAGCGGCACCGGCGGCACCGGTGGTGCGCCCCAACAGGACGTCGGCACCGCGTTCGGTCTCGGCGACCAGCGCGGCTCGCCCTACCTGCGGGCACAGGCCGACCTCGGCAGCGTCGTGCTGACCGCTTCGGGCTTCGAGTTGCGCGAGTCGGGCCGAGGGCAGCTCGACGCGAGCTTCGGCGGGCTGCCGGCGACAACCGCGGTCGCCACCGACCTGAAGTTCGGCTGCGCGAAGCTCAGCGCCACCTTCGACATCGACCTCGGCCCGGTGATGCTCTCACCCGGCCTGGCCATGGACGTGTTCGACCTCGAGTTCCGCGCCGAGGAGCTGTCGCTCGGCAATGCCGAGGTGATCGACGAGATCGTCGGTGTGCCGATGCTGCTGTTGCGCGCCGAGGCCGGCGTCGGCAGCGTCGACCTCGTCGCCGAGGTCGGGTATCTGGAGACGCCGCGCATCGAGCGCGCCAAGGGTCGGTTCCTCGACGCCGAGCTGCTGGCGCGGTGTTCGCTCTCGCCGTCGATGCACCTTTTCGCCGGCTATCGCTTCATCGACATCGATGCCACGGGCGATACGGGAACGGAGTCGTACGGGATCGACCTGCAGGTGCGGGGCTTCGTCGTGGGCGGCGGCTTGCGCTTCTGACCCGGGTCGGGCCAAATGGCGACCTCTCGCTCGTCGGACTCATTCGACTGGGATCTCCCACCCATGAAGAAGCTGCACTCGCTGCTGCTCGCGGCAACCTCGCTTGCCTTCACCGCCTGCGTCGGCCAGACCTATCGTGTCGACGTCGGCGCGATGTTCGCCAAGGCCAGCGGCAACGTCACGCTGCAGAACTCGGCCGGGAACCTGCAGCTGTTCCAGGAGAAGAACTTCCTGGACAACGACCTGGGTGTCGGCGACATCGAGCCGTCTCCCTACCTGCGTCTGCAGGCGGATCAGGAGCAGCACCGCCTGCGCGCGCACGGCTTCGGCGTCGACGCCACGGGCTCGGGCACGCTCGCGGGCGACTACGGTGACCTCGCCGGCGGCTCGCAGGTGACCACGTCGCTGCGGTTCCTGGCCGCCGGGCTGACGTATTCCTACGAGATCGCGCGCGACGAGAACTACCGTGTCGGCGTCGGCGCCGCGCTCAACTGGTACTCGCTCGACGTGTCCGCCCGCTCCTCCGTCGGCCGCGAATCGGTGCAGACCGACGTCCTGGTGCCGATGCCCTACCTCGAGGTCGAGGGCTTCCTCGGCCCGCTGACCGCCGGCGCCAACCTGGGCCTGATGTCCGCCGACCTCGGCGACGCGAACGGACGCTACATCGACCTCGAGACCTACGTTCGCTGGCAGGCCGTCGAGCAGCTCGACGTGATGGTGGGCTACCGCTACCTGGTGATGGATCCGGCCGGCCGCGCGTCGTCCCGCGACTTCGACGCCGACGTCGAGATCCAGGGCTTCTTCGTCGGCGGCGGCGTGCGCTTCTGACGGCGCCGCCGAGCTGCCGGGCGGCCCGTCAGGGCAGCGTGAGCTGCGCGGCCAGGCGTTCGCGCGTGGCGTCCGTGGCCACGAACTCGAGGAAGCGCCGCGCTTCCCCGGTCGGCGGCCCCGCGGTCACGACCTGCAGCGGCACCCCGAACGGGTAGGTGCCGTAGCCGAAGGCCTCCGCGGTCGGCGGGCACCAGTCGATCGCCAACAGCCGCATGCCCGTCGGCGGTCGATCGGTGACGTGCACGACGCCGATCGCGTCCGAGTGCTGCAGGATCTGGTCGGCGACGTGACGGTCGCTGGCGACCCGCGCGGCGCCCGCGAGGAACGCATCCCCGGGGATCAGCGCCCGCGCGGCGCGTTCGGCGAGCCGGGGTTCGGACGGCACGACGGCGGTGATCGTGCCGCCGGTGAAGCCGAGCTGCTGCCAGCTGGTCACCTGGCCGGTGAAGATCTGCCGCACCTGCGAGCGCGTCAGCGACCGCACCGGCGAGTCGGCTGCAACCGCGACCGCGAACAGCTCGAGACCGAAGCGCGTCTGCTGCAGACCCGCCTGCAGTTCGCGCCCCGACAGCTGCTCGCCGATCACGGCGAAGTCGGCCCGGCCCATCAGCACCAGTTCCACGGCGTCGCGATCCGTGCACGGCGTGAACGTGTGAGAGCAGTTCGGCTGCCCGGCGGCGAACGTGCGCTCGAGCGCCCCGTCGATCACCTGCCTGGCGTTGAGACCCATGGCGACCGCGATGGGCATCGGGCCCACGACCTCGCTGGGCCGGCGAGTCTCGACCTGCGGTGCCGCAGCGGCGGCCGGGGCGACCGCCTCCGTCACCGGCACCGGCGGCTGCCAGGGCCTGGCCACCAGGGCGAACGTGCGCGGCGCGTGCGCGCGTGGATCCGGGTCGTCGCCCAGGCCGCAGCCGGCGGTCAACAGCAGCACCACGGTCCCGGCATGGTGCCATCTCGATGTCGTGTTGTTCCCCACGGTCGCTCCTCCGTGTCGCGACATCGGACACTGGTCGCGGTTCAGGTCAGGACGTCGCGGGATGGGTGGCAGGGAATCGGCGGTGGGATGGGGAGTTCGGGAGGGTGACAAAGTCTGGCGGGCAACTCAAGTCGTTACCGCGAGGAGTTGTGTTCGGGCCGCTCAACACCGCAGGCGGTAGCGGTCCCCAGGACTGATGACTTGCGTGGAGGTGCCTTGGGCGGAGGCTGGCGCGGGGCGCCGGCCGGGGCCCTGAGCGGATCAGGCCAAATTGGATCAATTGACAGGCCAAGATTGGCCTGTACATCCAACGACATCGTGCGCACCCCCTTACCCGACCTCGACCATGCCGCCCCGGCGCCGCTGGTGGACCAGATCGCCGCCTACTATGCGGCGGCGATCCGCGAGGGCCGGCTGCGAGCCGGTGACCGGCTGCCGCCGATCCGCACGGCGGCGCGCGCCTGCGATGTCGGCCGCGCGACGGTGCAGGAGGCCTACCGGCAGCTCGCCGAGCACGGGCTCGTCGAGGCGACCGTCGGCCGCGGCACCATGGTGCGCGAGGTCGGCGGCGACGGGGCCACGACCGATGCGAACGGCGCGGCGGCGCCGCTGGCCGGAGCCGGTGCGCTGAGTGCCTACGCGTTGGCCGCGCTGCGACGTTCGCAGGAGATGCCCGGCGCGCCGCCGCTGCCGGCGGGACGCGCGATGGTCGCGAACTTCGCCGAGCTGGCGCCCGACGGCGATCGCTTCCCGATCGACGAATGGCGCGCGGCGATGGATGCGGTGCTGCAGCGGCGCGGCGCCGAGGTGCTCGGCTACGGCCTCGAGCCCAACGGCCTGCGCGAACTGCGCGCGCACATCGCCGAGCGGGTGCACGACGTCGATCCGGCGACGCGGGCCGAACACATCCTGATCACCGCCGGCGCGCAGCAGGCGCTCGACCTGGTGCTGCGCACGTTGTGCACGCCGGGCGACACGGTGTTGGTCAGCGACCCTTCCTACCACCAGATGCTCGGCCTGCTGCGCGCGCACGGCCTGCATGTGGTGCCGATCCCGTTCGGGCCCGCCGGCCTCGATCTGGACGTGCTGCGACGGCAGCTGCAGCGCGACGGCGTCCGCCTGGTCTACCTGATGCCGACGTTCCACAACCCGACCGGCCGCACGCTCGATCTCGCGCAGCGCCGCGCATTGATCGACGTGCTGGCGACGACGTCGGTGCCGGTGGTCGAGGACGAGTACCAGCACTCGCTGCGCTTCCGCGGCCAACCGCTGCCGACCCTGCGTTCGCTCGACCCGCGGCGGCAGACGGTCACGGTGGCGACGTTCAGCAAGGAGCTGTTCCCCGCGCTGCGCATCGGCTGGGTGCAGGCGGACGCCGAACTGCTCTCGGCGATGGCCGCCGTGAAGCGCTTCATGGACCTCGAGACCAGCCCGCTGCTGCAGGCGGCGCTGGTCGAGTTCCTGCAGAAGGGCTGCCTCGATCGCCACCTCGACGATCTGCGCCGCGAACTGGAACGGCGCCACGCGGCGCTGCGCGCGGCCGGTCGCGCCCACCTGCCCGCCGGCTGCACGGTCACCGAACCCGATGGCGGCTTCGTCGCCTGGCTCGAACTGCCCGAACCCGGCATGGGTGACCGGCTCGCCGAACTGGCCGTCGCGCGCGGTGTGCGCGTCGTGCCCGGCCGGGTCTTCGACCTGCACGATCGTCCGTCCCGCGGCGTGCGGCTCTGTCTGGCGCGTGCCGACGTGCCGCAGATCGAGGCCGGCATGCGACTGCTCGGCGACTGCGCCCGCGAGATGCTGGCGGTGCCGGCGCTGGCCCGCCCTTTCCTGTGAGACCACGACCGACGTGAACCCACTGCCATCGAGCAACTCAGTGCAATGACCAAGCAACATCCCATCAGGACCGTCCCCGGCTTCACCGCCGAAGAAGTCGTCAGCAAGATCGGCTTCTGCGAGCAACTCAAGGGCGGCGTCGTCATGGACGTCATCAACGACGAACAGGCGCGCATCGCCGAGGAGGCCGGCGCCTGCGCGGTGATGGCGCTCGAACGCGTGCCCGCCGACATCCGCAAGCATGGCGGCGTCTCGCGCGCGAGCGATCCGGGCATGATCGAGGCGATCCAGAAGGCCGTCAGCATCCCGGTGATGGCGAAGGTGCGTATCGGCCACTTCGTCGAGGCGCAGATGCTCGAGGCGATGGAGGTCGACTGCATCGACGAGAGCGAGGTGCTGACGCCGGCCGACGAGGAGTTCCACGTCGACAAGCGGGTGTTCAAGACGCCGTTCGTCTGCGGCTGCCGCGACCTCGGCGAGGCGCTGCGTCGCATCCACGAGGGCGCGGCGCTGATCCGCACCAAGGGTGAGGCCGGCACCGGCAACGTCGTCGAGGCGGTGCGCCACATGCGCGCGCTGATGTCGCAGATCCGCGAGCTGCGCGGTCAGGACGAGAAGTTCCTGGAGAAGAAGGCCAGCGAGCTGCGCGTGCCGTTCGCGCTGGTCGCGTGGGTCGCGGAGCACGGTCGGCTGCCGGTGCCCAACTTCTCCGCCGGCGGCGTCGCGACGCCTGCCGACGCGGCGCTGATGATGCAGCTCGGCGCCGAGGCGGTGTTCGTCGGTTCCGGCATCTTCAAGTCCGGCAACCCGCAGCAGCGCGCGCGGGCGATCGTGCGCGCGGTGACGCACTTCGAGGAGCCGAAGGTGCTGGTCGAGGTGTCCAAGGGCCTCGGCGAGGCGATGGTCGGCATCGACATCCAGACCATGCCACCGCAGGATCGGCTCGCCAGCCGTGGCATCTGACACCGTCAAGACCGCGCCGATCGTCGGCGTGCTGGCGCTGCAGGGCGACTTCGCCGAACACGAAGCCGCGCTGCGGTCGTTCGGTCTGCCCTGCCGCCGCGTGCGCGGCGCCCGCGACCTCGACGGTCTCGCGGGGCTGGTGCTGCCGGGCGGCGAGAGCACGACGATGCTGCGCCTGCTCGACGCCGAAGGTCTGTGGCAGCCGCTGGCGTCGGCGTTGCGTTCCGGCATGCCGGTGCTGGCGACCTGTGCCGGCATGATCCTGCTCGCCGAGGCGGTCGAGAACCCGCGGCAGCGCAGCTTCGCCGTGTTGCCGATCACGGTGGTGCGCAACGGCTACGGTCGCCAGCTGCACTCCGGCACGTTCCCGCTGCGCTCGTCGGTGCTGCCGGCCGGCACGACCGGCACCTTCATCCGCGCGCCGCGCATCACCGCGGTCGGGGCCGACTGCGAGGTGCTCGCGTGGCGCGACGACGATCCGGTGCTGGTCCGCCGCGGGCCGGTGCTCGCCGCGTGCTTCCACCCGGAGCTGGAGCGGAGGCATCCGGTCTACGCGATGTTCGCCGGGGAAATCGGTGGGCGGACGGCGACAACCGCAGAATGTGGGGCCTGACGGATAGGACCTCGGTGCGCGCGGGCTACGATCCCGTCGGTGCGAAGTCTCGAACCGCCGCGCGTGGCGCGTGGTGTTTCGTACGCGGCGTGCGCCCACTGACAGAGCGGCCAGGGCCAGTCCTCGCGACCGAGGTCCGGTTGCGCCGTGGTCGCGATGGGACGAGACTCTGCGTCAGACGGCCCGCCGTTCCGACGATTCTCCGGCCACCAGCGCGACCGGCTGCGTAGTCGATCAGACCCCTCCGACTCCACCTGATGCCCAGCGTTCTCCGCGTCCTCTCGTTCGGCCTCGGCCCCATCGGCCTGGCCGCTGCCCGACTCGTATTGCAGAAGACGTCCCTGCAGCTGGTTGGCGCCGTCGACGCCGACCCCGCGAAGGCTGGCAAGGACCTCGCCGAACTGCTCGGGCGCGAGGAGCCGACCGGGATCGTGGTCGCCGGCGACGGCGCGGCGGCGCTGCAGCAGCTGCGTCCCGACGTGATGCTCCACTGCACGCAGAGCTACCTGCCGCTGGTCAAGGAGCAGCTGCTCGCCGCGATCCGCGCCGGCGCCGACGTCGTCTCGTCGACCGAGGAGCTGCTGGCGCCCGAACTCCAGCATGCGCTGCTGGCCAAGGAGCTCGACGAGGCCGCGACCGCGGCCGGTGTGTCGGTGCTGGGCACCGGCGTCAACCCCGGCTTCGCGATGGACTTCCTGGCGGTCGTCGCCTCGGCGGTGACGGCCGACGTGAAAGCGGTGAAGTGCCTGCGGGTGGTCGACGCGGCGACGCGGCGTCAGCCGCTGCAGAAGAAGATCGGCGCCGGGCTCGCCAAGGGCGAGTTCCAGCAGCAGGTGGCGACCGGCAAGTTCGGCCACGTCGGCATGCGCGAGTCGGTGGCGCTGGTCGCACGCGGCCTCGACCTTCGTGTCGACCGCATCGAACAGACGGTCGAGCCGGTGCTGGCCCCGGAGGACCACAAGACGCCGTTCCTGACCGTCAAGGAGGGTCAGGTCGCCGGGCTGCGCAACCACGGCTACGGCTACGTCGGCAAGCAGGCGGTCGTGCACCTGGACCTGTCGATGTACGTCGGTGCGCCCGACCCGCGCGACGAGATCCAGCTGGAGGGCACGCCGTCGGTGCACATGAAGTTCGTCGGGGGCATTCCCGGCGACGAGGCGACGGCGGCGATCCTGGTCAACAGCCTGCACGGCGTCGCCGCGGCGGCGCCGGGCCTGCGATCGGTGCTCGACATCGCGCCGCCGCGGTTGTGCCGCTGATCCGCCCGTTCGCGCTATAGTCGGGCCGATGCTGCGCGAGAGTTGGAAGCGACCGTCGGTCCTGCTGCTGGCCTGGGTCACGGTCGTGGTGATGGTGTTCGTGCTGACCGGCGATCTGCGGGTCGAACGATCGTCGCGCGGCGCCACCCAGACCGGTGCGCGCGAACCGGTCGTCGTGCGACCGCAACGCCCCGCGCGGCCCGATGCGGCGGTCGTCGTGCGCAGTGCGCGCGTGTTCGACGCCGCCGGTTTCCTCGTCGTCGGTGCCGAGGTGTCGGTGGACGGCGCGGCGCCGGTGCGCACCGATGCCGACGGCCGCTTCCAGGTCGAACTCGCAGCCGGCCACACCGCCGACGTCACGGTGCAGGCACCGGGACACGGAGTCCGTCACTTGCGGGTGCAGGCGGCGACGCCCGATCCGCTCCTGGTGCAACTGTCGCCGATGGCGCCGTGGGATCGGGCCCCCGATACGCTGCCGCCGCTGCGCTTCGCCGGCGAGGGGCGGGTCGTCGGCGCGGACGGCCGGCCGGTCGTCGGCGCGGCGGTGACCGCGATCGGCGGCGATGCATGGGCGCGCACGGATGCCAGCGGTCGCTACGTGCTGCCGCTCGCGACCGCGACGCCGGTGATCGCCGTGCACGAGGGGGGCAACGGCGATGCCGACCACGGCCTCGTCGCCCGCTCGGAGCCGCTGCTGCTCGACCGCGAGCACGGCATCGTGCCGCTGCCCGAACTGGTCGCGGTCGCCGGCTGCGCGCTGCGCGGCATCGTGCGCGACGAGCACGGCGTGCCCGTGGCCGGTGTGCCCGTGCGCCTGCGTGGCGCGGGACTCGAGCGTCTGGTCGAGACCGGCTCCGGCGGCGCGTTCCGCATCGGCGGACTCGAGCCCGGCCGCTACACGGTGCGGCCGTTCGCGTTCCGAGGCATGCTCGGCGTGCCGTTGGCGGTGTCGGTGGATCGCGCGCTCGCCGACTGCGAACTGTCGCTGCAACCGGCGTCGGAACGGCGCCTGCGGGTCGTCGACACGGCGGGCGCACCGATCGCGGACGCCGCCGTCGCGGCGACGTTCGGCGACGAACGCACCAGCGTGCAGCGCACCGACGCGCAGGGCTGGACCCGGGTCCGGCTCGCCGACGCGGCGCTCGGCGACGGGTGGCGCTTCGAAGTGCGCGTCGGCGACGCGCTCACCTCGCCGGCGAGCACGCACTTCGAACCGGAGCAGGCGACGCTGGTCGTCGCGATGCCCTGACGGTCCCCGCGGGCGCCGCGATCAGAGGATCTTGGCGACGCCGGCGTTCGACAGCACGACGTTGAACGGCGCCCCGAACGGGCTCGGGTCGTAGCCGACGACCTGGGTGGCGAAGAACAGGTTCGGGAAGACCGTCGGCAGGGTCCACGAGACCGAACCGTTGCCGAGTGCGTCGGTCGGGAACACGAAGCCCTGGAACGCGGTGCCCGCATCCAGGTAGAGGGTGCAGCCGGGCTGCAGCCCGAAGCCCTTCGCGTAGAGGCTCAGGTCGAAGTAGAACGCGCCACCGCTGTTCGGCGGCCCGCTGGTCGCGTTCAGCTGGATCGTGGTGCCGCCGACGATCGCGCCGGTCCAGTTGAACCCGAAGGTGCCGTTCGCGGTCGGGCAGCCGGTGCCCCAGACGCCGCTCTCGCCCGGGAGCAGGTAGGCCACCGTCAACTGCGGCTTCGTACCGACGCTCGCCTCGCGGGTGGCGAAGCGACGCGCGGTCGGGCCCGACAGGGTCTCGTCGGACTTGATCAGCCAGCCGAAGTTCTGCGCCGGGTTGTCGAGCCAGAACTGCACGTCGGCGACCGTCTCGGGGCCGTCGTCGGACGAGGCGAGGCCGAGCGGAGCGGACGGCATCACGATGGTCGGCGTCGCCACGAAGTCGCCGCCGGCCGTCGTCCAGAAGGCACTGGGCGACATGGCGTGCAGCCAGGTCGCGTCGCCGGGCGCCGCGGTGCCGCCGAAGCCCCCGCCCACCGGCGCCACGACCGTGCCTTCGCCCCACGCCTGCAGGATGCGGTGCCCGGTCAGGGTGCGGGTCGCGAAGTCGTTGGACTGCTGCGAGTCGATGGTCAGCTTGGCCGCGTAGATCGATGCACCCGCAGGGACCCAGGCGGCGACGTCGAAGCGCACCACGGCACGCAGCTTCAGGCCGAGGCCGTTGATGCCGACGAACATGCCTTGGCCGCCGCCGTTGCTGAGCGAGCCGGTCGCACTCTCGTAGAGCGTGTTGTCGGCCGCGGACGGCACGACCACGACGGTCTGCGCGGACAGGCCTGCGGCCAGGGAGAACAGGGAGAGACTCGCGACGAGGCGCGAACGGATGGTGGTGGAATTCACGGTGGAGACGTGGCGGTTCGACGCAGCAGGATAGCCGGACGCAGCCATGTTTGGGGGCCGCGTTGGCGTTCGTCGCGCGTCACTTCTTGTCGTCGCCGCCATCGCCGTTCTGCTTCTTGCCGAACGGGAACGCCTCACCGTTGCCGATTTCGGCCAACCGTTCGAGCAGCCGCATGTTCGCCTCACCGATGCCGATCGCGTAGAGCCGGATGCGGCGGAAGCTGTTCATGCGCCGCACGTCCTCGACCAGCCACTCGTCCTGGTCGTAGGGGCCGTGGTACCACAGGCTCGGCGTGCGCTGGGCGGCCGCCTTCGATTCGTGGTTGGTGACGACGTTGCCCTCACCGTAGTCCTTGTCGACGATGCGGAAGTCGTCGGCCGACGGCCGGCCGTCGGACACCAGGAAGATCGTGTCGCAGCCCTCGGTCAGCGCCTCGGGGTCGACGTAGGCCGGCTCGTCGACGAAGCCCTTGCCGGCGAGCGCGAACGCGCGTCGCAGGCCCGCGTGCATGTTGGTGTCGCCGCGCAGCTTGCCGTCGGGAAAGTCCGCCCGCTCCTGCGCCGGGACCTTGTCCGGCATGACCGGGTCGACGGCGTCGAGCTCCTTCATCACGCGATCGACGTTGGCCTTGGTCGCCTTGATCATGCCCTTGCACGCGTCGAGCGTGCCGGCGTCGCTGCCGAACCACACGATCGCGAAGTACTTCTCCGGCGTCAGGCGCGACAGCGAGATGCGCAGCTGCTCGCGCGCGAGGTCCCAGCGGGTGTGGATCAGGTGCCAGGGCAGATCGCTCTCGTCGAGCACGGCCCGCTTCTTCTTCTTCTTGCGCGGACCCGTCTCCGGCACGAGGTCGGGCTTCGCGCTCGGCTCGATCTGCTTCAACATCGAGTCGGACATGTCGATCACGTAGCAGAACCGTTCGCCGTCGGTCGTGATGCCGAAGAAGCTCGGGCTCGCCGACGTGCCGTTGTCGGGCCGCTGCTTGACCTCGCCGCGCCGCAGGATCTCGAGCCACGGCTCGGCGTCGACCCACATCGCCGGCGTGTCGAGGATGGCCTGCAGGTGCCGCGCCATCTGCACCTTGATCGTGTGGCCGAGGTCGACCTCGGGCGCCATCAGGCTGATGTAGGCCTCGAGCGCCTCGCGGTACTCGGTGTCGTTGACACGCTTGCGGTTCTCCCACAGCGCGCCGGTCATCGCGCCGATCAGCAGGTTGCGATCGGACTCCTTCTTCGGGAAATCGAGACACACCGGCACGATCGCGGCCTTGACGTTGCCGACGCGCGAGTTGCCGATCGCGGCGATCGCCGCCGCGCGCTGGTGGACGTTCTTGCCGTCCCGCACGATCGCCAGCGCCTCCTGGTCATCGGTGCGGTCGATCTCGATGCGCAGCGCCTGCACCCACATCCAGGTGTCGATCGGCTTGGTGAAGCCGCGGCGCAGCGCCTGCAGCGGCGCGATGTCGTCGAGGCGGTCGAAGTGGCGGCCGATCAGCGTCGCGATCGTGTAGCGCGTGTACTCCGGGAACGCCTGCGGCTTGCTGTAGTCGCTGACGAGGATCGCCAGCGCCTCCGGCGTGCGCGTCTGCGCGATGCGCTCGCGACCCTCGGTGTGGTGCGAGAACGGCTTGCGCGTGATGGTCTGCTTGTAGCGAGCCAGCGCCGCCTCCCACCCGGGCCGATCGCCGGGGTCCTGGGGCGCCTGGCCTGCCGCCGGGCAGAGCGTGGACAGGGACAGGGCCGCGAAGGCCCCGATCAGTCGAATCGTGGACATGGGAGCATCAGGGGGAGGGCGGCGAGAGCGTAGCGGATCGGGGCCCTGCCTGTAGCGCCGGCCCCGCCCGGTGGTCACGGATCCGGCCCGGGCCAGCCCGGGTGCGGTGGCGGGGCCTGCCGACGACACATGGTCCGGCGCCGGGCCGCCGGAACCGGCGGTCGCTAGGCCGACCGCGGGCCCGCAATCGCATGCGGCCGTCGCCACGGGTCGTGGTCGCGGTGCAACAGCGGTTGCCGCGACTCGGCCCCGAACCTGGCCTGGGCACGCGGCGCCAGCGCGTGCGAACCAGCTGCGCGAGGGACGTCCGCCTCGCGGATGGCCGAGCGTGCGGCTCTCAGCCCTTGATGCAGACCACCTGCTTCAGCGTGTGCACGATCTCGACCAGATCGGCCTGCGCGGCCATCACCGCGTCGATGTCCTTGTAGGCGCCCGGGGTCTCGTCGAGCACGCCGGCGTCCTTGCGGCAGGCGACGTCGGCCGTGGCCGCGACGTGGTCGGCGAGGGTGAAGCGGCGCTTCGCCTCGCCGCGCGACATCACGCGACCGGCGCCGTGGCTGCAGGAGTGGAAGCTGTCCGGGTTGCCCTTGCCGCGCACGATGAACGATCGTGCGCCCATCGATCCGGGGATGATGCCGAGGTCGCCGACCGAGGCGCGCACGGCGCCCTTGCGGGTCACGAACACCTCGGCGCCGAAGTGCCGTTCGCGCTGCACGTAGTTGTGGTGGCAGTTCACGGCGATCTCACCGGACGCGAACTTCGGCAGCTCGTCGCTGCGCGCCAGCGCCTCGAGGATCGCCGCCATCATCAGCTCGCGATTGACGCGGGCGAAGCGCTGCGCCCAGTCGACCGCGAACACGTAGTCGTCGAAGTGCTCGGCGCCCTCGGTGAAGTAGGCGAGGTCGCGGTCGGGCAGGTGCTGCGCGTGGCGCTGCATGTCCTTCTTCGCCAGGTCGATGAAGTGCGTGCCGATGCGGTTGCCGACGCCGCGCGAGCCGCTGTGCAGCATCACCCAAACGCCCTGCTGCTCGTCGAGGCACAGCTCGATGAAGTGGTTGCCGCCTCCCAGCGTGCCGAGGTGTTCCGCCGTCGAGCCGCGGTCGAGGCGCGGATGGCCGGCCAGGATGCGCTGGTAGCCGGCGCGCAGCTTCTTCCAGGCGTCTTCGGCGCGCGCCGGCAGGTCGCTCCAGGCGCCGCGGTCGCCCCTGCCGCCCTGGTTCGTGCGGCCGTGTGGAACGGCGCGCTCGATCGTCGCGCGCAGGCCTTCGAGGTCGTCCGGCAGGTGCGCGGCGGTCAGGGTCGTTCGCACCGCCATCATGCCGCAGCCGATGTCGACGCCGACCGCCGCCGGGATGATCGCGCCCAGCGTCGGGATCACGCTGCCGACGGTCGCGCCGATGCCGAAGTGCACGTCGGGCATCGCCGCGACGTGGCCGTGCACGATCGGCAGCTCGGCGACGTTGCGCAGCTGCTGCAGCGCCTGCGGATCCGCGGGCACGCCGCGGATCCACGCCTTGATCGGCACGCCGTGCGTCGCGATGTGTTCGGGCCCGCCCATCGGTGCACCTGCCGTCACTGGTAACCGAAGCGCCAGGGCCTGCCGTGCATCGGCAGGTCGCCGCGACGGGCGCGCCGCAGCGCGGCGAAGCGCGGGCGCAGTTCCGCCAGCGAGTCCCCGCCGAGTTTCTCGAGCAGCAGGTCGGCGAGCACCAGCGCGAACATCGCCTCGGCGATCGGCACCGCGCGCGGGACCTGGCAGAAGTCGCTGCGCTCGTAGCGCATCGGCGCCGGCTGGCCGGTGGCGAGGTCGACCGACGGCTGCGGGGTCAGCGTCGTGGCGATCGGCTTGATCGCGACGCGCGCGACGATCGGCGCGCCGTTGCTGATGCCGCCTTCGACGCCGCCGGCGTGGTTGCTGTGGCGCACCAGCGCGTCGCCCTCGGCGAACAGGGCGTCCTGGGCCTCGGTGCCGCGCCGGTGCGTGACCGCGAAGCCGTCGCCGAACTCGACCGCCTTCGCCGCCGGGATGCCGAGCAGCGCGCCGGCGAGGCGCGCGTCGAGCTTGCGGTCGGCGTGCACGTGGCTGCCGAGGCCGGGCGGCAGATGCAGCGCCGCGACCTCGACGATGCCGCCCAGCGTGTCCTTCGCGGCGATCGCGGCCTCGATCTCGACCTGCATCGCCGCCGCCAGCTTCTCGTCGTGGCAGCGCACGGTGGACGTCTCGGCGGCCGCGAAGCGCGCCACGAACAGCGCCGGGTCGACCGGCGTGCGTTCGGCGGCGACCCGCGCGGTGCCGATGCTCGTGACATAGCCGCCGATCGTGACGCCGAACTCGGCCAGCAGCGCGCGACAGATCGCGCCGGCGGCGACGCGCGCCGCGGTCTCGCGTGCCGACGCGCGTTCGAGCCCGAGGCGCAGGTCGCCGTAGCCGTACTTGATCGCCGCGGTCAGGTCGGCGTGGCCCGGACGCGGCACGGTCATCGGCGCGATGTCGCGCGTGGCCCAGTTGCGATGGTCCTGGTTGTCGATCGTGAACGCGATCGGCGCACCGGTCGTCGCGCCCGCCAGCACGCCGGCGGTCAGCCGCGCGTGGTCGTGTTCGATCTGCATGCGCGCGCCGCTGCCGAAACCGCGCTGGCGGCGCGCGAGGTCGCGGTCGATCACCGCGGCGTCGATCGGCAGCCCGGCGGGCATGCCCTCGAGGATGCCGGTCAGCATCGGACCGTGCGATTCTCCGGCGGTCAGCAGGCGCAGGCGGGACAGGAACATCGGCGACGCGATGGTAGTGCGCTCAGCGGCCGCTGTCGCGCAGCAGCCGCAGCGCCTCGCCGACCTGGTCCGCCGTCGCGGCGGTGGCGTCGATGCGGCACGTCGCGAACCGTTCGAACAACGGCCGTCGCCGCGCCAGCAGCACGTCGATCTCCTGGTCGACCGGGGCGCCGGTGACCGACGGCCGCTGCCGCGGGTCGGCGGCGATGTGCGCGCGCAGCGTCGCGGCATCGGCATCGAGCCACACGACGAGCGCGCGTTCGCGCAGCCGCGCCTGAGTCTCCGGGTGTTCGATCGCGCCGCCGCCGGTGGCGACGATGTGGCCGGGCTGCAGCGCCTCGTCGACCAGCGCCGCCTCCATGTCGCGGAAGTTGTGCCAGCCGTACTTGGCGACGAACGGCGCAATCGGCTGGAACCTGGCCTCGAACAGACGGTCGATGTCGACGTGCGGCAGGCCGGTGGCCTGCGCCAGCGCCGCCGCGAACGTGCTCTTGCCGGCGCCGCGCATGCCGACGACGGCGACGCAGCGCAGCGACCGCTGCACGCGTTCGAGGTCGGCCCAGAACGCCGGGTAGCTCTTCGACACGCACGTGGGATCCACGATCGTGACGCCCGGCGCGAGCAGGCCTGCGAGCGCGAACGCGATCGCGATGCGGTGGTCGTTCGCCGGGTCGATGGCCGCCGCGCGCGCCTCGCGACCGCCATGCACGACCAGGCCGTCGGGCCGTTCCTCGAGGCGCACGCCGAGCTGCAGCAGCCCACGCGCCATCACCGCGATGCGGTCGCATTCCTTGATGCGAAGGTTGGCACCGCCGACGAGACGCGTCGTGCCGCTGCGGTGTGCGGCGACGACCGCGAGGTTGCAGAACTGGTCCGGCAACGGCCCGACGTCGATCGTGTGGTCGCCGGTCCGCGGCACGCGGCCCAATACGGAGGCGAGCTGCTCGTCGGGCTGGCCCGATCCGGCCCGCAGGTTGGTCGCCGTGATCCGTGACCCCGTCAGGTGGTTCAGGCAGGTCCAGACGCCGGCGCTGCTCCAGTCGCCGGTGACCTCGACCGACGTCGGCGAGCCGAGCGCGGGTCCACGCACGCCGGCGCCGCGAGCGGTCAGCCGCAGCGCGATGCCCGTCTTCTGCAGCACGGCGCGGGTCAGCTGCAGGTACGGCAGCGAAGCGACCGCGCCGTCGAAGGTGATCTCGAGTCCGTCGCGCAGGTGGGCGCCGACCAGCAGCAGCGACGACGCGAACTGACTCGAGGCGCTCGCGTCGAGGTGCACGCGGCCGCCGATCGGCACCGCGGTGCAGCGCACGTGCACCGGCGGCAGGCCGTTCGTGGCGTCGAGGTCGACGCCGAGCTGCCGCCAGGCCTGGACCAGGGGGTCGATCGGCCGGCGCTGCATCGCCGCGTCGCCGGTCAGCGTCCACTCGCCGGGCGTGATCGCCGCGACCGACACCAGGAAGCGCAGCGCCGTGCCGGCGTTGCCGCAGAACAGCTCGCCGCGCGTCGCGGCGCCGGCGGCGCGCGGGCCGACCCGGACCACGCCGTTCGCCTCGTCGACGAACGTCGCCGCGAAGCCGAGCGTCGCCAGGCCCGACACGAGGTGCCGCACGTCGTCCGAGGGTGTCGCGCCGTGCACCGTGACGGTGCGTCCGCTCAGCGCCGCGGCGACCAGCAGCCGGTTCGCCTCGCTCTTGCTGCCGGGCATGCGCAGCGTGGCGTCGCCGGGCCAGCGCAGCGGGGTGACTTCACGAGGCGTGGTCGACACGTTGGTCGGATCGGAAGAAGGTCGGAGCGAGGCGGCGGCCAGCCGTGGCGATGCCGCAGCGGAAGTCATACCGTGCCGCCGGCGTCACGCCGCGTGCGACTGCGGGCAGCCGGCGCCATCGGGGCTGTTCGTCCATGAGAACCGGTCGGTATCGGTGGGTTCCCGCGTCGGTGCTGGCCGCGGTGGTCACGCTGTCGGTGGTCGCCGTCGCCTTCGTGCCCTTCGTGCCCGAACAGCTGCGCATCGGCGCCTACCGCGCGACACCGCCGTTGCGGGTCCTGGCCCTTCTGGGCGTCTACTTCGCCGCGGCCTGGTGGACGCGACACCGCGTCTCCCGGCGACCCGCGCACCTGCTGCTCGCGGGGATCCTGTTCGCGATGCACATGTCGGTCGAGGTGCAGCCGCTGGGCGACTACACGATCTGGTGCACCTGGCTGCACCTCGATCACGCCGGCAGTTCCGAACTGCTGGCGAACGTCGTGCACCGCTGCGTCTACGCGCAGTTCGGCACGGCGGGAACGAACTGCGTGGCGCCGATCGCGGGGCTCCTGTTCTCCCTCGCCTTCCTGTCGTTCGTGGAGTCCACCTGCGGCGGTCGCGGGGTCGATGCCGCGCGGGCGCGCCTCGTGGGTGCGGCGGTGCTCGCGCTGTCGGGGTGGCAGTTGCTGTTCTGCCGCGGCTACCTCGAGAACACCCAGCTCAGCCTGCCGTTCCTCGTCCGCGCCATGGCAGCGATGGTGGCGATCGCGCGCGGCCGCGCCGACCTCGGCGCCGTCGTCAGGTGCTCGGCGTGGCTCTCGCTCGCCTGCCTCTTCCACGGCATGAACGTGCCCGTTCTGATCGCGCTGGTGCTGGTGCTCGTGTGGCGTGCTCGCCGCCGGCCGAACTGGCAACTCGGTCGCGATCTCGGTGTCGTGGTCGCGGTCGTCGCCGGCCTGATCTGGCTGGCGGTCCAGGGACTGAGGGTGGCCGGCTTCGCCGTGCAGGCCGGCCACGTGCAGGGTGGCGGGGACGGCCGCCACTTCGTCCCGCTCGTGCTCGCCGGGCTGCCGCACTGGTACGAGTTCGCGATGTTCGATGCGGCGCACCTGGCCGACGTCGGCAACCTGTACCTGCAGGCAGCTCCGGCGCTGGTGGGCGGCGTCGCGCTGCTGGGGTCGTCGCGCGTGCGGACGGACCTGCTGCGCGCGATCGGGCGCCAGCCCGCACTCGCCATCGCCGGTCTGGGGTCGGCGTCGCTGACGTCCATCTACTACTTCGACCTGATGTTCCCGCTCGACTACGACCTCATGCTCGGCATGTGCGTGCCACTGACGCTGTTCGCGCTGCAGTGTGCGCTCGTGGTGCGGGGCGTCGCGGCACGGTGGATCGACGCAGCGCTGGTGCTCGGCGGCGTGCACGCGTGGGCGATCATGGGCGCGCTGCTGGTCGCGCCGGCCGGACCGATCGATGCGGGCGCCGCCTCGGCTCCGACGGCCGAACTGGCGGTCAACCGGCGGACCGGTGAGGTGCACTGCCGCGCCGGCGAATGGCTGTTCATCGAGGTCCTGCCGGCAGCGTCGATTGCGGCGCCGTACCGGCTGCAGCTGTTCGCATGGACCGGCGACCTGCCCGACACGGTCCCCCCAGCGGCGGCCGAACTCGGCCTGCGTTTCCCTCGCCCCGAGGACGCCGCAGCGCCCGGCCGCTCGGTCCTGATCGCGGACAAGGTGCAGGGCGGTGACGCCGACGGCCCGTTCCGCGGCGACGCGCACTTCGTGTCGTCGGCGCTGCCATGTGGCACGGTCGTCGACACGACCACCATCCAGGCGCTGCTGACGGACCTGCAGGGCAGGACGTTCGCGACCAATTCGGTCCGCATCGTGCCCTGACGCCGGACGACGCTCCGGCTCACTGGCAGATGCCGAGCAGCCCGTTGCTGGCCGACCAGCCGTAGGAGACGGTCGGGTCGTCGATCCAGTGCTGGAACCGCAACGGCAGGCCCGTCGGCAGACTCGGCAGGTTGACCTGCCAGGTCACCACGCCCGTGGCGTCCGTCGTCAGCGGCACCAGGATCACGGGGTCCGGCACCAGCACGCCGCCGAGGAACGGCACGTTCGCGGGCAGCACGCCCATGACGAGCACCGCGGTCGTGCTCGGGTTGGCGTTGGTCAGCGTCAGCGAGGTCAGCGAGTTGGTGGTCAGCGGACCGACGCCGCTGAGCAGCGGCAGGCCGCTGATGCCCGCCTTGGCGAAGCCGAGGTCGGTCCAGATCGGCGGCACGAGGATCCACATCACGGCATGCTGGTGGCCGCTCTCGTTGCCGGTGCCGACGACGTAGGTGACGCCGTAGATGTCGTGCCAGATGCCGAACGCGATGCTGGACGTGAACGTCGGCGGCAGGTAGCCGTGCAGGTCCTGCCACGAAGCGGCGGAGCCGTGCCACAGGCCGGCGTGGTAGTAGCCGGCGATCTGCGCGAAGCCGACCTGTGCGCCGAGGTGCACGCCGTTGGCCTCCGATCGGGTCGCGCCGGCGGGTTGCAGATCGACGAACGACGCCGCGCTGCCGGACCACATGCACGCGTGGTTGACGAAGTTGAACGTCGCGCGGCCCACCTGCTGGCCCGTGTGCACGTCCGTCGCGGACGTGTCCGTGGCGGTGTACGAGTGCAGGTCGATCGCAGACCCGGCGCTGCCGCTCCACAGCATCGCGTGCGAGTGGCCGCCCACGACGGCCTCTCCGGCCTGTTGCAGGCCATCGGTCGCGGCGATGTTCGACCAGGTCGACGGCGGCGCCGTGGTCGGGTGCAGACTCGTCCAGCCGTTGGTGGTCGCGTTCCAGATGCCGGCCTGCATCAGCGTGTTGAACTTGGCCTGGCCGACGATCGTGTCGCCGGCGACGTCGAATGCGGTCGAGGTGCTGGCGCCGGACGGATTCAGGTCGACATGGGAGGCGGCGGTGCCGGTCCACATGGCCGCGTGCGCGACGCTGGCGGGATACGAGTAGCCGACCTGTCGCTGGCCATCGACGCCGAAGATGCGCGAGTAGAGCGCCCCGGTCGGATGCAGGTTCGTGTAGGAGGCGGCGGTGTCGTGCCACAGCGCCGCCGTCGGCGCGCTGCCGTCGTCGACCATGCCGACCTGCGTTCCGTCCTGGCCGCGCAGGCAGTCGGAGGTGTAGGCCGCCGGTGGATGCAGCACGACGGCGGTCCACTGGGCGTGCGCCGGGGCGGCGAGGCACCAGGCGGCGCCAGCGAGGGCGGCGGCGAACGGCAGGGACGGCGCCCGGCAGGGTGAGTGGCGGCGCAGGTTGGCGGCGAGGACTTGCATGGCGTGAGCGGGTGTCAGGTGTCGGGAGAAGGGAACTCCCGGAGAGCACCACGCCGGTGCCCGCGTGACGCCGCGGCGCCGAGATTCGCCGCGCGCCGGCCCCGCGACTCACGCAAGCGCCGACGCAGCGG
>JAEUHS010000002.1 GCA_016794035.1 Planctomycetota bacterium
GTCGCCGTGTTCGAGGTGCCGCGCTACATCGCCGACCTGCAGAAGCGCCTGCAGGAGACGACGATGCTCGACCTCGACGCCGGCCGCTAGCCCGGGGCGGCTGGTGGCGCGGTCGGCGCGCGCCCATGATGGCGGCATGCAGCCACCACGGTCGCAGGGTTCTTCCGGGCAGCGCAGCGAACACGACGCGATGGGGGCCGTGTCGGTGCCAGCGGGCGTGCTCTACGGCGCCGAGACGGCGCGCGCCGCCGGCTGGGCGTTCAGCCGCCACCGGCTGCCGGTCGCCGTGGTGCACGCGCTCGGCCAGCTGAAGGCCGCCGCGGCGCGCGCGAACGGCGCCGCCGGCCGGCTGCCGGCCACGACCGCGCAGGCGATCGAGCGCGCGGCGATCGAGGTCGCCGAGGGGCGGCACGATGCCGAGTTCGTCGTCGACCTGTTCCAGACCGGGTCGGGCACGTCGTCGCACATGAACGCCAACGAGGTGATCGCCAACCGCGCCGGTGAACTGCTCGGTGCGGCGCGCGGCAGCGGCACCGTGCTCGCGCACGACCACGTCAACCTCGGCCAGTCGAGCAACGACGTGGTCCCGTCGGCGATCCGGCTGGCGGTGCTCGCGCTCAGCGAACGGCAGCTGCTGCCGGCGCTCGCCGCGCTCGCGGCGACGCTGCACGACCTGGCGGACCGCCATTGGCACGACCTGCGCAACGGCCGCACCCACCTGATGGCGGCGATGCCGATCCGCTTCGGCCAGCAGTTCCGCGGCATGGCCGAAGTCGTGCAGGCCGCGGCCACACGACTCGCGGCGTCGCTCGACGCCTGCCGCGAGCTGCCGCTCGGCGGCACCGCGGTCGGCACCGGCGTGACGTGTCCGCCGGGCTTCGCCGCCGCCGTCTGCACGGCGCTCGGCACGTTGTTCGGCCTGCGCGTGCAGGAGACGCCGCACCATCTCTCGGCGCAGAACAGCCTCGGTGCGCTCGCGGCGCTGAGCGCCGACCTGCGCGCCGCCGCCGCGTCGCTGTACAAGCTGGTCGACGACGTGCGCTGGCAGGCGTCGGACGCCATGCGCGAGATCGAGCTGCCGGCGATGCAGCCCGGCAGTTCGATCATGGTCGGCAAGGTGAACCCGGTCGTCTGCGAGGCGGCGCTGATGGCGTGCGCGCAGGTGCTCGGCAACGACGCCGTGGTCGCGTTCGCCGAGACCCAGGGCCAGTTCGAGCTGAACACGATGCTGCCGCTGGTCGCGCGCAACGTGGTCGAGTCCCTCGAACTGGTCGCCGGCGCCGCCGCGGCGTTCCGCGAGCACGCGCTGCTCGGCCTGCGTGTCCGGCCCGAGGCCGCGGCGCAGGTGGCGAACAACCCGATCCTGGCGACCGCCCTGATGGCCGAACTCGGCCACGCCCGCGCCGTCGCGATCGCCCGTGACGCCGTGCAGCGCGGCGTGCCGGTGTTCGAGGCCGCGCGCAGCGCGGGACTGCCCGCAGCCCGACTGCGCGAACTGCTCGATCCCGAACGGCTGTGCGGCGAGTTCGGGCGCGCGCGCGACGGCGCGCCGCCCGGCTGAGCCCTCAGTTCGCGCGCGCCGGCAGCCGCGTCCGCAGCTCGTCGGGCGTGCTCGGCAGCAGCGTGCCGTCCGGCGCCGTCGTCGCCAGCACCGTGGTCGCGCGTGCGCTCCAGCGTTCGGTGGCCGCGTTGTGCACGTCGTAGGCGACGCGGATCAGCGGCGCGGTCGCGACGAACCAGGCGGTGACCCGTGCGAGGTCGCCATAGGCGAGCGGCGCCATGTAGCGGCAGTGCGCGTCGACGATGTACATGCGGAAGCCGAACGCGCGGATCTGCGGCACGTCGAGGTCGATGCTGGCGAACAGGGCCGTGCGCGCGGCCTCGAACCACTCGAAGTAGCGGCCGTGCCAGGCGACGCCGAGCGGGTCGCAGTGGTGCAGTCCGATCCGCTGTTCGATCGTCACCGCGTGGTCGGGGCGCTGTCTCTTGGTCACGGATGGGCTCGTTCCGGGGTGGCGGCGGGGGTCGGGGCGGTCGCGGGCGCGTGCGGCTTCCAGAAGTCGAAGAAGTTGAACCAGTTCTCGGGCGCCAGGCGAGCGTGGTGTTCGACGCGCGCGGCGTAGGCCTCGGCGTAGTGCCGCAGCGCCGCCTCGCGGTCGCGGCGCGGCAGCTCGATGCGGTCGGCGAAGCGCTCGCAGTAGAGGTCGTAGCGGTTGGGCGCGCGGTAGAGCCCGAACACCAGGTACACCGGGCAGCGCAGGATCGACGCCATCAGGAACGGGCCGCTCGCGAACGCCGCCGGCTCGCCGAAGAACGGCGCCTCGACGATGCGTTCGTTGAGGCCGGTGCGGTCGGCCATCACCGCGACGAACTCGCCGCGCTCGATGCTGTCCTGCACGTTCGCCATCACGCCGACCGGGTCGTCGCCGAGGTGGATCACCTGCGTCGACCAGCTCGGGTTCAGTTCGGCCATCAGCGAGTTGATCATCTTCGCGTTGGCGAAGTAGCCGACGATCTTGATGCGCAGGTCGTCGTGGTCGCCGCCGGCGCGCATCGCCTCGTAGCTGCCGAGGTGCGCACCGAGCAGCACCGCGCCGTGGCCGGTCGCCTGCTGCCGCTGCAGCAGGTCGAGGCCGGTGTGCGTGAAGCGCAGGCTCTTGGTGCGCCCGGTCAGCAGGAACGCGCGGTCGAGCACGACCTGCGCGAACGTGTAGAGATGCCGGTAGACGGCCCAGAAGCCCGGGGCCTCGCCGGTGGCGCGGCGCAGCCAGTCGCGCGAGTGCTGCACCGAGCGGCGGTCGAACAGCCGGTACCACATCGCGATCGAGCCGACCAGCAGCTTGGTCAGCGGCCGGCCCATCAGCGTCGCGAAGCGGAACGCCGCGCGGATGCCGAACACCGTGCCGCGCTCGCGGCGGTTCAGCCAGTTGCTCGGGGTCGTGCTCATCGCGCGACTCCGACCTTGCGCAGCACCCAGCGGATCGAGATGCCGGTGCACAGGCGGCTGTGCATCCACGACAGTCGCACGATGTCGCGCACCGGCTGGAAGTGCGAGATGCCGCCTTCCGCGGCCGTCAGGTAGCGCACCCGCACCGGCAGGTTGACCACCTCGACGCCGGCGCGCGCCATGCGCACGGCAATCTCGACGTCGAAGTCCATGCGGTTGCCGCGCGTGCCGCTCGTGCGCGCCGTCGCCAGCGGGTAGATGCGGCAGCCGATCATCGCGTCGCGCACCCGACCGCCGGTCTCCCGATCGACCCAGAACTTCGTCACCTGCCGCGCCGTCTTGCGCGTGGCCGGCGCCGTCTCGTCGTAGACCGGGTAGCCGAGCACCAGGGCCTCGGGGTGCTGTCGCGCGGCGGCGAGGAACTCCGGCAGGCAGGCGAGGTCGTGTTGGCCGTCGGCGTCGACCTGGAACACGTGTGTGAAGCCGCGTTCGTGGGCGAGGTCGAAGCCGGCCTTGACGGCGGCACCCTTGCCGCGGTTGCGGTCCAGCCGGTGCACGATCGCGAGCCCGTCGCGCTGCAGCGCCTCGCAGGCGGCGCGGCCCTCGGCGCCGCTGCCGTCGTCGACGACGATCACGTCGGTCAGGTGGGCGCGGATGCCCTCGACGACGGCGCGCACCGTGCGCGGGTTGTCGAGCGTCGGCACGACGGCGGCGACGAGCACCAGCGCGCTCACGGCGTCGCCTCGGCGTCGGGTGTGCGCAGCAGCACGCGGCCGGCGGAGCACTTCACCGTGCCACGCACGATCTCGAACTCGCAGCTGCCGCGCGCCTCGTCGCGGCGCAGCAGCAGTTCGATCGTGTCGCCGGGGGCGATGCGGGCGAGGAACTTCAGGTCCCGGAACGCGGCGATCGACGCCGTGCCGACGGCCGCGCGCAGGCACGGCAGCACCAGTTCGTGCAGTTGCACGGCGCCGCTCAGCACCGGGTAGCCCGGGAAGTGGCCGGCGAAGCCGAAGAAGTCGCGCGGCACGGTGGTGCGGTAGCGC
>JAEUHS010000087.1 GCA_016794035.1 Planctomycetota bacterium
CGCAAACCAGGTTGGGACACCGAGGTGGGATGAATGCCAACGTGCTCTCCTGCCGCGCCCAACGGGGCTTCGGCAGGGCATGGGTGGCGCGATCGGCGCAACGGTGGCAGCAAAACCCGGGAGCTGCACCCAAGTCATCAGCTCTTGGGGGAGCGGGATCAGCCCTTGACCATGTCCCAGATCTCGGCGCCGAGGTAGTCCCATGGCAGGCGACCCTCGTCGCACTCGCCGGGTGTGCCGGAGAACTGCAGGTCGACCATGTAGATGATGCGACCGGTCTTCTGGCCGATGTTCGCGGCGCCGTGCGCGACGCCGGGCGGGATGCGCACGAGGCGATCCTTGCCGTCGCCGAGCACGAAACGCATCGTCGTGCCCTCGGTCGGCGAGCCGGCGCGGCAGTCGTGCAGCACCAGCAGCAGCTTGTCGCACGGCGGCACGTACCAGACGTCGGTCTGGCGATGGTGCATGTGGAACGCCTTGACGGCGCCCGGCTCCATCTCCGAGTAGTTCATCTGCCTGCACTCGAAGCCCTCGAGCTGCGCGTGCAAGCCGGCGGTCAGGCGGCCCAGTTCGGTGATCGCGCCGCCGTCGTCGTTGAAGCGCTTCAGTTCGACGATCTGCACGCCGTCGATGCGCTTGCCGGCGCCGTACTCCTGCACGAAGAACGCGGCCTTGGCCTTCGCGTTGATGCGGGTCTTGGCTTGCGGGTGGAACGGCTCGTTCACGTCGGGGTCTCGGCAGGCGGGTGGTGAGAGGTCAGTTGCCGGGCAGGCGCCAGGCGTCGTCGCCGGTCGGGGCCGTGCGATCGAGCGTCACCTGGAACGGGATCTCGACGATCTTCTTGCTGCGGGACGTGGCCAGCGAGCCGATGCGGAACTTCGCCACGGCGCGGCCCTTGGCGTCGGCTTCCAGCGTCAGACTCGACGGAACCGCGCCGCTGGCGGCCGACACTTTCTGGTTGGGTGCCGGCACGACGGCGACGACCTTGCCCTCGTTGCCGTGCAGCAGGAAGCAGTCGCGTTCGGTCGACACCTGCACGCCATCGACGCGCACGAACTTCAGGCCGTTGGCGGCCTCTTTGCCGGCGACATCCGCCTCGGTCAGCCCGTAGCGGGCCAGCACGTCGCGCCAGCCGGCCTTGCGCTCCGTGCCGCCGTCGTCCGTGTCCTTGTCCTTGTCGTCGTCCTTCTTCGGCTTCCGGGCCAGCGCCACCATCTCCTTGTGACCGGCCTTGATCGCGTCGACCAGTTCGCGCGGCATGCCTTCCTTGCGGAACAGCACCGAGTAGTGGCCGGCGGGCACCGCGGGATCGGCGAGCGGCACCGTGGTCGCGAAGGTGGCCACCAGCATCGGTTCCTGCTGCGTCTTCTCGAGCAGCTTGTTGACGTCGGCGCTCTTCTCCTGCGACAGCCAGTTGACCGGCGCCATGGACACCGCGTGGTAGGCGGTCGGGAAGCCGTCGGTGCCGATCTCGTAGCGTTCCGCGCCGACCTGCTGCGTCAGGTCGATGTCCTGATCGGACGCGAACGGCGAACGGTCGTAGGTGCTGCGCAGCAGCGAGTAGAGCAGGTCGTAGCCGGGGCGCAGACTCTTCGCGAGGCGCACGCCGACCGAAGTCAGCACGTCGATGGTCTGGAACGGCGCGCGCGCGTCGACCAGCAGCTGGATCGGCTCACCGCCGGACAGGAACGAGCCGCCCTTGCCGAGCGCCCAGTTGTCGCGCCACAGCGGCGGCGAGGTCAGCAGGCCGCCGACCTTGTCCTTCTGCATGCGCTTCCATTCGTCCTTGAACGGTTCCTCACCGTTGATCGGGCGGTAGCTGAGTCCGGACACGAACTGCCACACCTGCCCGAACATGTCGACGTGGCCGTACGGACCGGCGCCGGCCGCGACCGTGCCGACCGGCTTGCGCTTCTTGTCGCTGGTCTTCAGCAGGCGCAGTTGCTCGAGGTTGTCCTCGGCGTAGGCGTCCTGGCCCTGCTGCCCGCCCCACGGCCAGACGTTGCTGCCGTCGCCGCGCGCGGCGCGGGTCCATTCGTGTTCGGTCGGCAGTCGCATGCCGAGCCACGCGGCGAACTCGTTCGCCTCGCGGTAGTCGACGAACGTGACCGGCCAGTCCGCGAACGAGGTGCCGTCCTTGAGCTTCAGCGAGTACGGCAGGTCGCCGCCGTGTCGGTCCCAGTAGAGCAACGGGCCGTCCTCGGCGCCCGGGAACTCGCGGGTGATGTCCTGCAGCTTGGCGTTGTAGTCGTCCTCACGACCGTCGCGCCACCAGTCGAACGGCGGCCGCATCTTGCCGGTCTTGCGCTTCTCGATCAGGTAGCGCTCCCACTGCGCGCAGGTGACCGGGGCGCGTGCCAGCAGGAACGGTTCGATGTCGATCTTCTGCCGGCCGAGCAGCGACGCGCTCTGCTTCATCAGCTTCTCGACCTTGCTGGCGGCGATCTTCGGCGCGGTCTCGGGTCGGCGCGGATTCACCACCTGGCACGCGGCCTGGATCAGTTCGTCGGCCTTGAGACCCACCTCGACGGTGCCGCCGGGCACCATCAGCAGGAACTCCGGCAGCCCGACCAGACGCGGATCGGCCGGGGCATTCGTCGGTGGCTTCGCCCCTGGGAGCTCGACCTGGGCGTTGACGACCGTGGCCTGGGCGCAGGCGCCGGCGAGCAGGATGCCGATGGGAAACGAAGCGCGGGTCACTGCGAACAGCGAGTTCAGATGCATGCGCATCCTGGGAAGGGCAGCAGCTGGCGCGGACCGGGGGCGAGGTCCGCGCGGAATCGGAGGGGCCTGGATCCTAGCCCGCACGCGAGGGGTGTCGAGCAAGATTGTCTGCGGGATGTCCCGCGTGCCTAGTCCCGATCGGCGCCCTGGATACTGGTCGCTCGTGCCCACGGTCCTGGCATCGGCGCGGGCGGCCCCGGACCTGCAATCAACCGATGGCGTGGGGGCTTGACGGGCCGGCGCGCGCGGCGCGGCCGGCTAGAACAGCTGGCCGGGCGCCGCCGCGAAGAAGCGCTTGCCCTGTCCTTCGAGGCCGTCGGCCACCATCTTGGCCAGGTGCGGGTCGAACTGGCGGCCGGCCTGGTCGCGGAACAGGGCGACGATCCTGTCGACTGGCCAGGCGGGCTTGTAGCTGCGCTCCTCGACCAGGGCATCGTAGACCTCGGCCAGCACCAGGATGCGGCCCGGCAGCGCGACGTCCTCGCCGGCGAGGCCGTTCGGGTAGCCCTTGCCGTCCCAGCGCTCGTGGTGCTGGTAGACCCAGTCGCGCACGTCGCCGTGCTCGGCCAGCGGCGCCAGCACCTCGTAGCCCATGGCGGGATGGCGCTTTACCACCTCCATCTCGTCGGCAGTCAGCGCGCCGGGCTTGCGCAGGATGCTGTCGGGCACGCCGATCTTGCCGATGTCGTGCAACAGCGCGGCGAGCCGCAGCGACGCGCGCTGCTCGGCGCCGACGCCGCAGCGCCTGGCCAGGGTGTCGGTGTACCCGACCACGCGGGCCGCATGGCCGCTGGTGGTCGGGTCCTTCATCTCGATGGTGCGCGGCAGCACCGACGTCAGCACCCGGTTCGCGGACTCGAGTTCCTGGTTGCGCCGCGCCAGGTAGGTGTCGCGCACGACCCGCTGGCAGGTGGCGATCAGGTGCTCGGCGTCGACCGGCTTGACGACGATGTCGTCGACGCGGTGCCGCAGCGCCCCCTGCGCCGCGTCGAACGTCGGCCGGCCCGTCATCACGACCACCGGCGTCGGCGGCTGCTGCCCGCGCGCGACTTCGGCGACCTGGTGGCCGAGGTCGGTGTCGCCGAGGTACAGGTCCGTCAGCACCAGTTCGAAGCGTTCGGCTGCCAGCGCGCGCAGCGCCTGGGCCAGGCTCGGCACCCCCGTCACCGCGTAGCCGGCGCCCTCGAGGATCGACTGCACGAAGCACAGCACGTCGGCCTCGTCGTCGACCAAGAGCACCCGCTGCCGGCTGGGCGAGGCGCCGTTGCGGCCGTTGGCATGGGCCTGTGGAGTCGCGCCGGGGGAGAGCCGCGCGGCCGGGCCGCGCCGCGAAGGGAGGGCTTCGGAGAAGTGCATGGTGGCGTCGGCGGGTCGAGGGCGAAGCCGCGATGGCGGCTCACCGCATGTGGGGGGAAGTCTCCCCAGTGATTCCCCACACGCAAGGGGCCGATGTGGAAAACGGCGACGAGGGGCTCGGCCGGGCGCGGGTTGCGCGGCCCCGACCGGACCGCACAATCGCGCGCCGTTCCGCATGGCCGACTCGTTCCAGCGCACCGTGGCTCCCGCCGAAGCCGGCATGCGGCTCGACGCCTTCCTGGCCCGGCAGCCGGAGGTGCGCGGGCGCACGGTGGCGCGGCGGCTGCTCGATGCGGGGCTGGTGTCGGTGGCGGGGCGCCCGGTCCGGCCCGGTCTGTTGCTCGAGCCGGACACCGTGGTCGCGGTGCAACTGCCGGCCTGGGTCCAGGACGACCCGCTGGCGCCCGACCTGCCGTTGCCGACCGTCGAGGTGCTGTACGACGACCCGTGGTTGTGCGTGATCGACAAGCCCGCCGGACTGGCGGCGCATCCGCCCGAAGACCGTCGCACGCGCGCGCACACGGTCGCCAGCTGGGCGCGTGCCCGGTTCGGCGACCTGCCGTCGCCGGCCGACACCGACCGACCCGGCATCGTGCATCGGCTCGATCGCGACACCTCGGGCGTGATGGTGCTGGCGAAGACGCAGGCGGCGCTCGACGCGCTGCGCGCGCAGTGGCACGCGCGCACGGTGCACAAGCAGTACCGCTGCATCGTGTTCGGCGTGCCGCGCTTCCACAGCGACTGGATCGAACGGCCGATCGCGCCCGACCCGCGCCACCCCGACCGCATGACCGTCGTCGACGACGGCGGCCGCGAGTCGTCGACCTACTACGAACTGGTCGAGCGTTTCGACGGCTTCGCCCACGTGCGCTGCGAGCCGCGCACCGGCCGCACGCACCAGATCCGCGTGCACATGACCGCGATCGGCCACTCGCTGGTCGGCGACCGCACCTATCGTTCGCGGGCGCGCCAGCACGACGCGCTGCCAGCCGGCGCGCCGGCGGCCCGGCGCCAGTGCCTGCATGCGCACCGGCTCTCCTTGCTGCATCCGCACACCGAGGAACCGCTCGTGTTCGAGGCGCCGCTGCCCGACGACCTGCAGCAGCTGCTGGGCTGGCTGCGGCAGCATCGCCCGCCGCGCGACCGGTAGCCGCGCCGCGAATCCGAGGCTGCTCCGCGCCGCCGCGTCGGATACCCTGCCGCACCCCGCCGCGACGAACTGCCATGCCGAGCCGCTGGAACGACGACACCGCCCGCGACTACTGCCGCCGCTTCGCCGACCATGGCGAGTCGCTGGCGCTCCGTCTCTACACCTCACACCTGCTGGGGCAGGACCCGACGCTGGTGCTGCACGGCGGCGGCAACACCTCGGTCAAGACCACGCAGCGCGACCTGCTCGGTCGCGAGGTCGCGGTGCTGCGCGTCAAGGGCAGCGGCAGCGACCTCGCCGACGTCGGTCCGGCCGGCATGCCGGCGGTGCGGCTCGAGCCGGTGCGCGAGCTGCGGCGGCTCGACCGGCTCGACGACGCGGCGATGGTCAACGCGGTGCGCGCGGCGTTGCTCGACAGCACCGCGCCGAACCCGTCGGTCGAGACGCTGCTGCACGCGTTCCTGCCGCACCCGTTCGTCGACCACACGCACGCGAACGCGATCCTGGTGCTGACCGATCAGCCCGATCCGGCGCGGCACGTGCAGGCGGCGCTCGGCGACGACGTCGTGCTGCTGCCGTGGATCATGCCCGGCTTCCCGCTGGCGAAGGCGGTGGCGGACGCGTTCGAGCGTTCGCCGGCCTGCCGCGGCATCGTGCTCGAGAAGCACGGGCTGTTCACGTTCGGCGACGACGCCAGGCAGAGCTACGAGCGCACGATCGACCTGGTCGAGCGCGCCGAGCGCTACGTCGATCGCACGATCGGCGGGCGGCCGGCGATGTTGTGGGCCGAGTCGGCGCCGCTGTCGCTGGTCGAGCGGCAGCAGTTCCTGCAGCGCGCGCTGCCGGTGCTGCGCGGCGCCGTCGCGCGCCCGGTGCCGACGCCGGTCGGGCCGCAGTGGCAGCGCATCGTCACCGAACCGCGCCTGCACGACGACCTGGCCGCGTTCGCGGCGCACGCCAACGCGGCGAAGTTGTGCGCGACCGGACCGATCACCCCCGACCACGTGATCCGCACCAAGGCGCACTACCTGTACCTGAGCCGCGCCGACGCCGCGGCCGCCGACCAGTGCCGGCGCGCGGTCGCCAACTACGTCGCCGTCTACCAGCGCTACTTCGAGACGCACTGTCGCAAGGGTGCCGGCACCCAGATGCTGCGGCCGCTGCCGGTCGTCGCCGTGGTCGAGGGCGTCGGACTGGTCGCGATGGCGCCGACGCCTGCCGCCGCCGGCATCGCCGCCGACATCGCCGAGCACACCTTGCGCGTCAAGGCCACCGCCGACGAACTCGATCGCTACACGGCGCTCGCGGACGCGGCGCTCGCCGAGATGGAGTACTGGCCGCTCGAACTGGCGAAGCTCGGCAAGGCGCCGGAGCCGCTGCTGCACGGCCAGGTCGCGTTCGTCACCGGCGCCGCCGGCGCGATCGGGGCCGGCATCGTCGAGGCGCTGCTCGACGCCGGGGCCTGCGTGCACGCGACCGACGTCGACGAGGCGCGGCTCACGGCGGCGATGCGGCGCTTCGGCAAGGCCGGGGCGCGGCTGCGCACGAGCGTCGCCGATCTCTGCGATCCGGCGGCCGTCGAGGCGGCGTTCGGCGCCTGCGTGCTCTCGTTCGGCGGCGTGGACTGCGTGGTGCCCAACGCCGGCATCGCGCACGTGGGCCGGCTCGAGGACATGGACGTCGAGCGCTTCGCCCGCGTGCAGGCCGTCAACACCAACGGCACCCTGCACGTGCTGCGCGCCGCGGCGCGCATCCTGCGCGCGCAGGGCACCGGCGGCAGCGTCGTCGTGCAGGCCAGCAAGAACGTGTTCGCGCCCGGCGCGGGCTTCGGCGCCTACTCGGCCAGCAAGGCCGCGGCCCTGCAGCTGGCGCGCATCGCCGCGCTGGAGTTCGCCGAGTTCGGCGTGCGGGTCAACGCGATCAACGCCGACGCGGTGTTCGGCGACGACGCCGTGCCGAGCCAGCTCTGGCAGCAGGTCGGCCCGGACCGCATGAAGGCGCGCGGCCTCGATGCCGCCGGACTGCGCGCGTTCTACCGCGAGCGCTCGCTGCTGAAGGCCGAGGTGCTGCCGCGCCACGTCGGCGAGGCCGTGGTGTGGTTCGCGGCGCAGCGCACGCCGACCACCGGTGCGGTGCTGCCGGTCGACGGCGGCATCGCCGAGGCGTTCCCGCGGTGACTGCCGCCGCCACAGCGGGGCCGGCGATCGAGCTGCGCGGCCTGCGCAAGACCTACACGAAGGGCAAGAAGATCACCGTCGCGGTCGACGGGCTCGACCTCGTGGTGCCGCGCGGGCAGGTGTTCGGCCTGCTCGGACCCAACGGTGCGGGCAAGACCACGACCGTCGAGATCTGCGAAGGGCTCACGGAACCGGACTCCGGGCACGTGCAGATCCTCGGCCGGCAGTGGCACCAGGGCGACGACCGGGCGCTGCGGCAGCGGCTCGGCGTCTGCCTGCAGGAGACGAAGTTCCACGAGAAGGCGACCGTGCGCGAGACGCTGGTGCTGTTCGCGTCGTTCTATCCGGGCGGTCGCTCGGTCGACGAGGTGCTGGCGCTGGTGTCGCTGCAGGAGAAGGCCGACGCGCGCCAGGCGTCGTTGTCGGGCGGCCAGCGGCAGCGGCTCGCGGTCGCGACCGCGCTGCTGGGCCGGCCCGAGCTGCTGTTCCTCGACGAGCCGACCACCGGTCTCGACCCGCAGTCGCGGCGCCAGCTGTGGGAGGTCGTGCGCACGTTCCGGCGGGACGGCGGCACCGTCGTGCTGACGACGCACTACATGGACGAGGCGCAACAGCTGTGCGATCGCATCGCCGTCGTCGACCACGGCAAGGTGATCGCGCTCGGCACGCCGGCGGAGCTGATCCGTTCGCTCGGCGCCGAGCACTTCATCGACCTCGACGTCGAACCCGACGCGCTCGGCACGCGCGTCGCGGCCGCGGACCTCGAGGCGCTGCCGGGTGTGCAGGCCACCAGGCTCAGCGGCGAACAGGCGGCGCTGACGGTGGCGTCGGTGCACCGTGCGCTGCCGGCCGTGCTCGAACTGCTGGCCGCGCGCGGCATCGCGTTGCGCGGCCTCGCCACGCGACATGCGACGCTCGAGGACGTGTTCGTGCACCTGACCGGCCGCCACCTGCGCGACGAGGGTGCCGCATGACGCCGCGCATCGTGCGGGCGGTCGCGCTGGTGTCGCTGCGCGAGTTCTGGCGCGCCCCGGATGCGGTGTTCTGGACCTACGGCTTTCCGCTGTTGATGGCGATCGTGCTCGGCTTCGCGTTCCAGGCGCAGGCGCCGCAGCCGTTGCCGGTCGCGGTGATCGCCGGCGCGCACGCCGACGCGCTGGCGGCGCAACTGCGCCAGAGCCCGCGGCTCGCGGTCGAACGGCTCGACGCCGAGGCCGCCGACCGGGCGCTCGCGCGCGGCCGCCTGGCGCTGCTGGTGCGAGCGACCGACGACGGCCCGGTGCTGCGCAACGACCCCACGCGCCCCGATGCGGAACTGGCGCGGCTGCTGGCCGAGCGCGCGCTGCGGCCGCCGGCGGACGACAGCGCCGCGCCGCTGAGCGTCGAGGCCGAGGACCGGCCCGGCTCGCGCTACATCGACTGGCTGATCCCCGGCCTGGTCGGGCTGAACCTGCTGGGTGCGGGCATGTGGGGCATCGGCTTCAACCTCGTGCACCTGCGCACGCAGCGGCTGCTGCGGCGGCTGGTGGTGACCCCGATGCGGCCGCGTGAGTTCCTGCTCGGCTTCCTGATCGGCCGCGGCATCCTGGTCGTGCCCGAGGCCGCGGCGATCACGCTGTTCGGCGTGTTCGTCTGGGGCGTGCCGTTCCGCGGCAGCCTGCTGGCGTTCCTGCTGCTGGTGCTGGCCGGCGGTTTCGCCTTCATGGGCCTCGGCTGCCTGCTCGCCGCGCGCCCGCGCACGATCGAGTCGATCGCCGGGCTGACCAACCTGTGCCAGCTGCCGATGTGGCTGCTCGGCGGCGTGTTCTTCAGCAACGAACGCTTCACCGGCGTGCTGCGGTGGGCGGTCGAGGCGATGCCGCTGACCCACATCAACCGCGCGCTGCGCGACGTGATGCTGGAGCCGACCGGGGTCGCGGCGGTCGTGCTGCCGGCGGCGGGGCTGGTCGGGTTCGGCGCGCTGTGCCTTCTGGTGGCGCTGCGCTGGTTCCGCTGGACCTGAGGTCGCTCGGCCGGCACGCGCAGCACATCTGACCGCGGGCCGGCTGCCGGCAGCGCCTCGGCCGCAGCGGATCGGCGACCGCTCGAGCGCTTCGCGGTCGTCCCCCCTCGGCTGGTCTCAGAAGCGGGTCACGAACTGCGCGCCGCCGCCGCCGAACGCCAGCTCGTCGAGCTGCACGCCGACGGCCAGCACCAGCGTCGAGCGCGGCGAGAAGTCGAAGCGCGTGTTCCAGCTCAGCCGGCCCTGGAACAGCTCGCGGTCGCGCAGGTCGGCGGCGTCGAACCAGCGGTCCTGCACGACGCCGGCGAACAGCTGCGGCTCGAACGACAGCGGCTCGGCCACGGCCCACTGCAGCCGTACGAGCGCGAACCAGCTGTCGTGGCGGCCGCGCAGCGACGCGGCGGGGTCGTTGGGCCGCAGGCCGCGTTCGCCGTGGTGCGTGTGCAGCACGCCGACCGACCACGGCGTCAGGCCGTCGCGCCACCACTCGGCGCGCAGCTGGCGGAAGTCGCGGCGGAAGTCCTCGACCAGCGCGCCGCCGGGCACGTCGCTGTCCACGTCCTTGTCGGTCCACTCGCGCTCGGCGGCCAGCACCAGCCGGTCGCGTCCGCCGAGCACGAGGTGGCTCTCGACGGTGCCGATCCAGCGCTGCATCGCGAACGTCTCGGGGCTGCCGGTCGCGCGCACCTCGAACGGCAGCTGCGCGCCCAGCTCGAACACGATCCGGTGCGAGCGCGGGTCGCCGAACGCGCCGGCCAGCATGACGGCGTAGGGCGCGCGTTCGTAGACGAAGTCGCGGCTCTTGTCGGCCGGCGCGTCGACGACGGTCACCATCGCGCGCAGCGCCTGGTCCCCGCGCCGCCACAGCCACACGCCGCCGGAGGCGTCGATCCACTGCTTGTCGGCGAACAGTTCGCCCTGCGCGAACAGCGCGGTCTCGGGGCCGACCTCGTATTCGAACTCGATCGCGTTGCGCAGGAAGCGTGCGTCGCGGTGCTCGCTCTGCAGCAGGTGGTAGCCGAACGCGAACCCGGAGCCGAGCGGTGCGGCGTGATCCACCTGGCCCTCGACCGTGAACTTCGACGTGGTCACCGAGCCCAACGCGTAGCGGGCGCCGTTGCCGAACCGCAACAGGCCGCGGTCCCACCAGGGCGGCGCGACGACGTAGGCGAAGCGGTCGAGGAAGTAGTCCTGGTCCTGGCGGAAGTCGCGGCGCACGCCTTCCTCGTCGAGGCCGAGCCAGGTCGCGCGGTTGACGAACTGCGCCGACAGGGGTGCCGACAGCGGCGCGGCGGCGCACAGGACGATCAGGGCACGGCGGAGCATGCGCGGCTATCGGTCACATTGCGACGCGCGTCCAGACCGAGCCGTCGATCCGCGGGCTCTGCAGCGCTGCCCGCCGGACGGCGCGACGGGCCGACCTGCACCAACCCGCCGCGCCGCAGCCCCCGGTACCACGGACGGTGCCAGCCAAGGCCAGCGGGAACCGTGGACTCCGGCTGGCCGGCGCACAGCCGGGAGCAGGGCTGGCTCGCGCCGCGTCCCTGGCCTCTTGGGTCGTGCCGCGCCGAATCGTGTCGCCGATTCCCCTTGGCTCGCCGCAGCGGATGCCGCGGCACCACGGAGCGGGTCGGTGCCACGCCCATGGCGTCGTGCTCACGGGTGCGCTGCTGCCGACGACGCTCGGGCCGTGGCGGCGTTCGGACGCACGCTCACGGCGCCGTCGTCACCAGCGGCGTCGACAGCCGCAGTCGGCCGCCGTGCAGCACGACGCCCTGGAACGTCAGCGCGAAGCCGTGCGGCAGGAACCCCAGTGGCGGCAGCGTGCGTGCGACCGGCACCGGACCGCACGCCAGCGGCGCCGGCAGCCAGCCCAGCCAGCAGGGGCCGAACGGCGTCGCGACGCCCGGGCCCGGCAGCGACAGCAGGAGCAAGCCGAACGCGCCGGGCGCCGCGTCGAGCGTGATCGTGCCGATGGTGGGCGGCGGGATGCCACCGGTCAGGATGCCGGTCTCGACGGTCGCCACCACACCCGTACCGCTGATGCCGCCGCCGACCCACGACGCCGCATCGTGCTCGACCGACGACGCCGCATCGAACGTCACGCCGGGTGCGAACCCGCCGAAGCCCGCGCCGCCGATGACGTCGCCGTCGGCGAGCACGACCTGGCTGTCGACCAGATCGAGCCCGCTGCGGCCCGGTCCCGCGAAGCCGCCGCCGTTCCAGTTGCTGCCGCCGGACAACAACGTGTTCGCGAACCACAACCGGCTGCCCACGGCGGCCACGGCCGGCGCCGCCGCGCCCGGGCCGGAGCTCACACTGGCGCCGAAGATCGCACTGCCCGTGCACGTCACGCTGGCTTCGCTGGCGACCAGACCGGCGCTGCCGGTCAGCTGGCAGCGGCCCAGGTGCACCCGATGGCTGCTCTGCACGACCAGCGCGGCGTCGCCGAACATGAGCCCGGACACACCGTCGAGCACGAGGTCGTCGAGCACGACGGCGCCGGCGCAGTCCTGCACCGTCACGCGCGCGGGGTAGCCGACCACCGGATCGAACTGCAGCGAACGCAGCACGACCCGCTGGTTCGCGGGCAGGCCGGCGACCACGAGGTGCCCCATGACCAGGGCACGGTCGAGACCCTGCCCGACGATCGTCAACCCCTTCGACAGCGTGAAGCTCCAGTGCACCGCCAGGCCAGACCAGAATGCGACGAGGATCGTGTCGCCGGGGGCCGCGGCGGCGACCGCCGGCGGCAGGTCGGTGAAGTCGCCGTTGCCCTCGACGTCGACGACCCAGGTGTGCTGGCCGAGCAGCGGCGCGGCCAGCACGAACATGCCCAACGCGGCGCGGATCATGGCTGCAACGTAGGCGCGCGCTCCGGCCCCCGGACATGGGCCGAGGTGGGCAGCGCGCGCCGGCACGAATCCCCCTCGCCGGCACCGGCGATCGCGGGTAGCCGGCGCACATGGGCGCCAGGGTCGACCGCCATCGCGTGCAGCCCGGCAGCTGCAGCGGTTCGACTCGGGACTGCGGTCGGGACGTCGCGGCTGCGAAGACCATGCGCACGTGGTCGTCGCCGGAGAACCGGAACGCGTCGTGGCGCCGGCGCCCGGATCCGCGGCATCACTTCGCCGCGAGCACGCGCAGCACCGGGTAGTGCGCGTCGGTCTGTGCTTCGAAGAAGTTCCAGGTCGACAGCGAGTCCTCGCTCTGCGGCTCGAGCAGGGTCGCGGCGAGCCGCGCGAGCGGTTGCCGCGCCGACACCAGCGCGGTGCCGGCCGGCAGTTCGAACGGCGCCGCGGGTTCCCACGTGCCCTCGAGCACCAGCTCCTGGTGGCCCTGGAACGGACGCTTGGGCTTGCGCTGCTTCTGCACGGCGAAACGTTCCGCCTGCACCCGGCGCGCGGCGGTCAGCACCTCGTGCGGCACGCCGTGCGCGGTCAGGCGATCGAGCACGTCGGCCGTCGGGGCGAGGATGGCCCACGCACCCGGCAGCGCGATCTGCTGCGTGGCGCGGAACGCGCGCACGACCGGCATGCGTTCGGGCCTGCCGTCGCCCTTGCGCACGTAGCGCAGCGGCGCGCCGTCCTTGCCCTCGATCTTGTCGACCTCGCCGACCAGCACGTCGAGCGGCTCGGGTTCGGCGAACCGGGTCGCGAAGCCGAACGCGACCGGCTCGTCGCCGGACACCAGCCGCCGATCGGCATCGGCGCACGCGCGTTCGTGGTCGGCGCGGTGCGCGACCAGGTCCTGCAGCAGGCACAACACGAACGCGCGCGTCGCCTGGATGCGGGTCGCGAAGTCACAGTAGCTGTAGGCCTCGCCGAGCACCGACAGGCGGTTGCGCAGGCCGAAGTAGTGGATGCCGTAGCGGGCGCGGTGGTCGAACGTGTACCAGCCGCGCACGCCGGTCGCCGACTCGGGCGCGCCGCTGCCGTCCCAGTCGCGCGTCTCGAAGTTGCCGTAGTCGAAGGTCTGGAAACCGCGTGCGCGCATCGCGGCCTGCGCGCGGTCGAGCAGGTCTCGCGTCGCGCGCGCGACGCCCGGGTCGACGTTCGGCGACAGGCTCGGCGCGTAGGTCAGGTGGTAGCCGTGGTACGAGCCGTTGGTGGTGTGCAGGTCGACGAACAGGTGCGGGTCGACGCGGGCGTACAGCGCCAGCAGCGTGCGCGTCTCCGGCGCGTCGACCTTGACGAAGTCGCGGTTCAGGTCGAGGCCCTGCGAGTTGGCGCGTTCGCCGCAGGCGTCGGGCCCGTTCTGGCCCTCGCGGTTGCCGAGCGCGACCGCCTCGTTGCCGTCGACGTTGTAGATCGGCAGCAGCCACAGATCGACCTGCCGCAGCAGGTCTGCGTGGTCGCCTTCGGCGAACTCGCGCACCAGCAGCTGCAGCGCCTCCTTGCCCTCGACCTCGCCACCGTGGATGTTGCCGATCACCAGGGCGCGCAGCCGCGGCGTCTGCGCCGCGTCCGGCAATGCGACCTGCACCAGCAGCTGTTCGTGGCCGCCGTGGCTCGTGCCGATCGTGCGCAGCGTCAGCCGGTCGCCGTGCGGCCGCTCGGCCGCGGCGCGGCAGAGGCGTTCGACGTCGGCCGCACGCGACGTCTGCGTGTAGTCGCTCGCCTCGGGCACCGTTCGCGGCGCCGGCTGCTGCTGCGGGGCGATCGCGAGGCCCAGGCCCAGCAGCGGCAACAGCATCGGCGGTCAGCGGCCCGCGGCCGGCAGGCTCGCGGGAGTGCCGGCCTGCGACACGGTCGGGTTCGGCGCGTCGCCCGGCGGTTGCAGGTGCCGGGCCGCGGTACCGTGGCGCAGCGGGCGCTCCGGCTGCGGCAGCTCGGTCGGGCCGAGGCGGCCGTCGCCGTCGCTGTCCAGCGCGCGCAGCAGCTGCGGCGCCCAGCGCACCAGCGCCGGATCGAGCCGCCGCAGCAGCGCGGTCAGTTCGCCGACGTCGATGCGGCCGTCGAGGTCGAGGTCGCCGGCCTGCCACGGCGGCGGCAGCGAACCCGACGCGGCGGTCGCCGGACGACCGGCGCCGGGCACCAGCCCGCGCAGCAGCTCGAACCAAGGTGCGAGTTCGGCCTCCTCGATGCGGCCCGACCGGTCGTGGTCGAGGCCGCGCAGCTCGCCGCCGATCGACGGCGGCAGGTTGGTCGCGCGCACCATCTGGTCGAGCTCGTCGGGATCGAGCCCGCCGTTGCCGTTCTTGTCGTACATGCGCACGAAGCTCTGCAGCGGCGACGCCGGCCCCGCTTCCTGTCGTTCGGGCGCCGGTTCGACCAGGCTGCGACACGGCCGCACGTGGAACGCGCCGCCGCGCTGCACCACGTTCCAGAAGTGCTGGTCGAACTCCGGCCAGGACACGAACCCGTCGCGGTCGGTGTCGAGCCGCTGGAAGCCGGCGCTGTCCTTCGGTCCGCCGATCGAGTCGAGCGCGTCGCTGGCCTCGAACACGTCGAGCCGGTCGTCGCTGTCGGCGTCGCAGGCGCTGAACAGATCGCGGCTGACCGATTCGGAGTAGCTGCTGACGCCCGTGCGCGGCGCGCGTCGACCGCTCTCCGGCGCGGCGACGCTCTGCGCCGAGGCGAGCGTCGCGGTGGCGGCCAGCAGCAGCGAGGCGAGAGGGAGCCGGGACATCGGTGGGTGGGAGTGCGGTGGCCTCGGCGCCGGGACGGGGGGCGGACCTCCCCCGGTTTTCGACGCGCCGGCCCGATGACTATAGCGCCGCGCCGGCGGGATGGGTCAGGGCACGAACAGGCAATCGCGCCCCAGCCGTCGCACCGGCTCGTCGCCCGGGCCGGCCGCGGCCAGACCGGCCAGTTCGACCTGGTGCCCGGCGCGCCGCAACGCCTGCGCGAGCTGCACGTTGGCCGCGGTGGCGGGGGCCAGCACCAGATGGCTGGCAGCCGCGAGCAGCTCGAAGGCGGTGGCGGCGAACCGCACGCCGCCCTCGAAGCCGGCGTCGGCGGCGACGGCATCGAACCCGGTGGGAACGGCGACTCCCGCCGGCGCGAAGCCGACCGCGCGCACCACCGCCCGGTGGTTGGCGATGCCGTTGCGCAGCTTGTGCTGCGACAGCTCGGCGCCCTGGGCGCGCGCTTCGGCGAGCAGCGCCGCGACGTCGACCAGCAGCGCGACGCGCCCGGCCGGCCCGCCGCGCACCGGCGCCGCGGGGCGCGGGCCGCCGTGCGGTGTGCGGTCGGGCGCCCGTCGTTCGCGCGGTGCATCGTGCCGCGGGCCGCCGGGGCCGCGTGGGTCGCGGTGCTGCCGAGGTTCGTCGGGCGGCTCGCGCAGCTCGGGACGATGTTCGCCGCGCGGCGCGTGCGGCCGCCGTCCGTGGTCGCGGCGCTCGGCGTCGGCCGGTCGGTGCCGGTGCGCGTCGTCGCGGTGCGACGGTGGGCGGTCCCGCTCCCCGCGCGGCCGATCCCCCGGGTGTCGCTCGGTTGCGTGGCGATCGTCCGGCCGCCGCTCGGCACGGGGCCGATCGTCGTCGGCGCGTTCGCGTCGCGCCGGCGGTTCGGGGGTGGTGGCACGGACCGGCGCCGCGGGCGGCGCTTCGGCGGCAGTCGGCTTCGGCGGGCGCCGCGGCGGTACAGGTGGTTCGTCCGGACCGAAGATGTTCGCGCCGAAGTCTGACATTCGCCGGGCACCGTAGCAGACGCGGGTGCGGCCAGCCACGGCGCCGACTTTTTGCGCCTCTGCCCTTGTCGCCAACGTGTGCGACCGCTTGCATCTGCGGGCGACAGCCCCTTTCGAATCCCCCGACCGCCGCGGGCGACGGAACCGACCCGGTCCGTGCCTCGTGACCGGCGATCACGACCGAGGAACCACCGAGTGAACGCTCGCACAGCTCTCCTGTCCCTCTCCGCCCTGCTCGCGATGACCTTGACGTCGTGCGGCACCATGCGCCGTGCCGGCAAGGACCTGATGCTCGGGGTCGGCACCCCGGTGCTGATGGTCTACGGCGGTGCGACCGACGGCTACACGTCGGCCCAGTCCGTGCGCACCGGCCTCGACAGCGGCGCCGCCGTCGAAGTGCTCGCGTTCCCGTTCACGTTCGCCTACCACGCGCTCGAGCACGGCATCTACGGCGTCGTGCACATCGTCGACTTCTTCTTCTTCCCGTTCTACGGCGCCGCCGAGGTCCATCCCTACGGTCCGGAGATCAAGCCGCTCGACTTCTACCAGGGCACCTGGTTCGACAAGCAGTCCGACAAGAGCGGCACGGACGCCGAGAGCGGCGAGATGGTGCCCAGCCGCTGATCGCCGGAGGCGATCCGCGGCTGGTGGTTGCCCGCGCCGCCGCGACGCGGTGACCATACGCTGGCGAACGAAGGCGGCCAGCACCGCTGCGGCGGCGGACGACCTGGCCACGGGCAGCCGCGGTTGGCGGTTGCCGGCGCCGCCGCGACGCGGTGACCATCCGCCGGCGCATTCGAGTCGCCGGCACCGCTGCGGCGGCGGACGACCTGGCCACGGGCAGCCGCGGTTGGCGATTGCCGGTGGCGCCGCGACGCGGTGGCCATCCGCCGGCGCATTCGAGCCGCCGGCACCGCTGCGGCCGCTTCAGCGGCCGGTCGGTTCCGGGCCCAGCAGGCGTTCGGCGTAGATCGGCAGGCGGCGCACGAAGGCGAGCGCGGTGGCCGGGCTGGTCGCGGCGCGCTGGTCGATCGCTTCGGCGAGTTCGCGCAGCATCGCGGCCTGGGTGGCCGGCAGCGCGTCGGTGGCGAGCATCGTGTCGAGCCGCGCGCGCGCGCGGGCCAGGTGCGGGCCCGGGTCGCCGGCCGCGCTCGGCGGCCGCCAATCGGCGAAGTAGAGCGTGCGCAGGGCGTTGGCCTGGGCGGTCTGCCCCTGCAGTTCTGCGCGCAGCACGTCGGCCGCATAGATGCGCTCGTTCGTGGCCTCGCTGCCGCGGGCGCGGGTGGCGAACGACGCCATGCGCTGTCGCCAGCGATCGCGCAGGCTCGGGCCGATCTGGCTCATCAGCCATTCCTCGGCGCCCGGCACGACGCTGCGCAGCACCGGCAGACGTCCGGCATCGGTGCTGATTTGCTGCAGCACGTCCTTCGGCTCGCCGCGCACGCGGGCCAGCAGTTCGGCCGTCGGCAGTTCGCTGGCCGCCGCCTGGAACAGTGGTCGCAGCGCCGCCGGCGCCTCGCCGACGTCCGGCGGCGGGATCGCCGCGGCCTGCAGCCGGCGCAGTTCGAGCAGGCGCGCGGTGGCGATCCAGCGCTCGAGGTGGCCCGGTCGCACGTCGGCCGCGACCCGCTGGTAGCCCGTGATCGCGCGGGGCACGTCGAGGTCCATGACTTCGACCAGCCAGGCGGCGTGCATCGACGCGGGTGCGTCACGGTCCTGGGCCGGTGCGGCGACGGCCAGCGCCGCCACCCCCGCGCACAGGAGGCCGCGTCGCCGCGCCGTCACGATTCCTCCAGCAGCGGCGACTCGAACCGGTAGCCGAGACCGTGCACGGTGACGACGTGCACCGGGTTCTCGACATCGCGTTCGAGCTTCTTGCGCAGGCGCGCGATGTGGTTGTCGACCGTGCGCGTCGTCGGCAGGTGCACGTAGCCCCAGACCTTGCGCAGCAGGTCCTGACGGCTGACGACCTCGCCGCGATGTTCGACCAGCATGCGCAGGATCTCGGCCTCGTAGCGCGACAGCTGGATCTCGTTGCCGTCGCGTACGATCGTGAAGCGCCGCCAGTCGACGACCAGGTCGGGGAACTGCATCACGCCCGCGACCGCGGGGCGGTCGCCGGCGCCGGCCCGGGCGCCGGCCTGGGTGCGGCGCAGCACGGCGCGGATGCGTGCGGTCAGCTCGCCGAGGCCGAACGGCTTGGTCAGGTAGTCGTCGGCGCCGAGTTCGAGGCCCTGCACCTTGTCGCGGTCCTGGCCCTTGGCCGAGACGATGATCACCGGCATCTCGCGGCCGGTCTCGCGCAGCTGCCGCAGCACGTCGAGCCCGGACAGGCCCGGCAGCATCAGGTCGAGCAGGATCAGCGTCGGGCGGTCGTCGCGCGCCTTGCGCAGGCCCTCCCTGCCGTCGGCGGCGGTCTCGACCTGGTAGCCCTCGAGTTCGAGGTTGTGCTGCAGGCCCGCGCGCAGGTCCGGTTCGTCCTCGATGACGAGGATCTTGGTGTCGTTGAGGCTGGTCATGTGCGGTCGGTGGCTTCGGGGCGGTGGGGAGCGGCGCGGCTCGCCGCGCGCGGCAGCGACAGGCGCAGCACGGTGCCGCCGCCCTCGCGCGCGCGCGCGACGATCTCGCCGCCGTGGGCGGTGGCGAAGTGGCGGACGAGGCTCAGGCCGAGGCCGGCGCCGCGCACCTCGCCGGCGTTGCTGGCGCGATGGAAGCCCTCGAAGATGCGCTCGAGTTCGCCTTCGGGAACGCCGCGGCCACGGTCGCGCACCTCGACGA
>JAEUHS010000114.1 GCA_016794035.1 Planctomycetota bacterium
CCGCGTGGTAGCGGTTCTCGCCGGTCATCGCCAGGCAGGTCGGGCCGCGGCCGCCGTGCAGGCAGCGGAACGCCTCGCTGCGCACGTACCAGCAGCGCGTGAACTGCAGGATGTTGCCGGCGACGGTGGCGCGGTGGCGGATCTGCGGCGACGCGGTCGACGCCGCGGCCGCGCGCAGACCGGCGAGCGCGGCGTCGGCGAGGGCCGGGTGCTGTTCGAGCTGGGTCAGCGTGGTCGCCGCGCCGATGCGCAGCGCGCCGTCGCCGTCGGCGGCGATGCCGACCAGTTCGTCCTTCAGCGGCAACAGGTTGACGACCGCGGCCGGCGTCTGCAGCCGTTCCTTCATGCGGTCGACGAGGTCGATGCCCGCGCCCTTGAGCACGGTGTCGGGCCGCTTGCCGGCCTCGGCGGCCTGGGCCAGGGTCTCGGGCACGACGTAGATGAATGGTCTCATCGGTTCATCCCTTCCTGCCCGCGAGGGCCGCGAGCACCTTGTCGGGCGTGATCGGCAGGTGGCGCACCGGCACGCCGAGCGCGTGGAACACCGCGTTGGCGACCGCGGCCGGCGCGGCGACCGCGGGCGGCTCGCCGAGGCCGGCGGCCGGCGTGCTGCTGTGGCCGTTGTGCACGGTCATCAGGTGGCAGTCGAGTTCGGGCACGTCCTCGGCGCCGAGGATCTTGTAGCGCAGGAAGTCGCCGTTGAGCATGCGGCCGCTCTGGCGGTCGAGGATGCGCTGCTCGTGCAGCGCGTAGCTGATGCCCTGCAGCATCGCGCCGAGCACCTGGCTCTCGGCGAGCTTCCTGGCGATCACGAGGCCGCAGTCCTGGACGCCGAACATGCGCGTCACGCGCACCAGGCCGGTCCAGGTGTCGACCTCGACCTCGGCGAACTGGCAGCCGCAGACGGTGCTGGAGAACGGCTTCTGCTTGTAGTTCGGAAAGCGCTCGCCGCGCACGTCGATCGGGTTCGGGCCGATCAGCTTGCAGGCGTCGCGCCACGGCATCGACTGCTTCGCCGTGCCGACCTTGCCGCCGTCGTGCACGATCTCGCCCGGTTCGACGCCGAGGCGGGTGGCGACGAGCCCGGCGAGCTGCTGGCGGGCGAGGAACGCCGCGTGCCGCACCGCCGGCGCCAGGCTCGGCGTCGTCGTGCTGCCGCCGGAGCCCGGCCCCGACGGGTCGCTGGTGTGGCCGGTCGTCGCCTTGACCAGCGCCGGCTCGATGCCGAGTTCGTCGGCGGCGATCAGCGTCATCACGGTCTTCAGGCCGGTGCCGATGTCCTGCGCGCCGCTGCGCACCTCGACGGTGCCGTCCTGGTGGATGCGGCACTGGATGCCGTGGCGCTGCTGGCGGCCGGGGCTGCCGAGCTGGCTCCAGCGTGCGCTGGCGAGGCCGACCCCGCGGCGGTACCGCGCGCCGGGCTCGTTCGGCCGCGCGCGGGCCTGCTGCCAGCCGAAGCGTTCGGCGCCGAAGCGCCACTGGTCCTGCCGCATCGCCTGGCCGTCGTTGCGCAGCCGGAACTCGAGCGGATCGACGCCGGCCTTGGCGGCGAGTTCGTCGAGGAACAGCTCGGCGCCGAACCAGCCCTGCGGATGGCCGGGGGCGCGCATCGCCCGCGCCGGATCGGTGTCGGTCGCGATGTCGAGGTGCTGCCGGCGCGTCTTCGCCTTGCCGGTGTAGTAGTCGGGCACCGCGACGCCGCCGCCGCCGTCGCCCTTCTCGACGTTGAAGCCGCAGCCGCCGAAGCTGCGCACGTCGAAGGCGCAGAGCCGGCCGTCGCCGTCGATGCCGGCGCGCAGCTGCATCAGCGCCGCCGGCCGGTTGCCGGCCGCGGTGTGCTCCTCGAAGCGGTCGAGCATCAGCTTGACCGGCGCCTTCGCCGCGTGCGCGAGCAGGCAGCAGGCGAGGCCTTCGACGCCGGCGCCGAACTTGCTGCCGAAGCCGCCGCCGACGAACTCCGCGTGCACGGTCACCGACCCGACGTCGAGGCCGCGGGCCTGCAGCGCCTGCGCCAGTTCGCCGCGCACGCCGAACGTCGCCTGCGTGCTGCAGAAGACCTCGAGGTCGTTGCCGGTCCACCGCGCGGTGGCGCCGTGCGTCTCGAGCGAGCTGTGCGTCTGCACCTCGGTGCGGTAGGTCGCCTCGTGGGTGATCGCGGCCGCCGCGATGGCCTGCGCCATCGCCGCCGACTCCGGCCATGCGTCGGTGATCTCGCCGTGCTCGCCGAGCAGCGGCGCCTCGGCGGCCTGCAGGTAGTCGACCGTGTGCGGCTCGCTCTCGTACTCGGCGCGGATCGCCTCGAGCGCGTCGCGCACGCGGTGCAGGTCGGTGCCGGCGACCGCGGCGATCGCGTCGCCGACGAAGCGCACGCGGTGGCCGACCTGCTTCAGCGGGATCACCGCGGCGATGCCGGGCAGCTTGGCGGCGGCGTCGAGTTCGAGGCCGGTCAGCTTGCCGCGCGCGACCGGACTGCGCAGGATGCTCGCCTGCAGCAGGCCGGGGAACGTGACGTCGGAGGTGTACTTCGCGCGGCCGGTCGCCTTGGCGAGCCCGTCGACGCGGCTGTGGTCGCTGCCGACCGCGGTCAGCTCGGTGTTCGCGTCCCACGGCGGCGCGTCGCCGTCGGCGGTCTTGACGGTGCGCGGTTCGAGCCGATCGGGCTGGCCGCCGAGGCCCCGGTAGCCGACCGTGATCTGCACCTCGTCGCGCGGCTCGTGGGCGCTCACTTGCCACCTCCCTGCGCGGTGCGCTCGATGGCGGCGAAGATGCGGCCGTAGGTGCCGCAGCGGCACAGGTTGCCCGACAGGTCGCGCCGCATCTGTTCGCGCGTCGGCTGGCCACGCTGCTGCAGGCAGGCCAGCGAACTCATCACCATGCCGGGCGTGCAGTAGCCGCACTGCAGCGCGTCGCAGGCGACGAACGACTGCACCAGCGGGTGCGGCGTGTCGCCGGTGCCGAGGCTCTCGACCGTGGTCACCGCGTGGCCGACCGCGTCCAGCGCCAGCAGCAGGCAGCTGTTCACCGGCTGGCCGTCGAGCAGCACCGTGCAGCCGCCGCACGAGCCGCGGTCGCAGATCTGCTTGGCGCCGGTCAGGTCGAGCCGGTTGCGCAGCGCGTCCAGCAGCGTCGTGCGCGTCTCGACGGTCAGCTTGCGCGCCGTGCCGTTGACCGAGAGCGAGATCTCGTGCTCGCCGGGGCCGAAGCTCTGCGCCTCGCGCGGTGCCGCGGCTGCCGCGGTCAGGCCGGTCGTGGCGATGCCGGCGATGGCAGAACCCTTGAGGAACGAACGGCGCGAGACACCGCGCGGGGGATCGGTCGGGACGGTCATGGGTCTGTGGCGGGCCGGGGGCGGAGGTCGGAGTCTAGCAAGTCGCGGCGGCAAGGGCAGTTCGCCCCGGCCGAAGCCGTGGCGCCCGACCGAGTGGATTCGGCGTCGCGCGCGTCACGGCGGCAACGGGCCGGTGCTTGCTGGCGGGGAAGGGGGACGCGACCGTCGCCGGCAGTTCGACGCTGCCGCTGCCGCTGCCGTGCGACATCGCCTGGCTCGGCGTCGAGCTCTACAGCCAGTGGCTGCTGTTCGCGCCGGGCGGCTGCCCGCTGTTCCGCGACTACGCGCTGTCGAACGCGCGGAAGTTCACGATCGGGGAGTGACGGAGCGCCGCTATGGTGGCCGCATGACCGATGCCGTGCTCGATGCCCCGCTGCGCACGATGGCGGGCCACGACACGACGCTGCGCGCGCAGCTCGGACCGGCCGCGACCGTGGTGGTGTTCCTGCGCCACTTCGGTTGACTGTTCTGTCGCGAGCGGGCGGCGCAGTTGCGCCGCCTCGACGACGAACTGGCGGCCAGCGATGCGCGGCTCGTGTTCGTCGGCACGGGCACGCCGGCGATGGCGGCCGACTTCGCCCGGCAGCATGCCGGGCCGCACCCGGTGCTCAGCGACGTGGCCCGGCGCACGTTCCAGGCGGCCGGCATGCGCCGCTCGCTCTGGGCGACGCTGCACTGGCGCCTGCTCAAGAACCTCTGGCGCGCGCTGCGCGCGGGCTACCGGCAGACGCAGGTGCTCGGCGACGCCTGGCAGCAGGGCGGGGTGCTGGTGTTCGCGGCCGACGGCCGCCTGCTGCACGGGCAGGCCGATCGGGCCGGCGGCGACGAACTGGACCTCGCCGCCGTGCGGCAGGCCGTGCGCCGCTGAGCCGGCGACGGCCGTACGCCAAGGGCGGGCCGCGGCTACGCACCGCTGCCTCGTGCACGGCGCGTGCCGGAGCGCGAGCATCGAGTTCGAGGATCGTCCAGGATGCAGATGCAAGCGCACGAACGCATCGATGCGGCGTGCCGGTCGATGGCCGCCTTCGCCGGGCGCGCCGGCATCTCGACGCCGGCGGGCCGCGAGCGACGCTACCTGTGGACCGACGCCTACGCGGTCGGCAACCTGCTGACGCTGCACCGCGTGACCGGTGCACCGGCGCACCTGGAGCGGGCCAAGGTGCTGGTCGACCTCGTGCACGAGGTGCTCGGACGGCACCGTGCCGACGACGTGCGCCGCGGCTGGATCAGCGGGCTCGACGACGCCGAGGGGCGGCTGCATCCGACCGCCGGCGGGCTGCGCATCGGCAAGCCGCTGCCCGAGCGCCGGCCGGACGAGGTGTTCGACGAGCGCCTCGAGTGGGACCGCGACGGGCAGTACTTCCACTACCTGACGCGGTGGATGCACGCGCTCGCGGACCTGGCGACGGCGACCGGTGACGCCCGCTTCCTGCGGTGGGCGGTCGAGCTGGCGCGCAGCGCGCACGCCGGATTCACGTACACGCGTGCCGACGGCCGCCGCAGCATGCGCTGGAAGATGAGCATCGACCTCGCGCGCCCGCTGGTGGCGTCGATGGGACACCACGATCCACTCGACGGGCTGCTGACGCTGCTGCGCCTGCGCGCGCAGCAGCGCGCGGATCCGGCCGCGGGTGACGCCTCGACGCTGGACGCCGCGATCGCGGACCTGCACGCCATGGCCGCCGGCCTCGACCCGACGACGCACGACCTGCTCGGCCTCGGCGGCCTGCTCGTCGGCCTGCACGGGCTGGCGCAATTGCTCGCGCGCGGCGAGGGCGTCGATCGCCACCTGTTCACGTCCCTGCTGCGCAGCGTCGTCGTCGGGCTCGCGGGCTGCGACGTCGGGCGGACGCTGCGGCAGCCGGCGGCGCAGCGGCTGGCGTTCCGCGAACTCGGCCTGGCGATCGGCCTGCAGGCGACGACGGCCACCCAGCGCCTGTGCGCCGCGGATCCGGACCGCTTCGGTGCGGCGGCGTTCGTGCAGGGCCACCTCGCGGCACTGGCGGCGCACGTGCCGATCGCGCGGTCCATCCTGCAGTTCTGGCTCGATCCGCAGCAGCAGGCCAGCCCCTCGTGGCAGGCGCACCTGGACATCGACGAGGTCATGCTGGCGACGGCGCTGCTGGGACCCGCAGGCCTGGCCGTCGGCGCGTAGGTCCGCACTCGTGCGCATGGTCTGGCCCGTCGGTCGGGACTCCAATGGGCCGCTGACAGGTTGTTGCCGGCCTCGAGCCGAGGAGATCGCCATGAAGAAGGTCCCGCCGCGTGCGTCGCAGTCGACTCCGAACGCCGTCCACCCCGGGCAGATGCTCGTCCGCGACCTCATGCGCCAGGACGTGCTGATGCTGCGTGCCGACGACTCGATCCGCTCGGCCGCCGAGCAGCTCGAGGAAGCGCGCGTCAGCGGGGCGCCGGTCGCCGACGCCACCGGCCGTCTCGTCGGCGTGCTGACCTTGCGCGACATCGCGCGCAGCGACCACGTGTCCGAGGCAGGTGTCACGACCCGCGCGGCGGCGCTGCCGGCGATGGACCTCGAGGGCACCATGGACGCTGCCGGCGAGGACGAGGAGGTGTTCTCGACCGAGGAATACGACGACGAACTGCTGGGCCGTGTGCGCGTCGCCGAGTGGATGACGCCGGGCGTCATCGAGGTGTCGCCGGACGCCACCGTCGCCGCCGCCTGTCGGCGCATGCTCGACGAGTCGATCCACCGGCTGTTCGTCGTCGAGGGCGAGCGGCTGCTGGGGGTGCTGTCGACCGAGGACGTCGTGCGCCTGCTCGCCGAGCCGCCCCGTGCGTCGTCGCGGCAGGTACCCGCCAGGCGCGCGCCGGCACGCCGGCGCCGGAGTGACTGACGGCGCACCCGGAGGCGCCATGTCCTACCGCGGGTGGCTGCTGCTCGTGTTCGCGCTCGCCGTCGCCGCCACCGGCATGGCGCCGTACGACCGACGCGACTGGTCGTTGGAGCACGTGCCGACCGCGGCGGCGGTCTGGTTCCTGATCTGGTACGAGAAGCGCCCCGGCGGGCGGCCGCTCTCCGACGGCGCGTACTCGTTGCTGTTCGTGTTCGGCCTGCTGCACGTGGTGGGGGCGCACTACCTCTACAGCCGCGTGCCCTACGACGCTTGGGGCAGCACGTTGTTCGGCGTCGCTCCGTCACGGTGGTTCGGCACCGACCGCAACCACTACGACCGCCTCGTGCACCTGTGTTTCGGCCTGCTGGTGCTGCCGTCGATCGCGGAACTGGTGCGGCGCCACGTCGCGAGGTCGCGCGGCTGGGCGATCGTCGTCGCGATCGCGTTCGTCGGCGTGCTCGGCAAGCTGTACGAACTGGCCGAGTGGTGGCTCGCCGTCGCGCTCAGTCCCGAGGCGGCCGCGGCCTACAACGGGCAGCAGGGCGATCCGTTCGACGCGCAGAAGGACATGGCGCTGGCGTTCGCCGGTTCGCTGATCAGCAGCCTGTTCGTGGGGCTGCGACAACGCCGCCGCAGTGCCCCCGTCGAGGCCGCCGAAGGGCCCGCTTGGGCAGCGGCCGCACCCCGCCTACGCACACCCGAGAACACGAATACGAGCGTCTCGTCGCCCGCCACCGCACCGGGAGCCCGCCGATGAACACCGTCCAGCCGGCCTTCGAACAACTTCGTGAGCAGATGGTCGACCGCCAGATCCGCGCCCGCGGCGTCACCTCGCCGCTGGTGCTGCGGGCGATGCGGCGCGTGCGCCGCGAGGGGTACGTGCCGTCGTACCTCGGCGAGTTCGCCTACGAGGACTCGCCGCTGCCGATCGAAGAGGAGCAGACGATCTCACAGCCCTACATCGTCGGCTTCATGATCGAGGCGCTCGGTCTCCGCGGCGGCGAGAAGGTGCTCGAGATCGGCACCGGGTCGGGCTACGCGGCCGCGGTGCTCGGCGAGATCGCCGGCGAGGTCTACACGATCGAACGCCACGAGAAGCTCGCCAGCACGGCGAAGGCGCGCCTCGCGCGCGACGGCTATCGCCACGTGCACGTTCGCCACGGCGACGGCACGCTCGGCTGGCCGGAGCACGCGCCGTTCGACGCGATCGTCGTCGCCGCCGGCGGGCCGCAGGTGCCCGAGTCGTTGCGGCGCCAGCTCGCGATCGGCGGTCGCCTCGTGATCCCGGTCGGCGACGTGCAGGGGCTGCAGGCACTGGTGCGCGTCACGCGCACGGGCGCCGACGAGTTCGCCGAGGAGCGCCTCGCCGACGTGCGCTTCGTGCCGCTGGTCGGGGTCGAGGGCTGGCACGCGCCGGCGCGCGAGGTGCCGCCGCGGCCGAGGCCGTCGTCGATCTCGACCCTGGTGGCCGACTGCGCGGAGCCGTTCGCGAGCATCGACCTGGTGGACCTGCGGCCGCTGCTGCACCGGATCGGCGACGCGCGCATCGTGCTGCTCGGCGAGGCCACGCACGGCACGTCGGAGTTCTACCGGCTGCGCGCGCGCATCACACGGGAGCTGATCGAGCACAAGGGCTTCACGATCGTCGCCGCCGAGGCGGACTGGCCGGACGCCGCACGCATCGACCACTACGTGCGCGACCGCAGTGTGCCGCGGGGCGAGTGGCAGGCGTTCGCGCGGTTCCCGACCTGGATGTGGCGCAACCGCGACGTCGCGGCGTTCGTCGACTGGCTGCGCACGCACAATCTCGCGCGCCCGGCGGCGCAGCGGGTGCGCTTCGCGGGCCTCGACCTGTACTCGATGCACAACTCGATCGACGCCGTGCTCCGGTACCTGGACGGCGAGGACCCGGCGGCGGCCGCGGTGGCGCGGCATCGCTATGCCTGCCTGACGCCGTACCAGAGCGATCCGGCGGAATACGGGCGCGCCGTGCTGACCGGCGGCTACCGGTCCTGCGAGACCGGCGTGCTGCACGTGCTCGAGGACCTGTTGCGGCAGCGCCTCGCGCAAGGACGCGAGCAGGACGAGCACTTCTTCGAGGCCGAACAGAACGCGCGCCTGGTCGCCGGGGCCGAGCGGTACTACCGCGCGATGTACTACGGCTCGCACGAGTCGTGGAACCTGCGCGACCGGCACATGTTCGACACGCTGCGCCGGCTGCTCGCCTTCCACGGTCCGAAGTCGCGCATCGTCGTGTGGGCGCACAACTCGCACGTCGGCGACGCGACCGCGACCGAGATGTCCGCGCGCGGCGAGTGGAACCTCGGCGAACTGTGCCGCCAGGACTTCGCACGCAGCGTGACCTACGTCGTCGGCTTCGGCACCGACCACGGCACGGTCGCGGCGGCGTCGTACTGGGGCGGCGAGATGGAGCGCAAGGTCGTGGTGCCGTCGCGCGCCGACAGCTACGAACGCGTCTGCCACGACACCGGCCTCGAGCGCTTCCTGCTGCCGTTGCGCACGCCGCACGGCAGCGAGCTGCGCGGCCGCCTGGCGCACGCGCGGCTCGAGCGCGCGATCGGCGTCATCTACCGGCCCGAGACCGAACGGGCGAGCCACTACTTCCACGCCGTGTTGCCCGACCAGTTCGACGAGTACGTCTGGTTCGACCGCAGCGAGGCCGTCGAGCCGCTGACGACGCACGAGCTGGCAGGGGCCCCGGAGACCTATCCGTTCGGCCTGTAGCGGGCTCAGACGGACGCGGCCTGGGCTGGTGCGCGCCGCGCCGAGCGCAGTGCGTCGACGGCCGCCGGCAGCGCGTACTGCTCGCCGGCCCAGCCGCTCACGAACCTGCCGCCGCGCACCTCGCCGCGCAGTTCGAGCGCACGCAGCGAGCGCAGCAGCAGGCGCCACGGCACCGGCACGCGCTGGTCGAGCAGCACGTTGTGCGCCACCACGCCGAAGCGCAGCAGCAGCGACTTCGCGCACAGCTCGATCGCGGCCTCGCTGGCGCGCGTGCCGGCGGCCGGCAGTGGCAGCAGGCTCCAGCGGCCGACGGCGCAGACCGGGAACGAACGCTGGCTCGGCGGCACCGCGAGCTGACGCATCGCCGCGAACGAGTCGCACGTCGCCAGCCCCATGCCGATCAGTTCGCCGAGACCGTCCTCGAGCTGGCTCGGCAGCAGGCGGCTCCGCGCCTGCAGGTCGGTCGGGAACAGCGCGCCGCGCGTCAGCAGCAGTTCGTGCAGCGTGCGCGCGTTGGCGCCGAGCTGCTCCGGCGCCGCACGTTCGAGCGGCAGCTCGAGCCACAGCGGCAGCTCGGCGCGCGGCAGCAACGACAGCGGCAGCTTGCTCAGCGGCCCGCGCCACGGTCCCCACAGCCGCAGCCACGCGAACTCGCCGCTGAGCGTGACCTGGTCGAGCGCGTCGCGGCGGCAGTCGCCGAGGTGTCGCGGCAGCACCTCGCGCTCCCAGACGCCGCACGGGAACGTCGCCGTCGCCAGCTGCTGCAGCGTGTCGACCAGCCCGCGCGGCCCCGCGCGCCGCGTGAACTCCGTCGCGTGCTGCCACGCGGGCAGGAACGCATCGAAGTCGGCCTGGCTGACCGGCTGCACGGCCGCGCGCAGGCGATCGAGCATCGTGCGCCGCACGCGCGCCAGCAGCCGGCGATGCGCCCACAGTTCGCGGCCGGCGCAGCGCGCGCGCATCGCGGTGCCCTCGGCCTGCAGCGCGCGCAGGGTCTCGGCGTCGGCGACGGCCAGCTCGTCGTGCCAGACCGGGATCACGCCTTCGAGCCGGCCGCGCCAGGCGGCCAGCGGTTCGCGGCTCGCCTCGGCGGCGAACCAGCGCGCGCCGTCGCGCGCGGCGCGGCCGTCGGCGGCCAGTTCGTCGAGCCACGGCCGCCACTCCGGCGGCACCTCGCCGTCGTCGAGCCAGCCGATCCAGCCGAGCGCCTCGTGCAGCTCGGCGGCCGAGCGCGGCTCCGGCCAGCACTCCTGCTGCACCTGCCGGAGCGCGGCGGGATCGAGTTCGCTGTCGGCGTGCTCGGCCGACCGGCGCGCGCCGCGCTGCGCCGAGGTCACCGCCTGCGTGCGCCGTTCTTCGAGCGCCGCGTCGTCGAGGAACGCGTACGGCATCGCGTGCAGGATGCTGTCGGCGAACGGCGAGGGGCTGCTGGCGTCGACCTCGCGGCGGGCGATCGTGCCGTCGCGCAGGCGCTGCAGCAGCGCGATCAGGCCGTCCACGTCCATCGCCTCGTGCAGCGCGTCGTGCACGGTCTGGCCGACGATCGGGTGCTCGACGGGAACCGGGATCGGGCCCGGCGGCAGCGTCTCGGGACAGGCCTGCGCCTGCGGGAACGCGGCCGCGAGCGCGTCGTCGGCGCGGAACCGCAGCAGCGGCGCCGGCACGCGCTTGCCCGACCGCGAGCGCTCGACCAGCAGCGAACGCGCCACGTTCCAGCGCCAGCGGGCCTGGAACATCGGTGCCGGCAGCATCGCCTGGATCAGCACGTCGGTGACCGTCCTCGGATGCAGGTAGTCCCACACGTCCGCGAGTTCGAAGCTGTGCATCGGCCCGAGCGAGATCAGCAGCGCGTCCTCGTTGGCGGCGGCCTGCAGCTCGTAGCCGAAGCCGACGCAGAAGCGCTTGCGCAGCGCCAGGCCGAAGGCGCGGTTGATGCGGCTGCCGTACGGACTGTGCAGGATCAGCTGCTGGCCGCCGGTCTCGTCGAAGAAGCGTTCGAGCACCAGCCGGTCGCGCGACGGCATCGCGCCGAGTGCCACGGCGCCGGCCTGCAGGTAGCCGGCGAGCTGCTCGGCCGCCGCGGGCGACAGTCCGCATTCCCGTTCGAGCCACAGCGCATCGACCCCGTGCACGCGCAGCGTCGACACGGCCCGGCACAGCTCGTCGGAGCGCGACGGGCCCTCGGCGATCCAGAACGGCAGGCTCGGCGGCACGCCGTGCGCGTCGGCGACGCGCAGCTGGCCTGAGCCCATGCGGCGGATCTGCCAGCTCGTGGTGCCGAGCTGGAACACGTCGCCGACCGACGACTCGATCGCGAAGTCCTCGTGCACGGTGCCGATCTTCTGGTCGTCGTGGTCGAGCACGACCTGCCAGTCGGCCGTGTCGGGGATCGCGCCGCCGCAGGTCACCGCGGTCAGCCGCGCGCGGCGCGTGCTGCGCACCGTGCGATGCACCGAGTCGCGGTGCAGCAATGCCGTGCGGCCGGAGGCGTGCAGCGCCAGCACCGCGTCGAAGCGTTCGCGGGGCAGGTCGCGGTACGGCGCGGCGGCCGTCACCAGCGCGAACAGCGCGTCCTCGGCGAACACCTCGTCGCAGCAGGCGGCGACGACCTGCTGCGCCAGGATGTCGAGCGGGTGCTGCGGCTGGTGGGTGACGTCGAGGTCGCCGTGCCGCACCGCGTACAGCAGCGCCGCCGACGCCACCAGCTCCTCGCGCGTCAGCGGGAACAGGCGCGCCTTCGGCGTCTTGCTCAGCGTGTGGCCGGCCCGGCCCGCGCGCTGCAGGAACGCCGCGATCGACGGCGTCGGGCCGATCTGCAGCACCAGGTCGACGTCGCCGATGTCGATGCCGAGTTCGAGCGAACTGGTCGCGACCAGCGCCTTCAGCTCGCCGCGCTTGAGCCGCTGCTCGGCGTCGAGCCGGCGCTGCTTGCTCAGCGAACCGTGGTGGCTGGTGACGAACTCCTGGCCCAGCTGCTCACCGAGCCGCGCCGCGACCCGTTCCGCCATCTTGCGCGTGTTGGCGAACACCAACGTCGTGCGGTGCGCCTCGATCAGCTCGCGCATGCGCGCGAACACCTCGTTCCAGATCTCGCCGCTGCAGATCGTGTCGAGCGGCGCGCCGGGCACCTCGAGCGCGAGGTCGAGTTCGCGACGGTGGCCGGTGTCGACGATCGTGCACGGCCGGTCGGTGCCGGCCAGCAGCCGCGCGGTGCCTTCGATCGGCCGCTGCGTCGCCGACAGGCCGATGCGCTGCAGCTCGCCGCCGTGCTGCGCGACCAGGTGGTCGAGCCGTTCGCAGGTCAGCGCGAAGTGGCTGCCGCGTTTGCTCGCGGCCAGCGCGTGGATCTCGTCGACGATCAGCGTGCGCGCGGTCGCCAGCATGGCGCGGCCGCGCACCGTCGTCAGCAGGATGTAGAGCGACTCCGGCGTGGTGACCAGGATGTGCGGCGGCCGCCGGGTCATCGCCGCGCGTTCGCCGGCCGGCGTGTCGGCGCTGCGCACCAGCACGCGCAGCTCGGGCAGCGTCGGGTCCATCGCGCGCAGCTCCGCGAGCGGCTGCTGCAGGTTCTTCTGCACGTCGTTGGCCAGCGCGCGCAGCGGCGACACGTAGACGACCTGCAGCTCGTCGCGCAGCGCCTCACCCTGCCGCAGCAGCCCGTCGAGCGCGTGCAGGAACGCGGCCAGCGTCTTGCCCGAGCCGGTCGGCGCGGCGATCAGGACGTGGTCGCCTCTGGCGATCGGTGGCCACCCCTGCTGCTGCGGCGGCGACGGCTCGCCGAGGCGTTCGGTGAACCAGCGCAGAACGGTGGGATGGAACGGGGTCGGCACGGTCGCCTCCGCGAGCTGGGGGAAAGACGCGCAGCCTACCGTGCGCGCCGATCCTGCGGTGCTGTGGCGGCCATGCAGTGCCGCGGTCGATCCGCTACGGCGGGGGCGTTCGCCCGGTGCCGACCCTCGCCGGCGAGCGGGTCGCGTCCGTCGGGCCGTGCCGGGCCGAGCGGCGGTCGACGTATAACGTGCGGGTGCCCATGCAGATCGACTCGCGCGCGACCGCTGCGTCCGCCGCCTTCCTGGCGCCCGTGCTGCTGCTGCTGCCCTTCGTCGGCAAGGCGCTGCACATCGACGACCCTCTGTTCGTCTGGATGGCGCGGCACATCGTCGAGCATCCGGGCGACCCCTACGGCCTGCAGGTCTTCTGGGAGCGGGCGACCGAACCGATGTACCTCGCCAACCAGAATCCGCCGGGCATCGCCTACTGGCTCGGGCTGGTCGGCACCGCCTTCGGCTTCGGCGGCGTTGCCCTGCACGTGTCGACGGCCCTGTTCGCGGGCGCGGCAGGTCTCGGCACCTACCTGCTCGCGCGGGAACTGTGCCAACGGCCGCTCACGGCTGCCCTGGTCGCGATGCTGACGCCCGGCATGCTGGTGTCCGCGTCCACCTTGATGACGGACGTGCCGATGGTGGCGCTGCACGTGTGGAGCCTGGCCCTGTGGATCGCCGGGGTGAACCGCGATCGGCGGGGCCTGTTGGTCGGTGCTGCCGTGACGATGTCGGCGGCCTTCTTCTTCAAGTACTTCGCGCTGACGCTGGTCCCATTGGCGCTGCTCTACACGGTGGTCGTGGCGCCGCGGCGATGGCGCCGCGCCTGGCCGCTGGTGATCCCGATCGTCGTCGCCGCGGCGTACGTCGCCTGGGGGCTGTGGCGATACGACGACAACCTGCTGACCGTCGCGGCAGACGTCGCGCTGCGCAGTGAGTGGCGCGCGCAGCGCACGGTATGGCAGGGCTGTCTCGTCGGTCTGGCGTTCACCGGCGGCTGCGGCGCATCGATGCTCTGCATGGCGCCCCTGCTGTGGTCACGGCGCACGTTGGTCGCGGTGACGGTCGGTGCCGCCGCGGTCGTCGGCAGCGTCTGCCTGCCGACGGTCTTCGCCCGGCTGGCGCTGCCCGACACGCCGACGGATCTGGCGTACCGGCTGCAGGCGGGGATCTGGATCGCGGCCGGTTTGCACATCGCGCTGCTGGTGTTCGCCACCGTGTGGCAGCGCCGGGATGCGGCGGCGATCCTGCTGGCCACCTGGATCGTGGGGACGTTCGTGTTCTCCGTCTTCGTCAACCACCTGATCAATGCGCGAACGCTGCTGCCGTTGCTGCCGGCGCTCGGTGTGCTCGCCGCACAGCGCATGGCCGCCGCAGGTCACCGCGCGTTCGCCACACCGCCCTGGGCGGTCGGCGCGCTCGGCGTCGCGGGTGGGTTCGCCCTGTGGGTCGCGGCAGCCGACTACGAGTATGCCGACGCCTCACGCGCCGCCGCGCGCGCGTTCGCGCGCGACCGCAGCCGGTTCGCCGCCGAGGTCTACTTCTTCGACCACTGGGGCTTCCAGTACTACATGCAGGAGCACGGCGCCCGCAGCCTCGAGAGCGGCCCGAACGCCTACCGCGCGGGGTCGCATCGGCCGCCGCGGTCGGGGGACACCGGCGTGATCGCCCACCGCCACTCCTCGTCGATCGCGGGGCTCGACGGGTGCGCCGTGCTCGCCGAGTACGAGTACCCCATGCGTACGGGAATGTCGACGATGACCGGCGGGGCCGGCTTCTACAGTCACTTCCTCGGCATGCTGCCGTTCGTTGCCGGCACACCGGTCCCCGAGGCGTTCCGCTTCGTGCGGATTCCCTGACGGTGCTACGGGCGGAGCGCGCCTGACTCCCGGCGACGGGCGTGCGCCTCTGCCCTTCGGCCCGTGGCGCCCGGCGGCGCGGTGCGCTACACCGCGGGCATGGACCTCGGCTTCGAGACGATCGGCAACGCCTGCCTCATCGCCCACGACCGCGGGCCGGTGCTGGCGACCGACCCCTGGCTGTTCGGCACCGCCTACTTCGGTTCGTGGCGGCTCAGCCACGCGGTGCCGGCCGAGCAGCAGGCGAACGTGCGCGCGTGCAGGTACCTGTGGATCTCGCACGGGCACCCCGACCACCTGAGCCTGCCGTCGCTGGAGACGCTGCGCGACAAGACGATCCTGCTGGCCGACCACCACGGCGGCCGCATCGCGCGCGAGCTGCGCGAGCTCGGCTTCACGGTGCAGGTGCTGCCGTGCGGCGAGTGGTTCCCGGTCAGCGACCGCTGCCGCGTCGCGGCGCTGGCCAACTACAACCAGGACGCGACGCTGGTGATCGACCTCGACGGCCACCTGGTCATCGACGCCAACGACGCCGGCGACCGGGGCAGCAGCCGGTTCCTGCGGCAGCAACGCCCGCGCTTCCGCAAGCGCACGGTGCTCGCGTGCCTGACCGGCTACGGCGACGCCGACATGATCCACTTCTTCGACGAGCAGGGGCGCCAGGTCCCGCCGGCCGCCGCGCAGCACGAACCCTGCGGGCCCGGCATCAAGGCGCTGCTCGACCACTACGACATCGACTACTTCGCGCCGTCGAGTTCGATGCACCGCTACAACCGCACCGACAGCGGCTGGGCCGATGCGTGCGCGACGCCGATCGATGCGCACCAGCTCGGCTTCGACGGCGGCCGCCGCACCTGCCTGCCCGCCTTCGTGCAGTTCGACCTGCACACCGGCCAGTACGAACGCATCGATCCGCCGGCGAACGACCAGCCGCTCGAGCCGCCGGCGGCCCACGGCGACGACTGGAGCACGCCGCTGGAGCGCGACGACGTCGCTCTGCTGCGCAGCTACCTGCATCGCGTCGAGCACCTGCGCACGTTCCTCGGCCACGTCAACTTCCGCGTCGGCGGCAAGGACCACGTCGTCGACATCGCGCCCGAGCACGAGCGTGGCATCACGTTCGCGACGCCGCGGCAGTCCCTGGTCGCGGCGGTGTCGTGGCGCGCGTTCGACGACATCCTGATCGGCAACTACTGCAAGACCACGCTGCACGGCGACTGGTGGGGCAAGCAGGGGGCGGCGGCGCTGTATCCGCACTTCACGCCGTTCGTGACCAAGTTCGGCGACAACGGCGGCGCCCACACGGCGGCGGAGCTGCGCGCGTACTTCGCCGACTACCTGCGGCGCGGCTACACCGAGTTCACGCCGGCGCCCGACGACCAGGAGATGCTGGCGGCGCTGCGGCCGTACCTCTGACCGCTACTTCGCCCGGTCGGGTGGGGGCTCCTCGGCGGCCCAGCCCGCCGCGTACTTCGTGTAGACGTAGACCGGGATCTTCAGGCCGCCGAGCTGGGCATGCACCAGCGGTTCGACGTGGGCCCAGTCGAGGCCGCCGACGCCGGTCGCGAGCCGCGGCAGCGCCAGGCTCCGGATCGCGTCGCGCTCGACCAGCTGCTTCAGCGCGTGCAGCGCGTGGTTGACGTGCTCGGTCCTGGCGCGGCCGGGCTTGCCGCCGTCGTGGGCGGGTGGCTCCTGGGTGAACAGGGCGGCGAGGCGCACGTGGCGACCCGCCGGCCCGGTACCCTGCCACAGCCACAGCGTGCCGGGCCGCGGCGACTGCTGGTGGCAGAAGTGACGGAAGTCCTTGTACATGGCGGGGAACGCCTCGCGCAGTGCCAAGGCGAGGCCGTGCTGGAAGCCGTCGTTCGGAGCGACGCCGTGGGCGATCAGGCTGGCCTTGCTGAGCAGCAGATCGCCGGTGAGTTCGTGGATCATGGGAGGCTGGCATGGAAGCCTCGGTGCGGGCGCCACACAGCCGGACCGAGGTGCGCAGGCGGGCGCCGATCGGTGCGCAGATCGCCGCGACTTCGGCCCCGGCTCGCCTCGCAATCGGCCCCGCCGCCGCGTAAACAGCGCTCGTCCCACGCCCCTGTCCCGGAAACCCCGCATGACCTCGTTGCGCCCCCTGCTGCCGTTCCTGCTGCTGCCCTGCTTCGCCACGGCGCAGGAGACGGTCGTCGCCGAAGCGGCGGCGGACCCGATCCCGGCCGAACTGGCCGAGCGCATCCGTGCCGAGGGCATCGAGCACAGCCAGGTGATGCGCATCCTGCAGGACCTGACCGGCAAGGTCGGCCACCGCCTGACCGGTTCGGACAACTTCACCAAGGCGTGCGCCTGGGCCGAGGCCGAGTTCCGCTCGTTCGGCCTCGACAACGCGCACCTCGAGAAGTGGGGCGAGTGGAAGCTCGCGTGGAACCGCGGCGCCTGGGTCGGCCGCATCGTGCAGCCGGTGCAGCTCGACATGTACGTCGCCACCGAGGCGTGGACCGCCGGCACCGAGGGGCTGCAGAAGGCCGCGGTCGTGATGGCGCCGAGCAGCGCCGAGCTCGAGTCGCCCGACCTCGTCCACGGCAAGTGGCTGCTGAGCCGCCGCCTGCCGCGCAGCGCGATCCGCAAGGCCTGCGAGGCGGCCGGTGCGCTCGGCTTCGTCTACCGCGCCGGCGACCCCGACAAGCAGTATCCGACCCGGGTGCGGGTGTACGGCAACCACCAGACGGCGATGAAGGCCATCGACCAGGTGCCGAAGCTGCCCGAGATCGCGGTGCGCGCCGACCACTTCGACCAGCTGCTCGAGCTGGTCGAGAGCGGCAAGGACGTCGTCTGCGAGTTCGACGTCGAGAACCGCTTCCGCGACCAGCCGATCGAGCTGCACAACGTGATCGCCGAGATCCGCGGCAGCGAGCAGCCCGACGAGGTCGTGATCGTCAGCGCGCACCTCGACAGCTGGCACCAGGCGCAGGGCTGCACCGACAACGGCACCGGCACCGCGACGACGCTCGAGGCCGCGCGCATCCTGGCCAAGGTCGGCGCCGTGCCGAAGCGTACGATCCGCTTCTGCCTCTGGGGCGGCGAGGAACAGGGTCTGCTCGGCAGCCGCGCCTACGTGCAGAAGCACCGCACCGAGATGCCGAAGGTGTCGGCGCTGTTCAACCACGACACCGGCACCAACTGGGCCCAGTCGCTGGCGGTCACCGCGGCGATGCGCGAGCAGCTCGCGCCGGTGTTCGAACACGTGACCCGGCTGCTGCAGCCGCCGGACGCCGACTGGGACGGCGCGGTGTTCGACCTGAATACCGTCGCGCGCGTCTCCGGCGGCGGCGGCAGCGACCACGCGTCGTTCCTGGCCGCCGGCGTGCCCGGGCTCGATTGGGGCCTCAAGGGCCGCAGCGACTACTTCCGCCACACCTGGCACACGCAGTGGGACACGTTCGACGTCGCGATCCCCGAGTACCAGCGGCACACCGCGACCGTGGTCGCGCTGGCCGCGCTCGGCACCGCGAACCTCGACCAGCTGCTCGACCGCGAGAACGTCGGCGGCAGCCGCGGCCCGGGTCAGTCGCAGGCGTTCGCCGAGGGCTGGTTCGACGCCGAGTTCGACGGGCTCGCGTTCAAGACCGTCAAGGCCGACGGGCGCGCCGCGAAGATGGGCGGGAAGGTTGGCGACGTGCTGAAGCAGGTCGAGGGCGAGGAGGTCGAGAGCCTGCGGCAGATCTTCCAGTTCGCGCGCGAGGCCGAGGGCGACAAGATCACGTTCACGTTCCAGCGCGGCGACACGACGTTCCAGGCCATGGCCGCGAAGGACGAACTGCCGCAGCGCCCGACGCGCCCGACGCGGGCCCCGGGCGACACCGTGCCGGCGCCCGGCGGCGTCGTCCGGTAGCGTCAGCCGTCGAGCGCGCCGGCCATCGCGCGGCCGGTCACGAAGTCGGCGAAGCCGAACCGGTCGCCGCCGGCGCTGGAGCGCCCCAGCAGCGCGAAGCAGCGCTCGCGCGCCAGCGCGAAGATGCGCAGCGACTCGGCGTCGGTGGTCGCGCGGTCGCGCCGGCCGAGGTCGCGCGCGAAGTCGATCGCGCCGAGGCCCTCGGCGAACTGGCCGAGGTTGTGGCGTTCGTACTCGCCGCGCGCGGTGACCGCACGTTCGGCGGCCGCGAACAGCGCGCCGAAACGCTCGAGCGCCTTGACCACGAACGGCTGCTGCCGCAGCTCGTGCCGCAGGAAGTCGAGGTCGAAGTGGAGGTCCCGCAGGTAGGACTCGAGCCACAGGTTGTAGTAGCTGGCGACGTCGAAGTCCCAGCGCGCCCGCAGCAGGTCGAAGCTGCCGAACAGCTCGTACTGATCGCGGTAGAGCGGCAGGTTGGCGGCGAAGCGGTACTGCAGGTAGCCGTCGTAGAGCCGCTGCCGGTCGGCGATCGCCTCGCCGTCGACGTCGCGCGCGATCAGGTCGGCGGTGAAGTCGTTCGCCAGCGTGATGAAGTCGCTGCCCGGGCTGTAGAACGGATCGCTGAACGCCGCGGCTTCGCCGACCACGGCCCAGCGGTCGCCGAACCACTGTCTGGTGCCGTAGGCGAGCTGGCCGTAGCCGCCGAAGTCGAGCCACTCGGCGGGCGCCAGCAGTTCGCCGAGCGCGCGGTGGCCGGCGAGGAACGTGCGCAGGCCGGCCGGGGTCAGCACCTCGCGCGCCAGGCGGCGGTGGTCGCCGACGACGCCGACGCTGGTGATGCCAGAGCGCAACGGGATCAGCCAGATCCAGTAGCCCCGATGCACGAAGTGCACGGTCGACAGCCGGCGCGAGCTGTGCCGCACGCGGTCGCGGAAGCCGGCGTCGATGCCGTGGCCGTCGAGGTCGACGAGGCCGCGCACGCGCGCCCAGGCGGCGCGGCAGTTGTGGTCGCGCACCGGTACGCGCAGGCCGAGCTGCTTGGCGAGCACGCTGGTGCGGCCGCTGGCGTCGACGACCCAACGGCAGCGCACCGAGCGCTCGCGGCCGTCCACGAGGAACGTCACGCGGTGCGGCGCGCCGAGTTCGACGCCGGTGACCTTGGCGCCTTCGACGACGTCGGCACCGAGCGCGCGGCCGCCGTCGCGCAGCTCGCGTTCGAGCACGGCGCGATCGAGCTGGAAGCTCGGGTGGTACGGCAGCGACTGGCTGCCGATCTCGCTCATCGCCGGCAGCGGCGCCTGCTTGGCGGCGTCGTCGAAGAAGAACCGCAGCCCGTTCTTCGGCAGGTGCTGCTCGTAGAGATGGGTCGACAGCGACAGCCGGCGCAGCAGGTAGTTCGAGAACAGCTCGACCGTGGCCTCGCCGACCTTCCACGCGGTCGTGCGGCTGCGTTCGCAGCACAGCACGCGCAGGTGGGGGCGCTGCAGCCGCAGCTGCCGCACCAGGAGGCCGCCGGCGAGGCCGCCGCCGAGGATCACGACGTCGACGTCGGTGGTCATGGCACCTCCAGCACGGTCCAGGCGGCGGCGCCGCCCGCGGCGAGCGCGGTGCAGAGCACGCGCGCGGCCTGCACGCGGCCGTGCGCCGGCGTGATGCCGAGTTCGGGATCGGGCTGGCCGCACGCGGCCGGCCGCGCGAACTCGCCGCCGGCCAGCGCCAGCAGCGCGGTCGCCAGCGTGCCACCGCCGTACTCGCCGTGCACCGCCTTCGGCACCAGCACCGGCGGCAGCGCCGCGAACGTGCGCCGCAGCACCGCGGCCTCCAGCGCGTCGCCGTGCCGCGCGCCGGACGCCGTGCTGACGATCGCGGTGACCTCCGCCAGCGCCGGCGCCAGCCGCGCCTGCAGCGCGGCGGCCAGGCCCTCGGCGTCGCGGCCGAAGCCGGCGCGGCCAGCGCTGGGATCGAACGCGCGCACGGTCGCGCCGACGCGCGCCAGCACGCGGGCCCCGCGCGCGCGCGCCGTGGTCTCGGCCTCGAGCACCAGGATCGTCGCGCCTTCGCCGGCGAGCATGCCGCGGCGCCGGCGGTCGAACGGCCGCGGCAGTTCGCCGTCGCGGCCGGGGCGCGCCAGCGCGCGGAAGCGATCGAGGATCGCGTGCGACAGCGGGCGCATCTCGTCGACGCTGCCCGCGAGGCAGACGTCGGCGCGGCCACGCGCGACGTCGTCGGCGCCCTGCGCGAGCGCCAGCAGCGGGCCGGCTTCGCGCTGGCAGATCGTGGTGTTGGGCCCGCGCGCACCGAGGTCGATCGCGACCTGGCCGGCGGCGGCGTTGGCGACGCAGTCGGTGAACAGGAACGGCGACGCGGCCCTGCCGCCCTTCTCGAGGATCTGCCGGGCCAGCTGTTCGGTGAAGCCGCCGGGGCCGAACGCGGTCGCCAGCGCCACCGCGCTGCGTTCGCCGCGCACGTCGTCGAGGCCCGCATCGGCGAGCGCCATGCGCGCCGCCGCGACCGCGTACTGCGACATGTCGCTCATGCGGCGCGCGGCCTGCGGCGACAGCCAGGGTGTCAGGTCGAGCGGTCCGCACGCCGCCACCAGCGTCGCGGCGTTGCGACGGTGGTAGCCGGCCGAACGATCGATCGGCGTCGCCAGCGGCTCGCCGCGCTGCAGCGCGGCCGCGAGCGCGGGCAGACCGATGCCCCACGGTCCGAGGCAGCCGATGCCGGTGACGACGACGTCGCGGCGCGTCATGGCCGCTGGCTCCGCAGCAGCACGACGGCGTTGTTGCCGCCGAAGGCGAGGTTGGTCGACAGGCCGACGTTGTGCGCCGGCAGCGCGCGCGGCGCGCCGAGCACGACGTCGAGGCCGAGCTCGGGGTCGGCCGGCTCGTCGCCGGCGACCGGCGGCAGCAATCGGTGCACGATCGACAGCGCGGTGAACACGGCCTCGATGCCGCCGGCGGCGCCGAGCAGATGGCCGACCAGGCTCTTGCTCGACGTGACCGGCAGCGAACGCGCGCGGGCACCGAACACCGCGTGCATCGCCCTGGCCTCGGCGCCGTCGTTGTGCGGCGTGCCGGTGCCGTGGGCGTTGACGAACGTGACCGCGTCCGGCGCCAGGCCCGCCTCGTGCAGCGCCGCGCGCATCGCCTGCGCCGCGCCGGCACCGTCGGGGTCGGGCGCCGACACGTGGTGCGCGTCGCAGGACCGGCCGGCGCCGACCAGTTCGCACAGCACCGTGGCGCCGCGCCGCACCGCGTGCGCCCGCGTCTCGAGCAGCAGCACGCCGGCGCCTTCGCCGAGCGACAGGCCGGCGCGGCTACGGCGGAACGGCCGCGTCGGCTGCGCATCGACGGCGCGCAGGCTGTTGAAGCCGGCGTAGGTCGTCTCGCACAGCTCGTCGGCGCCGCCGGCGATCGCGACGTCGACCTCGCCCTGCTGCAGCGCGTCGAGCGCGGCGCCGAGCGCGAGATTGGCCGACGTGCACGCGGTCGACCAGGTCGCCACCGGCCCGCGCACGCCGAGGTGGCGCGCGACCGCGGCGCCGGGGCCGTCGTTCTGCTGCGCGGCCAGCGGGGCGAGGTCCCCTTCACGGTGCTGCAGCAGTTCGGCCAGGAACCGTTCGGCCTCGAACAGGGCGCCGGTGCTGCTGCCGAAGAAGACGCCGGCGCGGGCGCTGCGCAGCGACGCGGCCGGCAGCGAACGCACGGCCTCGGCCGCCGCCGTGCAGGCGAAGCGCTCGGCGCGCGACAGACCGCGCCCGGCGACCAGCGCGGCGTCACCGGGCACCGCGGCGGCCAGCGTCGTGCGGTGGCCGGTCGTCGCGAACAGCTCGAGCGGCCGGATCGCGTGCCGGCCGGCCAGCGCCGCCTGCCAGGCCGCGTCGACGCCGACGCCGAGGCCACACACGGCGCCCAGCCCGGTGACGACGACCGGCGACCGGCTCACGCGCCCCGCGCGCCGTCGGCGGTGGCGCCGTTGTCGGCCAGGCGCGCGTTGACGAAGTCGCACAGCACGCGGGCGGACGCGAACGCCTCCTTGCCGACCTCGGCGTCCTGGATCTGGATGCCGTACTCGCTCTCGATCGCGAGCACCAGTTCGAGCGCGTCGACCGAATCGAGGCCCAGGCCGGCGCCGAACAGCGGGTCGTCGTCGCCGAGCGCCTCGGCGGTGACGCCCTTGAGGTTCAGCTTCTGCACGATCATCGCCTTCAGTTGGCCGACGGTCACCTGCGTGGTCATTGCCGCCGAGTCTAGCCGTGCGGCGGCGCAGCGGGAATGGCGCGCAGGTCGCAAGTCGGCCCCGCGCTGGCCGCTTGCTGCGCTGCGAACCGCTTGCGGCGCCCGGCAGGCGCCGTAGTCTTCGCCTGCACCCGGGATGTCGATGCAGTCGCCGGTCGCCCTAGCCTTCTCCCGCCTGCTGCGCGCCGACCCCGCGGCCCCGGTCGCGTGGACGGCGGCGGGGGTGCGCAGCCGCGCCGATCTCGCGGCGCTGGCGGCGGCGGCCCGCGCCGAGCTCGCGGCGCTCGCGCCCGGCTGCCGCATCGCGATCAGCGTGCGCGACGGCTTCGCCTTCCTCGCCGCCGCGCTGGCCATCTGGCAGCACGGCTCGTGCGCCGTGCTGCTCGACGCCGCCGATCCGCGCGCGCCGCGAACCGACATGGCCCTGCGGCTCGGTGCGGCGGCGCTGCTCGACGGCGGCCCCGGGTTTCGTTGCACCGCGTTGCCGGGCCGGGAGCCGGCGGGCCGCTTCGCCGCGATCAAGCTGACCTCGGGCACGTCGGCCGAACCGCGCGCGGTCGGCGTCGGCAGCGACGAGCTGATCGCCGACTGCGACCAGCTGCAGCGCACGATGGGCCTCGGCGCCGACGATCGGGTGTTCGCCGCCGTGCCGATGTCGTTCAGCTACGGCACCGGCAGCCTGCTGCTGCCGGCGCTGTGGCGCGGCCGGGTGCTGGTGCTGCCCGATGCGCGGCACCCGCTCGGGTTCCTGCGCGCGCTGCGGCAGGGCGAGCCGACCGTGCTGCCGGCGGTGCCGGCGCTGCTGCGCGCGCTGCTCGCCGAGTCGCTGCAGCTGCCGGCGAGTCTGCGGCTGGTGGTGTCGGCCGGCGCGCAGCTGCTGCCCGGCACCGCCGCCGCGTTCCGCGCCCGCTTCGGCCTGCCGGTGCACGTGTTCTACGGCGCCACCGAGGCCGGCGGCATCTGCTACGACCGCTCCGGGGCCGCGGCCGAGGCCGGAACGGTCGGCACGCCGGTCGACGGCGTCGCGGTGCAGGTCGACGGCGACGGGCGCGTCGTGGTGCGATCGCCGGCCGTCGGCGCGGCGCTCGACGCGGACCCCGACCTGCGCGATGGCGCGTTCCGCACGCTCGACCTCGGCGTCTTCCGCGGCGACGAACTGGCGCTGCTCGGCCGCAGCTGCGACAGCTTCGGCGTCGGCGGGCACAAGGTGCACCCGCGCGAGATCGAGCGGGTGATCGCCGAGATCGACGGCGTGCGCGACGTCGCCGTGGTGCCGTGGCAGGACGTCGACGGGCGCGCGATCGCGGCGGCGCTGGTGGTCGCCGTCGGCGCCGACGAAGCCGCGGTGCGGCGCCACTGTTCGCGGCTGCTGCCGGCGGCGAAGGTGCCGCGCTGCATCGTGCTGCTGCCGGAGCTGCCGCGCACCTGCCGCGGCAAGCTGCCGCGCGAGGCGGTCGAACGCCTGCTCGCGGCCGCGTCCCGAGGCGGCGTGCCCGGACAGGCGCCGTGAGCGCCGACGCGGCCGGCCCGTCGTGGCTGGACCTGCCGCTGCGGCGCCCGCTGGTGACGCTGCTGCTGGTCGCGCTGGTGACCGCCGCGGCGCTGCTGCTGTGGCCGGGCGTGCGGTTCGAACCCGACGTCTCGCGCGTGCTGCCGCCCGACCACCCGCACGTGCGCATCGCGCAGCTGCTCGACGACCGGTCGCGGCCCGCGCGCACGCTGTGGATCCTGCTGCGCGGCGACGGGCTGGCCGAGCGCGTGCCCGCGCTCGCCGAACGACTGCGCGGCTCGCCGCTGGTCGCCGCCGTCGACACCCGACGCGAGCAGATGTTCGGCCCATGGCTGCTGCGCGCCGCCAGCGCACCGCTGTGGTCGCTGACGCCGCCGCGGCTCGACGAACTGGCGGCGGCGCTGTCGCCCGCGGGTCGCGCGCGCGCGATCGACTCGCTGCGGCTCGACCTCGCCGACGACCCGCTGGCCGCCGCCGAACTGGCGACGCGCGACCCGCTCGGGCTGCGCTGGCTGCTCGCGGCCGACGATCCGGCCCGGCAGCTCGGCCTCGACGCGGGCACCGACCTGGTGTCGTTCGACGGCGGCCGCCGCGCGCTGCTGCGGTTGCTCGGCACCACCGACGCCTACGACGCCGACTTCTCGACCGCGCTGATGCAGCACGTCGACGCGGCGCTGGCCGGCACCGACGCCGTGGTGTTCGGCGGCTACGCGGTCGCGCGCAGCGACCAGGCGCGCATCCGCGCCGACTTCGAACGCGCCAGCGTCTGGGCGATGGTGGCGATCCTGGTCTACCTGTGCTGGGTGATGCGCGGCATCCGCCTGCCGCTGCTGGTGCAGCTGCCGGCGCTGCTGTCGATCACCTGGGCGATCCCGTTCGGCAGCGCCTGGTTCGGGCCGTTGCCGACGGTGGCGGTGGCGGCGGTCGCGGTGCTGTGCGGACTCGGCGTCGACTTCGCGATCCACTACGCCGCGCGCTACCGCGACGAACGGCTGCGCGCCGACCACGCGACCGCGGTGCGCCGCGTGCAGCGCGGCATCGTGCCCGAGCTGACGATCGACATGGCGACGACCGCGGTCACGTTCCTCGCGGTCGGCAGCGGCCAGCTCAGCGGGCTGCGCGCGTTCGGCCTGCTGCTCGCGCTCGGCCTCGTCGCCAGCCTGCTGGTGACCGTCACCGCGCTGCCCGTGCTGCTCGCGACCGCCGGCCATCGCCGCGATCCCGAGCGCAGCTGGCTGGCCGGCGCCGCCGATCGCTGGCTGCAGCACCCGGCCGCCCGGCGCGTGGCGGTCGCGGCGATCGTCGTCGCGGCCGCACTGGCGCTGCTGGTCGCCGGCCGCGGCGTGCCGCTGCGCGCCGACCCCGAGGCGCTGCGGCCGCACGCCGATCCGGTCGCCGCCGCGCGCGCGACGATCGAGCACGAACTCGGCTTCCAGACCGTGCCGGCGGTGGTGCTGGTGCCGTTCGCCGACGAGCCGAGCGGGGCGCGCGACGGTCTGCTGGCGTTGCAGCGGGACGGTCGGATCCGGTTCTGGTCGGGGCTCGACGCGGTCGAGACCGACGCGGCGCGGCGCGCGGTCGCGGCGTGCCGCGCGCGCATCGGCGACTTCGTCGGCCCGGCGCTGCGGCAGTTCGCCGCCGCCGGCCTCGAGCCCGAAGCGTTCCGGCCGGCGCTGCAGGACCTCGCCGGACGCCTCGCGGCCGATCCCGCGCCGGCGCCGCCGCTGACGCTCGAGATCGGCGGCGAACGCTGGCGCGCGCTGCAGGTCTGGCCGGTCGCCCGCCTCGACGGCGAGCACCTGCCGCAGTTCGTCGCCGCCGTGGCGGACCGGCTCGGGCCGCGCGCGCAGGTGCACGCCGGGGCGACCGTCGCCGCCGAACTCGCGGTGGTGCTGCGCAGCGATCTGCTGCGCGCCGTGCTGCTCGCCGCCGGGCTCGCGTTCGGCATGGTGCTGCTGTGGCTGCGGTCGGCGCGGCTCGGCCTGCTGGCGCTGCTGCCGAGCGCGGTCGGCATGTCGGTGACGCTGGCGCTGCTGGTCGCGATCGACCTGCAGCTGTCGCTGGTCAGCTTCGTCGCCGTGCCGTTCGTGCTCGGCATCGGCGTCGACGAGGGCGTGCACACGGTCGGCCACTGCCGCCACGGCGCCGGCTCGACCGGCGCCACCGGCACCGGCGTGGTGCGCACCAGCCTCGGCACCGTGCTCGGCTTCGGCGCGCTGCTGTGGGCCGACAGTCCCGGCCTGCGCGACCTCGGCGGCATCGTCGCCGTCGGTTCGCTGGCGAGCATGCTGGCGTGCCTGTTCGTGCTGGCGCCGCTGCTCGCGCGCCGCGCGTCGGCTCACCAGAGCCGCGCCCAGCAGAACCAGTGATGCGGGCGCTGCCGGATCGCTCGTTCGCACTCGGCGGCCATGCGATCGACCGCGCGGGCGACGTCGCGCTGCCGGTCGTCGCTCTTGTCGACCCGGATCGGTTCGCGCATGACGATGCGGTAGCGGCGGCGACCCTCGCGGAACACGAACACCGGCACCAGCGGCGCGTCGGCCGCGCGCGCCAGCGCCGCCGGGCCGGGCGGCAGGTCCATCGGCCGGCCGAACAGCGTCGAACGCTGCGAACCCATGCCGGCGCGCGGCCGGTCGCCGGGCATCGCCACCACGTCGCCCTGGCGCAGCGCCATCAAGAGCCGCGCGCCGAGCGTCAGTTCGCTGCCGGCGTAGTGCACCACGAACTGGTCGCGCAGCGGATGCCGGGCGAACAGCTCGCCGACGAAGCGCTGCGCCGCGCGTCCCATCTCCGGTTCGCGCACGACGTGGATCTTGCGGCCGCGCGGCACCTGCTTGACCAGCGGTCCCATCTCCCAGTTGCCGAAGTGCGCGGTGAAGAACACGTAGCCGCAGGTGCTCTGCTGCATCTCGGCGTAGGTCGCGTCCCCTTCGAACTGGAACTGCATGCGGTCCTGGCGATGGAACTGCTCGTAGCGCTCGGTCAGGCACCAGGCGTACTCGTGGAACGTGCGCCAGATCCGGCGCTGGCGCTCGAACCAGCCGCACGGCCCCAGCACCGCTTCGAGATTGCCGGCGACCGCACCGCGGATCTGCCACAGACACAGCCAGAAGAACCAGCTCGACAGCCAGACCACCGAGCGGATGAACCACTCGGGGAAGAACGTCGCCCAGTAGTGCAGCCGGTACCAGGCGATGCCGGTCACGTGCAGCGGGCCGAGCAGGCGGCGGCCCAGCGTCAGCGCGGGGCCATGGGGCTTGCGGCGGATCGGTTCGACGCTGTGCGCGGGGCTCGTCACGGGTAGGCTCGCCGGCCGAGAGTAGCCGTTGTCAGTACCTCTTCGCAGCCTGTTCCTCGCGCTCGGTGCCGCCGTGACGGCGGGCTGCCAGGGCTTCGCGCCGCCCGCGGAGCCGACGCTGCAGCGGCTGCGGCCGATGCCCATGGCGGCGCGCATCCCGCCGCGGTTCGAGCTCGAGATCGAGTCGCCGCAGCTGAGCGGCGTGTTCGATGCGGTGTTCGCGGTCGGCGCGCACGGCTTCGCGCTGCAGTTGTTCCCCGACATCGGCGGCAAGGTGTTCGACCTCGCCGTCGGCCGCGACCGCGTGGTGGCCGACACTCCGGCCGGGCCCTACCTGGCCGAGGCCCCGCTGGATGCGGCGCCGCCGCACCTGGCGCTGGTGCTGGCCGCGGTGTTCGCCGAGCTGCTGGCGCCGGTCGACGCCGCGCGCGTGCGCGGCGAACGTCGGTCGGCGAGCGGGGACAGCGAGCTGCTGCTGGCGCCGGCGCTCGGCAGCGGCCGGGTGGTGGCCACGCTGGCCGACGACGGCACCGTCGCGCGCTACACGATCGAACTCGGCTGGCTCGCCGTCACGCTCGACGCGACGGGCCGCGTGCAGGCGCGCGGCCTCGACCTGCACCTGCGCTGGCGGCAGGACGGCTGATCTGCCCCGCTGCCGTCGGGCGCCATCTCAGCACTGATGTCTTGCGTGTGCGCGCGCGCGGCGCGTGCCCTGACATGCATCGGCGGGGTCGGATTTCAGGCAGATTCCTGCCGAATTGCGGTGGTTTCGCCGCGGCAGCGGATCGGGCGGATGCTGCGTTCGCCCCAGTCCCGGCGCCAGGCGAGGACCGCCGGGGGCGCCAGAGCCCTGGGCAGCAGTCGCAGGAAGGACGCCGCACACCGCTGGCGCGCGTCGCGATCGGACCGGCGTCGGGGCTCGGCATGCCGCTCCGCGCCACGATGGCACTCCTGCCGCGGAATGCACACTCAGGCCATCAGTTCTCGCTGTCTCCCCGGCGGCCGGCAGGCGACCCCGAGGACGCGGCGCCGGGCCGGGCGCCGGGGCGGGTGGGTGGGTGGGTTTGTGCTCGCCAACCGGCGGCTGCCGCGCAACCATGCCCGCAGCGCAGATGGCCACCCCGTTCGATCACGATGTCGTCGTCGTCGGCGCCGGTCCGGCCGGCGCCGCGGCCGCCGCGCGGCTCGGCCGGCGCGGGCGCTCGGTGCTGGTGCTCGAGAGCGAGCCCTTCCCGCGGTTCCACGTCGGCGAGTCGCTGCTGCCGCTCGGCGACGCCGTGTTCCGCGAACTCGGCTGCCGCGATCGCCTCGCTGCGGCCGGCTTCGTGCAGAAGCACGGCGCGCAGCTGATCTCGCCGGACGGCGCGCATCGCGTGCTGTTCGACTTCGCCGAGTCGCGCCATGTCGACCCGCCGTGGACGTTCCAGGTGCACCGCGCCGAGTTCGACGCGCTGATGCTCGAGCACGCGGTCGCCTGCGGTGCCGTGGCGGCGGTCGGCCGCGCGCGCGACTATGCGATCGACGGCGACGGCGTGACGCTCACCTACGACGGCGCCGACGGGGTCGCGCACAGCGTGCGCGCGCGGGCGGTGATCGACGCCAGCGGGCGCGCCGGCTTCGTCGCCCGGCGGCAGGGTGTGCGCATCGCCGACCGGGAGCTGCAGAAGGCGGCCGTCTACGCGCACTTCCGCGGCGTCGCGACCGATCCGGGCCGGCGCGCCGGCGACACCCGCATCGTCGCGCTGCCGCGCCTGGGCTGGATGTGGTTCATCCCGCTGAAGCATGGCCAGACCAGCGTCGGCGCCGTGTTCGATCTCGCCGACTACCAGCAGCACGCCAAGGGCGATCCGGCGGCGCTGTTCGCCGCGGCGGTCGCGACGTCGCCGGCCGCCGCCGACCTGTTGCGCGGGGCCGAGCGCCTCGGCGGGTTCCGCGTCGAGAGCGGGTTCAGCTACCGCGCCGAGCGCTACTGCGGCGACCGCTGGCTGCTCGCCGGGGACGCCGGCTCGTTCCTCGATCCGGTGTTCTCGACCGGCGTGCTGATGGCGCTGCGCGGCGGGCTCGAAGCCGCCGACGCCGCCGATGCCGCGTTCGTGCGCGGCGGCGCCCGCCGCGCCGCGGTGCTGCGGCGCTTCGACGAACGGCTGCACCGGCGCTACCGGTTCGTGCGCCGCTTCGTCACCGGCTTCTACGACCCGCACACGCGCGACATCTTCTTCGCGCCGCGGCCGCTGCTCGGCATGACCAAGGCGGTGACGACCGTGCTGGCCGGCGGCTTCGACCTCGGCTGGCTCGATCGCTCGCGGCTGCGGCTGTTCTTCCTGATCGGCCGGATGCAGAAGCGCTACGACCTGGTGCCGCGCCTCGCCGGCGCCGAGCCGCAGGTCGCGGTGGGAGGGTCCTGAATGCGGCGCACGCCGGTGCGGCCGGTCCTGGTGACGGTGCTGCTGCTCGGCGCCGGCCGGGGGCAGGAGCCGGTCCCGACCCCGGCGCCGGCGCCTGCTCGCGTCGAGCCGGCGGTCGTGCGGGCCGGCGAGTCGCTGCTGCGCGCGCATGCCGAGCGCTGCCGCGCGGTGAAGGTGCTGGTCGCCGACTACCAGCAGACCCGCACGACCCGGCTCTCGCGCGAGCCGCTGCAGAGCCGCGGCACGTTCCTGTTCGTGCGCGAGCCGGCCTGCATCGTGTTCCGCGCCACCGCGCCGCGCGTGTCGGTGGTGCGGCTGCGGGCGTCGCTCTACGAGGTGTTCCGGCCCGAACGCAAGCGGCTCGAGCGCTTCCGCCTCGACGGCCCCGAGCTGTCGCAGGGGCTGTTCGCGGCGGTCGGCGGCGATGCCGACCTGCTGCTGCGCGAGTTCGCGGTGCAGGCCTGCGGCCCCGATCCCGCGGCCGCGGGACGCACGCTGCTGGTGCTGACACCGCGCCGCGAGGCGGTGCGGGAGCGGCTGCGCGAGCTGCGCCTGTCGTTCGCCGACCAGGGCGGCGCACTGGCCGCGGTGGCCTACGTCGATCCGGCCGGCGACCTGGTCGAGATCCTGCTGCGCGACCTGCGCGTCGACCCCGAGTCGCCGCCGTCGTGTGAGTTCGAGCTGCCCGCAGACACCACGATCGTCGAGCACGCGGCGCCGAAGCGGCTGCAGTGAGTCCGACCGCGCACAACTTCGTCGAGCCACCGGTGGCAGCGACGACGTAGTTTCACTACCATGCGCGCGAACGGTGGGCGGTCATCCCGCCGTTCGAATGCCGGTGCGGTGCGAGCGCGTCGCGGCCGAAAGGGTCGGCGAGCGGTCGCGCCGGGTCGGTGGCGGTTGCTTGGGTCGTCAGGTTGGGAGGGTTCCATGAAGCAGAACGAGCGTTTGTTGGTCTATGCGGTGACCGGGTTCCTCGCGGTCATTCTCGTCATTGCAGTCGTCTTCGGGCCGAGCGGCCGCGAGGTCGTCGGCGCCACCAAGCCCGCGGGCACGCCGGCCGCGGGGGAGTCGAGGAACGGTGCGTCGGCCAAGGGTCTGGGCGAACTGCTCGGCGCGAAGGGCGACGCCGCGGCGAATCCCGACGGCAGTGTCGGCGCGGGCCGGACCGCCGAGGGCCGGGCCATCGAGGGCCGGGCCAATGAGGGCCGGGCCATCGACGCGCTGCCCGCGCCGAGTGAAGTCACCCGGCAGCAGCCGCTGGTCGCCGTCGATCCCGCAGCGCTGACGGCCGACCTGCTGGCGCAGCAGCTTGGCAGCAGCCGCCGCGATCGCAGCGTGCGCATGGTGCGCGCCCGTGCCGGCGACTCGCTCGAAGCGCTGGTGCGGCGCTGGTGCGGCGCGCGCGATCCGTTCCTCGACGAGGCCAAGGCGCTCAACGAGGACCTGACCGTGCTGCGCGTCGGCCAGGAGATCTGCGTGCCGTGGGTCGACGACGCCGTGGTGCTCGCGGCGGTCGAAGCCAGCCAGCCGAAGACGCTGGTGTCCGCGGGCGGCAGCATCCCGGGCGTCGGTTCGCTGCACAGCGTGCTCGGCGGCGGCCAGCCGGCCGCCAGCGCGCCGGCGAGCGATGGCGTCGCCATCCGCGCGGGTGGTGGTGCGGCCGACCTGCGGCCGACCTTCGCCGAGCCGGGCCGTTCGACCGCCGACGCGGCGGCGAAGACGCGACTCGCCGCGGAATACACCGTCAAGAGCGGTGACTCGCTGTGGAAGATCGCGGACCGCACCTACGGCCGGCAGCTCGCCGCCAGGATGGTCGGCGAGATCAAGGTCGCCAACCCGGGCATCGACGAACAGCGGCTGGCCGTGGGGCAGAAGCTGGTGTTGCCGAAGGCGCCCTGAGCGGGGCGCCGCAGGCTCCCCTCAGGGTGCCGTCGGCAACGGATCGTCGGGGCCGCCGCCGCGCGGTGGCAAGACGCCGGCGAATGAGAGCGGCCAACACCGCGGCTCTGCCGCGGGCTGGGGCGGCACGGGCGAGGCTGGGCCGCGCGTCCAGCTGCAGGCAGGCGCGCGCGCCGTCCGGTCGCGGCGACCGCTACTTGAGCCCGTAGCGGTCGAGCTTCTTGTAGAGGTTGCTGCGCTGCAGCTCGATGCGTTCGGCGGTGCGCTTGATGTTGCCGCCGAACTCGAGCAGCTTGCGGCGCAGGAACTCCTTCTCGGTCGCGGCGCGGAAGTCTTCGAGCCGCTCGAAGGCGAACCAGTCGGTGCCGCCGCCGGATGCCGCGCCGGGGCCCGGCGTGCTGACGGCCGCGAGGTCCTGCGCCTCGACCTCGGTCGCGTCGGCGAGCACGGCGGCGCCCTCGAGCACGTTCTTCAGCTGCCGCACGTTGCCGGGCCACGGTTGCGCCAGCAGCCAGGGGCCGGCGCCCTTGCCGAGCCGCCGCGCCGGCAGGCCGTTGCGCGCCGTCGCCGCGGCCAGGAAGTGGCGCGCGAGCACGACGATGTCGTCGCCGCGCTCGCGCAGCGGCGGCAGGTGGATGCGCACGACGTGCAGCCGGTAGAACAGGTCCTCGCGGAACGTCTTGTCGGCGACCATCGCCTGCAGGTCCTGGTTGGTCGCGGCCAGCACGCGCACGTCGACGGCGCGCGGCTGCTGCGCGCCGAGCCGCTGCACGACGCGTTCCTGCAGCGTGCGCAGCAGCTTGCCCTGCAGCGGCAGCGGCATGTCGCCGACTTCGTCGAGGAACAGGGTGCCGCCGTCGGCCTGCTCGAACGAGCCCTGGCGCGCGGCGACCGCGCCGGTGAAGGCGCCCTTCTCGTGGCCGAACAGCTCGCTCTCGGCGAGGTCGGCCGGGATCGCCGCGCAGTTGACGGCGACGAACGGCCCCTGCGCGCGCGAGCTCTGGCCGTGCAGCTGGCGCGCGACCAGTTCCTTGCCGGTGCCGTTCTCGCCGGTGATCAGCACCGCGACGTCGGTCCTGCCGACCTTGGCGATCATCGTGCGGACCTGCTCGATCGCGCTGCTCGTGCCGAGCAGTTCGTGCTCGGCGGTCGCGCGCAGCGCCGCGTTCTCGCGCTGCAGCCGCGAGGTGCGCAGCGCGTTGCGGATCGACAGCGCGACGCGGTCGGCGGCGAACGGCTTCTGCAGGAAGTCGTAGGCGCCCTTGCGCACCGCCAGCACCGCGGTGTCGAGGTCGCCGTGGCCCGAGATCATCACGACCGGCAGCTCGGGCCGCTGTTCCTTGAGCCGGGTCAGGACCTCGAGCCCGTCCATGCCGGGCAGCTTGACGTCGAGCAGCACCAGGTCGACGTCGCCGTCCCGGGCGCGCGCGAGCCCGGCGGGGCCGTCGGCCGCCTCGACCGTGCGCCAGCCGTCGTAGCCGAGCGCGAACGCCAGTTCCTCGCGCACGGCGCGATGGTCGTCGACGATCAGGATCGTGGCCGGGTCGGCGGTCATTCGACAAGCGTAGGGCCAGGAGAGCCAAGCGGCCGCGGCTTCTCTTGGCAACGCCGGGTCGGGGTCGGCGCGGAATCCCGGCGCCGCGCGAGCCCGCGACCGTGGCGTGCGCGCGCGCCGGGTCGCCGGCCGGCCGGACCACGCGGCCCGCTTGGTTGGCGGCCATGGCACGGGGTCGCCGCCGGCCCGCGCGGGTCCGAGCGTGCCGGCGCGACCGCGCCACCCGCATCGGCGCCGGCGCCGGTGCCCTCGGCCCGGCCGCGGCGCTGCCGCGCCGCCGGGCCGCGCGTGGGGTATCCTGCTCGGACAACTGCGGTCCTCGCGCGCGTCCACTTGACGGTCGGCCGTCGGAACATAGCATTCGACAGCCCTTTCCAGCCTTGCCCGGCTGGGGAGAGTCCCGGCACCGACTCGTCCGTACGCCCGCGGGTGCCGAGCCCCGTTCGCGCCCTCATCCAAGACCCCTACTGCTCTTCCTCATGGAGTCCCGTTTCATGGCCCGCTCGTTCCAACAGTCTCTCCTGGCGGCAGCCGTTGCCGTCGTCGTCGGCGGCTCGGCCCTGGCGCAGGACACGCCGCTGCGCGAAGCCGTCAATCTGCTGCGGTTGAACAAGACGGACGAAGCGGTGAGCAAGCTGCGCGAGATCCTGACCGCGGATCCGTCGAACACCGAAGCGCTGCAGCTCTACCAGTCGGTCTCGCAGGACGAGTGGTACCTGCTGATGACGACCAAGGGTGAGATCCAGCAGATCGCCCAGTCGATCCTCGCGCGCGCCAAGGTCGAGACCAAGCAGCGCTCCCGGGACGAGGCCGCGATCGCCGAACTGGTCGCCACCGCGACCGCCAAGGACAGCGACTACGGCGCGCGCCAGGCCGCGATCAACAAGCTGATCGCGGACCACGGTGAGTTCGCGGTGCCGGCGCTGGTCGAGAAGCTGGGCAACCCGGACGACGCCGAGGGGCAGATCCAGGCCATCTACACCCTGTCGCAGCTGCGCTCGGCCGCCGTGCTGCCGCTGATCGAGGCGCTGAAGAGCAGCAGCGAACTCGTCGTGCAGAACGCCGCCGCGGCGCTGCACCAGATCGGCGACGATCGCGCGGCGCCGTCGATGGCCCACCTGACCGACGACAGCCGCGCCGGCGTCAGCGCGATCGCGCGCAAGTTCGTCGCCAAGCACAACGTCGCCGGCAACGCCGTCGACCTGATGCTGGCCCAGGCCGGCAACTACCTGAAGGGCGAGATCCCGATCGGCGGCTTCAGCCAGGTGGTCTGGCAGCTCAAGGACGACAAGCTGGTGCCGACCGACGTGCCGGCGTTGCTCTACCCGAGCGAACTGGCGAAGTCGGTCGCCGCGACCGCGGTGCGCATCGCGCCGGCCAGCCTGCCGGCCCGCAGCATGCTGGCGCAGGCCAACCTCGGCCAGGCCAACCTGATCGAGAGTTCGCTCGCCAAGGGCGACGAGTCGCTGCGCGCGCTCGAGCCCGTCGCCGCCGAACTGAAGATCGCCGCGATGGCGACCGGTCTCGACTCGCTGCGCGCGGCGCTCGACACCGCCGTTCGCCAGGGCCTGCCGGCCGTGGCCAGCGGCGCGATCGAGGTGCTGGGCGGCGTCGAGACCGTCGACACGATCGGGCAGAGCAGCCTGCTGGCCGCGCTGAACAGCTCCGACAAGCGCATCAAGTACGCGGCCGCCGAGGCGCTGGTCCGCGCCAGCGGCGGCGCGCGCGTGCCGCAGCAGGAGCAGGTCGTCGCGGTGCTCGCCGATGCGGTCGCCGAGGAGTCGGTGCGCACGATCCAGGTGATCGCCCCGTCGCTCGACTCGGCCAGCGCCGTGCAGGCCGCGAGCAGCGTGCGCAGCCTGGCGATCGACGCCAGCGCCGACGCGGTGGACGGCATGCGCAGCCTGCTGGTCAACCCGAACGTCGACGTCGTGGTGATCAACGAGATCCTGCCCGATCGCCTGCCCGAAGACGTGATCGGCAACATGAAGAAGGACTCGCGCCTCGCCAGCGCGCGCATCGTCATCGTCGCCAAGGACGTCGATGCCGCGAAGGCGCGCTTCGGCGAGGGCGTCGGCGTCGTGCAGGCGCCGCTGACCGGTGAGACGCTGGTCGCCGCCGTCAACACCGCGCTCGACGGTGTCGCCAGTCCGGCGAACGAGCGCGCCGAGGGCTACGCGACCAAGGCCAGCAACGCGCTGCTGTCGATCGCCGAGCAGAAGAGCAGCATCGAGGGCGCGCTGTCGAACCTGGCCAAGCAGCTGAACCGCGGCGACGCCGTCGCGGTGCCGGCCGCGCGCGCGCTCGGACTCGCCGGTGGGGCCGGCGAGCTCGGCAGCCTGGTGCCCGTGCTCGCGGGCGGTGGCAGCGTCGAGCTGAAGACTGCGGCCGCGACCGCCATCGGCAACATCCTGTCGCGCCTCGACGCGTGCCCGGACGACGTCGCCACGGCGCTGATGGCCCTGCTCAGCAGCGACGCCGAGGTCTCGCTGCGCACCGCGGCGGCCGTCGCGCTCGGCAAGGGCAAGGTCGCCCCGGCCAAGCGCGCCGAGCTCGAGCTCATGCTGCGCCGCGTCGCCGGCAGCGCCGCCACCGAAGGCTGAGCGCTGCTTCGTGCCGCGAGTGCCGGCCACGTCCGGCCTCGACGTCACCCGGGGTCGCCATCTGGCGGCCCCGCGCCGTTGCTGGCCCGAGGGCCGTGCTGCCCGGCGCCGGGCGACGGCCGGCGGGGGCGCTCGAGGCCGCGTTTCGCGCTGGATCCGAGGCGCGCGCATCGCTACTCTCCCTCGCCCGCTGCGCCGATGTAGCTCAGCTGGTAGAGCAATGCTTTCGTAAAGCATAGGTCGCGGGTTCGAATCCCACCATCGGCTCCAATGCCCCGCTCGCGGCCTCGCGTCGTGAGCGGGGCGATCGTTCGGGCGCCGCTGTTCGCCAGCGGGGCCGTTCGCGCAGGGTTGCTGCAGAGGGATGGGTGATCGTGATGGCTAGACTCGCCGTGATCTGTGTTCTCGCCGGCAGCGTGTGGTTGGCCGCGTGTCGGACGCCGCCGCCGCGACCGTGGCTGCGCTACCAGCAGGACGGCCCGACGCAGTGGGCCACCAACGCCGATGGCCTCTATGCCGGCCGCCTGCACGGCGCCGACGTCACGATCGACCTCGGCAAGAAGCAGACGCGCGTGCAGATCGTGGTCGACAACGCGACCCGTGCACCGGTCGAGTTCCGGGTCGGCCCGGACGGCGGTCAGCCGCGCGCCGCGATCGGCGAGGTGCTGCTGCGCCAGGCCGGCGGTCCGGCTGGCAGCTCCGGCATGCAGCCGTACCGCGCGATGCAGCCGCTGGTCGTCGAACCGGGATGGCGCGCGACCTTCTTTCTCGACAGCCCGCTGGGCCGCGACCCGGTACTCGGCCAGTACTTCGTGCTGGCGGTCGAAGCCAGCGACGCGACCGGTACCAACGAACGCCGCACGTTGCCGCTGCGGGCGATCACATCGGGCACCATGCCGGCCGACGGGCAGTAGGGAGCGCTGCGCCGAGCGCAGCCATCCCGCCGGAATCCCCTGAGTGCTGCCGCGACGCGGAGGCCGCATGCCGGCGAACGCGAGCACCCAGCACCGCCTCGGCAGCGAGCGCAGCCGGCTGGGGCGACCGCGGAGCGCCGCGGTCCCATCGGATTCCGCGGTGCCGTCGCACTTCGGTCCGGCCGCTGATCGTGCCAGGAGTTCGCTGAGGCCGCGTGCTTGCGCGTCTGGGCACCGTTCGGTCAGCTAGGCAGGGACGTCGCTGCCCTCCGCCACCGTGATCCACGCCGCCATCGCGATCGACTCGGCCAGCTCCTGGCAGGTGATCGCGATCGCCCTGCTGGGCGAACTGCTGGCGATCGTGTTCGTCTACCGCGTGCTCGTGCGTGGCGGTTCGCCGTCGAGCACGCTGCTCTGGATGCTGGTGATCCTGGCGACGCCGTGGATCGGGCTGCTGCTCTACTACCTGCTGCCGCGTCGCCTGCAACTGCGGCGGCTGCGCCGCCTGCGCGTGCGCGGCGCCCGTGCCCGGGATCTCCGGCCGCGCCGCAGCCCGGCCGAGGCCACGTCGACGCCTCCGCGCATCGGTCTGCGCGCGCTGCTCGCCGGCGCCGACGGCGATGGCCTGTCTGCAGATTCCGTGCTGCGCTGGCTGCCATCGGGTGAGCAGTTCTTCCATGCGGCGACGGTGGCGATCGAGCGGGCGCAGCACCACGTACACGTCGTCGTCTACATCCTGCGGCCCGACGCAGCCGGTCGGCGCTTCCTCGAGTTGCTGACGCGCGCGGCGTCGCGCGGCATCGCCGTGCGGCTGCTCTACGACTCGTTGGGGAGCTTCGGCCTGAAAGCGACGCACCTGCAGGCGTTGCGCGCCGCCGGCGGACAGGCCGAGGCGTTCCTGCCGCTGCTGTGGAAGCGGCGTCCGTTCACGGTCAACCTGCGCAACCATCGCAAGCTACTGGTCGTCGACGGCGCGGTCGGTTTCGTCGGCGGCCGCAACGTGGGCGACGAGTACTTCACGGACCGTGTGGGACGGTCGCGCCGCTGGCTCGATGCGATGCTCGAACTGCGCGGCCCGGCGGTCGCTCGCCTGCAGGGCGTCTTCGTCGAGGACTGGTGCACCGCGACCGATCAGGTGCTCGACGAACTGCCGACCGGACCCGCCGCGGCGCCGCATGCGGACGGCGGCGAGGCTGCCGTCGTCTGCAGTGGACCCGACCGCGAGGAGTCGGACCTGTGGTTCTCGGTGATCCAGGCGATCGGCGATGCGGCGGAGACGGTCGACCTCAGCTCGCCCTACCTGGTGCCGCCGCCGACGCTGCTGTTCGCGCTGCAGCTCGCGGCTGCGCGTGGCGTCACCGTGCGCATCTACACCAACGGACCCAAAGTCGAGTCCGCCGTGCTCTACCACGCGCAGCGGCATCACTATCGGCAGCTGCTGGCCGCCGGCGTCGAGCTGTACGAGACCGTGCGCGAGTACAACCACGCCAAGCTGCTGGTCGTCGATGGCAAGACGGTGCTGGTCGGCAGCGCCAACATGGACTTGCGCAGCGCGCACCTGAACTTCGAGATCGCGGTGGTGGCGATCGATGCCGAGATCCTGGCCGGCGAAGTATCGCAGACGATCGAGCAGCGCCGCGCCGATTTCCGTCGCCTGCAGGAGGCGGACCTGCCGAGCGACCCGATCCGTCGCGTGCTCGACGGCCTCTGCGGCATGCTGTCGCCGCTGCTGTGAGGAACTGATGACTTGCGTGCAGCTCCTTGGCCGAGGGCGTCAGGAAGGCCGTCGGAATGAGTCTTCCGTCAGGCGGCGATGGCGTCGCGCACGGTGCGGTCGCCGTCGAAGCTCATGGGGTGGATGCTGCGGTCGCCCCA
>JAEUHS010000043.1 GCA_016794035.1 Planctomycetota bacterium
CAACCCTTGGCCCCCGAGGCCCCGCCCGCCGCAACGCCCGCACCCGCGGCCGCGGCGGCGACCGACAGCGGCACCGAGATGGAACTCGACCCGGTGCGTCGTCTGCTGGTACCCCAGCAGAAGGCCACCGTCGTCGGCCGCATCGAACTGCCGCAGGAGACCATCCGCGACGCCACGCGCCGCAGCGCCCCGGCCGCGCCGCGCGATCTCAAGCGCCAGGCGCTGTTGAAGATGCAGCAACGCGGCACCGGCGCGCGCTCGATGCCACCGACCGGCGCCCGGCGCGGGCCCGGCGGCCCCGGCCGCATGGGACGCGACCAGGGTCGCGGCGGCGCCGGCCGCAAGCAGCGCATCGCCCCGACCATCGATCCGAACAAGGTCGTCGAGGTGCAGGAACCGGTGTCGATGAAGGCGCTGTCCGAGGCGCTCGGCATCAAGGTCAACGAACTGATCGCGACGCTGACGTTCCGCCTGAAGATCGCCGGCAAGAACATCAACTCGCTGCTCAGCAACGAGGAGGTCGAGCTGGTCGGTCTGGAACTGGAACGCAACATCAAGATCGTCGAGCACAAGGCGGCGATGGACGAACTGGTCGAGCAGCTCGTCGAGGAGAGCGAGGGCCAGGAGGAGCTGCTGCGCGCACCGGTCGTGACCTTCATGGGCCACGTCGACCACGGCAAGACCTCGCTGATGGACGCGCTGCGTTCCAGCGACGTCGCCAAGCACGAGGCCGGTGGCATCACGCAGCACATCGGCGCCTACAAGGTGACCACCGAGAACGGCGACTCGATCGTCATTCTCGACACGCCCGGCCACGCCGCGTTCACGGCGATGCGCGCGCGCGGCGCCCAGCTGACCGACATCGTCGTGCTGGTGGTCGCCGCCGACGACGGCGTCATGCCGCAGACCGAGGAGGCGATCAACCACGCCAAGGCCGCCGGGGTGCCGATCGTGGTCGCCATCACCAAGTGCGACCTGCCCTCTGCCAAGCCGATGCAGGTCAAGCAGCAGCTGATGATCAAGGGGCTGCAGTCCGAGGACTTCGGTGGCACCACCGGCGTCGTCGAGGTCTCGGCCGTCAAGCGCCAGGGACTCGAGCAGCTGCTCGAACGCATCCACCTCGAGGCGGAGATCCTCGACCTGCGCGCTCGCCCCGATGCGGCCGGCAAGGGCATCGTGGTCGAGTCGCGGCAGTCGCCCGAGCAGGGCGTGGTGGTCACGCTGCTGGTGACCGACGGCACGCTGCGGCTCAAGGACCAGATCGTCTGCGGCGAGAGCTTCGCGCGCGTGCGCGCGATGATCGACGACCACGGCAACAACGTCGACGAGGCGGGCCCGTCGACGCCGATCACGGTGTTCGGCCTCGACCGGCTGCCGAGCCCCGGCGACAAACTGTTCGTCGTCGAGGACGCCAAGAAGGCCAAGGAGGTCGTCGAGGAACGACAGCGGCGCGTGCGCGAACTGTCGCGCGCCGAACGCTCGGCCGTCACCCTCGAGACGCTGTCGGCGAAGCTCGCCGAACGCAACATCCAGGAGATCAAGCTGATCCTCAAGGCCGACGCGATGGGTTCGCTCGAGCCGCTGCGCAAGTGCCTCGACGAACTGTCGACGCCCGAGGTCCGCGTCAACCTGGTGCACTCCGCGCTCGGCGGCATCAACGAGACCGACGTGTCGCTGGCCAGCGCGTCCGGCGCCGTCATCGTCGGCTTCCACACGATCGCCGACAGCAGCGCCCGGCAGGCCGCCGAGAAGCAAGGCGTCGAGATCCGCTACTACGACGTGATCTACGAGCTGCTGGACCAGGTGCGCGCGGCCATGGAAGGCCTGCTCTCGCCCGAGGAAGTGCACTCCGTCGTCGGTCACGCCGAGGTCAAGGCGACCTTCAAGTCGAGCAAGTTCGGCACCATCGCCGGCCTGCGCGTGCTCGACGGCTTCGTCAAGCGCAGCTCGGCCGCGCGGCTGTCGCGCGACGGCACCGTGGTCTGGTCCGGCAAGATCGCCAGCCTGCGGCGCGTCGAAGAGGACGTGCGCGAGGTCAAGGCGGGCTTCGAGTGCGGCATGACGCTCGAGGGCTTCCAGGACATCAAGGTCGGCGATCAGCTCGAGTTCGTGCAGACCGAACTCGTCAAGCGCACCCTGGGCGGGTGAGCGGCCACCAGGCGCGATTTCGGAGCGTGACGACATGCTGCACATCGGCATCCTCCAGTTCACCCTCGAGATCCCGTACGCGGTGTCGCTGAAGGACAAGCGCAGCGCCGTGAAGTCGCTGAAGGACCGCCTGCGCCGCTCCTACAACGTCTCGATCTCGGAGATCGAGGACCTCGACCAGTGCACGGTCGCGACGCTCGGCGCCGTCGTCGCCGGCAGCGAGCCGGCGCACGTCAACAGCACGATGGACCACCTGGTCAACGAGCTGCAGGACTGGCGCGACGGCAGCCTCGTCGACCACCAGCTCGAGATCATCTCACCGCGATGAACGAACGCCGCATCGCCCGCCTGCAGGAGCAGATCAAGCAGCGCCTCGCCGAGATCCTGCAGCGCGACATCGCCGATCCAGGCCTCGGCCTCGTGACGATCACCCGCGTCGAGCTCGACAGCGAGTTCACGGTCTGCAAGGCCTACTGGTCGGTGATCGGCCCGCCCCACGCCCGCCGCGACAGCGAGGCGGTGCTGCAGCGCGCGCGTGGCTTCTGCCAGCGCGAGATGGGCAAGGGGCTGCACACGCGCACGATCCCGACGCTCGAGTTCGTGTTCGACGAGGGCATCGAGGCCGGCATCCGCGTCAACGAACTGCTGCGCGAGCTGAAGGCCGAGCGCGAGGCACGCGGCGACCCCGATGCGCCGCCCGGTGAGTCGCCGCCGCCGGCACCGCACCCCCCTGGCGGCTGACGCGCCCGGCCGGCCGGACGACTCCGGCGAGGTCCGGCGCGAGCCCGCTGTCCCGCTCGGTGACGAGGCGCGCGGCAGGTTCTCCCGCCAGCGGGGTGCCGGTCCCGCTGAGCCCGGCAGCGAGCGGAAGAGCCGTGCAGCCGGCTGCTGAGGAGTCGTCCGGGCTAGACTGTCGGCATGGCCGGCCCGCCGAACGCCCGCGCCCGTGCGTCGCTGCTGCTCGCCGCCTGCGGTCTCGCGCCGCTCGCCGCCCAGCGACCCGTCGACGCGGGCGACGTCGAGCGCACGCTGCGCCGCGCCAGCGACGACACGCACACCGCCTGCCGCGACCTGCTGGAGCAACCGGTCGCATTCACCGGCAGCTGTCGCTTCGTGGCGGGCCGCGCGTTCCCCGACGACGACGAGCCGATCGCGTTCCGCGGCGCCTGGCAGCAGGGCCTTGCGCTGCTCGAGCTGGGCCAGCACACGGTGCTGACGCACGGGCCGCATCAGGTGGTGCGCACCGAAGGCGGCGCCTGGACACCGCCCCAGGGCGACGCCCCGGACCTGCCGTTCTCGCCGCGCACGCTGGCACAGCACGTCGCCGCGGCGCACCTCGACGCGGCCGAACCGGTGTTCCTCGACGGGCGCCCGGCGATGCGCGTGCACGCGGTCTGGGCCGGCGCCGCGGCGGCCGCGCTGCTGCAGGACTGCTACCACCCCCATTCGCAGGCGCAGCAGGTCCTCGAGCGCCTGCCGAAGATCGTCCAGGCGCAGACGCCGGAACGCGTGTGCGTCGACGCCGCGGTCTGCTTCGATCCCGCGACGCGCACGCTGCGGTCGCTGGTCCTCCGCGCCGCGCTGCTCGACGGCAACGAACTGCGCGACGGCGACGAGCCGCCGCCGGCGCCCGAGGGCCTGCCCGTGCTGCCGCGCGCGCGGCTGCTCGAGTACACGTTCGTGATCCAGGTGGTGCCGCTGGCCGAGGTGCCGCTGCCGGAACTGGACGCGGACCTGCGCCAACGGCTGGCCTGGCCGCCGCCGGCGGCGCCACCGGCGCCGACCCCGGCACCGCGGCCGGTCAGATGAACCGCACGACCGGCCCGCCGGCCGGGCGCGGCACGAACTGGCCGATCTGCGCGGCTGCCGGCGCGCCGGCGTCGCGCAGCCGCCGCGCCGCCGTCGCCGCGAGCGCGGCCGGCACGGCCAGCAGCAGACCGCCCGAGGTCTCGGCATCGAACACGAGGTCGCCGAGCGCCGCGTCGACGCCGGCCGCGAACGACACCTTCGGCCCGTAGAACTGCTTGCCGCGGTTGCAGCCGCCCGACAGCACGCCGCCGCGCACCAGTTCGATCGCGCCGAACGCCAGCGGCAGGTCGGCGGCGCGCAGCTCGAGGCCGAGGCCCGCGCCCGCGGCCATCTCGCAGGCATGGCCGACCAGGCCGAAGCCGGTGACGTCGGTGGCGGCGTGCACGTCGAGGTCGAGCATCGCCTCGGCGGCGGCCTTGTTCAGCGTCGCCATGACCTGCATCGCGGCCATGCAGACCTCGGCGCTGGCGCGTCCGCGCTTGATCGCGGTCGACACCGGCCCCATGCCGAGCGGCTTGCTGAGCAGCAGCACGTCGCCGGGACGCGCGCCCGAGTTCGGCCAGAATCGGTCGGGGTGCACCAGCCCGGTCACCGACAGGCCGTACTTGATCTCCTGGTCGACCACCGAGTGGCCGCCGCACAGCACCGCGCCGGCCTCGCGGATCTTCTCGAGCCCGCCGGCCAGCACTTCGCCGAGCAGTTCGACGTCGAGGTCCTTCGGCCAGCCGACCAGGTTCATCGCCGTCAGCGGCCGCCCGCCCATCGCGTAGACGTCCGACAGCGCGTTGGCCGCGGCGATGCGGCCGAACCAGCGCGGGTCGTCGACGATCGGCGGGAAGAAGTCGACGGTCTGCACCAGCGCGCGCTCGCCGTCGAGACGGAACACGCCCGCATCCTCGAACCCGCCGATGCCGGTCAGCAGGTCGGGATGTTCGATCGGCCCCAGCTTCTGGAGAACCTGCCCGAGGCTCCCCGGTGGCAGCTTGGCGGCTCAACCGGAGCCGGAGGCGTAACGGGTCAGGCGATGGTCGGGATGGTCGGACATGTCGGTCTCAGACAGGATGCTGCAGCGCGTTGCGCACGGTGTCGGCGAGCGCGGTGAGATCTTCTTCGAGCAGGGTGCGCGCATCGAGCAGCACCCTGCCGTCGGCGACCCGGGCGAACACCGCGTGCGGCCGGGCGGCGCGCAGGCGCTGGCTGTGCGCGTCGCCGCCGCGCAGCGCGACGGCGAAGCTCGGCAGCGACCGGGCCGGGTTGGCGCCGGCGCCGGCGAACGAATCGCTGGCGGTGACCTCGGCACCGAGGTCCTGCAGCAGGCCCGCCAGCTGTTCGCTGCGCGCGCGCAGCTCCGCCGGCAGGGCGCTGAGCATGCGCAGCGTCGGCACCGTGCGCAGCGGCTCGCCGTCGCGGTAGAGGAACAGCGTCGCCTCGAGCGCCGCGAGCGTCAGCTTGTCGCAGCGCAGCGCCCGGTAGAGCGGGTGCGCGCGGCAGCGGGCGATCAGGTCCTCGCGACCGACCAGGATGCCGCACTGCGGCCCGCCGAGCAGCTTGTCGCCCGAGAAGCAGGTGACGTGGGCGCCGGCCTGCAGGCTGTCCCGGACCCTCGGTTCGTCCTCGAGGCCCGCGATCGCCGCATCGACCAGCAACCCGGAGCCGAGGTCGTCGAGCACCAGCAGGCCCTTCGCCGCGTGTTCCGGGGTCGCGGCCAGCCGCACCAGTTCCGCCACCGACGGCACGCCGGTGAAGCCCTCGATGCGGAAGTTGCTCGGGTGCACCTTCAGCCATGCGACCGTGCGCTCGCTGGTCGCCGCGAGGAAGTCGCGGTCGTGCGTTCGGTTGGTGGTGCCGACCTCGACCATCGTGCAGCCGGCGCGGCGCATGACGTCGGGCACGCGGAAGCCGCCGCCGATCTCGACCAGTTCGCCGCGCGAGATCACGACCTCGCGCTCGGCGCACAACGCCGCGAGCATCAACGTCGTCGCCGCGGCGTTGTTGTTGACCACCAGGGCGCCGCCGGCGCCGGTCAGATCGCAGACCAGCTTCGCGACCGCGACCTCGCGCTGGTCGCGTTCGCCGCTGTCCGGATCGACCTCGACGATCGCGTAGCCCGCCGCCTGCACGATCGCCGCCACCGCGGCGCGCGCCAGCGGCGCCCGGCCGATGCCGGTGTGCAGCACGATGCCGGTGGCGTTGACGACGCGCTGGTGGCGCACCCGCTGGGCGGCCGCGCAACGCAGCCGCAGGCTGCTGACGTAGGCGTCGGGGCGCGCCAGCGGCGTGATGCCGGCCGCGTCGAGCGCCCCGCTCGTCACCTGGGCGCGCAGTTCGTCGAGCCACGCGCGCGCCTCGCGCACGAGCAGCAGCCGCGGCAACGTCGCCAGGCGTTCGTCGCGCACGATCTGGTCGACCGATGGCAACAGACGCAGGGCGCGAGAACGCTGGGAGTCGGTGGTGGGCATCGGCAACGGTGTCGCTACCATACCGCAGCCGTCATGCAGCGCGCCGCCTCGAAGACGCCCCCACCCGATCCGCGCGAGCGCGCCCTGGCCCACACCCTCGGTCTGCCCGACCTGGTGGTCCGGGTGCTGCTGGCGCGCGGCTTCGACGACCCCGCGCGCGTGCGCGGCTTCCTGCGGCCGGACCTGGGCACCCTGCACGACCCGTTCCTGTTCCGCGACATGGACAAGGCGGTCACGCGCATCCGCCGGGCGCTGCGCAACGGCGAGCCGATCCTGATCCACGGCGACTACGACTGCGACGGCGTCAGCGGCACCGTGCTGCTGCACAAGTTCTTCTCGCTGCTGCACGCGACCAGCCGCCCCTACGTGCCGGCGCGCGCCGACGGCTACTCGTTCTCCCGCGCCAGCGTCGACGCGATCACCGCCGGCGGCTTCCCGCTGGTGATCTCGGTCGACAACGGCACCAACGCGGTCGGCCCGATCGCCGAACTGCAGGCGCGCGGCATCGACGTGATCGTCACCGACCACCACGGCACCAGCGAGAACGTCGCCCAGCCGTTCGCCCTGCTGAACCCCCGGCTGCCGGACGCCGGCTATCCCGATCGCAACCTCGCCGGCTGCGGCGTCGCGTTCCGGCTCGCGGCCGCGCTGGCGCAGTCGTTCTCGGGCAGCATGCTGCAGAGCCCCGAGTTCGCCGAGTTCCTGACCGACGCGATGACCTACGTCGCGCTCGGCACGGTCGCCGACGTCGCCCCGCTGCATGGCGAGAACCGCACGCTGGTGTTCCATGGCCTGCGCTCGCTGGCGCAGAGCCGAAACCCCGGCATCCGCGCGCTGCTCGACGCGGCCGGCCTGCTGCACCGCGGCGCCGACGTCGACGACATCGCGTTCCGCATCGCGCCGCTGCTCAACGCCGCCGGCCGCGTCGGCCACGCCGACGATGCGGTCGCGCTGCTGTGCGCGCCGGGCTACTGCGAGGCGCAGGTCGCCGCCAAGGTGCTCGAACGGCACAACGAGGAACGGCGCCGCTTCGAACGCCAGCTGCAGGAGGACGTGCTGCGGCAGGCGGCCGCCGACACCGAGGCCGCCGTCGTGCTCGCCAGCGACAGCTGGCACCCGGGCGTGCTCGGCATCGTCGCCGCGCGCGCGACCGAGATCACCGGCAAGCCGGTGCTGCTGATCGCCTACAAGGGCGACATCGGCCGCGGCTCGGGTCGTTGCATCAGCGGCCTGCACCTGCGCAACGCGCTGGCGGCCTGCGGCGAACACCTGGTCGCGCACGGCGGCCACGCCGCGGCGGCCGGGCTCGAGGTGCGGCGCGATCGCTTCGACGCGTTCCGCGCCCGCTTCCTGCAGGTCTGCCGCGACAGTCTGGTCGACCAGGACACGACGCCGATCGACGGTGCCGCGCGCTTCGACGAGCTCGACCCGCACACCGTGCGGCGGCTCGACATGCTGGGCCCATTCGGCATGGGCCATCGCCGGCCGCGCTTCGCGACCCGCGGCGTGCGCACGGTCGGCAACCCGATGACCGACGTGCGCGGCCAGGACCTGCGCCTGCGCTTCGTCGGCGACGGCCAGATCCTGCCGGGACGCGTCGTGCGCGGCAGCGCGCGCTTCGAGGAGCTGCGCCGCCGCAACGGGCCCTGGACCGTGGTCTACTCACCGCGGCTGAACCCGCGCGGCGAAGACGGCCCGGTGCAGCTGGAAGTGCACGAACTGCTCGACGAGGACGCCGGCTGACGCTCTGCTGCCCGCCCGACACCCGTGACCTCCTCCGCCCCACCCGAGACTCCCCCCGTCGCGCCCGCCCGGCGCGGTCCCCTGCGCCGGCTCTACGACTGGGTGCTGCACTGGGCCGACACGCCGTACGCGGTGCCGGCCCTGTTCCTGCTCGCGTTCACCGAGAGCAGCTTCTTCCCGATCCCGCCCGACGTGCTGCTGATCGCCATGTGCATCGGCTACGTCCAACGCAGCTACCGCTTCGCCTTCTGGTGCGCGATCGGCTCGGTGCTCGGCGGCATGGCCGGCTACGGCATCGGCGCGTTCTTCTGGGAACAGACCAAGGAGTTCTGGTTCCACGTGCCGGGCATCACCCCCCACAGCGTCGAGCGCGTGACGGAACTCTACCAGCTGTACGACTTCTGGATCGTGTTCGTCGCCGCGTTCACGCCGATCCCCTACAAGGTCATCACGATCCTCGCCGGCGTCTGCAGCATCAACTTCCCGATGTTCGTGCTCGCGTCCGCGGTCGGCCGCTCGGCGCGGTTCTTCCTGGTCGCCTGGCTGTTCCGCCACTTCGGCCCGCCGATCAAGGACTTCATCGAGAGGCGCTTCGCGCTGGTGACGTTCGCCGGCGCCGCGCTGGGCGTCGGCGGTTTCGTGGTCGTCAAGTACGTGCTCTGACCTCTGTCGGGCGGGCTCGGGGCTATGATCCCGTCATGCTGCCGATCCGGAACGCGGTGCTGCCCCTGCTGCTCTGTCTGGCGCCCTGCGCGGCGCAGACGACGTGGATCGTGACGCAGGCGAACGGCGTGCAGAGCGCGATCCAAGGCGCCGCCCCGGGCGACGTCCTCCTTCTGCCGAACACCGGTGGCTTCCCCGACTACAGCCCGTTCACGGTCGACAAAGGCGTCACGATCCGTGGCAACGGCTGCCGCATCGGCTGGGGAGCACCCGGCAGTTCCGCCAACGTGCACGAACTGGTGGTCGCGGTCCCGGCCGGCCAGCGCGCCCACCTCGACGGACTCGACCTCACCTGGTCGTACCACTACGCCTACCAGTCGAGTATCGGCATGCGCCTGGTCATCAACGGCGGCAGCGTGACGGTGCAGCGCTGCAGCATCACCTGCCACAACGGCCAGGCGGTGACGGTCCAGGGCGCCAACGTGGTCTGCCAAGCCTGCACGATCACCGCGCCCGGCATGCCCTACGCCGGCGGTCCGGGCATCTCAGCGCAGACTTCCTACCTTGAACTCAGTGATTGCCAGGTCGTCGGCTCCGACATGACCAACTGGCTGATCGGGGTGCACGTGTTCCGATGGCCGGCGCAGGCGGCCGTCGAACTCATGAACAGCACGCTGCACGCCGAACGCACCGCGTTGTTCGGCGGCAACTACACGCCATCGCCTTGGGGACTGCCCGCGGCGGCCGGCGCCTGCGGCCTCAACGTGGCCGGCGCTTCGAAGACCTTCCTGGCCGACGGTACGATCACCGGCGGCAACAGCGGCCCAGGCGTGGTTGGCGCCACGGCACTGTGCAACGCGAGCGCGGACCCCGTGCATCTGGCGAACGTCACGCTGGTCGCCGGCGCGGCCGGTGGCCTGCCCAGCACCGGACCCGTCGACCCCTCAGCGCCTCTGGCTCGGCTGCAGGTCGCCCCGCCGCTGCAGCGCGGGGTCACGTCGACGTTCACCTGTCTCGGCCTGCCCGGCGATCCGTTCGCGCTGGTGATCGCCTACGACCCGGCACCGGTCACCCACCCGTATCTCGTCGAGCCGATCTGGGCCACCAACCACGGCTTCGTCACCGGTGGGTTGCTCGATGCCAGCGGTCGCGCCACGGTCGCGATCCCCGTGCCCGCTCAGCCGAGCCTGCAGCACCAGGTGTTCTGGTTCGAGGCCGCGGCCGGCACCGGACTGCCGATGCACGCGACGACGCTCGCCGGCGGCGCGATCCTCTGACCGTCGGGCGGCGCCGGGCCCGCGACCTTCCGAACGCTCACACCGCGGCGACGGCCTGGCTGACCCGTGGCACGTGGTCGCACGCTCGCACGTCGACATGGTAGCGCACCACCTTCGAGCGTTCGCGATCGGCCACCGCGCCGCTACAACGAACGCATGCGAAAGCGCCTGTTCCTGATCGACGGCACGGCCCTCGCCTACCGCAGCTTCTTCGCGTTCCAGGGCACCGGGCGCACGCCGCTGTCGACCAGCACCGGCCATCCGACCGCGGCGACCTACGGCTTCTGCATGACGCTGCGCGCGCTGCTCGAGCGCGAGCAACCGGACGCGGTCGCGATCGCGTTCGACGGGCCGCGCGGCGACCTCGCGCGCACCAGGATCTACCCCGACTACAAGTCGACGCGCAACAAGATGCCCGACGAGATGCGGGTGCAGATGGACGACATCCGCGAGGCGACCGCGGCGTTCGGCATCCCGATCGTCGAGAGCGAGACCGCCGAGGCCGACGACGTGATCGGCACGCTGGCCGTGCAGGGACGCGACGCCGGCATGGACGTGTTCCTGGTCACCGGCGACAAGGACTTCCTGCAGATCGTCGACGAGCACGTCAAGCTGTGGAACCTGCGCAGTTCGACCAGCAAGCCCGAGATCCTCGACGCCGCCGCCGCGCAGGCGAAGTGGGGCGTGCCGCCGACGTTGATGGTCGACCTGCTGGCGCTGATGGGCGACAGCTCCGACAACGTGCCCGGCGTGCCGAAGGTCGGCGAGAAGACCGCGGTCGAGCTGCTGACCGAGTTCGGTTCGCTCGACGCCGTGCTGGCCAACGCCGAGCAGGTCAAGAAGCCGTCGATCCGGGCCACGCTGCAGCAGAACCGCGACAAGGCGCTGCTGTCGCGCGACCTCGTGACCCTGAAGCTCGACGTGCCGCTGCCGGTCACGGCGAGCGAACTGGGCCCGGCCGCGCCCGACCCGGAGCTGCTGCGGCCGCTGTTCAAGCGGCTCGAGTTCAACAACCTGCTGGCCAACCTCGCCAGCCGCCCCGCCCCGCAGCCCGACGTCGAGCAGAGCTACCGCGTCGTGCGCGGCGCGGCGGACCTCGACCGCCTGCTGGCGCGCCTGCGTGCGGCCGCCACCGTGTCGCTCGCCGTCGAGACGACCGGCGGCACTCGCCGCAGCAGCCGGCTGGTCGGCATCGCGTTCGCGTTCGCGCCCGGCGACGCGACCTACGTGCCGCTCGACCTCGACCCGCCGGTGCTGCCCGGCGGCCGCCGCGCGCTGCTCGACGCGCTGCGACCGACGCTGACCGGCCGCATCCCGGACAAGATCGCGCACGACAGCAAGCGCGCGCTGGCGGCGCTGCGCGGCGACGACCTCGACGGCCAGGGGTTCACGTTCGACACCATGCTGGCCTCGTACTGCTGCGAGCCGGGCACCAGCGCGCATTCGCTCGAGGCGCTCGCGCTGCGTCACTTCGACTTTCGGAAGAAGTCGGCGAAGGACCTGGTCGGCCGCGGCAAGAAGCAGCTGACGTTCGACCAGGTCGACCCGGCGCTGGTCGGCGACTACGTCTGCGAGGAGGCCGACCTGGCGCTGCGGCTGCACGAGCCGCTGCAGGCCCAGCTCGCGGCGTTGCGCGTCGCGCCGATCTACCGCGACCTCGAGCTGCCGCTGGTGCCGGTGCTGCTCGACATGGAGTGGCAGGGCATCCACATCGACAGCGCGCAGCTCGGCCGGCTGTCGGCCGAGCTGCAGCAGCGCCTCGACGCGATCGTCGCGCGCGTGCACGAGCGCGCCGGCCACGAGTTCAACCTCGGCTCGCCGCAGCAGCTCGGCGTGGTGCTGTTCGACGAACTGGAGGTGCACCGCGCCGCGAACATCCAGAAGCCGAAGCGCACCAAGACCGGCCAGTACAAGACCGACCACGAGGTGCTCGAGAAGCTGGCGCCGCACCACGAGGTCGCGCAGCTGGTGCTGGAGTGGCGCCAGCTGTCGAAGCTGAAGGGCACCTACGTCGACAGCCTGCCGCTGCTGGTCGATCCGACCACCCACTGCGTGCACACGACGTTCAACCAGGCCGTCGCCGCGACCGGCCGCCTCAGCTCGGAGGACCCCAACCTGCAGAACATCCCGATCCGCACCGAGGCGGGCCGCCGCGTGCGCGCGTGCTTCGTGTCGCGCGGCAAGGGCTGGGTGCTGATGTCGGCCGACTACTCGCAGATCGAGCTGCGCATCCTCGCGCACCTGTCCGGCGACAAGGCGCTGGTCGAGTCGTTCCAGCGCGGCGAGGACATCCACGCGCGCACCGCGGCGCTGGTGCACGGCCTGCTGCCGGCGATGGTCACGCCCGAGCTGCGCAACCAGGCCAAGGTGATCAACTACGGCCTGATGTACGGCATGGGCGCGTCGCGCCTCGCCAGCGAGACCGGCCTGCGGCCACCGGAGGCGAAGAAGTTCATCGAGAGCTACTTCCGCGCGCTGCCCGGCGTGAAGCGCTACCTCGACGGCTCGCTGCAGCAGGCGCGCGAGCAGAAGGAGGTGTGGACCATGTTCGGCCGGCGCCGGCCGCTGGCCGACATCGACTCGACCAACGCCATGCAGCGCATCGCCGCCGAGAACATGGCCGTCAACACGCCGATCCAGGGCGCGGCCGCCGACATCGTCAAGCGCGCGATGCTGGCCGTGCACGCGCGGCTGTGCGAACGCAAGCTGCGCGCCCGGCTCTTGCTGCAGGTGCACGACGAACTGGTGCTCGACGTGCCCGACGACGAGGTGCAGGAGGTCGAACGCCTGCTGCGCGATGCGATGGCCGGCGCCGCCGCGCTGAAGGTGCCGCTGGAGGTCGCCGTCGGCCACGGCCGGAACTGGCTGGTCGCCCACTGACCCTGGTCCGCGCCGGTCGCATGACCGATGATCGCCGCGTGCCGCTCGCACCGTCGATACCACGACCCGATCCTGCGCCGCGCCGATCCCTGCGAACGCTCGCGTTCCTGGGGTTCGTCGCCGCGGCGGGCGCGCAGCAGCCGGAACCGGCGGCGCCACCGGCGCCCGACGCCGCACCGGCGGCCGCCGTGCGCACCCTGTGCCTGCAGAACCTGGCGCCGAACGCGCGAGCCGAAGGTGCTGCGGTCGTGGTGCCGTTCGCCGAGGGCGCCGTGCCGGACCGGCCGGACCTGCACGTGCGCGACACCGCGACCGCCTGGCAGCCGTTCGGCGCGCGCTGGCCCGACGGCTCGCTGCGGCAGGCGCTGTGCCTGTTCCGCGCCGAGCTCGCGCCGCTGCAGGAACGCGCGCTGGACCTGGTGCCGGGACCAGGTCCCGAGCTGCCGACCGGCGACGTCGATCTGCCGCCGGCGCAGATCGAGTTCGTCGTCACGCAGGGCGGCACGACGACGCGCGCCGAACCCGTGCCCGTCGCGGAACTCGAGGCGAACGCGCTGCGCCGCGTGCAACTGCGGCGCGTGCGCATCGGCACCACCGGCCTGGTCGGCGAGCTGATCGTCACCGCGTGGCGCGACCAGCCGCACGCCGCGATCGACGTCGCGGTGTTCTGCTCCGACCCGTCGACGCCCCGGATGCAGTGCGGCGTCGACGAGGTCGCGGTCGAGAGTCGCGGCATGGCGATCGTGCTGCGGCACCCGGGCCGGCTCGGCGTACGGCAGCAGACCACCGCCCAGGGCAGCCGCAACGTGCTGCTGCAGAACACGCAGATCGGCGACGGCCAGGGCATCCGGCGCACCGGCGCCCTGGTGCCGCCGCTGCACGGCGACGGCGGCCTCGCCGACAGCACCAGCCTGGCCGCCTGCGTCGCCCCCGTGCTCGGCGCCACCAGCTGGCGGGACAGCGGCGCGTTCGGCCCGTTCGGCCACGTGCCCGAGATGCCGCCGTGGCTGCGCGGTCCGCAGCTGCGCGCGCACTTCGCCAGGCGCCACCGCGCGTTCGTCGACAGCGAACGACCGGGCGGCGATCCGTTCGCGGTCGGCAACCACGGCCTCGACCGCATGGCCGGCCAGACCGGCGACCAGGGCGACTTCGGCACCGTCAAGCTGTCGACCGTGGCGGCGTCGGGCCTGCCGAGCTTCCTGCTCGAGGTCGAGGCAGCGATGCTGCAGGAGGGCTGCCGGCCGGTGCACTGCTTCGAGGCCGACGGCAGCCCGGTCGAACCCGCGGACCACCCGCAGTGGGTCGTCTGGTCGGGCCGCACCCACTGGCACCCCGGCGTGTCGCCGGATCGGCTCGGCAAGGACACGTCCCTGCCAGCGTTCGACAACCACGGCTGGACCGGCAAGGACCGCGAGCACTGGAGCAGCAACTTCCTCGGCGCGTTCGCCCAGCTGACCGGCGCACACTGGGCGCGGCTCGAACTGGCCAACGAGGTGCGCCTCTACCTCGCGGGCCAGACCACCGATCCGAGGCTGACGACGTCGGGTTCGGGCGCGGCGCGCGGCGCCGGCCGCACCGAGCTGGCAGCGGCCTGGATGTGGCTGGCGACCGGCGACGAACGGCTGCGCCAGCGCATGAACGAACGCCTCGAGCTCGTCTACTACCCGCAGTGGGCCGGGCGCGAGCTCGGCCAGGATCGGGTGCGCACCCTGTCGGTCTGCCTGCCCGACGACCGACTGCTGCAGGGCAAGTTCTCGTACTGGAACCCGTGGCAGGACGCGATCGCCGCGGTCGGCTTCGGCGCCGCGTTCGGCGTCACCGGCAACCCGCGCGCGCGCGAGCTGGCCGAGCAGGTGGCGCTCAACGTGGTGCGCTACGGCTGGCTGCTGACCCCGACCGAGTGCGAGATCGCGATCGCCATGCGCTGGCAGGACGGCGTGCCGCTGACCGAGGAACAGCGCATGAGCGGCGACCCGACCGTGCTGCACTGGGCCTACGGCACCGCCTACTCCGAATGGTCCGTCGCCGCCTGCGAGATCGCCCGGGTCGCGGCCCTGGCCCGCGGCGACGAAGCCCTCGCGCAACGCGCCGCCACGATCCAGGAACGCCTGCGTGCCCGCCGTCGCCAACCGCCGGCCGGCCCCTGGGACTTCGGCGGCATCGACCGGCTCACCGAGTGGGACGCCGTGCGCTGGACCAGCCCCAAGCGCGACTAGCCCGCGCCAGGGCTGATGACTTGCGTGCAGGTGGCAACACCGGGGGCTGGCAGCAAGCCCGCGGCTCCGCCGCCACCCGGCCGCGCGCCATCGCGAACCCGAGGCAGCCCCGCCGAAGGCTCGCCCGCGCCCCGCCCTCGAGCGGGAATCGCCGCTTGCCCGCCCGCGGCTCCGCCGCGGTCGGGCAACGCCCGTTGCCTCCCGGGCGACCAGTTGCGGCGCTTCGCGCCGCAAACTGGTACGCCCGGGAGGAATCGAACCTCCAACCTCCAGATCCGTAGTCTGGCGCTCTATCCAATTGAGCTACGGGCGCGCCGATTTGGGCGCGGGACGCTAGCGGTGACCCGCCGTACGCGCAAGCGCTTTCCCACGCGCATTCGCCGGTCCCACCGCCGCTCGGGAGCCGACCTCTGGACCCTCCCCGGAGCCATCGATACGTTCCGGGGCCCCTCCCTCCGCGACCCACCGCCTCGCCCCTGACGAGCCATGTCCACGTTCGATCTGTCCAAATACGGCATCAAGGTCCCCCACGTCCTCCGCAACGCCCAGCCCTCGGTGCTCTACGAACAGGCGCTGCGACGCGGCGAGGGCGAACTCGTCAGCAGCGGCGCGCTCGCGGCCCGCTCGGGCAGCAAGACCGGCCGGTCGCCGAAGGACAAGCGCATCGTCGACGCCGAGCCGTCGACCAAGGACATCTGGTGGGGTGACGTCAACATCCGGCTGCAGGACAAGACGTTCCAGATCAACCGCCAGCGTGCGATCGACTTCCTCAACACCCGCGACCAGCTCTACGTCGTCGACGGCTTCGCCGGCTGGGACCCGAAGTACCAGATCAAGGTCCGCATCGTCTGCCTGAACGCCTACCACGCGCTGTTCATGCACAACATGCTGATCCGGCCGACGCGCGAGCAGCTGGCCAGCTTCGGCGAGCCCCACTACGTCATCTTCAACTCGGGCCTGTTCCCGGCCAATCCGCTGACCAACGAGATGAGCAGTTCGACCTCGGTCGACCTCAGCTTCGAGCGCGGCGAGTTCGTGATCCTCGGCACGCAGTACGCCGGCGAGATGAAGAAGGGCGTGTTCACGATCATGAACTACCTGATGCCCAAGCAGGGCGTCATGTCGATGCACTGCTCGGCGAACGAGGGCAAGGACGGCGACGTGTCGCTGTTCTTCGGCCTGTCGGGCACCGGCAAGACGACGCTGTCGGCCGACCCACGCCGCGCGCTGATCGGCGACGACGAGCACTGCTGGAGCAACGACGGCGTGTTCAACATCGAGGGCGGCTGCTACGCCAAGTGCATCAACCTCAGCAAGGAGAGCGAGCCCGAGATCTACGACGCGATCCGCTTCGGCTCGGTGCTGGAGAACGTGGTCTACGACCGCGAGACGCGCACCGTCGACTTCACCAACCAGTCGATCACCGAGAACACGCGCTGCAGCTACCCGGTCGAGTACATCCCGAACGCCAAGATCCCGTGCACGGGCAAGCACCCGAAGAACGTGATCTTCCTGACCTGCGACGCGTTCGGCGTGCTGCCGCCGGTCAGCAAGCTGACGCCGGAGCAGGCGATGTACCACTTCATCTCCGGCTACACCGCGAAGGTCGCCGGCACCGAGATGGGCGTGAAGGACCCGGAGGCGACGTTCTCGGCCTGCTTCGGCGCCGCGTTCATGGTCTGGCACCCGACCAAGTACGCCGAACTCCTGGCCGACAAGATCGCCAAGAACGGCTCGCAGGCATGGCTGGTCAACACGGGCTGGAGCGGCGGCGGCCACGGGGTCGGCAAGCGCATGAGCCTGAAGTACACGCGCGCGATCCTCGACGCGATCCACGACGGCTCGCTGCACAAGGCGCAGACCGTCGTCGACCCGATCTTCGGCCTGCACGTGCCGACCAGGTGCCACAACGTGCCGGACGAGATGCTGGTCGCCCGGAACACCTGGGCCGACAAGAAGGCCTACGACGACAAGGCCAGGCACCTGGCGGGGCTGTTCAACAAGAACTTCGCCAAGTACGCCGACCGGGCGAGCGAGAAGATCCGCGGCGCCGGGCCGAAGATCTGACGCCGTTCGGGGCGCCCCGGCACCACCCTCCGTTGCCCCGGCCGCCCGGCCGCGACCCGGGGCCAGGGCGTTCGACCCGAGCTGCCATTGGCTGTTTCGCAGCAGGGGCTTGGCCAGAACCACCCCGATGCCGATACTGTCCGCACCCGGGAGCCCAGGATTCGATCCAGGCCTCCGCTGCATCCCCCATCAGGAGCCATGAACATGCGAATCCAGTCAGGCGTGCTGCTGGCCTCGCTGGCGCTTGCCTTCTCCGCCCCGGCACAGACCGAGGGCACGGAAGGCAAGACGACCGGTGACGTCGAGAAGCTGTGGAAGATCGAAGTGTCCGGAATCAGCGGTTGAGGCGCTGCCTCACAGGCTGCGAGGGTCCGTGCGATCCTCGAAAAGAACAAGGACCTCAAGAACCTCGTCTTCGACACCACCGGCATCGGCTACTTCGAAGCCGGCAAGAAGGTGCCCGAGATCGCCGACCTGAACGCGGAGCTCGAGAAGAAGCGCGCGGGCAAGGGCATCGTGGTCAGCTCGCTGACCGAGGTGGAGTTGCCCAAGGCCGACGAGATCTACGAGATCACCGTTGCGGGGCTTGGTTGAATGAACACCGCGATCGAGACGCGTGACGTCTTGAGCAAGCTCGACGGTGTCATCCGGGTCCACCCCAACGGCCTCAACGGCAAGTGCCTGGTCTACGTGAAGGACAAGAAGAACTTCACCAAGGACATCGCGACCGAAGCCCTGGCCAAGACCGAGAAGCTGCGCCTGCGCAAGTTCGGCGTCGCCAAGGGCTGAGCCCGCCCGCGGCGCTCCGCCGCCCGCGAGCGAGCCGTTCGCTGGCCACGCGCCGGCGGACGGCTCGTTGCATGCCTGGGCAACGCTGAGCCTTGAACTGCCCGCCGAGGCCGCTAAGGTTGCCGCCCCGAACGGGCCGAAAGTGCTCGTTCCCGCGATCCTCGATAGCTCAGTTGGTAGAGCAGGTGACTGTTAATCACCGGGTCGTAGGTTCAAGTCCTACTCGAGGAGCCAGTCGTCCGCGGTAGCGGAACGAGCCAGCCTCGCGGTGAACGCCGCGGGGCTGGGTCGTGTAACGGGGGCAAGCGGAAGCGGCGCGCGTGCGGGGGAATGTGCGCTGTGCGCGCGAGCGGCGGCGCTCTCGATGCGCGGCATGCGAGAGCGGTCGCGGGTGCGTACTACAGCGACCTCCCAGCAGGTTGGAATGACCCGCTCTCGTGCTCTCCTGCGGCGCGAAGAGACGCCCATCTTCGCCCGAGGCGACACGCCGCGCCCGGGAATCCCGGCCTTCAACCGAACGCCAACGCCGAGCAGCTGCGGTCCGATGTGCGGCCGCAGGTAGCCCCGGCTGCAGCAGCAGGGGTCGAAGATCTTGTGGCAGGGAATGCAGTGGTACCGCCTGGCCGCGATCTGACCTGACCGCCCCGCTCCCGTCGCTGCCTCCCCTGTGAAGCCTCCCGCGGCGTATCAAGCCAGCGGAGACGCCCCGTTCAAGGTCGGGACCCACTCCAGAAACGCGGCGAGCACGCCTTGACCCAAAGGCTTACTAGTGGTAAGTTTTTCTTACCTACATGGAGGCGCACATGAATACCGACCGTGACCAGATCGAGACCA
>JAEUHS010000127.1 GCA_016794035.1 Planctomycetota bacterium
CCCGTTCTTCCAGGCCCACAAGGAGTGGCAGAAGGCGATCGAGCAGATGCTGAAGATGGGCGTGCGCGCCGAGCAGCAGGCGCTGGCCAAGTGGGGCCTGAACTTCGTCATCGACGAGTACCTGCCGCGCAAGCTGAAGGACCCGGGCAAGTTCCTGCCGTGACGCCACGGCAGCAACGGCGCGTCAGCGGATCGTGAAGTCGATCGTGTCGCTGAGGTCGACGGTGCCGAGGCACGACGAGCCCAGGATCGTGAACCCCTGCACCGAGAACGTCGCACCGACCAGCATCGTGTCGTTCGGGATCGTCCAGACGAACGGGTTGCCGGCGAAGCTGCCGGGATCGACGCCGAGCGCGCAGTTGCAGCCGAGCGCGAGCTGCAGCGACAGATAGGCGGGGAAGCCGACGTAGGTGCCCGACTGCGATCCGTTGGCGACCGTGAACTGCGCGGTCTGTCCGAGCGCCGTCGACCCGGATGCGCTGATAGCCAGGTTGCCGCACTGGGTCCCGCGGTAGGTGAAGAAGTCGCCGCTCCGGTAGCCGCCGTAGTTCACCAGCCGGAACGTGTTGCTGGACTTCTCCGAGAACGACACGAAGTAGCGCGGCGACGGGGTGCTGCCGCCGCTGAAGTCGGCGCACACGTTGCACTCGCCGTACTCCAGGTTGCTGCCCGTGCTCATGCCGTCCCGCCCCTCGACGCGGAACGAGTTCGTCGACGGCAGGTAGGCCATGGTCACTGCCTGCACGCCCTGCGGGTAGCCGCTGGTGCCGGTGGTCAGGCCGACCACGAATCGGGTGCCGTCGGAGTCGACCTCGGGGTCACGGTCGTCGGCGTTGGGCACGCCCTGACTGACGACACCGCCCGCCAGCAGCGAGCCGGTCGCGCTGAACAGTCGGCACTCGACGTCGCGCGGCTGCCCGGGCGCCGTCGCGGTCTCCCAGCACACGGGCCAGTAGCGCACGCCGTTCACGTCGAGCGGCGAGCTGGACGACGGCGCGGTGTCGTTGAGACTCGAGCCGGCGACCGGGAACACGGCGACCGGTACCGCGCCGTTCCAGTTGACGAAGCGGCCGTAGACGTCCTGGTCGGAGGCGGAGTAGGTGCGCTGCCAGGTGACGATCCAGTAGGCCGACAGGCCGTTCGACTGGCCGCACGACTTGCTGATCGTCGGGTTGCTCTCCTCCGCGGCGGACGTGTCGAGCGCGATCGGGTTCGTGGTCACCAGCGCGCCCGCCGGCGTCACCTGCTTCATGTAGATGTCCGACGCGGAACCGTTGCGCTTGTTGAACACGACGGTGTAACGGCCGACACCGAAGTACGGGTCGCTGCCGACGTCCGGGTGGAAGTTGTTGCCGCCGCTGCCGACGACACCGTCGCGCTCGATGTCGAAGACACCGCCGACGACGGCGTTCGTCGCGACCGTGCGGCCGGCGATGTGCCAGATCGAACCGAGGAACACCGGCAGCCGGACCTCGGCGACGACGAGGAAGTTCTGTGCGTAGTTGTTGCCGGCGACCGCGATCCTGCCCCAGTCGTCGGTGGAGGCGTCGATCACGAAGTCGGTCTGCACGAGACCGAGGTTGCCGTCGAACATCAGGCCGAAGCAGTCCTGGTCGGTGGTGCTCCACTGACGCTGCCAGACGAACAGCGTGCGGCCGCCGATCGTCTGCGCCTGGATCGACGCGACGTCCGAATCGTGCTGCAGCTGCGTCTGGCCCGACGCCAGCGAGTACCAGTAGTTGAGGATCGGATCGAGCACGATCGGCAGCTCGGCCCTCGCGACGAAGACCGCCGGGATCTCGATGTGCGCGCATTCGCCGGTCCAGACGATGTCGAGCGGCAGTTGGCGGCCGGCGGCATCGACGGCGATCGCCTTCGTGTAGTCGACGTGGCCGAACTCGTTGCCGAACCGCAGACCGTCGTCCGTGGTGCTCGCCGCGAACTCGCCGCGGATGCGCACGTCGACCGCGATCGCGCCGCGGTTGGGCAGCGTGTCGAACACGAACGACTGCTCGAGGCTGTCGAGACCGGTGGCGACGACCTCGGTCAGGCCGCCGCGCCGCGTGCGCACCGAGCCGCCGGTCGCGACCGGCTCGCCGGCGACGAGGTCGACCGGTGCGCCGCCGACCGTGGCCCGCGCGAGTTCGATGCGCAGCGGGAAATTGCGCGGCGCTTCGGCGCCGAAGAACGGCACCACCGTGCACCCGGTGCCGTCGAAGCTCGCCTTCCAGGCGCGGCCGACCGCCCACAGCGGGCCGTCCGCCTGCGGGCGATCGAACAGGACTGCGGCCGGCAACCGGCCGGCGGTCGCGGCGCTCGCCGCGACGGCCGGCGACAGCGGCGCATCCGGCGCCGCGGGGCCGCCGCGCGCGGGATCCGATTGCGCCGACACGTCGGGCTGGGGCGCGGCGAGGAGAGCGAAGAGAACGAGAGGGAGCGTCTTCATGGGGAGGGGACGGGGCCGAGGCTGGGTCGACCAGCCGGACTGCCGTTGCGTGGTTCCCCCTCAGCAGCGGCAGCCGCGTCGGAACCACACAGCCCGGTCCCCGATCCTCCGGCGGGGCGGACGCGGCCAGGGTGCCGGCACCCTGCCACCGCCGTCGCGCCAGGCCGTCAGCGCACCGGCGAGCTCTGCGCCGGCGGCGCGCCGTGCGCCGCGGGCGGGAGCTTGTGCGAGTGCCCGTCGGGATGCCAGCCGAGCACCACGAGCATGACGAAGAAGCCGAGCAGGTAGCCGACCGCGACGTGCCAGCCACCGACCAGCCAGTTCTTCACCGACTTCGCCTCCGGGAACAGACCCGACAGCGCGACGCCGGCCGACGAACCGAACCACAGCATCGAGCCGCCGTAGCCGACGCAGTAGGTCAGGAAGCCCCAGTCGTAGCCGCCCTGCTTGATCGCCATCGCGGTCAGCGGGATGTTGTCGAAGAACGCCGACACGATACCGAGGCCGAGCGCGGTCCACGGCGACGCCGGCGGCAGCGACTCGACCGGCATCATCGACGCCGACAGCACGAGGCTCAGCAGGAAGCAGGCGCCGGTCGCGGCCGCCGGCAGCACCTTCCAGTCCGGCCTGCGCAGCAGGCCGCCGAGCAGGATCGCGCCCCAGACGCCGGCCGCCGGCAGTTCGAACTGGATGTTGGTCCAGATCGCCGCGCCGAGGATCGCCGCGACGATGGCGACGTTGCCGACGTCGACCGGCCGGTCGTGCTGGGTGTCCTTCACCAGCGGCTGCAGCGCGTTCTGCTGGCGGCTCGCGATCGCACCGAAGAACAGCAGCGCGACGAGGGAACCGATGCTGGCCTCCAGCACGTCCAGCGGCGACACGCCGGCGAGCCACACCATCGTCGTCGTCGTGTCGCCGACGACCGAACCCGCACCCCCGGCGTTGCTCGCCGCGACGATCGCCGCGAGGTAGCCGACGTGCACCTTGCGTCGGAACAACGTGATCGCCGCCGAACCGCCGATCAGCGCCGCGGCGATGTTGTCGAGCACCGACGACAGCAGCGCGACGAGCGCCAGCAGCAGGAACGCACCCAGCTTGCCGCCCGGCAGCACCGTCGTCAGCTTCTCGGGCAGGTTGCTGCGCTCGAAGAAGTTCGCCAGCAGCGAGAACCCGAGCAGCAGGCCGCCGAGGTTCAGCAGCATCTTCCACTCGTGGCCGAGATGGTGGCCGAGATGGAAGTCGGTCAGCGAGAGCCGCGCGACCAGCACGCAGCACAGACCGCCGACGGCGATGCGCAGCGCGTGCTTGTGGTACCGCGCGATGCCGATCAGCGTCGCAGCGAACAGTCCGAACAACAGATAATCGACCATGGTGGCCCCCCGACCAGCCGGTCGGGCGACGTGGCCGGCGAGATGCCGGGCCGACGTTGGCCGGGAGTATCGACGCCGGGGCCCCTCCGGCGATAGTCGCCCGAAGGCCCGCCTGGCACTGGCCTTGCGCGGCAGTTCTCAGTCGGTCCAGCGTAGATCGAACGCCGCTTGCAGACCGCCGGTCGCCGGCACGGCGAACACCTGCTGGCGGTCGCCGATGCGGATCCGGACGCGCAAGGACCCGCCCGGGGCTCCGCGCAGGTCGACGCGGCCAGCGGCATCGGCCGACCGCGACGTGCCGTCGTAGCAGCCGTCCTCGTCGAGCAGGTCGATCGGCTCACCCTCGGCGTCGAACACGGCGACCTCGGCATCGGGCACCGGGCGACCGGCGGTGTCCAGCACGCGCAGGAAGCGCAGAGGACTCGGCGGCAATGCGACATCCAGCACCAACGGCGCGGTGGTGACGATACGGGGCGGGGTGGTGAACACCGCGTAGCCGCGGCGGCTCACGCGCAGCTGCAGTGCACCGGGCCGCGTCGCGAATTGGAACCGTCCCTCGGCGTTCGATCGGACACTCAGGGCGAAGGCCAGCGGACTCCAGAGCTCGGCATCGGCGACGGGTGCTAGCGTCGTGGCATCACGGACGGTGCCGCTCACCACCGCGAGGTCCGCCAGCCCTTCGCCGAGCACCAGCGTCACCGTCTCGCCGGGGAACGCGCGCCGCCGCGCGGGCAGGCGACCGTCGGCCGGGAACGCGACGAGTTCGTGCTCGCCAGGACCACAGTCGCGGAAGCTGAACACGCCGTCCGGCAGCGTGCCGAGATGATCCTGTGTCGGCCCGTCCTCGAGGATCGCTGGCGCGTCCGCGGTGAGCCCGCGCAGGGCTCCTGCCGGGCGGCGCAGGCAGACGGTGGCCTCGACCTCGTTGCCCGCCGCATCGACCACGCGGCCGGCGATCGCCTGCGGCCGCAGCAACCGCAGTTCGACCTGCTGCTCGCCGGGGGACAACTCGAACGGACCGGCCACACACCGCGCGAAGCCGGAGCGGCTCGCACTGACGCACACGCGTCCCTCGGGCTCGAGTTCGAGCACCAAGCGGCCCCCGTTCCCCGTGCTGCGGTCGCTGCCGTGGACCAGGTCCGGCGTCTCGTGCACCCGCACGTCGGCGTACGTGGGGTTGCCTTCCGGATCGAGCACGGTCACCACGAGCCGCGCCTTCGTCGCCGGCGCCTTGCTGGCGGCCGACGCGAGCGAGACCTGCACCTCGGTCCGGCCCGCGGGTACGTCGACGACGCCGGGGTCGCAGCCCTCGCTCTTGGCGACGCAGCGCCACGCCAGGCCATCGGCGCGCACCACGAACGTAGGTTCGCCCTGGCGGTCGACGAACAACTCACGATAGATGCCTTCGCCGCCGCGACCCGGCATGCCGGCGCGGTCCGGCACCGAGCGCGTGAACGCATCCACCTTGACCAGCGCAACGGGTCCCGGCGGCGTCGTCACGTGCACGGTCACGTCGATGCGGTGTGCGTCGCGCAGCAGCACGACCGTCGCAGAACCACCCGCGGCACCGACCTCGGCGAGCACCGACTGCGGCAGCGTGCAGTCCGCCGCCGCCGCCGTGATCTCGTAGCTGCCGAGCGGCAGCAGCATTTCGGCGGCGCCGGCCGCGTCCGCCGTGACCTCGCGCACCTTGCCGCGCAGCAGGTGTTGGCGCGGGATCGGACTGTGGCCGCCGCCCGTCGCCACGAGGCCGGCACCCGCGACCGGCCCACCGCGACCGTCGACGACCCGCACCCGCAGCGGCGCGAGTTCCGGCACGACGAGTTGCACCGTGCGCGGATCCTCGGCGGTCGGCAGCAGTTCGTCCGGGTACTCGAGTACGCCGAGATTCGGCTCCTGCACCTCGATGCCCTCGAACTGCTCGACCTCGGCCACCGTCGTCGCGAAACGACCGCGTGCATCGGTGCGGCCGACGTCCCGGCCGTAGAGGCCGAAGCCCTTGCGCCAATGCGCAGTGACCGGCACCTCCACCGCCGGCACGCCGCGCGTGGAACACACCCACAGCACCAGGCCATCACGCACCGGATCGGCGATCGGCTCGCCGTCCTCGTCGAAGCTCGTGAACAGCGGCGCCGCGGTCGCGACCTGCCGATCACTCGGAGCGGCGGCGGTCGGTGGCGCGGGTGCGGCGGCGGGTTCGACCACCGGTGGCGTCGGCAGGTGGACCGCGCCGCTCCCGGGTGTGGGCGACGGCACCCCGTCCCGCCACCAGAGGGCGAGCAGGGCGGTGACCACGAGGGCCACGAGCAACGCGGGCAGCAGGGAACGCATCGTTGGCAGCAGGGGGAGTCCGAGTTCTACCCGTGGAAACCGGGCGTCGACAGGCCGGTGCAATGGCTGCTGGCGCGGTGCCAGCCGTGGTTGCGGCTTTCCGCGCCAAGGAACCACTGATGAATTCCCGGAATGGCCCGGCCTGGGCCTGAGAAACAGCGGCGTAGCGGCCGCAGGCCGAGTGCCTGCTGGGGTCTTGTTTGAGACCTCGGTTTTCCCTCCGTTCCGCAGAAGAGAATCCATGTCCAGACTCCCTCTCCGCCTGGCCGTCCTGCCGCTGTTCGCGGCCGCGGCGATCGCCCAGCTCCCCACCCCTTCCCCCAATCCGCCCACGCTGCGCGCAGCTCCCCGCGCCACCTGGGTCGCGGTCACCACCGCCGGCACCACCACCAACGGCACGCTCAGTGCCGGCACCTACGCGCCACTGGCCAACACGACCTTCCGCGCCGACAACCCGGGCGCTGCCAGCAACGACGCGATCTACGTGTTCGGCGGCTCCCTGGCGAACAACACCGCGACGACCGCCAACGACCTCTGGAAGTTCGACGCGGTCGCCGGGACCTTCACGCAGCTGATCGCCGATGGCGTAGCCGGTTCCCCGGCGCACCGCGCCAGGGCGAGCATCGCCTGGAACCCGGCGACCAACAGGCTGGTCGTGTTCGGCGGCAACACCCGCGGCGGTCCGACCGGCGTCGGCGTCCCCACCCTGTTGAACGACACCTGGGAATACGATCCCGGCACCAACGCCTGGACCAACGTCACGCCGGGCGCGGGCAACCCCTCGCCGCGCCAGCACGCGTCGATGTGCTTCGATCCGATCACGGGTGGCATGCTGCTGTTCGGTGGCCAGGTGAACGATGCGTCGCCGCACGTCATCAACAACGAGACCTGGCTGTTCCTCGGTGGCGTCTGGACGCAGCTGGCACCGGCGACCAGCCCGCCGGCCCGCTGCCAGGCATCGCTGATGACCCGCACGGACTACAACGACTGCGTGATGTGCGTCGGTCTCGACCAGACCACGTACAACAACCCGCCGACCAACACGGTCGTCGAGCAGATCCGCTTCCTCGACGTCTGGCGTTGGAACGGTTCCGACTGGAACCTGCTCAGCAACTACGACGTGCTGACCAACACCGGCACGCAGGGCTTCCCGGCGTCGGCGATCGGCGCGCAGGCCGCCTATGACCCGCTGCGGCACCGCATCGTCGTGCAGGGTGGCAACGGCCACACCGTCGGCACCAACGTGACGTATCTCTACGGCACCCTCTACGGCGGGTCGCCGACCAACTGGACCAGCGAGTTCGACAGCCTGACCAACTCCTGGACCCTTTACAGCCGCCTCACGACCACCCCAACCGCGTTCGGCAACAACGACTCGGTCATCGGCCGCATCAGCCGCGCGTTCACCGGGTTCGTCCCGGCGACCAAGACGCTCTACAAGGTCTGCGGCCAGAACGCTGCGGCCACCGGCTCCCGCCCGACCTACAACGTCTACTCGTACCAGGCCAACCCGATCGCGGTCGCCGATCCGTACGGCACCGGCTGCAGCGGGCCCGGCGGCACGCTGGCGATGGCCGCCGACGACCTGCCGTGGAACGGACGCACGTTCTCGGTCACCGGCACCGGCTTCGGCGCGGCCCCGAATTCGGTCGCCGTCCTGATGTTGAGCGCTGTGGGCTCGTTCCCCCCCGGCGCGGTGACGTTGGCCTCGCTCGCGCCGATCGTGCCGGGCGGCGGTCCCGGCTGTGACCTGCTGATCCAGACCCTCGACTACAGCGAGGGCTTGCTGCCGAGCGCCGGCACCGCGACCTGGATGCTGCCGCTGCCCGACGCCACCGTCGATCCGACGCTGCCCGGCGTCACGTTCTACGTGCAGTTCGCCGAACTCGTCTTCGCCCCGTTCCCGAGCAACTGGGTCGGCACCTACGCGTCGAACGGCATCACCTGCACCGTCGGCGCTCTCTGAGCCCGGCGGCCTGACCGGCTGACTGCCACCACGCGGCTCCGCTTCGGCGGGGCCGCGCTCGTTTCCGGGCTGGCTTTCGCCGCCGGCCGGCGGCGAACATGGCCGCATGCCCAGCCGACACCAGGCCCTGTTCACCGTGCTGCTGCTGACCGCAGCCTGCAGTTCGCTCCGCTACGACCTCGCGTCGGTGCCGTTCCCGGTCAGCGCCCAGCCGGCCGCGAGCGGAGCCGCCACCGCGCCGTTCTCGACCACCGGCAAGTCGGTGCTGTGGGTGCACGGTCTGTTCGGTGAGAGCCAGGCCGACGTCGCCGCATTGCTGCAGCAGGCGTGCGGCCCTTGCGCCGGTGTCGCCAACTTCCGCGCCTCGGCCGGCGCCGGCTTCCACGACTGGCTGCTGACCCACCTGACGCTGGGGCTGGTGCGGATCAAGACCGTGACGATCAGCGGCGAGAAGCTCGCGCGCTGACGTCAGCCGTCGACGACGCAGCGCACCGTCGCCTCGTAGACGTCGACCGTGTCGGCGATCTCGCGCGCGTAGCCGCCGCCCATCACGGTGACGAACGGGACGCCGTGCGCGCGGCACGCGGCCACGACCCGGCGGTCGCGCGCCAGCAGGCCCGCCTTGCTCAGCGACAGACGGCCGAGGCGATCGCCGGCGAACGGATCGGCGCCGCTGAGGAAGAACACGAACTGCGGGGCGCCGGCCGCGAACGCCGCGTCCAGGCCCTGCTGCAGCCGCTGCAGGTACACGTCGTCGCCGGTGCCCGAAGGCAGCGCGATGTCGAGGTCGCTCGCCGCCTTCGCCGCGGGGAAGTTCTGTTCGCCGTGGATCGAGAACGTGAACACGCTGGGGTCGCCGGCGAAGATCGCCGCCGTGCCGTCGCCCTGGTGCACGTCGGTGTCGACGACCAGTACGCGCTCGCGACCGCCCTCGCGTTGCACGATGCGCGCCGCGACCGCGCAGTCGTTGAAGACGCAGTAACCGGCGCCCCGGTCGGCGCGCGCGTGATGCGTCCCACCCGCCAGGTAGACCGCGACACCATGCGCCAGCGCCGTGCGCGCCGCCGCGAGCGTGGCGCCACAGCTGCGCAGCGAGCGTTCGACCAGCGCCTCGCTCCATGGCAGGCCGATGCGCGCCTGGTGCTGCGCATCGAGCCGGCCACCGACGAACGCATCGACGTAGGCGGCCGTGTGCACGAGCAGCAGTTCGTCGCGGGTCGCGCGCGGCGCCAGCAGCAGCTGCACTCCGGTCGCGGCCGGCCAGGCTGCCACGCGTTCGCGCAGCAGCCGATACTTCCCCAGCGGGAACGTGTGGCCAGGCGGCAGCGGGAACTCGAACGGGTCGGAGTAGAAGACGTGCACGCGGCTCACTCGATCCGCAGCGGCGGCCGGCCGTGCCGCGCGCGCATGCGGTTGAGGAACTCGAGCACGCCGCGCCGACGCACGAAGCGCAGTTCGAGCCTGCGCTTGCCGGGGAAGTCGACCAGCAGGAGGCCGATCAGGATCGTCAACAACCCCTGGCCCGGCAGCACCAGCATCGCGATGCCGGCGAGCACGAACAGCACGCCGAGCGCGTTCTTGGCGACGTGGCCGATCCACTGCCACAGGCTGCGCTGCGCCGCGAGGTCGTGGCGCGTGGCCACGAAGTAGTCGGGCGGCAGGCGCCGCACGACCACCGGCAGCAGCAGCGCGGTGACCACCAGCGAGCCGATCGACAGCACGAACAGCCAGGCCAGCAACGACGAATGGCCCTGCAGCCAGCTCCAGAGTCCGACGTCGTCGCCGCGGGCGCCGCCTGGCCGTGCACACCATCTGCCGATCACGCGCGACGATCCTAGCGGCCGTCGCCGCCACCGGCGCGCAGGAAGCTCCACTCACACTGGCCCCGGTGTCGATGCTCGGCTACGTCTATGACCTCTCACATGGTCGCCACCTCACCTGCCTCCCAGCTCGAAACGAAGATCCGCGAACGCACCGCGCACGTCGGCGTGGTCGGGCTCGGCTACGTCGGTCTCCCGTTGTTGCGCGCCTTCTTCCAGGCCGGCTTCCCGGTGGTCGGCTACGACGTCGATCCGAAGAAGATCGACATGCTGAAGCGCGGCGAGTCCTACCTGAAGCACCTCGGCGAGGACTTCGTCCGGGACCTGGCGAAGTCGCCGAAGTTCCTGCCGACCGCCAACCCGGCCGACCTGGCCAAGGCCGACGCGATCATTCTCTGCGTGCCGACGCCGCTGGGTCGCCACGGCGAGCCCGACATGAGCTACATCGAGAAGTCCACCGAGATGGTGGCCAAGGTCCTGCGCAAGGGCCAGCTCGTGTCGCTCGAGTCGACGACGTATCCGGGCACGACGCGCGGCGACTGCCTGCCGATCCTGGCCAGGAGCGGGCTGCAGTCGGGCAAGGATTTCTTCGTCGCGTTCAGCCCCGAACGGGAGGATCCGGGCCGCAAGGACCACAGCACGCAGACGATCCCCAAGCTCGTCGGCGGCATCGACGAGACCAGCGGCAGGCTGGCGACGATGCTGTACGCGGCGGCGATCAAGCAGGTCGTGCCGGTCGAGAGCGCCGAGATCGCCGAGGCGGCGAAGCTGCTCGAGAACATCTATCGCTGCGTCAACATCGCGCTGGTCAACGAGCTGAAGCCGGTGCTGGCGGCGATGGGCATCGACATCTGGAAGGTCGTCGACGCCGCGGCGACGAAGCCGTTCGGCTTCCAGGCCTTCTATCCGGGACCGGGCCTCGGCGGCCACTGCATCCCGATCGACCCGTTCTACCTGACGTGGAAGGCGCGCGAGTTCGGCCACCACACGCGCTTCATCGAGCTGGCGGGCGAGATCAACAACTCGATGCCGCACTACGTGATCCAGCGCACCAGCGAAGGCCTGAACGAGCATGGCAAGCCGCTGCGCGGCGCCAAGGTGCTGGTCGTCGGTCTCGCCTACAAGCCCGACGTCGACGACGTGCGCGAGACGCCGGCGGCCGAGATCATCAAGCTGCTGTTCGAGCACGGCGCCGACGTCAGCTACCACGACCCGCACGTGCCGCTGTTCGCCGGCATGCGCAAGTACATGGAGTACCGCATGCACTCCGTGCCGTTGACGAAGGCGAACGTGGCGGCCGCCGACTGCGTGCTGATCGTCACCAACCACTCGGTGATCGACTGGCGGACGATCGCCGAGCACGCGCAGCTCGTCGTCGACTCGCGCAACGCGCTCAGCAAGCTGCTGCCGATCACCGGCACCTACGTGCAGGCCTGAGCCGACCGCGCGCTCTCGTTCCGCTGCCGTAGCGCTCCGCCCCCGGTCCGCCCTCGCGAGGGCGCGCCACCAGCGGGGCACACCTGTTGCCTTGCGCGTCCCGCACGCCGTCGCCCGCGTGTCGACCGCAAGGACCACATGCGAACACGCGCTCTCGATGGCCTGCTCACGGCAGGAGTTCTGTTCCTCATCCACGGCCTCTGCCCCGCCCATGGCGGCCAGTACACCGGCCCCGGCGACGTGGTGCCCCCCGGCGGCGGCGGCGGACATGGCGGCGGCAACTCGGGCGACCCCACCGGCCCGACGACCGGCGGCCCCGCCGGCCCCCGCATGCCGAGCCCGCGCGGCCCCACCACCGGTGGCAATACCGGCCCGAGCACGGGCGGTCCCGGCACACCGGGCGGCGGGCGTGGGCCGACGACCGGCGGTGGCGGCATCCAGCTGGACCCGGACCTGACCGAGTGGACCTTCTGGTGGGAGTTCAACAAGGACCCCTTCATCCGCCTGAAGGAGGCCGTGCACAGCGACACCCCGCAGACCGGCAACGACGACTTCTACCTCGGCAACCGCCGCAACGACGCCAGGGACTCGATGAAGCCGACGGACCAGCAGGTCCGCGACGAGATCCTGCCCGCGCTGAAGAAGGCGATCGACTCGACCGACCAGCCCGACATCAACTCGTCGTGCATGGTCGCGATGGCGAAGGTCGGCACCAACCACCCCGACTTCAAGCTGCTCGACGTGTTCAAACCGCGCCTGCGCGATCCGGACCAGGAGATCCGCGAAGTGGCGGCCCTTTCGATCGGCATCGCCGCGATCGCCGACGAGCCGGAGGTCAAGCTGCTGATCGACCTGGCGCTCGACAACGGCGATGGACGCGCGGTCGCCGGCCGCTCGATCGACTACCGCATGCGTTCGTTCGCGACCTACGGGCTCGGTCTGCTGGCCCACGCACACAGCTCGACGGCGCTCAAGGCACAGGCCTTCCGGACGATGCAGCAGTTGCTGCTCGCCGACAAGACCAGCGAGCGCAACGTCAAGGTCGCAGCGATCAACGCGATCGGCATCCTGGACATCGGCACCTCGACCGACGAGGCCCGGCAACTGCTCGACGAGGCCCTGCAGTGCCTCGAGGACTACTACGCGAAGGACCTCGGCGCCGGCGAGCAGCTGATCCAGGCGCACTGCCCGACCGCGATCGCCAAGCTGATCGGCCGCGATCACGACCGGGCCGAGCACTACAAGCGACTGTTCGCGGCCGACCTGCAGGAGAAGGGCAAGCTCAAGCGCTCGGGCAACGACATCGCCCGTTCGTGCGCGATGGCGCTCGGCATGATGGCGAAGCCGTACGACGACCGGGACGAGACGAAGTGCCCCGACGCCGTCTACAGCAGGCTGCTGCTGGACACCTACCACGACCACAGGGACGCCCAGACCCGCAACTTCGCCGTGCTCGGCCTCGGCCAGATCGGCGGCGAGCTGAACCGCGAGATCCTGCTGAAGGAGTTCGACAAGGGCGGCAAGAACCAGCAGAAGCCGTGGTGCGCCCTGGCGCTCGGCGTCTACTCGTTCTTCCGCTACGAGCGACAGAACGACGCGCCGCCCGAGGGCCTGATCGGCGACACCCTGACCGACGCGCTGAAGCAGAACCAGAACAAGTCGCCGACCCTGGTCGGTGCGCTCGCGATCGGCCTCGGCCTGAGCCGCACGACCGGCGCCGCCGACCTGATGCGCGGCATGATGGTCGGCAACGTCGCCAAGCAGGACATGGCCGGCTACCTCTGCATCGGCCTCGCCCTGATGAACGACACGCGTTCGATCGAGCCCATCCGCAAGGTCGCCAAGGACTCGGTGCGCCGTGACTCGCTGCTGCAGCAGGCCGCGATCGCGCTCGGCAAGCTCGGCGACAAGTCGGTCGCCGACGAATTGCAGCGCATGCTGGCGGCCGAAGGTGACCACAACCTGGCCAAGCTGGCGGCGATCTCCTCGGCCCTCGGCTTCATCGGCGACCAGCGCACGATCGTCCCGCTGCGGGACATGCTGTTCGACTCGAAGCTCGGCGACCTGTCGCGCGCATTCGCGGCGGTGGCGCTGGGCGGCGTCGCCGACAAGGAAACGCTGCCTTGGAACGCGAAGCTGCGCGGCAACACGAACTACCGCGCAGCCGTCGAGACTCTCACCAACCAGGGCACGGGAATCCTCGACATCCTCTGAAGCAGGCCATCGCCGCCTGCGCTGTGTGCGCCCCCTGGGCCGCAGCCGCCGGATCCTCACAAGCGGGGATCCGGCACGTGCAAGGCCCCGGGAGACAAGCGGCCTCGGCTCTGTTCCGGCAACCGCGGTGCGGTTGCGCCCATGGCCACGCTGGCGCCCCCGCAGCTACGATTCCGCCCATGCGACTCCCCCTGTTCGCCGTCTTCGCCCTCGCCCTTCCGCTCGCAGCCCAGGAGGAACTGTCGTTCGCATCGCGGTTCCGCATCCAGTTCGCCGGCGCGGGCGGCGAACTCGAGCACCGCACCGACAACTCGCTGCTGGACGGCGAGACCGACGCTGGCCTGTTCCGCTTCCAGTTCGAGGGCATCAGCCGGCGCGGCTTCGGCGGCGGCCTGCGCTTCGAGGGCATCGGCTCGGACGACGACCTGTTCGCCGACGCCGGCTTCAACGCCAGCGAGGCGCGGTCGTCGTCGCTGTACCTGCACTTCACCTACCGCGCCACCGCGCGCCGCTTCACGATGCCGGTGCGGTTCGGCCTGTGGCTGAACGGCTACGTGCTCGAGGACCGGGTGCTCGGCGACGAGGTCACCTACGGCTCGATCGGCCCCTATCTCGAACTGGCGCCGGAGTTCCGGCTGGTCGACCGTCGCCGCCTGACGTGGTCGCTGTACGGCGAACTCGGCGCCGGCGTCGCCGGCACCGGCATCGACGTCGACAACGACAGCAACGACTACTACTCGAGCACGATCAGCTACGGGGTCGAACTCGGCACCCGCCTGCGCACGGGGCCGTTCGAACTGGGTATCGCCTACGTGCTGCGGGGGCAGGCGATGGACGAGAGCGACCCCGAGAACGGCCTGGTCGTGCTCGGCTACGACTCGCAGTTCCGCGGCCTGCTGATCTCCGCCAGCGTGCTGTTCTGAACCGGGCGCGCCGGTCAGCCCGTCAGCGGACGCAGCGGTAGCGCACGATCGCCCAGATCGCGGCGACCGCGTCGCGCCAGCCGATCTTCTTGCCCTCGCTGTACTTCCTGCCGCGATAGCGGATCGGCACCTCGTGCACGCGCACCGGCAGGCGCGCGATCTTGGCGGTGAACTCGGGCTCGACCGTGAAGCGCCGGCTCTCGATCACGATGTCGCGCAGCACCTCGCGGCGGAAGCACTTGTAGCAGGTCTCCATGTCCGTGAGGTTCAACCCGGTGAACAGGTTGCTGACGAACGTCAGCAGGCGGTTGCCGAGGTAGTGATAGAGGTGGTCGCGCGGGCGCGTGGGATCGGCCTCGTCGAACAGGTAGCGCGAGCCGTAGACGACGTCGGCGTCGCCACGCAGGATCGGCGCCAGCAGTCGCGGGTAGTCGGCGGGGTCGTACTCGAGATCCGCATCCTGCACGACGACCACGTCCCCGCGCGCCTGTTCGAATCCGGTGCGCAGCGCGGCGCCCTTGCCGCGATTGCTGGCATGCTCCAGCACGCGCACCTCGGGGTGCTGCTGCGCCAGTTCTCGCAGGATGGCGCGGCTCGCGTCCTTGCTGCCGTCGTCGACGAGGATCAGCTCCTTTCGGATCGGCACCGCGAGCACGGCGGCGACGATGTCGCGCAGCGTCGCCTGCTCGTTGAACACCGGCATCACGACGCTGAGCAGGAAGTTCGGCGGCAGTTCGACGGACACGGCGTGGCGGAGTGTGCCCGGCCTGCGGAGCCCGCACAACCGGACACTGCGGACCGCCGCCCGATCACGCCTCCGGCAGGTCCCGAAAGGCCGTGGTGTCGCCGGCCCGTGAGCGTTCGCTGCCGGTGCCGGTCGCGAACGGCGCGACCAGCGCCGCGGCGAGGTGTTCCTCGTGGCAATGCGCCTCGACGTCGGCCGCCGCCGTCTGCCACTGTTCGATGACGCCGATCACCGATCCGGTCAGCAGGAACGCCGCCAAGGCCGGATCGCCGCACGACAGGGACCCGTCCTGCGCGCCGAGCACCAGCAGCTCGCGCACGTGGGCCCGCAGCCAGCGGCGCTCCTGGCGATCGTCCTCGCGCAGGCGCGCCGTGAATCCGGACCGCAGTTCGGTGGTGAGCACGCGCTGCAGCCAGGCCGCCGCCGGCTCGCGGAAGTGGAAGGCGACGTAGGCGGCCAGGAACGCGCGCAGGGTCACGGCTGCCGGTTCGGCCCCGGCGACCGGCACCCGCAGCACGCGGCGGCGACGTTCGCGCCAGTGGTCCAGCACGGCGAAGAACAGCTCCTCCTTGCCGGCGAAGTGGAAGTAGAGGCCACCCTTGGTCACGTCCGCGCGCGCGGCGATCGCGTCGAGCGTCGCACCGCCGTAGCCGGAGGCGGCGAACTCCACCGTCGCCGCGTCGAGCAGACGTTCGCGCAGGCGAGGATCCGCTGGCCTCGGCATCCCGGTCGCCGCGCGCGTCAGCGCGGCGTGTAGAACTCCTCGCGCCGGTGCTTCGGCAGGTAGAAGTCGATCAGGAACGGGTTCCACGCCCGCTCCTCCTGCGCGAACTGGTCCAGGTCGAGATACAGCGTGGTCAGGTCCAGGAACTCGTCCTGCATGTCGACCGGCTGCACCCGCAGACCGGTGCGCTCCTCGAACGGCACCAGCGGCACGATCTGCCCCTCGGCCCCGTCGTCCAGGCGCAGCACGATCGACCGCGCGCGCCGCAACAGGTAGACGCGGTTCTCGTCGTTGCGCTTGAACAGCGTCGCCAGGTGGATCGAGAACACCTCCGACTTGGTCGTCAGCGCCTTCTGGAAGTCGGCCTTGATCTGCGGGTCCGGCAGGTTGGCGAACTCCTCGACCTGCTCGAGGTCCGCGACCGTGGCGAAGAACTTCAGCTTCTTCTCGCTGCCGAGCCGCAGGTCGCCGAAGTCGGCGAGGTCGGTCGCCGGCACCTGTTCGGCCGCCTTCAACGCCTCCTCTTCGTCCTCTTCGTTGCGATAGCGGATGATCGCGTCGATCACGCGGTCCGGGATCTTGTCGGCGGGGAACAGGGCGCGCAGCACCGGCCGGGTCGCGGTGTTGACGTTGATGCGGATGCCGAGGCCGTCGGGCTGCTGCGGCACGTCGTCGGCCGCCGCGCCGCCCGGGCTCTCGCCGGCGGCGTCGGGTGTCGCCGCATCGCCGCCGGTCGTCGGCGCCGGGGTCTCGCCGCGCGAGGCCGCGAGCGCGCGCTGACGCGCCACCTTCTCCGGGTCGCCGGGATCGACCTTCAGCGACGTCCAGATCGTCAGCACCGACTCGAGGCCGAGGTAGACCTTGCCGTCGAGCACCTTGTCGAAGAACAGCTCCTCGCTCACCGACGGCAGCATCATCAGCTCGTCGAGGTGCATCAGCGCCGTACGATCGCGGTGCTTGTCGTCGTCGGACTTCAGCAGGGGCCGCGGGATCGCCTCCATGTCGGGCCGCTGCACCCACTCGCGCAGCTCCTGCACGATGCGCTCCGCGTCGCCGATCGGGACGTCGAAGTCGGAGTCCTCGCGCAGCGCGTCGATCAGGCGCACGAGCCGGTCGCGCGAGAACTCGGCGAACTTCTCGTCGGGGCTCCACAGCGACAGGATGTTGAACTTCCGGTTCTCGTCCTCGACCCAGACGTAGGTCGTCAGGTCGTTGTCGGCGTGTCCGACCGGCTGGTACCAGCTGTCGCGGCTGCTGTCGCAGTCCGCGGCCGGATCCGCCTCCGGCTCGCCCTCGGCAGCACCGGCCCCGGTACCGCCCGCGCCGCCGCCGGGCGCGGACTTGTCGCCGCCAGCGCCGGCGGCGCCGCCCGCCAGCGCGTTGCCGAGCCCGCCGAGCCCGCCGCCGGCACCGTCGGCGGCCGCGGCCTGGCCGGCGAGGTCGGCCAGCAGCTGGTCGTCCGTCTCGCCGAGCTGGTAGAGCATCTGGTTGCGCATGCGCGCCAGCAGCGCGTCGTTCTCGCCGGTGGCGCGCACCATGCGGCCGGCGACGACCAGTTCGGCGACCAGGATGTAGAGCAGGATCGAGAAGATCAGGGCCAGCACCAGCGCCACCCCGCCCTCGCCGGCGTGGCGGCCGGGGCAACGGGCAGGCAGGGACTGGGGAACGGGCGGTGACATCGCGGCTGGGACCTTGGACCGTGATGCTAGCCGGTTCTTCCCGCCGCGTCGTGCGGTCGCAGCGCCGCGACGATCGCATCGGCGCTGCCACCGGATCCGTAGGGATGCACGACGCGCGCCATCGCCGCGTAGGCCGCGGGATCGTCGAGCAGCCGCGCGGCGGCCGTCGCGATGCCGTCACCGGCCGTGCCGACCAGGCGGGCGACGCCCGCGGCGATGCCCTCGGGCCGCTCGGTCGCGTCGCGCAGGATCAGCACCGGCTTGCCCAGCGCCGGGCCTTCCTCCTGCACGCCGCCCGAATCGGTCAGCAGGATGCTGCTCGCCATCATCGCCGCGACCATGTCCGGGTAGTCCAGGGGGCCGCAGAGCCGCACGTTCGGGCAGGTGCCGAGGCGCTGCTCGACCACGCGGCGCACCTCCGGATTGGGGTGCAGCGGCCACAGGATCTCGACGTCGGCGCGCGCGGCCAGCTGCGCCATGCCGTCGCAGACGTCGCGCAGCGGCGCGCCGAGATTCTCCCGGCGATGCGCCGTGACGACCAGCAGACGGCGGCCCGCACCGGGCCGGAACTGCGCCTGGTCGACCCGCACCGTCGCCCACTGCAGCGCATCGATGCCGGTGTTGCCGACCACGTGCACGGTCGCGTCGGCGATGCCTTCGCGCAGCAGGTTCGTGCGCGCCGTGGCCGTCGGCGCGAAGTGCAGGTCGGCGAGTTGCGCGACCAGGCGGCGGTTGGCCTCCTCGGGGAACGGATTGCCGCGGTCGCTGGTGCGCAGACCGGCCTCGACGTGGGCGACCGGGATGCCGCGGTAGAACGCGCCGAGCGCGGCCGCGAACACGGTCGTGGTGTCGCCTTCGACCAGCACGAGGTCGGGCCGTTCCTCGGCCAGCACCGGGTCGATCGCCGCCACCGAACGCGAGGTCAGGTCGACCAGCGACTGCGACCGGCGCATCAGGTCGAGATCCCGATCCGGCACCACGCCGAAGAACGCCAGCGTGCGGTCGAGCAACTCGCGATGCTGGGCCGTCGCCAGCACGCGGCAGTCGGCCCACGGCGCCGCGCGCAGCGCCCGGACGACCGGCGCGAGCTTGACGGCTTCGGGCCGCGTGCCGATCACAACCAGGATGCGTCGCTGCATGGCCCGCCGCGATTCTGACGCGCGGCCGGCGATGCGCAACGCGACGCGTCAGAAAGCGATCGTCGCGGTCTCGCCGGCGACCACGTCGACGTCGCGCGGCGGTTCCGCCTCGCCGTTCGGCGTGCGCAGCGTCACCCGCCAGCGACCGGCCCGCAGCCCGTCGAGCGTGCCGGCGCCGTTGCGCAGCATCTGCACCACCGGCTTGGCGTCCTTGTCGACGTTGCCGGCCGCGTCGAGCGGCGACGCCGTGGCGAACACGAACGGCGTCTTCGTCGCCATCGTCACCTTGATGCGGCCCGCCTGCCGCAGCTGCAGGTCGACGCCGTCCCGGGCGCCGCCGGCCTCGACCTCGAACGCAGCCGACTGCGCGGGCGCGTGCCCCTTCGCGGTGGCTCGCACCTGCAGGCTCGTGCCGGCCTGCACGCCGCGCAGTTCGTAGCGACCGTTCGCGTCGCTCTTCGCCGACTTGCCGCCGGTCCCGCCACCCAGCATCTCGAGTCCGCCGGGCACCATGTCCTCGACGAGGCCCATCGGATCCGGCGCGCCTTCGACCGCAGCACGCACCGGCACGACGCGCACCGTGGCGCCGGCGAGCGGCTGGCCGTCGGCGCCGCGCACCACGCCGCGCACGGTCGACACGTCGAGGTCGACGTCGAACACGTTGTCGGTGCCGAGCAGCTGCACGGCGACCAGCGCCGGCATGGAGCGCCCGCTGGCCGTGATGCGCAGCCGGTGTGAACCCTCGGGCAGTTCGCGCAGCTGGTAGCTGCCGTCGTCGCCGCTGCGCGTCGACCGACCGCTGCCGCCGCGACCGCCGAAATCGGCCATCATCTCGGCGAGATCGCCGCCGGCACCGTTGCTCTCGGCCCCCTTGAGGAACGTGATCCGCGCACCCGCCAGCGGCAGACCGTTCTCACGCACGACGCCGCGCAGCCCGGCGGTCGCGGCCTTCACCAGTTGCAGCGGCACGGTGGCGCCGTCCTCGACCTCGACGCGCTGCCAGCCGGCCTCGGCGGCGCCGGGCTGTCCGGTCGCGATCTCCATCGTCATCGTCAGGAACGCCGGCCCGCCGGCGCGGTCGCCGATACGGAACTGGTGTGTGCCGGGCGCCAGCCGTTCGAACGTCGCCACGCCGGCGTCGCTGCCGGTCTTGTCGTCACGCGCCCCGTCGGGTGCGCGGTGCTCGATGCGCTGCCCAGGCGCCACCGCGCCCTCGGCGTCCACCGCGGTGACCTCGACGGTGCCACCGTGCAGCAGACGAACGACGTACTGCCCGCCGGCGAGCCCGTCGAGAGTCAGCGGCTGGCTCTCGTGGCGCGCGTAGGCGTTGCTGGTGACGGTCACGACGAACGGCTTGTCGACCGGCGCGTTGAGCATGCAGCGACCGTCGTCGCCGGTCCTGCCCGCCGACGCGCCGCCGCCGCCGCCCATGCGGTCGGCGAAGAAGCCGAACTGCACCTCGGCCGAGACCGCCTGCGGGTCGTCCGATTCCCGTTCCCGCACCCGCACCGAGGCGCCCGCGATCGGCGTGCCGTCGCCGCTGGCCAGCACCTGCACGTGCAGCACCGGCACCGGGGCGAGCCGCACGATGCCGAGGTCGAGGTCGCCGCTGCGCGGCAGCACGATGTCCTTGCGCTCGAACCGTGCGAAGCCGATCGCGTCGACGGTCAGCGTCAACGTCTGCTTGTCCTTCGGCCGCAGGTTCTGGATCACGACCCGGCCGTCGGCATGGTCGGCGGCCCGCCCTCGGCGGGCCATCGCCTGGCCCATCAGCTCCTCCATGCCGCCGCCGCCGCGCAGGAGGTGGTTGACCCACAGACGCTCGACCGGTGCACCATCGGCGCCGACGACCTGGAACGTCACCGCGATGCCGGGATCGTAGCGCAGTTCGATGCCCTCGATCGGCGTCGTGACCTCGAGGCGCTGCGTGCACGCGGCATTGCCGAGCATGCCGCGCCCGGTCTGCGTCGCCCAGACGCGGTAGGCGCGGCCGATGCGCAGGCCGCGCAGCTCGAACGCGCCGTCGGCCCCGACCGCGGTCGAGCGCTCGCCGAAGCCGCCCATGTCGTCGAACACGTCGGCGCCGCCGAAGAACGCGAACGGTCCCTCCGGCGCGCCCGCCGGCGCCGGGTCGCGACGCAGGCCGACGGCGACACGCAGCGACTTCGTGCCTGCGGGCACATCGACGACGCGGCCCCGGATCGTGGCGCCCGGCTCGAGCACCAGCACCAGGTCGCGCAGGGCGGCACCCGCGGCGACCGTCAGCCCCGCCTGGCGCGTGAACGGATGCTCGGGATGGCGCGCGCGCAGCGTGAACTCGCCCGGCCCCAGGTGGGACAGTTCGAAGCGACCTTCGGCGTCGGTGCGGGCCCGCTCGCCGAGCCAGCTGTCCGCGTCGTCGCTGCCCGGGAACTCGATGTCGACGCCGCTCATCCACTCGGCACCCACACCGCCCGGTTCGCGCAGCACGATCGCGTCGGCGATGCCCGTGCCGGCGCGGTCGACGACCCGACCGGTGACGATGGCGCCGCGTTCCAGCTGCAGCACACCGACGTCGAGCTCACCCGCCGTCGGGCGCGCGACGTTGCGGTCGAGCACCTGGTGACCGCGCGCCTCGACGCGCAGCGACACCATGCCGCCGCGGTCGGGGACCGCGAGACGGAACGCGCCATCCGCATCGGTCGTCGTGTCGCGACCTTCGCGCCGGGCCGCGCGCACGCGCGCGATCGCGCCCTCGGGATCGTTCGCCATCGCCTCGAACATGTCGCCGTCGAACGCCTCGGCACCGAACGGGGAACCGCGCACGTCGCGCACCACCGCGCCAGCGACCGGCTGACCGCGATCGTCGACGACCCGGCCCAGCAGCGCCGCCTCGACCACGGGCGCGGCCGACGCGGCCTCGACGCGCGAGGTCGCATCGGCGGCCGGCTCCGGGCTCGCGGTCGGCGCCAGCGACCCGGCCGCCGGGTCCGCGGCGGTCGGCAGCGCGCCCGGCTGCGCCGATCCCGGCTGGGTCGGCAGATCGAGCCGGGCGTCGCCGCGCGAGACGAACCAGACGGCGGTGGCAGCGGCCACCACGAGCAGGACGACGATGGCGAGAGGACGATTCGCTTGCATGGTTCGGACTCCGCAGTTGCCGCCGTTGACCGGGCGGGGACCGCCGACCTTCGATTCTCGCCATCGTGGCCCGCTGCGGCGACCATGCAACGCATCTGCCCGGCCGGCCCGGGCGAAAGCCCCGGACCTCCCGGACCAAACGCCATGCATCGACCCCTCCTCCCCACAGCCGCGCTGCTGTTCGCCTTCGCTGCCTGCACGGGCAATGCGAACCCGCCGGCTGCTCCCGCTTCCCCCGCCAACCCGGACGCGCCGCCGATGAACCTCTACTCCCTGCAGACCGAAGCCCTGGACGGCAAGCCCGTCGACCTCGCCGCCTACCAGGGCAAGGTCACGCTCGTGGTCAACGTCGCCAGCGAGTGTGGCTTCACGCCGCAGTATGCGGGCCTGCAGCAACTGCACCGCGAGTTCGCAGGCCGCGGCTTCGCCGTGCTCGGCTTCCCGAGCAACGACTTCGGCGGCCAGGAGCCCGGCACCGCGGACCAGATCCGCAGCTTCTGCACCACCAAGTACGGCGTCGACTTCCCGCTGTTCACCAAGGTCCGCACCAAGGCCGGCGACGGTCAGAGCCCCGTCTACCGGCTGCTCGGCGAAGCGACCGGCTCGCTGCCGAGCTGGAACTTCGGCAAGTATCTGGTCGGCAAGGACGGCAGGCCGCTGCAGTTCTTCGGCTCCCGCACCGCGCCCGACGCGGCCGAACTGCGCAGCGCGATCGAGCAGGCGCTCGCCGCGGGGTGACGCCGCGCGGACTCCGGTCCGACCGGCGCGAACCGACCCGGGGCGTCGCCGACGTCCTGCCAGCGGCCGGCGCCGGTTCGCGCCGCCGGCGCGACCTGACTCAGAACGACGTCGGCGAGCCGCGGTCGGTGACGATGCGCGGCCGGATGTGGAACTCGACCGTGGTCTGGTTGCGCGTCGTCGACGTCGAACGGAACAGGAACCCGAGGATCGGGATGTCGCCGAGCAGCGGCACCTTGGTCTCGCTCTCGAACTTCGTCTCCGACTTCAGGCCGCCGATCACCAGCGTATGGTCGTCCTTCAGGTAGACCGTGGTCACCGCGGTGCGCGTGCTGGTGATCGGCGTGCTGACCGGCTTGGTGTCGGCGAAGCCCGTCACGGCCGACACGTCGGCGTAGATCTGCAGGATCACCGAGTCGGTGCCGGCGATCACCGGGATGATGTTCATCTTCACGCCGACCGGCTTGAACTCGATGTCGGTCGCGACCTCGGTGCCGAGCTGGTTGATCTTGGCGCGCGGGAACGGGAAGTTCGTCAGCGTCGAGATCGACGCGACGCCGCCGTTGCGCACCACGAGCTTCGGTGAGCTGGTGATGTCGGCCAGGTTGTTGGCCTCGAGCGCTTCGAGCACCATGTTCAGCTCCCAGCTGTCGTGGATGCCGCCGAGCGTGAACAGGCCGACGTCGGTCACCGGCGACGCGCCGACGGTCGGCTGGCGCAGCGGGAAGATCGACGTGTAGGAGCGCACCAGCTGGCTGCTGCTGAGGTTGTTCAGCACCGGCAGGGTCGCGTTGCCGGCGGTGACCCCGCTGACACCGAACGCCAGCGCGTCCGCGGTCTGATACTCGACGACCTGCACGGTGATCTCGATCTGCGGGATGCTGCTGTAGAACAGGTCCAGCGCGGCCTCGAACGCCGCCAGCGCGGCCGGCTGCGCGGTCACCAGCGCGAGCGCGACGGTCGGCGACGTGTTGATGTCGACCGGCAGCGGCGCGCCGCGCACGGCGCCGGGCTGATTCGGCGCCGGCGGGTCGACGAGGATGGCGCCGGTCAGGATCTCGAAGTCCGGCACGTAGGTGATCTCCACCTCGTGATGGCCGAGCATGCGGCCGAGGATGCTGTGCGCCTCGGGGCCACCGATCCGGGTTCCGGGCAGCGGGATCGCCTCGGGCGCGGGACCGCGCGGCGCCGGCCGCTTCTCCGGCGAGATCTCGGCGATCAGCTTCAGGAACGTCGACCCGAGTTCACCGGCGAGGAAGTACTGCTTCGTCAGGCGGCCGTCGACGCCGATCAACACGCTGCTGCCGAACTGCAGCCGCAGCCGCGCATCGCGCTGCTCGGACGTCTCGGTCGGATCCTGCGGACCGTCCGCGACGATGCGTTCGGCGCCGGCGCCGGCGCCGAGGCCCCAGGTCAGCGGACCGCGGGTCGCCGCGCCGGGCGCCGAGGACGCCGCGACCGATGCTTCGACGGCGCGCGGATCGGCGCGGCGCGGTTCGCCGGTGGCGACACATGCGGCCCCGGCCGCGGCGAGCAGCAGATACTGCGCGGTGCACCCGACACGACGGACAGCTGGTGGCACGGAGGGGGATTCTGCGCCGGGGGGTGGCGCGTGGCGACGACTTTGTGTGGGCCGGAGCAGGTTCCGCCGGGCGCGGCGCCGGCGACCGCGGCTCACAGCTGGGCGATCACCTTGTCGGTGAGATCGACGACGTCATGGCCCTGCTGGTCGGCGATGTCGCCCTTGCGCGCGACCATGTCGCGGCCCTCCGCGGTCGCCGCGGCCTTGACCGCGTCGCGGATCTTGCCGTTCATCTGCGCGATCAGCTGCTTGCCCTGCGCGGAGTCGGGATCGATGCCGTCGGCCTGGATCTTCTGCCATTCGCGGGTCGCCTCGCGCACCTTCGCTTCCTGGATGGTCGCGGGCGCGCTCGTATTGCTCGCGCTGCCATGGAAGACCACCGCCCCCCGTTTGAGAGTCACCTGGCAGACCAGCGAGGCGGCCAGACAAAGGCTGACGAACAACGAACGGAGCACCGGGGCTGGCTGAAGGCTCATGGCATGACATCCGAGCAAGTTGTCGGCCCGCCAAGCACGGACAGACGCGCGCACAGCGACCGAAGCAACCGCCGGTCCAGGCTATCGGTCACCTCCGGATGCTGCCCTTTAGGGGCTTTGCCGACAAGGGGTTCGACGGTCTCAAAAAGAAAATGGTCGAACGCCGTCCGCGGTGATGGCCGATTCCAAGGCCTTATTCGCCAGGCGCGGGCTGGATTCGGCCAGCACGGGTTGGCCGATAGAACGCCCCGCGGCGGCTGCCAACGCGCTCGACCAGGCCCGCGCGCACCAGCAGCTGCAGATCCCGCAGGCCCGTGCGGTGGGAGACTCCGGTCGCTTCCATGTGATCCTGCGTCGAGTAGGTGCCCCGGGCAGTGATGCGGGCCAACAGCTGGCGCAGCCGCGGCGGCAGGGTGTCGCCATCGGCGTCCGGAACCCGTTCGCTCGCTGCCGGTCGCGGCAGCACGACGGCGGCCTCCGCGCCCGGGTCCCTGGCCGCGCGGGCGAGGGTCGGCGACCCCGCCGGCGCAGCGACCGGCTCGCCGACCTCGGCGCGCGGTGCCGCCGCGACCCGATCCGGCTGCGACGACTCGGTCCCGGCCGGGCTGCGCCAACCCCCCTGCGACCGCCCGGCGAGCGCCGCGAGGATCTCCCGCCGCTGCACCACCTCGCCGCGCGCGAGCACCATGGCCCGCACCACGGTGTTGCGCAGCTCGCGCACGTTGCCGGGCCAGTCCTGCCGGTAGAGCTCGTCCATCGCGTCGGTCGACAGCGTCTTCGCCTGGCTCTGGCCGGTCGCCAGCACCTCGCGCCGGAAGTGCTCGACGAGATGCGCCAGCTCCTGCCGCCGTTCGCGCAGCGGCGGCACGCGCACGACCACGCCCTGCAACCGGTAGTAGAGGTCCTCGCGGAACTGGCCGGCGGCGACCAGCTGCGCGATGTCGCGGTTGGTGGCGGCGATCACCCGCACGTCGACGCGCACCGGCTCGGTGCCGCCGACCCGGTCGACCTCGCCTTCCTGCAGCACGCGCAGCAGTTTGACCTGCACGTCGAGCGGGATGTCGCCGACCTCGTCGAGGAACAGCGTACCGCCGTCGGCCTGTTCGAAGCGGCCGATCTTGCGCCGATCGGCACCGGTGAACGCGCCGCGCTCGTGGCCGAACAGCTCGCTGGCGAGCAGCGTCTCCGACAGCGCCGCGCAGTGCACCTTCACCAGCGGTCCCGCGGTGCGCCGGCTCCAGCGATGCACGAGGTTGGTCAGCACCTCCTTGCCGACGCCGGTCTCGCCCTCGAGCAGGATCGGCATGTCGGTCGGCGCGACGCGCCGCAGCGTGCCGTAGACCTCACGCATCGCCGGGCTGATCGCCGTGACGCCGGCGCGCTGCAGGCTCTCGTCCGACTCCATCGCCGCCGCCCCCGGCGTCGGCAGCGCCTCGATGCGGGCGCGCAACGCCTCGAACAGGAACTCCGCCGACGGCGCCTCGTCGGGGAACTGGACCACGACTCCGACCGGGCGCAACTCCTCGACCTCGTTCTCCGGCAACTGCCGGGCGACCTCGACCCAGGCGGTGCCGGCGGCGGCGACGAACGCCTCGGCCGCCGGCCGGGCCGTGTTCGGCAGCAGCACGTGGCAGCAGCCGGCACCGACGTGGCACAGCGCCGCGGTCGCCGGCTTGTGTTCCTGCAGCATGGCGGCGAAGCGGCGCAGGCCGCGCGGCCGCCGGTCGCCTGAGCCGAGCTGCAGCGCGACCATCGACACCGGCAGGCCGCGCTGCTGCGCCAGCGACACGGCGTCGGCGACGAGCCGCCGGAAGTACTCCGGCGTGAACAGCCCGGTCACCGGGTCCTGCACCGCGAGCCGATGCAGCTGCGATCGCTCGAGCGCCACGGCGGCCTGGGCGACGACCGTGCTCAGCAGCTCGAGATCGACGGTCAGCGGCTCGTTGCGCTCGAAGCCGAGCAGCACCAGCCCGCGCGTCTGACCGCTGAACGCGATCGGCATGCCGATCGCGGAGCGGCAGCCCGGCATCAGCGACGCCACCGTTTCGTTCGGCGCCCGGCGGCCCGACGCGCACGAGAACGGACCGATGCAGCCCGCCAGCGACAGCCCGGGCGACGCGGCCGCGACCTCGCGCCGGCCGCCGGCGTGCAGCGCCAGTTCGTTGGTCTCGGCGTTGCGCAGCAGGATGCGCACCGAATCGGCCGCCGAGTGACTGGCGCAGAACCGCAGCAGCACGTCGAGCGTCGTCGCCTCGTCGTGCGGCGCCGACAGCTCGCGCATGGCACGATTCAACGCCTGCAGATCCTGCATGCGCGCCTGCAGGTCGGCCGCCATGCGATTGAACGTGCGCGTCAGCCGCCCGATCTGCCCGCTCTCCGCCGACGGCACGCGGGTCTCGAACGCGCCGCGCGACAGCGCCAGCGCGCCGTGCTCGAGGCGTTCGATCGGCCGGCTGATGCGGCCGCTGACGACGAACGACAGGAACGCCGCCAACACGACCAGGCTGCCCGCCACCAGCAGGAAGAAGGCGCGCACCGGCACCCGCCCGATCGCCAGATCCAGCGTCGCGCGCGGGTCCGGTTGCGCGACGACCAGCAGGCCGCGCGGGGTGTCCTGGAGATCGCGCAGCACCTCGCTGCCGTAGACGTGGCGACCGCTGGGCTGCGCCATGCGCATGACCACCGGTTTGCGCTGTTCCACGCCCGCGGCCAGCACGTGCTCGCGCTGCGCCATCACCTGCGGGTCGAGCGCCTCGCGCAACATCACCTGGGCCTCGGGATGGCCGGTGCTCGCCGCCACCGGATAGCCGCGCACGTCGGTGAGGATCACCACCTGTCCCGGCGCCATCGCGCCGAGCAGGTTGCCGTCGAGCGGCCGCCCCGCGGTCAGCGTCAAGGTGCCGCCGGGCACGGCCTCCTCGGCGCGCACACCGAGCATCAGCATGCCCCACTGCATGTAGACGCCCGGTTCGAGGCGCGCCGGCGTCTCGATGTTCGCCATGCGCTCGTCGCCGGCGACGACGACCAGCGGTTCGGCAGCGACCGTGTCGGCGGTCGGCTGCCATTCGAGGCGCAGGAAGCCGCCGCCCCACTCGGGCGGCAACTGACCGGCGAGCAGCTTCTGCAGCTCGGTCGCGATCGCGGCGCGGGTCGGCGGCGGCTGGCCCTCGGCGACGCCGCCGAACCGTTCGACGGAGTTGTTGATCAGATCGCGCAGCCACTGCCGTGCGGAGGTCTTGACCTTGTCCTTCTGCTCCTCGAGCTGCCCCATGGCGCCACGCACGCTCGCCAGCACGCCGTCCTGCACGTTCGCCGCGTGGCCGTCCTCGAGCACGCGCACCAGCACCAGCGACAACACGCCGAGCGGCAGCAGCGCCGCGACCGACATCACCGCCATCAACCGGAAGCGCAGATTGGTCGCGATCGACAGCAGCTCGCTGAGCAGCACCAGGACGAACGGCGTGCCGAGCAGGCACAGGAAGAAGCCGAGCCGGTTGTCGGCTTCGGCCGTGCTCGCCCATTCGCGGTCGAGCGACGTGACGCCGAGCACCGCGCCGTCCCAACCGTCGCCGCCGAGCGGGGCGTAGACGCCGAGGCGACGGCTGCCGTCGCGCAGCACCGCCGATGCGGCCGCGACCTCGGTGCCGGTGACCGCGCGCGGCAGCGTCAGCTGGTCGGCGCGCGCCTCCGCCGGCAACGTCGCCTCGCTGAGGCGGCCGTTGCGGTACAGCGCGACCGCGACCCCGGACAGCTGCGCCAGCACGTCGCCGCGCAGCCGCCGTTCCTGCCCTTCGCGCACCAGCGGCGCGTCGACCGGATCCTGCGGCGCGGCCGGGCGCTCGTTGCCGAGCACCACCGAACGGAAGCGCACGCGGTACTCGGCCAGGTTGCGGAACTCGATCGCCTCGAGCGCGCTGCCCGCCGGCAGATCGAGCACCGGGTAGACCAGGTTGACGTGCTTCTCCTGGCCCTCGTCGGCCCAGCGCAGCGCGATCGCGGCCGGCGATCCCTCTGGCGGCTCGTCGCGCGTGTTGTGCACCGCCAGCTCGTAGAACATGCTGATCTGGTGCTCGAGCACGACCGAGCGACGCAGCGCGGCGTCCTGGAAGTGCAGCACGATCTCGGCCACCTTGGCGCCCGGATTGGCGGTCGGCAGTCCCGGGTAGACCGCGCGGTAGAACAGCCACAGCTTCTGCGGCGGCTCGTCGAGCCGCGGCAATACGACCTTGGTGGTGGCGCCGGGCGCGAGCTCGACGCCGGCATCGGCCGGGGCCGGTCCGCGCAGGTCGGTCAGCACGCCGCCGAGCGACGGCGCACCGAGCAGCAGCGGCACCACCTGCCCCTGCTGCTGGCTCTCGAGCGACAGCCCGACCAGGCTCAGGTCGGCGCCGCGCTCGGTGACGATCGACAGACCGCGCAGTTCGCGTTCCAGCGGCACCGGCACGACGCAGACCTCCTGGAAGTCGCGACCGAGCGAGGCGCCGTCGGCGAACGGGCGGTCGACGTCGATCTCGCGCGGGCGGCGATCACCGTTGCCGTAGTCGAGTTCGAGCCGCAGGCGCGGGCCGGACCGGCTGCGCGTCGGGATCGGGAAGCTCGGCAGGAACGGGCGGCCGACCACCAGGTGCAGGGTGCCGCGCAGCGGCGGATCGAACGGGAAGCTCTCCGGCCGGTCGGCGGACAGCGGCACCCAGTACGGGCGGATCGGCAGGTCGTCGAACGTGCGCAACGGCGGCCCGAACTGCTCGGGCACCAGTTGCGCCAGCGAGCGGTAGCTGGTGTAGCGCTGCCGCGCGATCGAACGACCGGCCAGCAGATCGACCAGCGCGCGGTCGCGGCTGGCGCCGCGGTAGCTGGCGAGCGTGCCCTGTTCGAGCTTGCCGACCGTCTCGCGCAGCACGGCGAGCGCGGTGTCGAGCTGCGCGCGCTGCGCCGCGGCGCGCCATTCCGCGAGCCGCCCGGGCAGCAACAGGCCGACGACCAGCAGCAGCACGCCGCCGGTGACCAGCGCCGGGCGCAGCCACTTCGCCCGCACCCGCAGCCGCTTCCAGCCGCGCAGCAGGAACACCAGCAGCACCACGGTCAGCAGCGGCACCAGCAGGTAGGGCGCGTCTTCGAGCAGTTCGTCGGTCAGCAGCGCCGGCGGCGGCGTGGTCGACATCAGCGGCCCGGGCGACGGCAGGTGCAGCAGGCCGCGGGTCGCACCGCCATCGGGCGCGGCCGCCCAGCGCAACACGGCTTCGCGCGCGCCGTCGCGCTCGTCGGCGTCGACCACCGCGAGGTCGAAGCCGATCGTCAGGCTGCCCGGCCGCAGCGCCGGCCACTGGTGGAACGGGATCGCCGCCTCGAACTGGAACGTGGTGTTGTCGAGGCGCTTGGCGGCGACGCGCACGCCGGTCAGTTGCACGCCGGTCTGGCGCAGTCCGCCGGACCAGTTCCACGGCCGCCGCGGCGACAACGGCATCAGCTGCAGCACCTGGTCCTCGCCGCGCGCGCCCGCGGCATCGGCGTCGGCCCCGGCGAGCAGGCGGACCTCGATGCGTTCGACCTGGTCGTGGCTGACCAGATTCTGCTCCGCGCGAATCTGGTCATCGCGGATCAGGCCCGCGAGATAGAGGTGGTCGGCGTCACAGCAGAGCAGGAACTCACCGGACGCGTCGGCTGGCCCCGACCAAACCTCTTTCCCGACTTCCAGTTGCGCGGCCTGGTCGAGCCGAATCGAAGCGGCCTCCGGCGGCCAATCGGACAGGTCGCCATCGATGACCGGTGTCGCCGTGCTGATGACCAATTCCGCCGGCGAGGGTGCCAGCGGGGCCTGGGCGACCAACGCGCCGACCGCCAGCAGCGCCGGCAGCATACGGCTCGCAGTTCGTGCCGCGTGACGGTCGAGCATGGGGCGGCGATGCTAGCCGCCCCGACAAGCCGTCGACAGTCCCCGCCGCCGCTACCCGCCGACGACCGCCTCGGCCGCTGCCGACACCACGGCCCCGATGCCGTTGCCAGCGCCCGGGTCGAACACGAACGCCTGGTTGTAGAAGCGCAGCCCGAGCAGGCTCGGCTGGAACGGGATCGCCCACTCGAACAGAGCACGCCCCCCGCTGCCGGCGAGAGGCACGCTGGCATCGAGCGTCATGTGCGCCTCGCAACCCGGCATGCCGATCGCCGCCAGCGGCACCGCAGGCCACAGCCGCTGCCAGCCGAACACCAGCCACGCGAGGTTGGTCGGCAGCTGGTCGACCTGCACGGTCAGGGTCTTGCCAATCTGAGGGGTCTCGCGCGGCACCAGCGTGGCGGCGGGCATCGAGCCGGCGCAGCCGGACGCGAAGGTGATGTAGGTGCTGGTCTTGCCGACGACGCCGACGCTGGTGTCGTTGCCGGCGCCGATCGCGAGGTAGGACGTGCCCCGCACCAACGGCGGCACGTCGGGTGGTCCGTAGAAGTGCACGCCCCACTCGACGACCTCGCCGTCGGAGCGGCGAGCGACCAAGTGCTCGTAGCCGGCGGCCAACTCCACATAGTGCACGCCCGCAGGAAGCGCAGGCTGCGGTAGCCCGCCGGTGCCGGCGCTGCCCCATTCGATGCAGACGCCATCCGAGCGCAGGGCCGCGGCACGGAAGCGAGCACAAGCAATGCGCGTGTAGGTCAGACCAGGCGGCAAGGGCGGCGCGTTGTTCACACTCGGCGCGCTGTTGTCGCCGATGCCGACGATCTGGCCGTCGGAGCGCAGCAACAGCGTGTTGGCCTCGTTGGCCGCCGCATCGACGTAGCGCGTACCGGGCGGCAACGGCGGAACGTTGCACTTGCCCCAGGTGTTGTCCCCCCACGCAACCGCGACGCCATCCGAGCGGACGCCCACCGCGTGCGCACTGCCCGCCGCGGCCCGCACGTACTGCACACCTGGCGGCAGCGGCGGCACGTTGGCCTGCCCCGCAGAGTTGTCACCCCAGGCCAGCAACTGACCGTCCGAGCGCAACCCGAGCGTGTTCCAGTACGACGCCCACGCGGACGTGTACGTGACACCGGCAGGCAGCGGCGGCACGGCCGTCTGGCCGGAGAACGGGTTGCCCCAAGCCTGCAGGGCACCATCCGACCGCAGGGCGACGGCGTGGGCGCCGCCGGTGGCAATCTGGGTGTGGTGCAACCCACTCGGCACGGACGGCAGGTCGCCCTGGAACTTGGAGTTCGAGCCCCAGAAGACGAGCACGCCGTCCGAACGCAGAGCCACCGAGTGTCCCGTCCCGGCATCGAACTGCCGCCACGACCGGCCTGGCGGCGGCGTCTGCGGATCGCACTGGCCAAACGCGTTGTATCCCCAACCGATGATCACGCCGTCGGACCGCAGTGCCAGGCTGTGGAACGTGCCGCCCCGGATGTCGGTGTAGACGACGCCGGGTGGGGGCGTAGGCACGTTGCATTGGCCATAGGCGTTGGCGCCCCAGGCGATCACGCTGCCATCCGACAACAGCACGAGGCTGTGGATGTCACCGGCAGCGACTTGCATGACGGCTAGGCCGGCAGGAAGCGTGACGCCCGAAGACTGGCCATAGTTGTTGGCGCCCCACACGCGGATCGTGCCATCCGACACCAGGCCGATGCTGTGGGCACTGCCACTAGCAACCGTGCGATACCTGAGTCCAGCCGCAAGCACCGGGACATTGCATTGCCCATACTGGTTGTTGCCCCAGGCCAGGACGGCGCCATCGGACCGGAGCGCGAGCGAATGCGCAGCGCCCGCAGCGAGCTGCGCCCACGCCGTGCCCGGTGCGAGGATGGGAGGCAGTTGTGTCGGCGCCCCATTGCCCCACTGCACGATGACTCCGTCGGAGCGTCTGGCGACACACATGCCACCAGCCGATGCCTCCATGTAGTTCACCTGGAACGGGAGGGCCGGTACGGCACATTGCCCGTAGTTGTTCCACCCCTGGGCGAAGAGCTGCCCATCGGCACGGAGCACGAGCGTCACATCGCCCCACGCGCTGATTCTCGCTGGTCGAAGCGCGTGGACCTCCGTGTCGAACCAGACCTTGTTCCAGCCGCGAACCGAGGTCTGCGCGGCGACGGGAACAGCAAGCAGGAGCGCCAGGACGCTGGCATGGATCCCAGCAATGCCGCGCGGGTGGGCGTGGCTCTGGCTGCGGTAGGGAACCGTGTGCATCCGAACCTCCATCAGTACGAGAAGAGCATTGCCGGAGTGGTCGCCCACGTCAGGTCGGTGCCGCTGCACGTCGTGACCGGCGGGCCTGGCAACGGCACCGCCAACAGGCAGACGTACTGAACCAGGTAGTTGAAGCCTGGCGGCACTCCGGTGAACACCTGACGAGTCGAACCACCGGTCGGAGCCATCGGGATGGTTGCCTGGGCACTCCCCGGGACGACCCACACCTCCACGTCATGGTCGGGCAGGTACACGGGGGTCGGACTTGGCACGCCCACCTGCCAGGACGACGCGACCACCCAAGACGCGGGTGGCGGCCGATCGACCAACAGGCTGACGGGTGCCCCCGGAAACGGTGCCCCTTCGTAGTCGAGGAACATGCGCTGCAGCACCGGGGTCGTGCCCAGCAGGTTGCCGAAGCTCGACAGCGCGCACGCCGGTGAGGTACCGCCGTTGCCGACCGGCAACCAACCCAGCATGGGGTCACCCGTACGATCCGATCGGAATGCCCCGTTGGGGAGCAAGTCGACCACCGATCGAACCCCATCGTATGGGCGAGGAACGCCCAGCGGCTGCGCTGGATGCGTCGCTGCGGAACGACCACTCGAGGCCACTGGATATCCAGCGGCACCTGCCGGAGTCTCGCGGGTACTCCCGACGATTGTCAGCAACCCGCGCGGGTCGACGCTGAGACCGCCACCACCTGGCGCCCCGAGGCCGGGTGGATGGAGATAGCTGGGGCCCGCGCCCAGAGTAGCTTCGAGTCCCGTATTCACGAACACGCCGGCTCGATCGTCGGGGCCACCGAACTCGTCGCCTGCCGATTGGATCACCTGCTCGCGCAGTATTTGCAGGTGGTGTTGTGCCGGCGGCAGCCCGATGGTGTCCTGGAAGAGGCTGGCAACATAGAGGTCCTTGGGGCCGCCCATCACCGGCTCCACCCAACCGAACACCGAGACGTGATCCGTGTACTCGTTCCAGGCGGCTACGCCGATCAGGCAGGACACCTCCCCGTTGTGGTGCCTCGGGAAGTACCTCGCATACTTGAACTCCTGGTTGGGGTTCTCGGTCGCCACGAGGTAGCCGGTCGCCAAAGACGACTGCAGGCCGGTGGCCTCGTCGAGCGGAATGCCGATCGTGAAGTCCTGCCCGGTCGTCGACCCGACGACGTAGTAGAGCCCCCCGTGCCACAGCACGTCGCGCGCAACGGTCTGGACCGCGGGACCACTGGCTCCGATCAGGGTCGAGGCGGTGAGTAGCAGGGGTCCGGGTCCACCAGGCGCAGGCAAGTCCGTGAGGCTTGCGTCGAACTCGGCGATCACCCCGTGTACGTAGGTCCCGCCGGCAACCAGCGTCAGCCACGAACCAGTGAGTGAGTGAGTGAGTGAGTGAGTGACATCGCCAAGGTCCTCCTTCCAAAGATCCTGAACGGATGGGACGCGGGGTTAGCCGCGACCCGCTGGATGGTAACCAGCCGCCCAAGGATGACACTCCCCCCTCACGGCGTCA